>CAZQHM010000031.1:0-49860 GCA_964593355.1 uncultured Myxococcales bacterium
CGGGCCCTGTACCCACCTGCTGGAGGATAACATGATGCCCCCCCCCCCCCTGAAGAACCAGCACTCGAATTCGCTGTGCAATGATGCTGGGAGTATTGCGTCGTCTGTGGTCGCCCCGTCACCCGCAGAAGGGCAAGAGTGCTACCATGTTTGGCGATGGAAGAGGGACCCCGGCTGTGCGAAGGGGTATTTCGCTCACAGACTCGGCAGGATCGGACTCATGTTATGGGTCGTAGTCGGTTGCGTATCAGCCGCAGGCCTGCCGGCAGTTGCTGGCGTATGTCCAGCGACCCTGGCGGAGACATGGCAACACGCTCCGCAAACCGGGGTGGATAGGGAGTCCCCCGTCATAAGGGTGAACCGCCGGTCACAGGACCGGTATCTGGTAGCGCACGAACAAAATTCTGACGCATGGCAGTATCGCTGCATTTGGGGAACCTCATACTATACCGCCAATCATTCCGTTGAGGCCAACCAGATACTGAGCGAACTTCCCACGAGAGAAAACGGCTACTACTGGTGGCCGGCTGTTTGGGCATCCTCTTCTGCGAACAACTATAATTGGTTTGCTACGTGGCAGCGAGCTGCGCACGAATTTATTGACCTTTGGGACTCTTTTGGAAGAGTCTTTTTGACAAACTTGTCAGCGCTGACATCACAGTTTGTTGTTCAAGCAGATTTTTACGGAATTCAAACACACACATCATCAGGGATGATGCCAGCGTCGAACAAAGTCGTCGTAGTATGGGAAGAAAAACAGCCAATTCCTTCACCCAAGTCGATCATTAGAGAGCGCATGTATGATGCTACTGGAACACCGATCGGCCCGGTCTCGAACCTAAGTCCCATCGATGGAACTCACGAAATGAATGCCCATGTGGCCGGTTTCTGGGCGAACGAGGATCGCTATGTTGCTGCCTGGGCGGCAACAAATAATGATGGTACTAATATTTATTCGATAGAATATCTAATAAAAAACGAGCAAGGAACGGTTGTGGCTCCTGTGTCAATAGCCGTTAGTGGATTGATTGGATTGCCGTGGTTCGATGTGACTGCTGTTGGCAGTGGGTTCGCACTTGTATATACGACCAGCGATTCGAACGAAGTCATGTTTAGGACCTTCTCGGCGTTGGGTGTACCTTATGGGTCATGGACGTCAATTAGTTATGAGGCGCCATTGGTGTTCCCGATGTTTCCGAAGATCACGGCTGGCCTCTGGTCTCCCTATCCCTATCGGCCGGTGCCCTATTTCGTTATTACTTGGACAGCGCAGTCTGCACCTAATTCCAGGGCGATTCGGTACTCTCTGGTTCGGGGGGTGGCGAATCCAGAGCTCCTGGTGGTGGGGGAGACCCTCGCTACCCAGTATGCGCCGTCAGGCTCGTGGGCAGCGTCTGCGGAGCTTTTCACAAGCTGCACTGCGGACTTGCGCATCGGTTTCGTGTGGTCCGTTCTTGGTTCATCGGGCACGGGCAGATATGGAATCAAGAAGAAGATTGTGTCATTTACGTCAGGGCAATCCATGGTGCTGTCGGGGGGTATGGCGACAGCTCACGCCGACTACAACACCCTGGGCCTTGATGAGGCTGGGCCCGATGAGGAGCTATCGTTTGTAATCCCTGAGCTTGGAGAGGAGTGTCTCGACGAGCCAGAAGTCCCGATGCTGGAGGAATAGCGATGCCAAAGCGATTCGTGCGGGTTGCGCTTCTGTGTGCCCTCGCTTGCGGGCTGGCGGAATGCGGAGACGGAGAAACATTGAAGGATCTTGGCACTTCAGATACCGATGGCCGCTCTGAAATCCAGGAGGTTGCGGTATCCGCCGATTGCGGTGATGGCCCATGCCCCTTCGATGCCAACTCGATCTTGACGGATTGTGAGTCGTGCCCCTCGGGGGTCTGTGTCGGGTCTACGGTCTGCATTGAGTTTGTTCCCGTGCCCGGCGGGAGCTTCTACATGGGCTGCGACCCCCAGCAGCCGCAGTGTGACATGAATGCTCAACCAAAACACTGGGTGAGCGTGGAGCCGTTTGAGATGATGCCCACCGAGGTGACTGAGGCGCAGTGGGCTGCTGTGATGCCGGATATTCCTGCCAGGGGGTGTGAGATTCCCCGTCAGGGCTCAGGCGAGTATCCGATGTCCAGCGCGCCCAACTGGATGGCAGTCAACACCTTCTGCGAGCGCCTGGGTGGCCGGCTCCCCACAGAGGCCGAATGGGAGTATGCAGCTAGGGCAGGTAGCACATCTCCCTTCGTTTACGGGGACACCTATGAGAGCACCTTGGAGCACGAGTCATGGAGTAATGATGGTAAGGAGCCATATGACGAGTGGCTTCTCTATCCTGTTGCGCAGAAGCTGCCTAACGCGTTTGGGCTATTTGATATGTTGGGGAATGTTTCTGAGATAGTCAGTGACTGCTATACTGAAAACTACCTGAACGCTCCGGACTACGGCTATCCGCCGGTAGGTCCCTTTAGTGTCACCGGTTCCCAAATCGTGCGTGGGGCCCACGGCCCCTACACTCCTCCGGTTCCTGTATACTGGCGCACCCCCACCGGAAGAATGTGCCCCAGTTATGGCACCTGCTGCTCTCACGGCATCCGATGTGTACGTGATGTCGCCGGCTCGACGAACCTCCTGCAGCGCCGCCAACCATAGTCTCGCCATGGGTTGCAAGCAGACTCTTCGGGTCTGCCATACAGCGCCTCTTCTCGCTGAGTCCCACCCAGCCAATTCTAAGAGGGCCAGTGGTCTCGGCTAGGCTGAGAAAGAGCGTACAGGACGGAATTGAAGAGCACTGGTTCAGCACTTTCGGCCGCATCCCTGCCCCTCCCTCGCCTTTATCGCTTCTGTATGCACACGGACCCCGTTTCTCCGATCGGAGTGTCACAAAGCGCCAGACTACTATCCATCTGCCATGGATCGAGGTCAGGAGCACAGAAGTGCGCCGACCGCTGGACGGCAGGGCCCGATTGGCGGATAATCCTCCCCCATGCCCCACCACCCCATTTTTGGAGTGAACAGCCATGACCAGCACCCCCAGAGTTTTCGCAGCCATTCTCACGCTTGCCGCCCTGTGCCTCGCCGGTTGCGGCTCTTCCGGTTCAACCGCATCTGGTGCCGGGGATGCCACGGACTTCGTTGCCGACGACACCTTTGCCGATGCCGCCATTGGCGAAATCTGGGTCGACGATTCGGGGCCCTTACCTCAGCAGGTTAGACCCGATTTGACCCTCTATGATGGCGATGCCCTCCATGTCCTGGCCGGGGCCTCCGGCAGCGCTGCCGATGGCTCTGCGGCAAACCCCTTCCCCTCCATTCAGGCAGCGGTGGATGCTGCCGGAGACAAACAGCTTATTGTCGTGGCGGAAGGAACCTACAACGAGACCCTGGTTCTGCCATCGGCTCGCTCCCTGCGCCTGGCCGGCTCCTACAGCGCCGATTTCACCACCAGGAGCTTGGATGACCACCTGACCCGAATCGTGGGCACTGCGGGGGCCTCCGTTGTCTCTCTGGTGTTCGAGGAGGGGCCGGGCGCACAGGGCATCCTGCTTCTGGACGGCTTCGCACTCTCGGGCGGCCATAGGGGGCTCTTTGTCGAGAACGTAGGCAACGGGGGGGAGCTCGAGGTTACAGTGATAAATAATACTTTAGAAAACAACAAAGGATTGGTTGGGTCTGGGGATTTTGGCGGCGGCCTGTATTTATCGGGAGCTAGCTGTGATGTTCAGTGGAATGTGATACAAAATAACGAGTGTGGCAAGGGCGCCGGAGTCATGATCCTTCTGAGGGATTCATTCAGGACCTTCAGGCTCTCTAACAACGCTATCATGGGCAACAAAGCCAGGTCGGACCACGGAGGTGGTGTCTACATCGCCGCCGGTTCTGGGACCGTGGCCTTCAACCAGATTCTGAACAACAGCGTGGAGGAGGAGTGGGGCTGGGGTGGGGGGATGATCATTGACGGTGCGACTGCGTCGGACCTGAACGGCGACACGATTGTGGAACTTGTTGGAAATCTGTACCGGGGGAACTCCTCGCCGGGGTCGGGCAGCGCTCTCTTTGTAGACGAGGGGGCGAATGTGGTGGCCTCCAACGAGTTGATAGTTGGCAACGTTGTGAGGGAGGGGGGGCGCAGCGGAGCGGTGTATGTGGATGGTCCCCAGGGGTCGGCGGGGGTCAAGACGGTGCTGAGGCAGTGCACCATCGCCGACAACATCGGCGGGGCCGACTCGTCGGGGCACGCCGTTGTGGCCGAGGACAAGTCCGTGGTCCAACTGGTCAACTGCATACTATGGGGAAATTCCGCAGCTGGTGACCGGGCGCAACTTCAGACTGCCTCCGGTGCTGCTATTGCCGTTGCCTGGTCTTTGTGTGATGGGGGGTGCCAGGGAAGCGGAAACCTGGAGAGCGATCCGTTGTTTGCTGGGGGCGGCGACTATCACTTGAGGTCCAAGGGCGGGCGCTGGCTGGCAGGGGAGTGGATTGTGGACCAGGAGCAGAGCCCGGCGATAGATGCGGGAGATGCTTCATCGCCCTTCGATATGGAGCCTTTGCCCAATGGGGGCAGGGCCAATATGGGGGCTTACGGCAACACGGAACAGGCCAGCAAGAGTCTTGGAACGCTATGATTGAGTTCCTTTCGTTAGTCATACACGGCTGCTCACATATCTCGATCCACCCAGCAGCCGTGTACCCCGCCTTCGACGGCCCAGAGGGGGCCGCTCAGGCCCTTCGATGGGAGCCGGCCGGAGGCCGAGTCGAGGGGGGACGAGAATGGTGAGCAATGGTTTAGAGTTTGCATCCCGGAGGAAGGTCATGAAGGCGATGATTGGTGTGCTGTTGGTGGTGGTGGGAATGGGTGCGTGCAGCAGTTCGGGGCAGAGGCTGCTTGCGGGGGACACGTCTCCGGATGTTATGCCCGACGGTGCGTTGAGTGATGCCAGCGGCGACATCCAAGACTCACTGCAACCCGATGGAGCGGCCGTGGATGCCGACGATTCCGGGGGCCTGCCCGACGGTTGCTGCACCACGGACGCCCAGTGCGGAGAGGAGCAGCGGTGCCTGGGTGCGGGTCCGGGCGGGGCGGGGCGGTGCGTTACATTGGCTTTGGAAGCAGGGCAGTGTTGGGAGGAGAGCGACTGCAAGGGGCTGGGGCCGTGCCTAGGGGTTGGACCGGAGTTCTTGCCCCCCGTGGTCAACTGCGCCGAGCAGGCGTTGCAAGCGGGGATGTGCAAAGGCTACCTGCCGGAGTGCTGCTGGAGCGACGCTGAGTGTGAAGTGGAGGGCGAGAACTGGCCGTGGCGTTGCGTGGGACTTGAGAGTGGCCAATTCGGAGGCATCTGCATGCCGGCCCCAGATTCCGGGCAATGCTACACTGCGGCCGATTGTGCACCGCAGCATACGTGTATCGGTGCTGCCTGGTGTGATTGCGGAGTCGATTGTGACATCTACTACGAGGGGCCCGGTGTTTGCGTTTCCGACGGTTCCAACTGCTGCGTTGACGACGCCCAATGCAGCCAGGGCCAGGAGTGTGTCGGGGGCAAACAGGCGGAGGGCAAACCAGGAAGCTGCAAGTCCGCCCCGGGGGATGGCCAGTGCTGGGACGATTCTCAGTGTGGGGAGGCGGAGAAGTGCGTTGGTGCCATGCAATGTCCTTGTGACGCCTTGTGCGATATGGAGGACCAGCCCGGGCAGTGCGTTGCGGCGGATGGTTGCTGCTTTGTGGACAGCATGTGTGCTGCCGGGCAGGTATGTGTTGGGGCAACGCCGGGAGGCGGGGCTGGAGTCTGCGCAGATGTTCCGGGGGTGGGCCAGTGTTGGGACTCGGCGCAGTGTTCTGAGGGGCTTGTCTGCATGGGGGCTCAGGTTCACGGGTGCGAAGACCCGGCTCCGCTGCTGCCCGGAACATGCGGGGTGCCGCCTGAGTGTTGCACCTTGGACGAGCAATGCGGAGATGGGTTGAGCTGTGCCCAGAAGCCGGGTGCCGGGGGCCTTGGTGTCTGCCTGGAGGCACCTGCCGATGGCGCCTGCTGGGATGATGAGGAGTGTCCCGGCGGCATGTGCGATGGTGAGGAGTTCTGCGGCTGTGGCGAGGTTTGCCTGGCACTGGGCATCAATCACACCGGAGTGTGCGTCTGGCCGGTGCTGCCATGCGGAACGGCTCTGCCCGGCGCCCAGGGGTTGGGGAAACCGTGTCCCGGGGGCGACGACGATTGTTCGGGAGAGGGGGCGTCAATGTGCAGTTCGGGCGTACTCTCAGACCCCAGCCTCACTGCAATCTGCACCACCTGGTGCAGCGGGGCCGGCTCGTGCCCACCTGGCTCGTTCTGCATCGACAAGGGCTGGTCGTCCATCTGCGTCCCGGAGGGGTGCGCCGAGCCATTCCTTGCCTCTTGTGTATCAAAGAGTGATTGTGCTATTGCCACGGCCACTAATCAGTGCTGTGCTTGCCCCAAGGCTGTTACAAGAGCTCAGCTTGCCATGGACCCTTGCCTCATAGAATTGGGCAGCAATGAACTGCCTCCAGAAGAGTGTGCTGTTGATTGCACCGGGGTGCTGTGCCAGGAGTGTGCCGAAGTGGTGGGAGTGAAGTGTGCAGGAAACAAGTGTCAGGCCCTGTAACCCCTTTGCCACCCAGAGCATCTCAGCCATGTCCATTTGCTGCGGCCTCGCTGGTTGCACGCTGATGTGCAGGCCCTGTTGAAGATTGGTCAGATTTCTGCAATAAGGCGCCGTGGAGGTTGGGCCATGGACATCGGCGTCGTCACGAATCTCAAGTCAAGAAAGAACAAAAAAGGGGCCTTTCACGGCGACAGGCTGGGCAGGCTTGTGGCAGGCGTAGGACTGGCAAGGCAGACTCATCACCTGGACGACTTGCGGGGAGTTCTGGAGGAGTTCATAGATGTTGGCTGCAAGTACTGGGTGAGCGACGGCGGCGACGGCACGCTCCACTGGATGATGAACGTGGGCAAGGAGGCCTTGCAGGCCAAGGGGCTCTGGAACAACGACGACCCTTTCCCCGTGCTGGTGCCCACCAATGGGGGGACCATAGACTTCGTAGCCAGGAAGGCCGGTATCTCGGGCTACCCGGACAGCGTAGTGCGCTCCCTGGTTGATGCAGTGCGGGCAGGCATCGAAGTGCCCGTTATTGAACTGGATACCCTTGAGGTGGTTGGTCACCGACCCGGGGATGAACCCGACGCGCCATCATTCAGACGAATAGGCTTTGCTGCGGCTGTAGGTGGTATCGGCCAGCGCTTCTTCAGCAAGTATTATGAAGCCAAGGATCCCAACCGCTGGACCATCATCGAGGTGAGCCTCAAAGCCGCTGCGGGGCAACTTGCCTCCCTTGGTCCCCTCAAAGAACTGCCTGTGGTGCCTAAGGGGCTTCGGGAGTACGGCCAGTTCGTTCTCAGCGGAACGCCTGCTGCGGTGAAGGCCGATGGGCACAGCTTCCACCAGCCCCGCTTCCACGGTCTGCACGTCTCTTCTCTGGACCTCGACTTCGGCACCATGCGACTCTTTCCGTATGCCAGGGAGAAGGGCAAATTGCACATGGCTGTGGGTCATCTCTCCCCCATGGAGTGCACCTACAAGTGGCTCTACCTGGTGCTTGGTAAGCCTGTCTCCGCCAAGAACTGGGTCGAGTTCCCGGGAGAGACCATGGAGGTCGAAGCCAGGGACGGGGAACTGCTGGACCCAAACATCGACGGAGAGATGTTCTACGGTCTGACCAAGGTCTCCGTCCGACCCGGTCCCAAGGTTAGGGTGCCTCAGTTTCGGCCTGGTTTTCTCATGACTGGCGCCGCAAGACTTGTCCCCCGTTAGTTGAACAGAACTGGTCGCCTGCTTCAGCCGGTACGAAGTCGTTTCGACCCCGGCCCCACTTCCTGGCCTGCCCAACAGCAAGGTAGCCCGAACTGAGAACAATTGACGGATTCTCGGCTCGGCAGTATGAGAGCCGGTGGAGGTAGCCCTTGCCAACGTTGGAGCCGTCGGGCGTTCAGCATCGCAGCAGTCCGGAAGCCATCAGGTGGCGCTCCCTGCTCTGTGGCATGGTCTCCCTTGCCTACCTCAGCCTCATCCTCAGCAGCACTTCGGCCGGGCCCGAGCAGTTGTTTCACAGCGCCGAGGCCGAGGCAATACAGACAGCATCGCTGCTCTCATCGGGGGCCGGTCTGCGCCCTGGGGCGCCAGGGTCCTGCGACGGACGGCAGGCTGGCGAGGGCCGATGTCAGCAACCTGGCAGCGATGTGGGAATCCGCCTTGGCGGATGGTCGTCGCTGGCCAGCTCCAAGGCGCTCATAGTGGCATTTATGGGTCGCTATGGAGGCAGGGTGCTAACCTCTCACCGGGCTGCTCTGCACGTGCGCATGGGGCACTCCGAGGAAGACCCGTATTGTTGTATGCCCACCTGATTTTACTGGTGTGTTTGGCTTATAAACATCTTAATTTGTGGGTATATTATGAACTCAGATATGATTATGAATCTAGTTGTGGTTGGTCTCGTCGTGGCTTGCGTCGTTCTGGTTTTCGTGGTCAAGAAGTTCAAGTCGGTTGACAACGAGGGCCCGGACCAGAAATAGTAGCCTCCTGTGAGACTGGCGCCCCAGAGCCTGGGTGCGCCGGTTGGAACGGTGAGGTCGACATGTCCAGAATCCCATTCATTTCTCTGCTCCTGCTGCTCTCCGCCTGTTCATCCGAAAAGGAGAAAGCAGCGGAGGAACCTGCCAAACCCAAGGATGAGAAGAGCCTGAGTCAGACCATGGCGGTGACGCCCACGTGGTCGGTGCGGCTTGAGTACGACGTTGACCTCGACGAGGTGGTTGAGCTGGAGTTGCGGACTCTGGCCACCCGCATTCTGGTAGCACTTGAAGAGGCTGATGTCGCCGGTGGGGTGAAGGTTGGCAACCGAGGCCAGGGCCCGGAGCTTCAGTTCCAGCGCTCGATGCCTGGTCTAGAGGAGCTTGTTACCGAGGAGTTCTTGAAGGAATTTGATCCTCGTTTTGAGCTGAGGGAGGGCCCTGCGGCCCTGCTCTGTCTCGGGGCAACGGCTGCGACGACGCAATTCTACCGCAACGACCTCTCCAGGCGCAGCGTGGAGGTTATTGGGAAACGTTTGCGTGAGTACGGGTTCATTGGGGCCAAGGTGGTTGCGGAGGGCCCCCGCGTGGTGGTTACCGTCGACGTTGTACCGGCGGGCAAGTTGGAGCTTCTTCGCTATCTGGTGGAGACCGTTGGGCGTGTGGCTTTGCGTGTCGTTGATTCTGAAGCGAACTTCTTTGCCCTCACGCGCCCCCTATTGGACGAGTATCTCAAGCATCGTCCCTGGGACGCCGAGGTTTTGCGCCTGCGGCCCTCGGGGGCCTCCACGGAACTCTACTCCAGCAGTCGTGAAGCCCTCGAGAGCTACGTTGGCTGGTTGACGAAACGGGGCTCCGTTCCCCTGAACAGGGCCATAGGAATCGAGGCGGTGCTGACTACTGGGGATTCGACTGTAGGGCCGTCGCCGTTGTGGCGGGCCGAGTATGTCCATTTCGTGCCGGGCCTGACGGGTGACCAGGTGACCAAGGCTGTTGTGCACAAGGATGAGGCCCTTGGATACGTGGTTAATCTCTCCTTCTCGGGGGAGGGAGCCAAAGCACTGGGGCTTCTGACCGAGGCCATTGTGGGGCGCAAGCTGGCCATCATGCTTGACAACGAGGTCCTCTCTGCGCCCGTGGTGAGGGAGGCCATTACGGGCGGCAAGGCCATGGTATACATGGGGGGATTCGGTTCGGGAGAGGCCGAGGAGGCTCGGGCCAAACGCATTGCTTCGCTAATTACGTCGGGGCGGTCCGGTTCTGCGCTGAAACTGGTCTCTCTGGAATCCGACCGGTCGGGCAGGGTTCCCGAGGAGGCCCGAACCCGGCTTCTGTTGCGCTTTGCCCGTGAGCCATCCGTCGACCAGGCAGCGCTCCGGTTTGCTGCCAGAAGCGCCGTGGCGCATCTAGCTGGCGGTTCCCTGGAGCCCAAGTGCAACGTTCATGAGTATCCGTTGGGAGAACAGACCGTGGCCACGTGGGAAGTGGAGACGGAGCTTGTCCACACGATGTCGCAGGACCAGTGTGCTGCTGTTCTTGAAGCGCTGAAGAAGGCAATGCCCCATGCCGAGTCGGTGGTGCAGACGCAGTGCGGCTCGTGGAGCGTCGGGCTGAAACGGCCGGTACCCGCTGGTGAGACCAGGCTCACCTTGGAGTTGGCTCTATCAGAACTGAAGGTTCCCGGTCTCAGCGTGGAGGCCCGTGAGGATGCCGAATTCCGACAAGCATACAGAAGAGACACAGCCTGGGCCCAAGCATCTCTCTGGTCAATGGCCGTGGCCGAGGAGAGCAGCAGGGAGATCATGACGAAGCGCATTGAGGCCTTCTACAGCAAGGGCGAAGCGGCGGTGTTCACCGTGAAGGCAGACCCGCTGCAGCAGGCCATCGAGGATAGAATCAAGGCCGACGACAAGCTGGCCCCCACCTGGCTGGGATTTGTCAGATAGCTCCACTTCGGGGGGACTCATGAAGCAGATACTCATCGTCGAAGACAGCACCTCCTGGCAGCGGGCTTTCGCTGCTTCTCTCAGAGGGCGAATCGACCTTGTGCAGGCTTACAGTCTGGCAGAGGGCATTGCGGCCTTTGATTCCAGGTCAAGCTGGGATGCTATCTTCAGCGACGGCTGCCTGGACGGCGAAGGATTCAACGCTCCAGAGTTGATAATGCACGTACGCCGGAGGTACGACGGACCGTTCATAGCCATCTCCAGCATGCATAACCTGCGCCAGCGGATGATCACCTACGGCTGCTCCGACGAGTGCCAGAAGAGCGAGGTGGTGGCGTACATCGAGAGGGCCTTTGGGGTCTAACGCCGGCCCCTCGTGCCTTGAAGAGGCCCTGGGGCGTTTCGGGGTGTGGCAGCGATTGACTGAGGTATTGAGTTGGGGGTAGTATCCGGCGCCATGAAGGGTTGCGTTTTTCACATTGTTGCGGTGGTTGGTCTGCTTGCTGCATGCGGGCGGAGCGAGGACTTTGAGCGGGTCGAACCTCCTATGGAGCCCGAAGCGGTGCTGGTGCCCGGAGGGGGGCCAGGAGCCGAGCTTTTTGGAGAGTACGGCGGGGTCAAGGTCTCCAGGGCTGATGTGGATCTGCTGGCTGCAGAGGGCCACGATGATGAGACCCGGGCCAAAGTAGTGGCCCTCAGGCGCAAGCTGGCCTTCAAAGCGGCCCAGCAGGGAAAGGGCAGCGACGATGCGGTAGCCTTTGCCTTCCGGCAGGGGTTGGCCCGAGCGTGGCTGGAGCAGAAATTCGAGATTGAACACACCCCCGACTCGGTGCCTCTGGAAGAGTGGCGCAAGCTGTACATGGACCGCCGCGTGAGACCGAAGTTCGACCATCGGGACACCTACTTCGTGATTGATGCCCAGATCATCTGCTGTTCTGAGATTGGCGACGGATGCCGGCGGACCGACCGTTACCAGTCCTGTTTCAACGAGACTCAGGCCAAGGCCCAGGAAGTACATACCAGCCTGTTGCTCATTGACCCACAGACACCGGAGCAGTTCGAGAAGTCTGCTCGTGAGATCGCCAAGGGCATGGTTGAGGTTGGCGTGCAGGAGTACTCCTTCCAGTACGACTTCTCCAAGAGCTGGGAGCGACAGCGCGGCTACGACGTCGTGGATGAGGCCGTGGCCCAAGGCGCCAGGGCCACGGGTGTTGGTGCCTTCTCCGCACCGATTCGTTCCGCCTTCGGGTGGCACATTCTGTATGTCAAGGAGTTCCTCCCCGAGGTCAGCCTGCCCTTCGACCATCCCGAGGTGTTGGCCACTCTCAAGAAGGAGTTCCACGGGTACCTTAGGGACAAGGACGTCATTCGATACATCCAGGAGACCGGGCGGCAGTTCGGCATACGCGTCGACGTGGATGCGCTGCGGGCTGTGAATTGGGAGCAACTCTCCGGCTTGAAGCCGTAGTCGGGGGCAGAACATGACTGGCAAGCCAGGCGACGTCTCGCAGGGTTTCCCGACCCTTTCCCAATGCTGGGGGCGGGTGTAGTTCGTGGGCAACATCTTCACCACACTGGCGTTTTTGCACGGTGCGGTTACCGCCGGGGGTGACCGCTTCATCAGCATCCGAGACTATCTCCAAGGCCACCGAAGAGCTGCCGCGTTTGTTGAGACAGGCGAGCGGCTGGCCGGGGTTCGAAACGCCCCTGCCATGGTAAAGGGCGCCGTGGGTGCCGCTTCCGTTGAAGGGTGGGAACAGGTGCTGCTGGCTACGGAGCTTGACCTTACAGACTTTCGTTGCGCCCTGGAGGCCATGGATGGCGCCCCACTGACCACCGTCATCCCTCTGATTCCCGGCGAACCATCGCGCACGGAGGAAGAGGTCGCCGGTATCCTTGGCCCCATGTTTCCCGTGGAGAGGTCCGTTGATTCCAATGAGATTGCTCTGCCTGCCGAGTGGGACGAGAGCCATGTTGTGGTCCTTGGTGGCCTACCCACGGGGCTGAGGGGGCTTGCCCAGCGCTGTCAAGAGCTTGGTTGGCGCAGCGTGGTGGATTTGTGGGATTTGCGCAGGGCACCCGTGGGTGTCTCCACTCCGGGCCAGCTTCTTGAAGCAGCGTCGGATTTCGCCCTCTGGGACGACCCGGAGACCTTCTCGGCAAGGGTGAAGGGGCTGGTAGGAAGCGCTGCGCCGCCGATGATTCTGCGCACGGAGCCCTTCTGCGGGACGCAACTGCAGGAGGTCTGGTTGCGGCGACTTTGGCCCGGGCCCCTGCTTGTGCTGGAGGCGCAGGGCATCGCCCCGCTGGATGCTTCGGTGAATCTCAGGCTGGAAGCTTTTCGTGCCATGTGCGCCAGTGGCTTAAGACGCCGTTCGCCCACTTTGCGAACAGTGGCCCCCCCGGGCCCCTCCGAGGAGCGCTCATGAGCATGACCAGCTCCTCCACCAGCGCCGGCCGGGCAGGCCGCATCGATGCCGCCAGCGACAGGCGAATCGCAATATTCTCAACCTTGCCCATCGAAGCCATCTTTGCGGCTGGGTTGCGTCCCGTCGACGTGAACAACCTCTTCGTCACGCACAAAGACCCGCTCTCTCTGGTGCGCATCGCCGATGGCCTGGGGGTGCCAAGAAGCGTCTGCGCCTGGACCAGGGGGCTACTGGGCGCCGTGGTGGAGCAGCGGCTTCAAGACGTCGTTGCAGTGGTGCAAGGCGACTGCTCAAACAACACCGGCCTGGCCCGAATTCTCGCTGCCCTGGGTCATCGGGTCATTCCTTTCCGATTCCCACTCATGTCCCAGGATCGCCGAGCCATTCTGACCCGGGAGATCGGTGGATTTGCTGAACAACTTGGTTCTTCTCTCGATGCAGCAAACGAGCAGTTCTCCCTGCTGAAGCCCATAAGAAAGAAGCTGGCCGAAGTGGACCGACTCATGGCAGCGGGCCTGGTGGATTCTGCCGAGGCCAGGCTGCTCTTGCTGAGCTCAACGGATATGCTGGGCGACCCCGTGCAATTCGAGATGCGCCTGGATGCCTTCCTGGCCCAGCCCGTACACTTGCCCCGCCGAGACCTTCCTCGTATCGCCGTCTCCGGCGTGCCAACGGCCTTCACGAACTTGTTTGAACTCCTGGCACCCGTGAGCAACATCGTGCTCTGCGAGACCGAGCGGGATTTCGCCATGGTGCCGCCTGGAGAAGACCTTGTGGACCAGTACCTCCGCTACTCGTATGCCTACGGGGCATCCAAGCGAATACCGGCATTCATGAAGCAGGCCGGCCATCGTGGCGTGGATGGAGTCATCCGTTACAGCCAGTCCTTCTGCCACCACAACATGGAGAAGTCAGCGTGGGACCGGGCCCTTGGTACATTGCCAAGCCTGGAGATTGAGGGAGACCTCCCAGGCGAGGTGGCGCCAAGAGACCGACTCCGAATCGATGCGTTCATCAGAGAACTCTCCGTGGCCAGGTTGGCCGTGCCTCAGGCGCCCGCTACAAACGAGGCCTGCTCAGTCCAGACACCGGAGCAGTTCCGCCCCTGCCAACTCTCGCGCCCGGTTGCGGCGCAACCCACGGTCGCTCAGCCCGCAGCTCTTGGAGCGGCCCCTCCAAGCCTGACCTACACAATACCGGGGCGTACCCTGGGCCTCGACCTGGGAAGCAGATATGCCAAGGTCCACCTGCAAGACAACGGAACCTTCAGGATGGCCAACGTAGGAACGCTGGAGTTCTTCCGCCGCTTCACAACTTCGAGCAAGCACGGCCCACAACTGAAGGTGAAGCAGCTTTTTGAGTTTCTGGGTTGCTACGAATCGAATGATCATGACATCGTAGTTACGGGCTACGGCCGCAACAGGATTGCCGGCGAAGGCGTGACTGTGGTGCCCGAGATTCAGGCACACGCTGCCGGGGCCCTTGGCCGGGTTCAGACCCCCGAGTTCCTGCTCATTGACCTGGGTGGGCAGGACAGCAAGGTAATGCTCATCTCCGGTGGTGAGCTCAAGTCATTCGTAATGAACGACAAGTGCGCCGCAGGAAGCGGACGTTACGTTGAAAACATGGCTACCCTGCTGGAAGTTACTCTCGACGAGATTCAGGCGCAGTGGCGCAATCCAGTGGAGATTACATCGACTTGCGCAACTTTCGGCGAATCCGAGGTGGTGGGGCTGGTCTCCCAGGGGGTGCCCATAAAGCGCATCTGCGCCGGCATCATGCAGAGCGTGGCCTCCCGAACATACCAACTGGCCTCTCGCCTTGGTGCACCGGCGGGAACGCCTCTCTACATCGCCGGCGGTCTTGCCGATAGCGTGGCTCTGACAAAGATCCTCGGCAGGCTCTTTGACGCCCCGGTCCAGGCGCTGCCACAGGCCCGCTGGAACGGGGCTTATGGCTGCTCGCTGCTGGGCGGTTTACTTCTTCCAAAGTGAGGGGCCCCACACTATAATCTGCGCCAACACTGCTGGAGGGGCCCGATGAAGCCTGTTGCACTGCGCTCCCAGGACGAAAACCGCCTGGGTCGAGAAGAACCTTCCGATGTCATGATCATTCTGACTCAGGCGTTCTGCCCCAATGGCCACAATGTCGTTCGAAGGGACGACGTGCTCTTCGAAGGGCACCCCGGAATCTGTCTGGTGGTTCGGCACCAGGAGTTCTCCGGAGACGTGGTGCTGAGCCCGATTCATGGTGACCACACCAGGGTAGGGGCCCCGCAGACCCTCGTTGAGGGGACGAAGTTCAAGCTCTGCTGCCCCGAGTGCGGAGTGGAACTCCCTACCATAGCTCCGTGCCGTTGCCACGCTGGGGGAGAGCTCAAAGGACTCTACCTCGACAAGAACAAGCCCAACGGCCAGACCGTGGCCATTTGCGACGTCTACGGCTGCCACAACTCCAAGGTGCTGGACTCTCTGGACGTCCTCTCTGAGTTGCTCCCCGGTGACGAAGCCTGATGCCCTCTCAGGAGGGAGAAGAACAGTAACGCATTAAGCAATTGCCAAACGTGCTTGATGAGGAAGCAGGTTCTGTTCATGCGCGCACGGCGCAGTATCAGAGGCCTCACCCAAAGCTGGTGCAATTGGATTTTGGTGGGCTGTACGAGGAGGTCGACCCTCCCCCTCCTCCTGTTTTGACCGAAAACTTGGACAACATTCTCAAAGTCTTGGTGCTCTCGCACTTGGGGCACGGCGGCGGTGCTGCTGAGTTGGAAACCAGCTCCTCGAATACATGGCCGCAATCCTGGCAGCGAAAATCGAACATCGGCATGGGAGAACCTCCGTTTCTGTCACGGGCAAGATAGGCCGGCAAAGTCGTTTGGCAAGACGGTCTGACCCTTGATGCCCGTGGTGCCGGGCTTCGCTCCACGCATGGGATGCCGTTGACGGATGCCTGGGGTGAGGGAAAAAGGAGTTGGTGCCCACGGGTGGCCTTGTTCTATAATCGCCTGGACTACAGCAGGAGGTCTGGCTTTGGTGCCCACGACAGACATGGTGCTTCGAGAATCTAGAGTGCTTCGTCTGGGAGCCGCCGGTGCCGGTGGTGAGGCCCCTCTCGTGGTCGAGGCGCTGGTTGCCGGCGATTCGCCCCACCTTCCCGAGCCGCTCAAGGCCGTTCATGGAGTGGCGGCATATGTTGGCGTGGAGCGTGAGGGCCGGGTGCTTCGCTTGGGACATGCCCAGATGAAAGGTATTCCCCTGGACCGGCTGCTCCATGGCTTCGAACGTCGTGCACAGTCCAGGCGCTCTCTTGCCCTGCGGGCCGCTAAGGCCCTGGCCCCCCTTCACAACGCCGGCATAGCCTATGGGCTCTTCTCACCCGCCTACCTGCTTATGGACAAGGAGGGGGTAATCTGCTTCCCGGAGCCCTACACCGCTTCCCTGGCCCTGGCTTGCGCTCCTTCGGGCAGCGTAATGGCCCGGCTCTCGCACTTCTCGCACCTGCTGCCCCCGTGGGCCATTCCCCCCGAATGGCTCAAAGGTGCCGCCCAGGTTACCCCGGCCTCCGACGTCTTCCAGTGCGCAGCCTGGCTAGCGGCCGAGTGCACCGGGGCCCCGCCCTTTGGCTCGGGACTCTCCGTGGAGGTGGTGAACCGAATGCTTGCGGGCAACCTGGCCGAGCTCAATCGCCTGGGGGCCACGGCATGTCCGGCGTGGCTTCCTGTGCTTTCCAGAGGACTGGCCGTGGACCCAGGGCAGCGCTGGGCGAGTGTTGGCCAGATGCTGGATGCGCTGCCGGGCGCCCAGGCCGAAGCGGCCGCTCAGGTACGCATTCCCGAAGAGGAGTACTCCTACTCGCCTTACTCGGCATGGTTCGACCCACTCCCCGCCCAGGGGAGTAAATGGGGCGAGCAGGCGGACCTGGAACGCTCCCAGGCAGAGGGACGGGCTCTGGTAGAGCAGTTGCAGAGGCTTCGCCCTTCCAAGGCTGCGTCGTCGGGTCGGCACGCCGGGGAGACCTCGTGGCGATGGTGGCTGGTCGGGGCCGTGGTGCTGTTGGTGGCGGCGGGGCTCTTCTGGCTCTTCCCGGAACTGGGCCTCGGCAGCAGGACGAACTCGGGCTCGTCGGCGGTAGCGCCGGGGGCTGGCACCCACTCCCTTTCACCGGGAGCGAAGGCCGGCAATGATCTCTCGGCTCCAACGGAGGTAAGGCTGGTCCGATCCATTCCAGACAGGGTTACACGGCACCTGGCTACACTGGGCATCAGACTGGAAGGAGAACTTGCCTTCGAACCGCCCGTTCTGCCCCCTTACAGAGTCAGGGTCAGGCCACTCTCGGGCTCAGACGTCGTCCTTGAGTTTGCCAGCCGCAGCGCCTTGTCCAGGGTGGCACTGTCGAACAAAGCCGAACCCGGGATGCCGGCATCTTACACGGTACTCTACGACGCCCTGGGTGAAGCAAAGGCGCTGATGCCCTACGATTCCCAGGGACGCCCCCTGCCGGTATCAACCCTGCCCGAGGCAGCAATCGTTCCACCAAGACTCTGAAATCACAGCGTGTAGGAGAGCCCCACGGAGAAGATGTCGAAGGAACTCTCGTAGGTGCCCGCACCTACCTGATAGTCTTCTCCCGACGGGGAGGTGTTCTGCAAGGGGTACTGCTTCATGATGCCGCTCTGGTCGGTAGCGATGGTGCGCTTGGCCTGGAAGATGTGAGAGTAGCCCACGGCGATGCCCAGTGAGTCGATGTCGAACTGAAGTCCCACGCCAATTCCCATCCGGTCGAAGCTGGCAAAATCCAGCGTAGTGTGGCTCTCGGGAACCGAACCGGTCTCGTAGTAGGTGCCGGCCCTCAGCGCCATCCAGGAGAGGGGCCTGTACTGCCCGCCCAATCTTGCTGAGTATGTATCCTTATATTTCCTGGGAACGGTAATGGTCCCGAGCTGAAGCTTCTCGGTGTTCGTCGCACCGCTCCCCTGAAGCATGAAGTAGCCGTCAATCTCAAACTTGTAGCTCTCCAGAGCAGACCATCCTTCCCACACGAAGTCAGCCTCGATGTCCCAAACCTCGGGCGACTTGGCATCGCCGGGAACCTCTCTGTGGATGTAGCGCACGCCCAACCGCCCGATCATGGGATAGTCGAAGAACATCTTCGAAGGAATCTTAGTCGTGGGCTTGTCGTCGCTGTTGCGGAACGCCAGCAGGCCGCCGTCGGCCTCAGGGTCCTGACCCTGCTCGTAGAGGTTCTGCATCTTGTCACCCTGGAACTGCAACGAGGTGTTCCCATCGGCCTCGAAGGAGAGCGACGGCCCTCGGAAGGAGGCTCCAACCTCCAGAAACGGCGTCACCTGCCAGTGGACCCCCAAAGTGGCGTTGAGGCCGAAACGGTCAGAGACGTCCAGCGACGCCAGGGTGTCGAAAGAGGGGCCGCCCAAGTCCGAGGGAAGCAGACCCTCCCAGCCACCAACCACCACGAGGGCCAGCTTGGCCTGCATCAGGTCTGCCCAGTGCAACGATAGCCCAACCCGGAAGTTATCAAGCGGAGCCCAAGCTACCGAGGCGGTGTAGTAGGCCAACTTGACATCGGTGGAGACCAGGGCGTACCGCTGATCCCCATTGGGCGGGTATGAGGTCACGGCATTGGCCGAAGGACCAAATACGCCCAGGGCAAAGCGCCAGTCCCGAAGCCCGAAGTCAGTAGAAACACCGGCCAGCGGCCCCAGCAACTGAGGGTCGGCCCCGTTGCTCACAGAGCGTCCGGCCTTCCATCCCACCCGTTTGTCATACTCGTAGAAAGGCTCCTCCTCCGAACCGATGTTCTCGAAGCTGGCGATCTGGGGTGTGTGGTCCATATTGTATATGGAAAAATTGTTACCCAGATAGAAGTATGTCCCCTTGATGGCAAGCAAGCCCGCCGGATTGAGCTCGATGGCCGACAGGTCGTCGGCCCTGGCCGTGAATGCCCCTCCCCGGCTCAACGCAGCGGTGCCGTTGCTGGGAAACTCGAAGCCCCCAGCAGAGGCGTCCAACGAAATCAACATGGGAACAAAGGCGAGTAACAATCGCTTGGTCCAGGTTCGCACGCCATCCTCCACGAAAAGGAGATCTTTTACACAACCACCGCTGCGCTGCAGTTGCCCAGCCCAACGCTCCCCAAAGGGCCGGTCTGCCCACCGTAGGGCCCCGAACGCACACCCCACCCGGCTCAGTGAGCCATCCCAAGCGGCCATCAGACTGCAACCTCCGAAAAGTAGCACGCTGCAACGGACCCGCACAACGAATTTCCCACCGCATCTGCCAGCCGGCAGGAAAAAGGGCGGAAAACACACTCCTTACCTCGGCGAACCGACCCGGGGCGTGCCGCCCGCGGACGCTGCGCACTCCCATAAGCCGGCTAGTTATGAGCTAGAATGAAATATCAATAGCCGTGGCAATCCTTTGACTATGCATTACGATTAACTGATACTCACTGGCCGAGGCCGAAAATGCTTGACACTGGCAACCAGTGCGGGCTAATCGGACCGTTCAGTCTTGTACCATTAGCGGAGGTCTCCCATGTCACGAACCATCTCCTGCCTGGTCATTGTCTCAGCGTCTCTCGTGCTGGTGGCATGTTCATCGGGTCCAACAAACTCCGAGGAGATGCCTGATGCGGGTGGGAACGACAACTCAGCGCATGATACCCGGGGGGATGGTGGTCTGGAGACTTTGGCCGACCTCGTTGACACAGCTGAAGCAGACGTCTTTAACGATCTCTCCGTGGGCGAACTGGATACTGACCTGCCGGACCAGGAGGGCGATCATGTTGACGATCTGGGGGGTGAGCTTGACGCGCAACAGCATGACCTGGCGGAGACCCTACATGAGACGCATTCTGATACGGAGGGAGAACTGCTTGTGCCGGAGTGTACCCTTGATGAGGAGTGCAAGGACATGGAGCACTCCCCATGTGAACAGGCCACTTGCAACACCGAGGCCGGTCTATGCGAGGCGGCGCCCATTCCGGGCTGCGTTCCCTGCGACACCGTGGCCCAGTGTCCCGTGCCCCCAGCCTGCTTTGAGGCGGCATGCAGCGCCGGCATGTGCGTTCAGGCCGCTTCTGAGGAGGGCACTCTTTGTGACGACCTTGATGGCTGCACCACCGTTGACACGTGCGTCGAGGGAGTCTGCCACGGAAGCGAACCGGTGCAGTGCGCCCCCCTCTCTGAGTGCCATGTGGCCGGAGTCTGCGACCCCTCATCGGGGCAGTGCACGAACCCCCAGGCCCAGGCAGGAACGCCATGTGAAGATGGCGACCTGTGCACGCTGCAGGACTCCTGCCAGGCGGGCCTCTGTTTGGCCGGCCCGCCCATGGTGTGCCAGGACGACCTGCAGTGTACCGCTGACTCGTGCGTCGAGGGGCAGTGTCAGTTCCTTCCCATTCCGGATTGTGTGCCAGAGGATTGTGGTGACGATGTGGACAACAACTCCAATGGCCTCATAGATTGCGACGACCCCCTCTGCCTCGAAGCGCCGGAGTGCGCCCTTCTGGCCCTGGGAGAGACCTGCGGCATGCCCTACCTGGTCAACGAAGGTAACCCCGTTGGGGCCGCTGCCGTTGGCCTGAAGTGGCAGGCGCAGGGCGATACCACGGGCAAGAGCAGCGACTACCCGCCCCTATGCTGGCAATCCACGCAGGTGCCGGACGAGGTCTTCATGCTGGAAGTGCTTGACCCGCTGCGCCTAAGGGTCTCATTCCATTTCACCTCTCCGGATGAGACTAAGTTTTCACGAATAATGGTTTTTAAGGACGTTTGCTTCCCAGATAATATGGTGGCTTGTGCCTTTGGAGGTGTGGACCCCGCAGAGTATGAAAATGTGTTTATGCCTGGCGTTTATTATTTTGTTGTTACCGGCAATAGTTTCTATGGCGGCGATTATGGTACGTATGATTTCAGCGTAGAGGTATATACCGTTGACGCAACTGAGACTGCCTGCCAGGACGGCGTAGATAACGACGGAAACGGTCTTGCCGACTGCGCCGACCCGCAGTGTTATGAGGAGCCGGGCTGCGAGGAATTGCCACTCATGGCCACTCTCCAGTGCGGTGACACCTTCAGCGGCACATTCTTGAGCCTCGATGAGTCGCACTACTTCGCCTTCACCTTGGACCAGCCGGGGAACGTTGCCGTCTATTGGGCCTTCGACGAGGAGGCCAAGGACTTCGGCTATATCAACTTCTACGAGGCCATGACCGACCCGCCGCGATACGATGAGTTGTGGGGCACAGGGGAGATGGTCTGGCACGGAGAGACCGGGGCGGGATTCCCGGCCAAGGCCAACAGAACATACGTTGCAATGTTCGAACTCTCCAAGCTGGACCAGGGTGACTACAACTTCACGCTTGCCTGCGCCACGGTTCCCGAGTTCAACTGCGGCGACGGTCTGGACAACGATGCAGACAGCTACGCCGATTGCCAGGACCCCGACTGTTTCGATACCCAGCCGTGCAATGGCGGATTCAGTGGCGATGGGTGTGACACGGCTATTCCACTCAACGGAGGGTTGCCTGTAACGGCCGTGGACATAGGCACTCAGGGTCTCAGCTTCGCCCTCATGGGACGAAACGACACCAAGAGCGACCAGGTCGCCGCTCAATGCGCTCCCCACAGTTCGTCCGGTCCCGATGTCGTCTACACATTCACTCTGGACGACTACGCCGAGGTTACGGCCTATGCCCAATTCACTGATGCCATGCTCGAAGTCCCGGCCATCTACCTCTTCAGCCAGTCATGCAGCCCCGAGTCGCTTCTCGGTTGCGGTGAGTCCATGCTCATCATCACCTCTATGAGCCAGGTGCTGGGCCCGGGAACCTACTACCTGGTGGTAGATTCGGGCGGAAAGAGCTTCTCCGGTGTTCCCTTCCAAGGCCCATTCTTGTTGGAGATTGACTTCGACCCGCCCCCGGTGCCGGAGATCTGCGGCAACGGCGATGATGATGATGGTGACGGTCGCATCGACTGTGTTGACCCGGAGTGCTTCGCCGACTCTTCGTGCGTGGGCAGCAACAGCGGCGAGCATTGCGCTGATGCATTCAGGATAAACGGGGGCGACCCTCTCCCCGATGGCTACTCGACTACCTTCTACAACACCACCATCGGCAAGGATGACAACCTGGGTTTCTCATGCGCCCCGGCCACCTTCGATGGTCCCGATACGGTCCACTACTTCAAGCTGGATGAGGCCAAGGAGGTCACCATCCGACTTCAGTTCGACGACGGCTTCACCCCCGCCCTGGTCCTCTTCCAGGGCGGCTGCTTCGTTGCCAACATAGTCCATTGCGAGGTGGCCCAATGGGACACCGTGCTACTCACCGACCTGCCGCTGGACTCGGGCTACTATCACCTCATGGTCGACTCCGGTGACGAACTCTTCGGCAAGCCTCAGGCGAACCACTACGAACTGACGATCACCACGCCCCAGTGAGTCTGCGGCCACGAAGCCGGCCATTCCCCTTGTTCTGCTCACCAAGGCGGGTAGTATCACGGCATACGTCCCGTTGGCTTGGGGCGCCCAAGCGTGGAGATGCAAATGCGGAGTGTTGTTGGAATACTTGTTGTATTGTTATCGCTTGTTTTTGAATATTATCAGCCCTCGTTATCCTTGGCTCAGCCGGCTAGTGAAGTTGTCTTCGCCGTGCCTGAGGTTGTGGTAAGTAAGAGGCAGATTGCCACCGACGTAACTGGTCAGCACCTCATGATGGCCCTTGAGTCGGGAGAGAGCACCAGGGTCTTTCTGGACGGTGCCCCGCTTGGTGAGGCTCCCACGGTGGAACAACTGCACGTGAAAGGGCCCGAGCGGTGGGCCTATGCATGGTCTTCGGGTGAGGAGCGGCACCTCACCAGCAATCAGGGCAGCGTGGGACCGTTTAGCAGCATGGTGATGCCGCCCGTTGATGTGCTCCAAGGCTACATGAAGGTTGGCGACGAAGAGTGGGGCTATCGGGGCGGTTCACGAGTGGTGATGGCAACAAGGTCCGGGGAGGGAGGCTGGGTTGCCCTGCTTCGCTTCACGGCATCACCCCGCCACCAGGAGGTGCGACCGCTCTCCACCGTTCGCCAGGTGGCTCTCTCGCCGGACCCTTGGACATTCTCAGGGGCCCCCGTGCGTTTCTCCTGGGTTGGCGATGCCCCTGTGGCCGTGGTTCGAAAGGGCGCCGAAGAGTGCCTCGTTGATGGGACCCGAAAGGTCGCTTGTGGCCAGAAGATAGCCATGTTCGTCGTGGCCCCCGCTGGCGACCGCTACGCCTTCACCATGCTTCAGAGGGATGGCACGATGCAGGTGCACACTCCATTCGGCGAAGTGCCGGTATCCGGCCGCCTGGATTGGGTCTCCTTCGACCCAACTGGAGAACACCTGCTAATGGCTTTCGAAGAGAAAGGAAGCTGGACTCTCTGGGTTGACGGCAAGGCCCACTCGACCTGGGATGGCGTAACCACGGCTTTCTGGACCGGGCCGGGCCAATGGGCAGCGGCTGTGTCGAGAGGTTCCGTGAGCCTGGTGGTTGACTCCAAAGGCAGAGAGACCCAGGCATCGGGCACCGAGGGCTTGGGCTTTTCGCCTGCTGGAATCGTAGAGCCGCTGGGGGTAGGCCCCATGGGTCCCTTCGTCGGGGCGAAGCACCTTGGAGGTGCTGCCGCGGCAATCTGGAGCTTCGGGTATACGAGGTCTGGGGCTCCCTTCGGCGTCGTGACGCTCTCTGATGGGGCGGGGCAATCCTTCTGGTTCAATGGCACGCTGACGCAGGCCTTCCCTCTGGTGCGTCCCATGGGCCTCTCGCCCGAAGGCAACAGTGTTGCGGCCGTGGGCGAGAAGGATGGAAGGGCGACGGTTCTGCTGGGCGAGACCACAGTGGGGGCCGCCAGCACCGATGGGGCTGTGGACTCTCTTGTCTGGTGCGGCAGCGGGCCGGTGCTGGTAACTCAGGGGCCCAAAGGTGAGTGCGCCTGGGACGCAGGGGGGCATCTCTGTTGCGAGAGGGTGCTGGGCATAGGCTGTACCGAGGGGGGAGTAAGGCTGTTGTGCAAGGGGGAAGATGGGGCATTCTGGAGGTCTGCCGGTGGGTCGGACTCGCCCACTTTGGGGGAGGTACTGCCCCAGAATGTGGTGCGAAACCGGTGGGGTGTGATTGATGTCTTTGCCGCCAGGTTGGGTGCACAATGGAGCCTCCACACGGCCCAGGGAGAGGTGCCTTTGGCCGGTCCCGTACGGCAAACCCTGGCCGGAAGCGACGGTGCCTGGTTCCTTGTTGCCGAAGGGCGCACCGTTCGCTGGTGGCACGGTGGCCGGATGGAGATCGGCGCCATCCGGATCAAGCCTCCTTTTGAGCTTGCGGGGGCCACCCTCTTCTGGGCCTATACGGAAGAGGGCGAGGTGTGGGTGTTGGGTGGCAAGCTGTTGGATGGGGGTGGGGGAGGCGGTCGAATCCTCACGGCCCCGGTCCCCTTTGCCGGTGGGTTCTACTATTGGGCCCTGGTTGGGGAGAACCTGGAATTGCGCAAGGTTTCCGGGCTATGATGTGACTGTCTCCAGAGCTTGGGAGGGCTCCACTTGGTTGCCGGGTACGAGACAAGGGTTGAGCAGATTGTGAAGCGACTGACCATCGCCCAGGATCCCCTTATTCTGGACCGGCTGGCAAAGGAGTTCCTCTCGGAGCGACCCGCCGAACTGCTTGCGGAGATGATCGCCTACCTGGCCCCACGCATGAGCAACGAACGGATGCGACTGGTCTACCAGGGGGTCATCAGGCTGGCCATGTCGGGCGACGAGTTGCCTCAACGGGTTAGGGAGGATGTCTACAATGTGCTGGCGGCCCGGGATGAAGCTCACTGGGTAAGGTTTCTCCTGCCTCTGCAAGCGGTGAGGGCCGGTGGACGTAGCACCGAGATGCCCGACACCCAGCTCGACGAGATGCCTCTGGGCATGAGGAAGTGGAAGGCCCGGTTGCAGGATAGAAGCATGCTGCTGAGGCTGGGGAAGCAGGATGACCCTGCGGTGATGGCCATTCTCCTGGACAACCCGAAGTTGCTTGAGCTTGACGTTGTCACATGGGCCGCAAGGCGTCCCGCCCGCCCCGAGGTGCTGCTTGTCATCGCATCGCACAGGAAGTGGGGCGTGAGACGGGCTGTTCAAGAGGCAATAGTGCGAAACCCCTACACACCGGTACATGTCGCCACAGCTTTTCTGCCGCTCTTCGACCTTCAGCTGCTGCGCAAGGTGGCAACCGAGGCCTCGGTGCACGAGCTGTTGCGTGAGACGGCAACCAGGGTCATGGAAGCAAGGCGGCCGTAAGGTTCAGTTTCTGTCGTCGGTGTCCATGAGGTCCGGCACGGCGAAGACGGGAATCTCGGGCTGACTCTTGGAGCGAAGTGATACGGGTTGCGTGGCGGGCCCGGGTCCGGCGGCCAACGGCAGGAGAATGGTCATGGTTGTGCCCTGTCCTGGTGTCGAGTCACACTCGATTCGGCCGCCGTGCTGCTCGACGATCTTGCGGGAGATGTCCAGCCCAAGCCCCATGCCTACGTCAGGCTTGGTTGAGTAGAAAGGCTCCCAAATCAGGTCGATTTCGTCGGACTGAATGCCCCGACCGTTGTCCTCTATCTGCACAATGGCGTTGCCGCCCCGGCGAAGGAGGCGAACGGTGATCTGCCCGTCGGGGGCGTCGCCGATTGCTTGTGCGCTGTTGCGAACCAGGTTGACAACCACCTGTTTTATGCGCTCGGGGTCCACGATGACCGTGGGGGCATCTTCTATGACCAGGTCCAGCTTGTGGCGGTTGACCTCACGGTCGAAGCCAAGGAACCTGATGGCGGCGCCCATGGGCGTGTCGAGGCTGACTGGCACCGCTGCCACACCATCGGCAACACCGCCGCTGGTGTAGTTGCGCAGCTCCTCCACGATAGACTGAATTCGTTTGTGGGCCTCGATGAGAATCTGGCAGTGCTCCTGAGTCTCGGCATCGTCCTGGTACTTCTCCCTGAGGAGGTGGACCAGCGTCATGGGAGCCAGCGAGTTTCTTATTTCATGGGCGAACCCGGCGGCGGTCTGCCCCACGGTTGCCATGCGCTCCTTGAGCAGCAACTCCTGCTGGGCCCGGATAAGCTCTTCGTGGGCCACCTTCAACTCGTCGATGTTGTGGCGCTGCTTCTCATATAACTTGGCGTTCTCCACGGAGACGGCCGCCAGAGCAGCAATAACTGAGACCAGGTAGAGGTCGTCCTCGCTGAAGGCGGCGAAGTCACGTTCGTTGACCAGCTGAATGAGCCCCAGAACGTTGTCCTTAGTAATCATAGGGACGCACATGATGGAGCGCATCCCATACATTATGATGCTCTCAGAAGAGTCGAGGCGGGGGTCGTTTGGCGCGTCGGTGGATATGACGGCCATCATGCTGTTGAGAACCCGCTTCATGACGGTGCGGGATATGCGCACCGTGTCCGAGAGCTGACCACGTCGGTCCATGGAGAGTACCGGCTTGAGCTCCCCGGTGTCGGGATCCACCAGAACGATGTCCCCCCGGTCGGCGTCCAGCACCTTGAACACCCTGTCCAGCATGTTTGCCAGCAGCCTCTCGATGTCGGTGCTTTCTTGAAGCGAGCGTGCGACGTGAAAGAGGGTGGCAAAGCGCTTGGCATTAGCAACGATCATAGAAAGGGAGCGGTCCGACGCTGTACGGATTTCGGAAACGCTGGGGAAGCTGAAGCCCTCGATGTTGGGATCCGAGGCCAGCGCCTCGAGACTTGGGGGGGCCAAATCCTTGGCCGAACGCTCGAGCGTCAAGGCGACGTCCTTGGCGTCGTCCTCCATCCGCAGGGGGGCCTGGGCAAGCACGAAACCTGTGAGGTCTACGGAGAGCAGCGTGTTCCCCACCCTGACAGCATCGCCATGTCGCAGGGTTCGTTTGCCCTCGATGCGGATTTCGTTAAGGTATGTGCCGTTGTGGCTGCCTTCGTCCTGGAGCCAGTAGCGGTCACCATCGCGAAAGACCCTGGAGTGGCGGCGTGAGACCTGTGGGTCGGGGACGAAGAGTCCGCTGTCGTGCGAGCGGCCGATAGCCAGACTGTCCGAGACCTCCACAGTTACACCTTCGAAGTGTCCGTTGGTAACGGTGAGTCGAAGCACTGGAACCTCCGGCGGAGAATTGTCGACCGGGGCGCAGGTTACGCCAACAAGGGGCGCCTCGTCAACGGTGCGATGCTGGCATTGGAATATGGAGAGTGATTCAGCCGAAATAATCGTTGACACTGCCGGAACCGGAGGCGAGAATCCCCGATTCAGCGGGTAGTGGGGTGTGCGCCCCCTGTCCGGACGTTTTGGTTTTGGTTTTTTTGGTAACTTACAAAAGGTGTGAGGGGCTTTATGAGAGCTGCACCAGGAAGACGCGGTAAATGGCTATTGACCGCAGGAATTGTCATGCTCGGCTGCTGGGCGACGTATTCCTGCGACTCCCACGTCCAGCTTCATGTGAGCGAGGTGCAGTGGGACCAGCTGGTTGTGATGAGCGCGGTTCCGGCGAAGAAGACCGTGAACGAGACAGGGGCTGCGGTGTTCGAGCCCGTGTGCCGCGCCGGGCAATCTAACCCCGACGGCGTGATCATCAACGTTCTCTTCCAGGGAACGTCGAAGAAGGGCGAAGAAGAAGAGCGAGACTTTTCGATTAAGCCCTTCGACCGGATCGACAAGCGGGTGGTCAAGCCTGAGTTGGTGACGCCGAGCATCTTCAAGCTCGCTCTCACCTGCATGGAGGAGTACCCGGACACCACGGATACGGGGTGCTCGGGCGAGAAGGGCGGTGCCGATGGCTTGGACATCGGGGCTGTTGACTTCTACTCCTATGGTAGGGGCGATGCGGTGCGAGGCCGTGTGGCGCTGGCAGTGCTTGTTGACATGAGCGGCTCCATGAGCGGTTTGGTGAATGCCTTCCCGCCATACAACGAGGACACCAAGTCCAGGGCCGTGGCCAACTTCCCTGCCGGCTTCGACTTCAGCCCCAACGCCACCGATCCGGCGCACCTGCGCCTCAACGCCGTGGTAGAGTTGATCAAGTCGCTGAACCCCGACGACGATCTGATAGTGTTCACGTACAACGAGAACAAGATCGACGTGGTTTGCGATCTCACCTCTGAGGCTGACCCGACCTACGATGTGAAGAAGCAGAACTGCTTCGACACCCAGCGTTCCTTCGTGCTGGGGCCCGATCCCGACGGCGTCGGCGGGCCGCTGCTCACTGTTGAGGCCGAGGCTGTTCAGGGTCGTTCGCCTCTGTGGTATGCCCTCAAGGATGCCTACGAGTTCATGAATGTCTCCGAAGTGGCCAACTCCGCCGATTTCAAGCACATCCTGGTCATCAACGATGGTCCGGACACCTGCTCGCCGTCGGCCGCTGAACTCAACGTCTGTGCCAAGCCCTGCACGCAGTACTACACTGAGTTCTCCGAGATTCAGTCCATGATCAACGCTCAGGACATGGCGGACAGAATCCCCGTGCATTTCGTTCAGCTTGCTGCCAAAGGCTACAAAGAGCGAGATGGCAGGCAGCTGGAAGTAGCGTGCCTGACGGGCGGCCACCACGTCTTCGTGAACACCGCAGAGATTGGCAAGGGTAACCTCAAGGACTACCTCTCCTCCATCCTGCTGCACATCCGCTACACCTTCAGAGGTTACTGGCGCTTCTCCATGCTGACCTCGTGGCTGGGCCAGAACACCAAGCCCAACCGCGGCCACGTATACACCCTGGCCGGCGAAGGAAAGGTCCTTCCCGACAACGGCTCAATCCTTGTGAAGGCAGAGAGCCCCTTCAGGTTCGCCGACGAGTCGGCCTCGGGCCAGTCCACCAGCGGCGATGCCCGCGTCAGCGTCAGGAAGCCCTGCATCCCCGGTGACGACGACGGCATCTGCACACCGCCGGCAGATAGCATCCCCCAGAGGGCTTGCGGCACCATGACTTACTGGTGCGACAAGGAGAGCCTCACCTGCAAGAGCGCTGAAGTCTGGTCTCCCGACGGCGAGCAGGGCGGCTGCGGCACTGCCGAAGTCTTCATCAGAATCTTCCAGTCCACTAATGACCGTGAGCCCAAGATCGTTCAGATCAAGGATGTGCCCACAGTCTGCTGCTCAGGCGCTTGCAGGCCTCCCAGGCCGCCAATGCCTCCCAGCACGGTCAAGCCCACCGTCTTCTATTATGATAAGGATGGCGAGTGGTACCTGGACAACCCCGAAGATCCCAACAGCGCATGGGTTGTTGATGCCAACTTCAGGCCGGATCCCGAGGACGCCTCGGTTACTATTACAGGCGTCATGGCCGAGCTGAAGTATGCCGACACCGCTGCCCTGGCGTTCCCCGACGACTGGAACTGCCCGGCAGACAAGTCTGTGAACTGCTTCCCGGCGCCGTCGGACGGTTCGGAAGAGCAAGATTAGGGAATTCAGGCAAGGGTTGCCATGAAACTTTTTAGAATAGCTTACGATCCTGATGGAGAGGGTACTATGAGAGGAAACTTCATCCTTCGTTCGGTAGTTCTGGTGGCCTTGGTCGGACTGTTTTACGGTCCCACCAGTGCCTGGGCGCAAGAGAAGACCATGCTTGACCAGTACGTGGACAAGTATTGGGCAGAGAAGCGTGACGTGAAGGTGATCCAGAAGCGGCTGGTCCAGAAGGATGGCCGCTTTGAAGTGACGCTCTTCTCGGGCGCCATACCCAACGACGACTTCCAGATCTATTTCCCCCTGGGCGGCAGGGTCAGCTACTACATCACCGAGGACATCGCCCTCGAGATGTTCGGCTCCTACATGCTGAACAGCCTGTCCGACCTGGCCGACCGTATTTCGCAGCTTTATGACTACAAGGTCAACGTGCCGCAGTCCGTGGTCTGGACCGCAGGTCTGGACGGCCTCTGGAGCCCGCTGCACGGCAAGCTGGGATTCCTGACCTGGAAGCTGGTCCATTTTGACTGGCACATCTCCATGGGCGTCGGCGCCATCGGCACCGAGATTCGCCCCATCATGCAGTTGGGCAAAGAGACTGCTGTGGTGGACGTGGCCGGCAACGTCGGCACGGGTCTCAAGCTGTTCTTCAACAATAACATCGCCGTCAGGCTGGACTACCGACAGTACTTCTTCCCTGCAAGAAAGTATGACCAGGCAGGCAAGAATCTGCTGAGCGACGGCGCCGCAAGGCCCGCAGAGCTCACAATCGGTGTTTCGTACTTCTTCGACTAGTTCGCCATAGCCTGGAACGGGGGTATACGATGAGAAGACCTATTCTGGCAGCTACGGCGCTGGCATTCCTTTTGGGGGTGCTCTCCAGCGCTACTGCTTTGGCGATTTCGAAGGACGAGATCATCACGCTTGCCAAGCTTGGTGTCAGCGCCGACGAGATCATCAAGGCGATTAAGAAAGACCGTACCATCTTCAATCTTGAGATATCTGAGATCCTTGAGCTCAAGGGTGCCGGCGTTCCTCAGGAGGTCATCGCCTTCATGATGAACACGCCCAGGACCTTCGGAGCTGAACCCGAGGTGACCGGCCCCACGGAGACCGGCCCCACGGAGACTGGTCCCACAGAGACACAACCCGTGGTGGTGGAAAAGACCCCCGAGGAGATTCGGGCCGAGGCTGAAAGGGCCAGGCTCGAGGCTCAGCGGCAGGCCGAAATACGGGACCAGCAACTTGCCGAGGCCAGGCGCATCCAGGCCCAGCAGGCGCTTCGCTCCTCCATGGAGTTGGCCGAGAAGGGCGACTATCAGGCAGCGGTGCCCGCCTTCCAGAAGTTCTTGGAGCAGGGCAACTATGCTCCTGAGTCCGAAGAGGCTTACGCAGCAAACTTCGGTATGGCACTGGCCATGGCCAAGGCTGGCTTCTGGAAATCCGCCGGGGACCTTCTGGTGGATGTAGTGCTCCAGGGCCCAGACCGCATGTACTTCCAGAGAGCCTTTGAACTGCTCCGAGAAGCAAGGTCACATCTTGAGCTCTCTTATCCCACCCTGGAGAACCTGACCCGCTTCTTCGTGGGCAACATGGACAAGAGCTTCCAGGACAGCTTCAACTACTTCCTGGGCGAGTTCTTCTTCGAAAACCGCAACTACTCGTTGGCCCTCAAGTACTTCGAGCAAGTTGGCGAGAAGGCCCCGGACTTTGCTGCTTCACACTACCTGAGGGGCGTCATTCAGGTCAGAACCAAGATGTACAAGTCCGCCGTTGAGTCCTTCCAGATGGCCATTCTGGCCCAGGAGAACAACGGTTCCCAGGAGGCCGTGGCCCACCTGGCCTTTATGGCTCTGGCCCGAATCGCAGCAACCCTCGGCGACTATGATGCCGCAATCTACTACTTCAGAAAGGTCCCCCGGGAGTCCCTGCAGGAGGCCACGGCCCTCTATGAGTCGGCCTGGAGCTTCTTCAAGAAGGGCGACTTCGGTCGAGCCCTGGGAAGCCTGCACGCCTTACACTCCCCGTTCTTCTCTCACTATTTCTATCCTGAACTCTGGATTATGGAAGCTACCATCTACCTGAACATGTGCCACTATGACATGGCTAAAGAGAGCCTCAATATGTTCCGGGAGAAGATCTCCACGCTCCAGATTCCGCTGGAGGAGTTCCTCCGCTCCATGAGAACCCCCTCGGAGTTCTATCTTGCTCTCCAGGCGGTGCTTGATGGCGGCACCACCTACGGTAACCTGCCCGTTCAGTTGCTTTATCCGGTGCTGAGCCATGTTGAATTCCACAACATGTACCGCACTATCAAGCAGATAGAGTGGGAGAAGGCTCAGATCGAAGCGAAGAGCGCTGTGCTTGGAAGATTCGCCGAAGAGCGCCTTGCCATTCTTGAGGCCGAGCGGGCTTCGCAGATGAACGCCATTGGCGTTCTCATTCAGGAACTGCTTGAGAGAGAAGTGCGAGTTGCCCTCAAAGAGTTCGGCATCCGAGCCACCGAGGTCGAAGTGGACCTTGACCAGGTTGAGATGGAGAAACTCGAGATGGAAACCCAGCTCCTGCTCAACAAGGAGAAGTTGGACCGAGCCGTGGATGCCCTGGTGGCAGCCAAAGAGCGTGGCATGACCGAGTCCGAGATGCTCGCTCAGGTCCAGGAGAATCCGGTGTACAAGGAATTCCAGAGGTCGCAGATTGATGCCCTGGAGAAGGCCGGCATTGCCAGCAGCGTCGTGGAGGCCGTCGAGAAGATCTCAGGCGTGGGCAAGGATACCGGAGGCAGCAGAGCCATCGTTGGGTCTGATGCGCTGGAATGGCCTTTCGAGGGTGAATACTGGATTGACGAAGTTTGGAGTTACAGAAGCTTCCTTAAAGAGGGGTGCTTGAAATGATGTCTAGGACCTTCATCTCCCTCCTGTTGGTACTCTTCGCCTCTTCCGCCGTTGGGCAGGAGTTGAAGAGAGACGAGAGAAAGAAAAGAGAACTGGAGAAAGTACAAGGGAAAAAGAGCGCCGAAGTAGAAGGAAAATGCGAACGCGACTCTGACTGTCCTGAGGGCAAGATTTGCGACTCCCTCAAGAAGTTCTGCGTACAAAAGTCCATGTCTCTTGTGGAGTTTGAAACGGCGAACCTCTCCAAGCAAGTCGAGGAGATGGAGGTCAAGAAGTCCGAAATCCGCAGGAACACCATCAAGAAGATGGAGGAACTGCTGGCGGCGCAGTCAGGGTACGGCAACAGGGCGGAGATCTATTTCCGCCTTGCCGAGGCCCACTGGGAAGAGAGCCACTATCAGTACCTCAAGGCTAGAAAAGTTTGGATGGAAGCCATGGACAAGTTCGAAGAAAAGCTTGTCCAGGAGCGCCCCCAGGAGCCCAAGGAGGACTACGGCCTCTCCCTGGAGTACTACCGGCGCATTCTGCGCGAGTACCAGGACTATGCCCGTATCGATGAAGTGCTCTACTACCTTGGACGAGGCGCACTTGAGGCCGGTGGCGGCAACAAGGACGTGCAGCTTCAGAGAGAGGGCGTGAAGTATCTCCAGTCGCTGGAGCAGAGCCACCCCAACAGCAGGCTGATTCCTCAGGCCCTGTTGCACCTGGGTGAGCACTTCTTCGAAACCGGCAACATGTACTACTCAAAAACGAACTACGAGAAGATTATCAACAACCACCCTAATGCTGGCATGTATAACTATGCCTTGTATAAGCTGGCGTGGGTGTACTACAATCTGGCGGAGTTTGAGAAAGGGCTCGAGACCTTCCATCAGGTGGTGGACGCCATCAAGAAGGACGACGGGCGCGCCAAGGTCGAGTTTAGAGAGCAGGCCCTCAATGACATGATCCTCTCCTACGTGGAAGTGGACGATGGTTGGGAAAGAGCCCTCGAGTACTACACAAGGGAGATCCAGGAGGAAGGGGCTTACGAGAAGCTCCACGTCATCGGCGAACTCTATGTTGCCTCGGGCAAAGACAAGGACGCCTTGGAACTCTATTACCACTTCATTCAGAAGTGGCCCGTGGGTCCCCGAATTCCCGACTACTACCAGACTATCCTCGACATCGCCCAGAAGCAGGCTGTGTGGGGCGGCATTGAAGACGTGATCAACGAAATCATGTCCTACTTCCGCAACGAGAGCCCCTGGATGCTGGCGAACAAAGAGAGCAACACCGAAGCAGTGGACCAGGCGCTCAAGATGGTTGAAGAGTTGGTCTTCTACGTCGCCAACCACTACCACGTCGACGCCGACAAGCTGGAGCAGAAGGGCCAGAAGGGTCAGGCGGAAACCAGCTACATGAAGGCCTCCGAGTACTACGCTGAGTACCTGCGACGCTTCCCTGAAAGCCCAAGGTCCTACGAGATTAACTTCTGGTACGCAGAAATTCTCTACTTCAACTTGAAGGACTACAAGCGAGCCTCGGAACAGTACCAGTTCGTGATTGAGAAGGACAAAAAGGGCCAGTTCGTCGAGGATGCAGCCCTTGGTGTTATCTACTGCCAGGAAGAACTCATGGCCGACGCCGGCCTGAGAGAGAGAGCCAAGAAGGGCGATGTCCAGGTCCAGAAGGTCTCAGCAGAGCAGATGCGCTCCGAAGCCGAAGTTGAGGTCAATGAGACAGACCTTCACCCCATGGAAGAGGACTACATCAAAGCTGCTGATAAGTACACTGAGCTGCTGCTAGAGGCGCGCAAGGACCCAGAGTTCCGCAAGAAGTACCCGACTCGTGGTGAGATGATCCCTAATATCATGTATATCGCTGCGGAGACCTTCTACCGCCACGGCAAGTTCCAGGATGCCGTGCTCCGCTTCGAAAACATTTTCAAGTATGACAGCAAACACCGTTTCGCTGCCATCGCTGCCACTATGATCATGGACTGCTACTTCCGGGTCAGAAACTGGGAAAAGGTCGAAGAGTGGGCCCGCAAGCTCATCGCAGAGCGTAACTTCCTCTTCAAGACCAAACCCGAACTCGAGATGATCATCGCCACGGCCATGACCCGCTTGGCACAGGATTACGAGTTGGAAGGAAAGACCTCGGCATCCATCGACCAGTTGAATCGCCTCTCCAGAGAGTTCAAGAAGAACAAGGAGATTATGGCGTTCACTACCTACACGCTGGCTTATTTGTATGCCCGGTCTAAGAAGCTCCGTGAAGCTATTGATAAGTACGAAGAGCTTATCAAGACCTATCCTAAGAGTGAGAAGGCGGCCGAGGCTCAGTTCGTCATCGCCGAGATCTATGAAGCGCAGACCCAGTTCGATAAGGCCGGTGCTGCCTTCATGGCCATGGCGAAGTTCAAGGATAACCCGGCAACGCCACGCGCCATCATCAACGCTGCCACGATTTATCAGGCCCTCCAAGAACACGACAGCACCATCAAGGCGTTCCAGACCTTCCTCTCATTGTTCCCGAAGCATGAGTGGGCCGCTCGCTCATACCTCAAAGTTGCCGATACCGAGCGCGAGCGGGGCAACCTTGATGCAGCTTACAAGCTCTACACCGGCTTCTCAAAGAAGTATAAGGACAAAGGCGTGATGATCGTTGAGGCTCTGTCAAAAGCCGCTGCTGCCCTCTTCGATCAGGATCGTGAGAAGAATCGAAAGAATGCTCTTTCACACTGCACAGCCGCACTCAAGGCGTTTGACAAATTGGATGCCGACAGCAAGAAGAAGGGTCGGCTCTATGCTGCTCATGCTGCGTTCATTATTGCTCAGTACTCCTACTATGACTTCTCCACGTTTACGATTGATACCGGTAACTTCTGGCGCCTCTCCAGCACCCTGGAGAAGAAGGCCAAGTTGCACCAGGAGTCTGAGAAGCTCTTCGAGGAGGTTATCAAGGTCGGTGCTAAAGCCTGGGCCGCCGCTGCCTACTATCAGATTGGCGGGCTCTACCACGAGTTCGCCGAGACCCTGTATGCGGCCCCCCTGCCTGACGGCCTCAGCGAGGCCGAACAGGATGCCTACAAGTTCGAATTGGAACAGAACTACGCCGACCCACTTGAGGAGAAGGCCAGATTGAACTTCAAGCAGGCCATTCTCATGGCCCACCGACTTGGGGTCTATAGTGAGTGGTCGCAGCAGTCAGGCAGGATGGCAGCGAAGCTCACGCCTCAGGATTTCCCAATTGACAACGAGCCGCTGGTCGATGCAGGAAAGGCCAAGGATACCCTCATGTCTACCTCGTTCATCAGAGGGCTCAGAAGAGGGGACGTCGAGGTCGACTTCGTAACCATCGAGGCCAAAGCCAGCAGCCAGTCCGGTGAGGCAGCATCTGAGGAGGAAGAGGAGGCGGCGCCTAAAGAGGGCGGCGATGCTCAGTCTAAAGATGCTCCATCGGCTGATGGCAAGTCGGAAAGCAAGTAGGAGGGGCAGAGATGAGGTTCATGAAAGATTCGTCCGCCGTAAGGACGCTTGTTAGAGATTCGCTGGCCCTCCTAGGTCTGGTTGCCATCCTGGCTCCCGCTGCCCCGGCCGCAGCCCAGGAAGAGGGAGATGGACAGCGCAGAGAGGACCTTGAGAAGAGCCTGCAAATCAGAAAGGTCAAAGTCGCAGAGAAGGCAGAGTGGGTCGAAGGCGTGGAAGTGGAGGCCCAGAAGGCCTTCCGCGATGGCGTCGTGGCCGTCTACTCCATGCCGCCAGACTACAAAGGCGCAGAGGCCAAGTTCCAGGAAGCTATCGAGAAGGACGGCAAGTTCCTGGAAGCCTATTTCAACCTCGGAATGGTCTACGAAAGACTCGGCCAAGGTGACAAGGCCCTCGAGATCTATCAGAAAGCCATGGACGCCAACCCCCAGCAGGGCTCGGCAAAGGCCTATATCGGGAAAGTCTATTTGACCAAGGCCAAAGAGTTCTATGGCGCAGGTGACGTCACCAAGGGCGTGGAGTGGGAGAGCAAGGCCAAGAAACTGCTCGACGAAGTCATCATCCAGAACTCAGACAACGTCGACGCAAATAACGCCCTGGCCCTCTACTGGCTCATGAAGGCCGAGCAGGAGAAGAACGCCGACCGAAGGGTGGACCTCCTGGCCCAAGCCCAAGAGTACGTCCAAACAGTGCTCACCTTGCAGCCAGCCAACGTCGTAGGCCTCAATACCCGTGGACTTATCTACCTGCTCAGAGGCGAACTTCGGATTGCCAAGTGGGTCTTCGAAAATAAGGTGCTTGCCTTCGACCGCACATCCACCGAAGCCTACAACAACCTCGGACTGGTGTACTACAAGTTGGGTGACACCCCGAGAGCCGTTGCTAACTTCGCTGCAGCGATTAACACCAATCCCGATAATATCGAGGCGAGACTCAATATTGCAGCAATTTTCCTTAACTACTTGAATTACAAGGCAGCGAAGGACCAGTATGAGTATGTGCTGGAGACCCACCCTGACCACTTGGAGGCGGTAATTGGTCTGGGTGGCGCAATGCTTGGTCTGCATGACTTCGATAAGGCCTTTGAACTCTATCGTAAGGCAGCAGCACTGGATTCCCAGAGAACAGATCTGCTTCTTCGTATTGCCAGACTGTATCAGACGCGATTGGTTGACTTTGAAAGAGCCATCCCGGCCTATGAAGAGTACATCGCCGCTGCCAGAAAAGGCGGCACCGACGTAACAGAGGCCGAGAAGGCTCTCGACCAGACCCGTAAACTCCTCGAACAGATGAAGAAGATGGAAGAGGAGATGCGCAAGGCCGACGAGGAAGCCAAGAAACTCGAGGCCGAGTTGAAGGTCAAGGCTGAAGAACTTGAAAAGAATATGCGTAAGGTTGAGTCTAAGGCTCACGATTATATTAAAAAGATCGACGAGTTTGTGAAGAAAGATGCAAAGAAGGACCGCAAGCTCGCTGACAAGGCAAAGAAGCTCTCCGCCGAATTCCAGGCCCTTGACCCGCAGTTGGCCGGCATTCGTGAGTACCTGGCCATGGGAGCAACCCAAGAGGCCATCTCCATGTTCGACCCGGTCCAGGCCGCCTTCGATAAGCTGGAGCCGCAGGCCCAGGAGATGCTGGGAATCCAGAAGCAGCAGAAGGTCGAGGACCCAAATCAGCCAGCAGCCCCACTGCCTACCGGTGGCAAGGTAGAAGAGCCCAAGGCCGCCGAGCCCAAGGCTGAAGAGCCCAAGGCCGCCGAGCCCAAGGCCGCCGAGCCCAAGGCTGAAGAGCCGAAGGCCGAAGAGCCCAAGGCCGAAGAGCCCAAGGCTGAAGAGCCCAAGGCCGCCGAGCCCAAGGCCGCCGAGCCCAAGGCTGAAGAGCCGAAGGCGGAAGAGCCCAAGGCCGAAAACTAGTCGGCGTCTGCCTCTGCCCATCATCTAATCTACATCTTTGCCCCGCTTAGGTCGCCGTGGCTACGGGGCGCCCGAACTCATGTTCAAGCCCCATTGGCAATAGCCTGCTATGCTGCGGCCCAGCCGCTGGGCGCTGGGAGAGGGCTTCATCAACGTAACGAAGTTCACGAAGATACTATCCTTGACGGAGGCGACAGGGAGGTGTAATGGGCGTCGCAAGGCCGACGAGGGCCACATTTTCCTGGCTGGTGAAACGATGCGAAGGGTGTTTCTCGATTGTACCGCAGGGACGGGGGCATGGAACATGGCCGTGGATGAGCGGCTGGCCGAAATGGTGGCAGAGGGCACCATAGATGTGGCCTTCAGAGTATACTCGTGGGCCCCGGCTTGCATTTCACTTGGCCGCTTCCAGAAGGCAGAGGATGAGCTGGACCTGGGAGCTGTGGAACGGGAAGGTATTGGCCTGGTCAGGCGTGCTACCGGGGGGCGTGCGGTGTGGCATCACCGAGAGCTGACCTATTCGCTGGCGGCACGCGTGGACAATCCGCTTGTGTCCGGTGACGTGAAGGGCAGCTTTGCAAAGGTTGCTGAGCCGCTGCTCGCTGCTCTGAATAGCGTTGGCATCCATGCCGAGGTTACCTCGGGGGAGCCCCCTTCGGAGGGCAAGAGATTGCCTGGTAACCCCTGTTTCAGCACCGCCGGGGCGTACGAGATTGCCGTTGGGGGCCGGAAGCTTGTGGGTAGCGCTCAGGTGAAGAGCAATGGTGTGATGCTCCAGCATGGTTCGATACTCTTCCACAACGACCAGCACCGTCTGCTGGACTTTGTACCCCCGGGCCCGGCCAAAGAGCGCAGCGCCCAGATGGCCGGCGTGCTGCGTGCAAGTGTAGTCTCTCTGGCCGAGTTGGGCTTCTCGGGTCCGGGGGTGCTGCTGCGTGAGGCGCTAATCCAGAGCTTCTCCCAATGGGTTCCAGGGGGTCTCCAACGATGGTCCTCCAAGGATTTGCTGGGGCCGGAGCTGGATGCCATGCTTGCACGGAAGAAGGCTTTGCAGTAGACACTTCCGGGAGGTCGGGGCGCATGGCAAGAATTCCAGAGTGGCTCAGAAGCGGCATTAAGCACGGCGATGAGGGTTCTTCTGTAGGTGCGACGCTCAAGAAGTATGGGCTCAACACCGTCTGTCGACAGGCTCACTGTCCCAATATTGGGCACTGCTATTCGCTGGGCACCGCAACATTTCTGATTCTCGGGAAGGTCTGCACCAGGAACTGTGCCTACTGTGCTGTGGATAAGGCTCCTGGCAGCACCCTGGCCCTAGATGCCGATGAGCCAGCGCGCGTGGCGGATGCCGTTGCCGAGCTTGGGCTTAGATACGTGGTAATAACCTCGGTTACGAGGGACGATCTGCAAGATGGTGGTGCCGGCATCTATTGCAGGACGGTGGAGCGAATCAGACGAGAGAGCCCGGGGGTTCGCATCGAGTTGCTCATTCCCGATTTCGCAGGCAACTGGGATGCCGTGAGGGCCGTAGCAGCGGCGGCCCCCGATGTGCTGAACCACAACATTGAGACGGTGAAGCGGCTCTTCTCGGCAGTTCGCCCCATTGCGGACTACGAGAGGTCGCTGCGACTGCTGGCCCTGTTGAGCCACGAGTATCCCTCCGTTCCCCTGAAGAGTGGCCTGATGCTTGGCATGGGCGAGACACGAGAGGATCTACTGGATGCGCTGGGCTCGCTGCTTGAATCGGGGGTTTCGATTCTGACCTTGGGCCAATACCTCGCTCCAACCACGAGGCACTGGCCCGTGGATCGCTACCTGCATCCCGACGAGTTCGAAGAGTTGCGTCTCATTGCCCTGGAGATGGGCTTCGCGACGGTGGCCAGCGGGCCACTGGTCCGGAGTTCGTTTCACGCTGAGCTGCTGGCAGGCAAGAATAGTTAGGTTGCATCAACGAAAATTTCTTCTTTTTCCCTGCCCCGAGCGACACAGCATCTGCAAGGAGGAAACCATGCAGATGCAGGCAGAAACCAGAACCATCTTTGGGAGTTCCCAAGAGACGCGGGATAGCTTGGACCATGCTGATGCCAGGCGGTGGGCGCCGCTTGCCTCGGGCATCTCGTCTGAGTTGTTCGTCACATGGCAATGGGCTGAGGCGCTTCGGCTGACAAGGGAGATGACGCTTCCTGGCTGGGAGGCCGAGTTGCTGGCCTCTGCCCCGGCCTTGTGGTTCGATCACCTCCGGGAAGGCCCCGCTGCCTTGCGACTGGCTATCTTGGAAGCCGTGCCGCCGCAGCACATCGCCGACCACCTTCCTACACTGATGAAGCAGTGGCGTCCCCGGGACCCGGAGTCATGGGCCAAAGGCCTTACGGCGCTGGCAGCTTGCCACCCCCGGGAGGCCGTGGCTGAAGCTCAAGCGGCCCTCAAGGAGAGCCGCTGGTTGCCTCGGGGCCAACTGGTTTCGGGCCTGACCCAGGTGCTGCCGCGGCTTGGCAACGATGGATTGGCCATGGCCCGCCGATGGCACAAACGGGCCAGCAAAGGCAGACTGCCCGCAGAGTACCTGTGGGCCGGGTACTTCACCTGCATGGCAACCTGCGACGTGCCCCTGCTCCACCGCACGGTGCTAAGCACCCTGCGCAGCTTGCCGGGGGGCGCCCGAGAAGTGGCCCTCATTCTGCACGAACTCTTCAGAGCGCAGGCGCCGGAGGCACCATCCCTGGAGATGTTCATGAACCTCCGAGCCGGAGCTGGATACCTCATGGAGGATCTGCCCGAACTGTTTCAGCAGACCAGCAACTCAAGGCTGGTGGACGAACTGGTGGTCTCTTTGCCCGGCTTCGTCTCTCCAGCAATGCTAAGAGGCCAGCTCCTGTCGCCGGGCCCCTATCGAAGACTCCGAGTCTTTGCGTACGAACTGCTCAACGCAACCTTTAGAGACATGAGAAACGAGCATTTCCAAGAGATTGAGTCCTTTGCCCTTGGCGCCGCAGCCACCCTCTCCTTGAACAACAACCTCAACATGGACCTGGCCAACGACAGGGACCTGCTTGACCTTCTCACCTGCGACCTGCACACGCTGCCTCAAGGGGAGGGCATCAGACAGACCCTGGAGCGTCGGCTTGGCCCACAGCAGGCCTCCATGCTCATGGCCGAGACCAGGGTAGCGGCCCATTCCAGGGGCCTCCCCCGCCTCGTCAGGCTGACCCGCAGCTGTACCACACGAAGCTTCGTCGCATGGTACGTATCCCTGCTTACCTCCCGAAGCCTGCCCAGCGCGCAGGCCGAGGCAGCGGGAGCGCTGGTTGAGGAGGGTAGGGCCGCCCTTCAGGAGTTGGAGCGCTCTTTCAGCAAGCTGGACTGTACCGGCAAGTCATGGGCCCTAAATATCATGGGCTTCCTTGATCCCCACCATGCCTCCCCTGTCCTGGCATCGCTGCTCCGCCACGTTCTTCACGACCAGGACCTTCTTGAGCGGTGGGCGGTAGCGGCCCAAAACCTCGGCACCCACGAGATAGCTGTTGCGGCCTCGAGATTCGCAGGCAGAACCAGTGGTCCAATGCCGGACATGGTAGAGTCTCGCAGGATCAAGAACCAACCTGGGGTCGTGCTTGGTTGCCACACAGAGGTGCCCTGCGCAGCTTCGAGATAGAGTCCGCCTTTCAAAAGAGATCAGCCCGCCGTGCCGAAGTTGAGCTCTTGCTCGAAGAAAGCCTCGAAAACCGCAAAGACCTCGGGATCGAACGCCGTTCCCACCTGCCGTTGCATCAGCTCCACCGCTGCCTTAGGCTCCATAGCCTTGCGGTAGTCACGGTCCGAAGTCAGCGCATCAAAGACGTCGGCCACGGCCATGACTCGGGCGCCCAGGGGAATCTCCTCACCTGCCAGTCCCAAGGGATAACCCTTACCGTCCATCCGCTCGTGGTGAGACGATGCAACCAGCGGAACGTCTCTGTATTGCTTCGTAAGGTGCATCTTACTCAAGAGCTCTCTGGTAATCTCAGCATGGCTCTTCATCTGCGAAAACTCATTATCAGTAAGAGAGCTTGGTTTCTGTAGTATCGCATCCGGGATACCTATCTTGCCATAGTCGTGAAGATAGGCAGCAACTCGCAGTGCGTCAAGTTCCTTCTCTTCCCAGCCCATTTTACGTGCAATTCCGATAGAATATGTGGCGACTCTGGCTGTATGACCGGCGGTATACTTATGCTTCGCGTCAATGCTTGCGGCCATTACTTCGATAACTGACAGAAATGTCTTTCTCAATTCATCGTAAAGAAGACTGTTTTGCAGCGCATTGGCCGCAAAACCGGCGATGGCATCAAACATCGCCATGTCCGTTGTTGAGAAGCCCCCTCGGTTGCTATTTATCGCCTGTAATACACCGATAAGCTCTCCCTCCATTGTGAACATTGGAGTAGCAAGAATATTTCGAGTTATATATCCACTCTGCCTGTCGACTTCGGGGTTGAATCGACTATCCAGATAGGCATCCTCTACGTGTATCATCGCACGCTGAGAAGCGGCCGCTCCGGCGATTCCACTGTCGATGGGGATGCTGATGCGCTCTCGCCCCGTCTGTGCCTTGGTCCAAAGAGTCCGGTTGTCTCCGTCCACAACAAATATGGAGCAGCGGTCCGCCGAAACCAGTTCCGACGTCTTGCCGGCGATGAGCGCAAGCAACTCATCGATGTCGATGGCCGAGTTCAGGGCTCTGCCAACCTCGAAGATGACGTCCAGGCGAAGCTTGATTGCAGGAAGGCTCATGCTTGAGTGTGTCATGGTTTTCTCCAGCGAACATGCCGAAGATGCTGTTCGGTTGTGGCAATGTCAAGAACTGAGCCGCAGTTGGGGTGCATCGCGAATTCGGAGCCGAGAGGTTCACGGCCGCGGGCGCTATGGTAAGGTTGTTTCTCAGCAGAAATGGTCAGGCGTTGGAGAGGGCCGTGGCGATTTCGGGAATCGTTTGGTCCATTCGAAGTCGCACCAGGGCTTTGGACGCCTCGGCCTTGCATACCAGCAGCAGCATGAACTCGATGCCGGCAGCGCTGTGGGGCCGCAGGTACACTACCGAACCGTTAGAAGCAGCAAGATCCAGTTGCAGCACGCTGCCCCACTGCAACTCCGTCGAGAGCTTTCTGGCGGCAGCAAAGAAGTTGCAGACGAGAGCTGAGGTCTGCTCCACGTCCCAGCCATCGCCCTTTGCCGTGGCCATGGGCTCTCCGTCGGCGGACACGATGGCCGCACCGTGGAAGCCATCAATCTGGGCCAGCCTGTCCAACGTAGCACTTAATGTGGAAGAAGCGGCCATGTTGGCTCCTCCTGGGTTTCCTGGTAGAGCTCAACCAGGGACAATTCGCATTGACCCAGCCGATGCAGGGCCATGGCTGTGGAGGCCCCCTTGTCAAGGAGAGCAAGGAGCGCCGGCTGACCTTGAACGGCATCAGCGGCTTTCCTTTCGGCCTTCTTGGGAAGCAGCGCCATCAGGGCCTTGAGCGGCATGACCAGGATGGTCCCACTGTCTGTTCTGAGCCCCATGTTCTCGCAGTTTCCCAGCCCCATGGCCTTGAGTAGCGCCAGGGCATCGGCAAGGGGGCGCGTGGCCAAACCCGTTTGCTCTTCGTGCGAGGCCACAGGCCAGCCCATGGTGGAGAAGAGTGCCAGACCATTGTTGGACAGCAGAGCGCAGCCCCGAAGACCTACAACGTCGCCAAGAGGCGAAAGGGCAGCGGCAACCCGAATCTGCCACTGACGGCCAACAACTACAGCTGGCGCCGATGTGACGGCAACCGCAGCTGGGGCCAAGCCTGCATCGCTGGTGCGATTCGGGGGTTCGGCCGCTGTGATGGTGGCGTCCCCAGACTGAGAGACAACTTGGCTCTCAGGCGCCGTGGCAACGGGCCGATCTGGTGGCAATCCAGGTGGCGGGGCGGCAGAGGGAGCAGGAGGAGTCGGCGGTGTAAAGGGGTGTACGAGAGGTGCCGGAGCCGCCGGCATAAGTGGTGGCATCGGAGCGACGGGGGGCGGAGCCTTGCTGGGACCGGTCTCCCCGGTGATTTCTCTGGGCAGCAGTGCCGTGGGACCGTCGTCCAGGAGTTCGAGCTCATCGTCCGACAACAAGTCCATTTCCAGAGGTGTGGGCGGCAACTCCAACTCAATAGGGGGTGGGTCGATGATGAGTTCCAGAGGAGTGTACGTGTCCACGCCGGGAAGGTCCGGTGGCTGCTCCATCTCCACTTCCAGGGGGCCATGCTCATAGGCCACCGTTGGCCTCGGGGGCAAAGGTGGCATAGGTGGCAAGGGAGCCGGTTTACGTGTGAGCAACTCTCTTGGGTCTGGTGCCCTTCTGGGCTGCGGGGCCGGAGGTCTAGCCCCCCTGGCGATGTCGTACGATATTGCGGAATCCTCTGGCGGCAGAAGCAGCTCTGGCGAAAGCAAATCGTCCAGCGGTCGACCCTTGACAAACGGGCCATGGCCACGCTGCTGTCTTGGAGGCGTCTCCAGAATCTCTAGCAGTTCGTCTCCGTCGTCGGCATCGGGGCTGTAGAGCTGTTTCACCACCGAACTTGGCCGTAGCCTCGACGCAGTGCTCTCGTGCCACTCTTCCAGCGCCGACTTCCTCGGCGTGGGTACCCGCCGGGAAGGTCGCACCTCAGCATATGTCGGGTCTACACCCGCAGGGCCGCCATAGTCAGACTGCGCATCGCCCGTATGCCCAAGCAGACTGGGCATTCGCCCGGTGCGGTGCTGCGCCGGTGGAATCATGCCCGCCGACGTTCGTCCGGGTGCAAAGCTCTCTTCGGGCGGGCTCCTCAGCAGCCCGGCACGGCGCAGTACCGTGGTGATGTCCGCATCCACCGTTCGAGGAATATTTCGGTCTGGAATCTTGGCAAAGCCCAAAGTGGCTCCCTGGATCCTCAGTAGCTCGAAGATGGCCTCTTCGCCCTTAAGGCTGGGCGTGAAGGCGTTGAAGAGCGTGCCGTCACGGAAGTAGAAGAAGCCAGCGGGGGTCTCTTGCACCTTGATTCGCAGCATGCAGGTGCGTCTGCACGCCTCAAGCAGTTGCAGGGTTGTGGAGAGCTCAATGGGGCGGCAGCGCTGATTGGCCCCAACGTTGTCCATGGCGTCGCACACTTCGTTAATGAGTGACTCCAGGTTCACCGGCTTGCTGTGGAATCGCAACGCTGCCAGGGTCTCCACCCTTGAGGAGAGTTCCTTCTGGCTTGCCGACGATAATGTCACCAATGGCATCGTGGGGAAGCGCTGACTGACGGCGAGCAAAAGCTCGAACCCGTCAACGCCCGGCAATTCCAGGTCGGCGACCACGACATCGATCAGGATTGATTCAATGATATCAAGGGCTTTAGCTGAGTTGTCAGCGTTCAAAACGCCGAACAGTCCCGTGGCAGCACCGTGCTCTGCCAGCAGGTCAACGAAGAACGGCTTTTCGGCTACGACCAGTACCTTCTTCATCCAAAAGCCCACCATGGCCAGATGCGGACCCTCTGGCCGCACCATACGCCCGGAACCATAACGCCACCCGCACTATCCGCCAAATCCGGCCGCTGCACCCCGACTGCAACACTGGCGCAACCAGAAACAGCTTAGTCGGCGAACGCTTCGTGCCGGCGCTGGCACCTACAACATCTGACGGTTGCCAAGGCTACTTCCTCCCTCTGCCGCGGTCAAGCATTTACCCGCCGCCAAGCCCATAACTACCTTTCAAGACTGCTGACCATACCTGACGGTCGGGAGGCGATGACCTCAGGACGCTCTGAGCGAAGTATTCCAGAGGCGCCATCATCGGCTCGACGGGGGAGAAACCCACCAAGGCAAGCCGCAGAACCTGGGGGGCTTGACGGGCTGGGAGAGCGTGGCTGTGGGATCAAGTGGGGGGGAGAGCTACCAACTCTGAACTATCTGCTCGATGCTTCTAATCAGATCTTCGACATGAGATAATCTTGTCTCAGGATTAATAAGAACAAGTCGAAGGTAACGTGCGCCACAAGTCACGGCAGAAGATATATAAAAATCACCCTGAGCAAGAAGTCTGTCCCGCACCGCCAGTTGAAACTCATCATTGCCGTCGACTCTAAAACACAGTATGTTACTGTCCGGCCTTACGGCGCATGAAAACCCGGGCCTTTCGCTTATAAATTGCCATGCCTCCTGGGCAAGAGCGTATTGTTGCTCAACGTATCGGCCCAATGCCTGTTCGCCTAACGCTCCCAGCACCATGAAGAAGCGGAGACCCAGTCCGGCCTTGGTACACTCCACGGTTCGTGAGCCAAAGTCGAAACCTGGCATCTCCTTATCGTGGAAGAGATAGCTGGCATCCTGCTGGAAGACCGAATCGATCCACTGGTGGCGTCGTGTGAGCAGGGCAGCGCACAGGGTCGGGGCACGCAGCATCTTGTGTGCATCCCAAGTCAGGGAGTTGGCACTTTCGATGCCAGAGAGAAGATGCCGGAGCTTGGAGGAGAGCAGTACCCCGGCGCCGTGCGCTCCATCGACATGAAGCCAGACCTCTTCGCTGCTGCATATCTCGGCAAGTTCCCCAAGTGGATCGTAGAGGCCGTTGGCCGTCTGACAGCAGTTGGCCACTAGCGCAAACGGCCTCTTGCCCACTCTTCGCAACGACTGGATGGTCTCGGTTACGCCTTGCGGAATGACCCGTCCCTCTCTGTCAACAGGCAGCAGGGCCAGCCCACGTTGCCCTAAGCCGAGAATGGAAGTTGACCTTGCCACAGAGTAGTGGGATGAGGCGGGGGCCAGCAGCACGAGGTCTTTGGGAACGCCCTCTTCCCATGACTCGGGGGCCGCAGCGTTTCGTGCCGCCAGGAGGGCAGTAAGGTTGGCAAGAGAGCCTCCATGGGTCAGCACGCCGCCACCGAACTCCTCCGCCCAGCGCTGAGGCAGTTGGCATGTTGGTGCCGGTATCCAGCCTGCCTTCTCGAGCATCCAGTTAATAACGAAGTACTCGATGGAGGCAGCGGCTGGCCCCATTTCGTATATGGCCATGGCGTTGTTGGTCAGCCCGTCGATGAGGGCCCCCAGCGAGCCGCTCTCGTGCGGTGGAGCCACCTGGTGGGCCATGAACGTCGGAGCGTGCAGCCGCGTGGTTCCCAGCAAGTACTCATCCACGAACCTGCCCAGCCGTTCCCCCATGAGCCCGCCGTTTCGAGCAAGCTCCGCCAGCTCAAGTCCTTCGATGACCTCCCCCAGCGGCCGCTGACGAATCACCGGCACCTCCGACCCGCTGCCGCCAGCGCTGCTCCTCGATGCGTCGAGGTAGGCGCTCAGCGCATCAACAACCACTCCGGCCTCTTCTTTGTATGCCATACCGGAACCTCCAAACGGGAGCGCCAAGGTTATTCGATGCTGCCGGAGTTTTCTACACCGACGATTGCCCCGTGGCCCTCCGAGGCCTTGGCGAAGGAGGGACACCGCCGGTTCAACGTGACATCGTGGCCATGGACAAGTACATTTGCCCGGTGCTGCTCGATCCGGAAGCAGTGGTTGTAGCCCCATGGAGGTCCGACAATGAGAGCCCTAAGCCTTGTGTTGTCCCTGATGCTCTTCGCATGCTCCTCAGAGGATGCCAAGAAGAGTGATGCCGATACCTCGATACCTCAGGACCTTGGGCAGACAGACCAAGCCGGAGATCAGCAATCGGACGTCACACCGGTGGATGTAGCACCCGATGTCGCTGACGTCGCAGCGCCGGACATCCTGGACCAGACCTCCGATGTGCCAGAGGACATGGAGCCCGGTGACCTCGCAGAAGAGGTCGACGTGGTGAAGCCTATCACCGTAGATGACCCATTAGATTTCGTGAACCCATTCATTGGCTCCGGCGGTGAAGGCTACCTCATCGGGTCAGGAACACCGGCAGCGACAATGCCCTTTGGAATGGTAAAACTTGGTCCAGATACTATGGATACCCAAGCAGCACCCTACTTCTACCACTGCTCGGGCTATTGGTATCCGGACAAATACATTATCGGGTTCTCCCACCTGCATCTCTTCGGTACAGGAGCCCAGGATTATGGTGTTCTACTTGCCAACCCAATCATTGGCATTTCCGACGCCCAGACCGACCCCATGAACTATCGCCACACCTTCTCCAAGGAGAACGAGCACGCCGAGGTCGGTCTCTACCGAGTTACCACGGACCAGGGCATCACCGCCCAGCTATCAGCCACGGAACGCACCGGCATCCATCGATACACCTGGCCCCAGGGTGCCCAACGGGTGGTCCTAATCGACGCTGGTCACGCCCTTGCCGATTGCGAAGTGAAGGAGGCAGAGTTGGCCGTCGACGTTGAGGCCAAAGAGGTCACCGGTAGGATCAAGTACTGCGGTGGCCTCTCGTGCGGCCACGGAGGATTCAACCTCTTCTTCGTGGCAAGATTCGACCAAACCTTCATCAAAGCAGGCACCTGGGATGATGCCGGCACCCTCAAAGATGAGCTGACCTGCAGCAACAAGGGCTGCGGTGCATATTTTGACTTCGGAACCGGAACCGACGCGGTGGACCTGAAGGTTGGCGTCTCGTTTGTTGATGTGGATGGGGCCAGGGCCAACCTCATGGCCGAAGCCGACGCCATTACCCTCGAGGATGCAGTCAATGATGCCAGGGATGTCTGGCGAGAAATGCTGAATACTATCAAGGTGAAATCAGGCGGAACTTATGATCAATTGGTGATATTCTACACGTCACTGTACCATTCGTTCTTTATGCCAGACATAGCAAGTGATGTTGATGGCCGCTATCGTGGCATGGACCGAGAAGTTCATAACATGGGTGACCGAGTCTATTATACAGACTTTTCCATATGGGATACTTTCAGAACGCTGCATCCGCTGCTGGTGCTGCTGGCCCCGGACCACCAGGCAGACATGGTCGCCTCGCTCGTCAAGATGTACGATGAGGGAGGCGCCTATCCCCGATGGCCTATCGCCGACCACGAATCGGGCTGCATGATAGGCACTCACGCAGATATCGTCGTGGCAGACAGCTTCTTGAAGGGCATTCCCGTGGATGACCCATCCCACGCCTTCGACGGGCTCTTCGTCACGGCAACGGGGCCCAAACCCGAAGGTGCCGTGGGCGCCGGGCGGGCCGACATCTGGGGCTACGTCAATGTCGGCTATTGCCGAGCCGACCACGCCGGTCGCTCCGTGAGCTGGACTCTCGAGATCACCCATGACGACTTCGCCCTGGCACAGATGGCCAAGGCGCTCGACCGTCAGGCCGAGTACGAGCAGCTGCTTGCCCAGTCGGAAAACTACCGGAACCTCTGGAACGACGAGTACGGCTTCTTCCTTCCCAAGAACGGCGACGGGTCGTGGACCGACCTTGGGCGCCCCTTCGACCCCACCCGCTGGGAAGACTGGTACACCGAGGGTGGAGCCTGGCAATACCTCTGGTACGTTCCCCACAATCCCTCGGGCCTGGCAGAACTCATGGGCGGTCCCGAGGCCATGCTGGAGCGGCTGGATGAGTTCTTCAAGCTCAGCATCGACTTCGAAAACAGCATAAACGCCCTCCAGGACATCCTGCCCCGCCCTTACTACTGGCACGGAAACGAACCCGATATGCACGCCGCCTACTTGTACTCCGCCCTGGGCCGTCAGGACAAAGCGGCCGAGGTGGTGCGGTGGATCATGAGAGCCCACTACAAGAACGCCCCCCAAGGTATCCCCGGGAACGATGACTGCGGAACGATGAGCTCATGGTACGTGTTCAGCGCCATGGGGTTCCTGCCCATTCCAGGTACCGACCTGTATTACCTCGGTATCCCTCTGTTTGCCGAAGCCACAATGAAGATCCAGGACAAGCAGCTGACCATCATCGCCCAAGGCCCCCTGGGCGATGACGCCAAGCCCGTGGAGACCTGGTTCAACGGAGTCAAGCTCGACAAGCCTCAGTTGACGTGGCAGCAACTCAAAGAGGGTGGCGAACTGAAGTTCGTGCTGGAGTAGTGGGAGGGTAGGGGGCGGACGATTGGGACCTTCGCCCCACCCAGCTTGCCTGGGGGGGGCCACGGGGGGGGCGCGCCCTGAGCTTGTCGAAGGGCTGATGTTGCCCCCACCGATGCGGTGATGGATTCGGACCTTTTGGACGCGGACGATTCGGACCTTTTGGACGCGGACGATTCGG
>CAZQHM010000032.1:0-48851 GCA_964593355.1 uncultured Myxococcales bacterium
TTCCGGTGAGGGTGCTGGGGGCGCTTGGCGAGGCGGCTGTGGGGGCTGATGTCTCCTTTGAGGCCACGATGGATGGGCGAAGGCTCTTCGATGGTCGTTGGAAGAGCGACGAATCTGGGAGTGCTCTGGTGAAGTTCAAGGCCGAGAAGGTTGGCGATGTGGGCTGGAAGCTCACGGTGCGGGCCCGTGGGTCGTTGCCGGTGGTTGAGACGGGCAGCATCAGCGTGAGTGATGTGAGCAAACTGCTGCTGACGCTGGACAAGCCGCTATATCAGCCAGGGCAGCAGGTTCATGTGCGGGCGCTGCTGTTGCAGAAGCCGTCGTTGAAGCCCAGAGCGGGGGCAGCGGTGCTTTTCGAAGGGTTCGATTCCAAGGGCAACAAGATCTTCAAGCACCAGGGAAAGAGCAACGAATTCGGCGTGGTTGCTACGGAACTGAGCATAGGCAGCCAGGTGAACATGGGCTCGTGGCGCATAGAGGCCAGCGCTGGAGGCGAGACCACCTCCAAGAGCTTCACAGTAGATCGGTACGCCCTTCCGAAGTTCAAGGGCAGCATCGAACTGGACAAGCCGTTCTACACGCCGGGTCAGGTGGTGAAGGGCAGTGTTAACCTTCGGTACTTCTTCGGGAAGGCCGTGGCTGGTGGCAAGGTGAAGGTAACGGCTCACGACTACCAGGGCGACTGGGTTGTGCACCGGGTATTTGAAGGTCAGACTTCGGCCGACGGCACCTGGGGCTTCTCGTATGAGCTTCCCCAGAGTCTCATTGGTCAGCCTTTGGGAAATGGCAATGCAGTGGTTCTCTTGCAGTTTGAGGGTGAAGACACTGCTGGTCAGAGTTGGAAGGATTCGAGGCAGGTTACGGTTGTGGCCAGCCCTGTGTCGGTTGTGGTGGTGCCCGAGTCCGGGGCCCTGGTGAACGGTGTTTCAAACAGGCTGCACGTTGCCGTGGCCGATGCGGGTGGAGCTCCGGTCACAGGCAGAGCGAAGGTCTGGTTGGCACAGGTGGGGCTGGAGCCAGTAATGAAGGATGTGGAACTGGACGGCAACGGCATGGCCGAATTGACCTTTACCCCGGATGTAAGCGGGAGGGGGGTGCAGGCCAGGGTTGAGGTTGACTACGCTGGTGGCAAGGTGGCCCAGACGGTCTCGCTGGCTTCATCATTGGGCCAGAGCCTTCTGCTTCGGACGGGAAAGAGCATTGCCAAGGTTGGCGACATCCTGGAACTGGAGCTTCTGTCTGCTGAGTCGGTTGGTGATGCCTGGGTTGACATAACCAGGGAGAACCAGACGGTCATGACAGCCAACGTCAGGATGAAGGATGGACGAGGCCGGCTTCGAATCACTTTAGATGCTTCCATGGCGGGCACTCTTACGGTGTCGGGGTATGTGATGACTCAGCGTGCTGAGTTGACTCGTGACAGCCGGGTGGTGCTGGTGAACATGGCAGGGGATCTTAAGGTCGATGTCTCAGCGGACAAGCAGCAGTATAAGCCGGCGGAGCGGGCGAAGCTGAGCTTCAGAGTTACGGACGAGAGTGGAGGAGGGGTGCAGACGAGTCTTGGTGTGCACATCGTTGACGAGGCGGTCTTCGCTCTGAGTGAAGCGAGGCCTGGGCTGGCGAAGCTCTACTTCTTGCTGGAGGCGGCTTTGATGGAGCCGTCGTGGCAGGTTGGTCCTTTGGCGGGGCAGACACTAGGGGGGCTCATGGGCCAGACTCAGGCGCCGCGGGATGAAGAGGAGAGGCAGCGGATGGCTGAGGTAGCCATTGCATCTCGTGGAGATGTTGCAACGACGGCGCCTGCGGTGTTGGCCTACTCGGATTTCACGGAGCTGGTTGCGAGCAGAATGGAGAAGCGGGCGGGCAAGATGAGTCGGCGTCTGGCCAGGCTTGCTCGGTCGAATGCGAAATGCGATTTCGATTCCTATAACTGGCGTAATGTGAGTAGACTTGGCAAGAGAGTAGCTGAATTGTATTCACTTGACCCATGGGGAAAGGCATATCAAGTCGAGTTGTCGCAGTGGGGTCTCTCGGTGACATCGGCGGGACCGGACGAGGTCATGGGAACCTACGACGACCTTACGGCCTACGTGGACCCTTACGAGATGTGCGAGGGAGAGCGGGGCTGGGTGCGTGGCATTGGTGATGCGGGTCCGGGCCGCCGGGTGATGGTGGGGCGCGGCGGTGGCCGTGGCGACATGGTGAGGGAGGAGGCGATGGTTCCCATGGCTGCCGGGATGGCTCTTGACGACGTTGGGGCCGTTGTCGAGAAGAAGCGGGACCAGCAGGAGAGGCGCAAGGACAGTCCCAAGTCGAGGAGTGACAGCAAGAAGGAGCCCGAGGTTCGTGTGCGTCAGTGGTTCCCCGAGACGCTCTTTGTGGAGAACAACCTGATTACGGATGAATCGGGGCGGGCGACTTTGGAGGTGCCCCTGGCCGATTCGATAACGTCTTGGCGGATGAGTGCGATGGCATCGGACAGGAGTGGACGGATTGGCGGGGCTGAGTCGGGGATTGTAGTATTCCAGGACTTCTTCGTGGACATCGACTTCCCGGCCTTCTTGACCAGGAACGACGAGTTGTCGTTCCCTGTCGTTGTCTACAACTATCTCGACCGAGACCAGACTGTAACTATTACTTTGGACAAGGAGGATTGGTTCGAACTGGAAGGTGACGCTGAGGTGTCTGTGGCGCTACACGCTGGTCAGGTCAAGGCGCTGCGTTTCCCGGTGAAGGTGACGAAGGTTGGGTGGCACCAGCTCACGGTTTGGGGCCGTACCGAGGGTGGCGGAGGGGCCGCTGATGCGGTTCGAAGGAGTGTGGAGGTTCGCTCCGATGGGATGGAGGTTGTTGGTTCGAGCAGCGGCCAGTTCGATTCTGGCACTGCTGAGGGACGAGAGATCCGGTTGCCGTACCATGTGCCTGAGGAGGCTATTGCGGGCTCTCAGAAGATGTTGGTACAGATTCTTCCTGCGCTATCCACCCACGTTGTTGGCGGCATGGAGAGCATGTTGCGTCTGCCTGGGGGATGTTTCGAGCAGACCACGTCGTCGGCGTGGCCCAACGTACTGGCCATGAAGTATCTCAGGGATACAAAGCAGAACACGCCAGAGATATCCATGAAGGCAGCACAGTATATTTTGTCAGGTTATCAGCGAATATTGACATTTGAGTGTCGCTCGGGTGGTTTCAACTGGTGGGAGGGTGAGAATCCTGGGAATCTTATTCTGTCGGCTTTGGCGATAATGATGCTTACCGATACTAAGGAAGTTCTGGATGCTGTTGATTCGGCGGTCATCAAGCGAGCGTTCACGTATCTTCTGACTCTTCAGCGTCAGGATGGTTCATTCGCTGCTGAGCGGCACCTTCACGCCGGTAACGAGAATCTTGGCCAGGACGACTTGCGATCCACCTGCTACGTTGCCTGGGCCTTGAACGAGGGTGGGTTCGGGAAGGCAGAGGCTACAAAAATGGCCATGAGGTACATTCAGAGCAGGGTTGGCGGAGAGCAGGACACCTACACGCTGGCGCTGTGTGCCAACGCCATGGCGACGGCATCGGCGGCACCGGGGGTCGATGCGGTGCTGAGCAGGGTATTCAAGGAGGCCGTACGGGAAGGCAAGAAGGTCCACTTTGGAAACCGTGGGGCCACTCTTGTCAACTCGGGTGGGCTGGGGGGCAGCGTGGAACTGACGGCCCTTGTGGCCCACGCTGCGCTGAAGGCAGGCAAGCATCTTTCTGAGATTCCTGCGATGGTGGAGTGGCTGATATCGACCAAGGATCCTCAGGGCAACTGGGGGTATAACACTCAGGCCTCGGTGATGGCGCTGAAGGTCTTCCTTCTGGCGGCAACCATGGGCAGCAGTGGCACCAATGCCGAGGTGGCTGTTGAGCTCAACGGCAAGGCATTGGCTACTAGGAAGTTCACTGACTTCAACCGGGACGTCTTGTGGCAGGTTGATGTTTCGCCGGAGCAGATGGGGCGAAGCGGCGAGTTGGTGTTGAGGATGAGCGGGGAGGGCAATCTCGGATACCAGGTAGTTGGCACCTGGTACGTTCCTGCGAAGGCGCAGCAACCGGCCACCCAGCCGTTGGAGGTCAAGGTTGACTACGACCGCACCTGGCTGAAAGTTGACGAGAGTCTCTCGGTGAAGGTGACTGTGAAGGCCAACGATGCGAAGCTAGCGGGGATGGTCATGTTGACCGTGGGTGTTCCTCCTGGCTTTGATGTTGACACGGGGGACCTCATAGCCCTCAGAAGCAGCAAGAGAATCTCCAAGTGGGAGTTGGCCGGCCGCCAGTTGCTCATATACCTCTCCGAGGTTCCGAGGGCCGAGGCACTGGAGCTTAACTACAAGATGAAGGCCCGCTATCCTGTCAAGGCCGCAACGGGAGAGTCGGAAGTTCACATGTACTACGATGCTGAGAAGCAGGGCAAAGACGCCGGACTACAGCTCACGGTAGAGTAACCCCGTTCTCTTCCTGATCACCATCCCCCGTCGCCGCTGCCCTGTTCCCGGCCGTTGCCGTCGCCGTCGCCGTCGCCGTCCTGCTCCCGTGCAGCGGATCCGCCCTCACGGCCTTCGGAACCTGTGGCCAGATCTGGCGACGGGTGCTACAATGGTGCTCTTTCGGCCTGCTGAAGCGGGGGGCGCTATGACGGTATCGGGGAAGTATCAGTGCTCTGCGGCGGTTCTTGGGGTTGCTCTGGTGGTTGTTGCGGCGCTCTACTCTTGCGGATCCAAAGACGGAATCTCGTCGGACCTGGGTGGTGCTGGCAACGATGTGGTTGGTGAGCTTTCGTCAGATGTTGGGGGTGGCTCAGACGGTGTTGTTCCCGACGTAGATGAGGCTGAGACCGTTTCGAGGAACGACGTTTCGCCTCTGGATGACTCTATTGGCGACGTTCCGATGTTGGCAGACGTTGTTCTGGACGAAGTGGACGACCTGGTTTTGGAAGTAGATTTGCAGGATGGAGAGGTGACTCCTCCGGACAACGGATTCTCGCCGGGCCCTTACGGCTTTGCCCCCTTTGATACTGCCGGCCCTTTCAAGGTGCCGACTTTGGATGGCCAGGTGGACCTCCAGTGGATCTGGTCAGGCGGTGAGGACTCCTACGTCTTCATGTTCTATCATCCGGATTATGAGTATGCCACCGGTTTGTGGGGCTCATCGCCCAAGGATCTACTGAAGGCCAGCCCAACGAACGTCCACTATTTCTTTTTATCGTATACTAATACGCCAATGGCTGATGTTGAAGCGCTGAAGGTTCGTTTCGATGAGGCAATCAGTGAACTTGGGATGGAGGCGCTATGGGAAGGACGGCTGCATTTTGTGACGGTGATGCCTGTGACGTTGGTGAACTGGCTGGGCGACTTCGTGAAGTCCAAGGGCTACTTCGCTTTTGCCATCGACCGTTTTCAGAGAATTCGTGAGGTTGGTCTGCTTGCCAACGTGGTAGGAAGCGGGGTAGCGGAGATGAAGTATCTGGCTCAGGAGGCCATATACTTTAACTTCGAGTGGGAGAGGGAGCAGAAGCTGGCGTCGGTGCAGTCGGTGAAGGTAGTGTCGCTGTTCGAGGGGCAGGAGTTGGCAAACGATGGTTTCGTCGATGTTGTTTTGCCCTCGGCGGAGGAGATGGAGCAGTATGACACTCTGGAGTTTGACTTGACGCTGGGGTGCAAGGAGAAGAGTGACGATAATTGTGGTGAGTGGGACTATCTGGCTAATTTATATTTGTGCAGTAAAGAAGAGCCAGACAAGTGTGATGTAGAGATTGGTCGCTGGATAACGGCCTACCATCGTGGTGGGCGCTGGGTTACCGATGCATCGGCGATGCTTGCTTTGCTGAAGGATGGCGGGACCAGGCGTTTTCGACTGAACGTGAGTTGGCAGACCTATGTCACCTCCCTCTCCTTCAGGTTATCAAATGCGGGCAAGGGTGCCAGGCCGGTAGCCTGGCATCCGCTGTGGAGCGGCGGGGCTTTCGACTTAACCTATAACCCGTCGAAGGAGCCGAAGAGCATTGTGATTCCTGCCACGGCCAAGCGGGTGGAGTTGTATGCGCTTATTACCGGTCATGGCTTTGGTGCCGATACCGCTAACTGTGCGGAGTTTTGTAACCACACGCATCATTTCTTTGTTAATGAAGTGGAATATGAGAAGACTCACCCTATGGCTGGGGTTGGGGTTGGGTGTCAAGTGATGGTGAAGGAGGGGGTCGTTCCCAACCAGTTTGGGACCTGGCCCTTTGGGCGGTCTGGGTGGTGCCCGGGATGGGACGTGAAGCCTTTTGTGGCTGACGTCACGGCGGCGGTGAAGAAGGGGCAGGATAACCTGCTCACATACAAGGCTCTCTACTTCGGCAAGGATTATGATCCAAAGGTTGTGGAGGGGGGCGACGGCTTTGCTGCCAGGCTTGACGTGACCACCTACCTAGTTGTCTGGGAGTAGGCAGTGTTGGGTGAGGCGTCGGGCCGGCGCAGGTGCAGCAGGTCTGCTGGAACTTGGAGTTCGATATTCTGAGCATGGGCATTGAACTGGGGGGGGGCGCCGCTATAATGGCGTCGGACGACAAGGTTGCGGCATTTGGGCGCATCTATGAGGCAGCAATGAGCACGTATTGTTTTCGAATGGCTAAGTGTGCGGGATTGTTGGTGGCCGTGTTTGTGGCGGGGGGAGGATGCGGAACGAAGTACGTTGATGGGGACGCTGAGCCGGCGGAGATTGTCTTCGGCACGGATGCGCCGTGGAAGCAGGACACCGGCCCAGGTGATGACGGGGTGCTGCCCCGTGACGGAATCTGGGAGATGGCCGATGGGCTTGTTGGAGACGGGATTGGCGACTTTGCTGCGGACCTGATTCTTGATGCCGGAGACATCTCGGATGCTGTTCCCGATATGGTGAAGGATCTGCTCCCTGACCTGCTGCCTCCCAAAGACACGGTGGATACGACTGTGCCGGATGTGGTGAAGGATGTAGTGGAGCCAGACCTGAATCCATGCGGATGTCCGCCTGAGACGCCGCTGTGCGTTGATGGGGTTTGCCAGTGCAACGCAACCTCTTGCCCTGCGGGGAACTACTGCAAGGCGGGGGTCTGCGCGTTGTGCACGGTGGACAGCAAGTGTGGCCCGGAGTGCAAGAGCTGCGCCTCGGAAGGAGGCTACTGCAGCGTCGAGGGTGACAGGTGTGTCTACTGTGATTCGGGCCATCTCTGTCCACAGTTCTTTATGTGTGTGGAGGACGAGTGTGTCTCGTGCGAGGGGCTGGGGCTTTGTGGTCCCAACTGCCTTGCGTGCGACGAGAAGACTCCGGTTTGTCATGAGGGGAAGTGCATCTGCAGCATCAGCAGTTGTGGTGCCGGGTACCAGTGCGTGAACGGCAGTTGCCTGGCCTGCTCAGCCAATGACCCTGCGAGGTGTGGCCCAAGCTGCGAGGTATGTGGCGGGACGACGCCTCACTGTAAGGGTGGCGTCTGCACGGTGTGCAATACTGACAGCTCTTGCGGCCCCACATGTGCGCCCTGCGGTGGAGCGACTCCCATCTGCCGTCCCGACGGCCTCGGTTGTGTTGCCTGCCTTTTCGATACGGACTGTGCTGCCAACCACTACTGCGATGGTGGCCAATGCATCCCCAATTGTGCTGCCCAGGGGTGCACCGGGCAGGTGACTAATGCGAAGACCTGCGATGCGCCAATTATCGTTGGCAGACTTGAGGCGAAGTTGACCAAGAAGTATTCAGGTGACACAGATGGAGATGGTGATAATGATGATGTGCCCAGCAACTTCTTACCTAATTCAGTATGCTATGACGCTGAAGCCGATAATTTCTACAGAATCTATCTTATCAAGAATGATGTGCTAACTGTGCTGCTAACGCCGAAAGATTCGGAATTCAATGCAATGATGAAGCTGTATTTGGGTACCGATTGCGATGGTGGCAGTAATGATCATGACGACATAATTAATTGCTTTAATGCCAAGTCTACAGGGCAACCGGAATCATTCAGCTACACTGCCACGGCGGATGGCTGGTATACGGTAGTCGTAGATGGACGAACGTCTGGTGATTATGGTTTATACGACGTAACGTTTACTTTGGCCTGTTCCCAGACGAACTGCTGCTGTCAATAGGATCTACCAGCCGGGCAGTGTAACGCCGGCGAAGCGTCGGTAGATGTTCATGGCATATCTGTCTGTCATTCCTGAAATGAAGTCTGTGACTCTAAGTATTCTCTCGTAGGTGTTTTCGGTCTGTTCGATTCCATCGACTTCACGGATAAGGAACTCGTACATGATGCGGTCCAGGGCGTAGAGGCCATGGGGGTTGCTGGTAGCGGCGGGGATGAGGAGGTCTAGCAATTTGGCGATGACCTGGTAGCCGGCCACCTCGATATGGAGGACATCTACGGCGTTGTAGCAGGTCTTGCTGACGTGGGCGGTGAGTTCTCTCAGTGGTTGATGGAGTGGGGTGGCTGCGACGAGGCAGCGGTCCATGGTGCCGGTGAGTATTTGGGGTTCGTGGGTGATGAAGGCATCCTGACAGGCTTTGATGAGGTTGTTGATGGCCATGGCTCTCATGAGGGAGACGGTTTCCCTTCTGCTGGCGTGGTGGGAGTGTGTCTGTTCGCGCAGTTTTCGACCCATGAGTGGTGTAACGAGGTCGACATAGTCCTGGAACTGGATGAGTCCGAGGATGAAGCCATCTTCGGCGTCGAGGATGTTGTAGCAGATGTCGTCGGCAGCTTCGACGAGGAAAGCGAGGGGGTGCCGGCACCAGGAGCCTGGCGTGACTTCGATGAGTCCCACTTGGTTAGCCACCTCGGCGAAGAGGTTGGCCTCTGACTGGAAGTAGCCGAACTTCTTTCGGGCCGGACCTGCGTTGGGGGCGACTTGGGGGCTGCCTTGGGGGTACTTCATGAAGGAGGCGAGGGTAGCGCAGGTGAGCTGCATACCGCCTCTGTCGGGTTTCATGCTGAGTCGGGAGACCAGTCGAAAGCCCTGGGCGTTGCCTTCGAACGAGCAGAGGTCGCCGGCCTGTGCTGGGGGCAGTTCGTTGGCCCAGGGGCTTCGGCGGAACCATTGGTGGATTGCATCTTCGCCCGAGTGTCCGAAGGGTGGGTTTCCAATGTCGTGCATGAGGCAGGCAGCGGCGACGATATCGCCGAAGTCGCTGGTTTCGAGGCCGAGTTCGTTGGCGAGGTGGGGGTAGCGGGCGAGGATTTCGTAGCCAACGGCTTTGCCCAGTGAGCGACCAACGCTGGCGACCTCGATGGAGTGAGTGAGGCGGTTGTGGATGTGGTCGTTGACGGGCAGGGGGAAGACCTGGGTTTTGTCCCGCAGGCGCCTGAAGGGGGTTGAGAAGAGGATGCGGTCGAAATCCCGGCCGTACTCTGTTCTGCCCTTTTCGTGGCGTGGCGGGGTCGAATCGCAGAGCCGCTGCTGCGAGAGCAGCCGTGTCCAGTCCATGCTTGCCATAGGGCACCTCCGGCGAGGGAGGATAGCTCAGGAGCCTGGTGGTAACAACATTGGATGCCTACGAGGGCTTCAGAAGGGCGAAGTGGGGGCTGGTTCTCGCCTTGCCCGGCCTTTGGATTGCAGGCGGGCATGGGAGCTGAGCCGGGGCATAATGTTGCCAAGGACGGGGTATGGTTTAGAATCCTGGGGTGATCATGGAGGTACTCTGTTGGCCAGGCTGCGGATGGAAGTATCGAATTTGCTGTTGCTTGCGATGATAGGGTTGTCGGCAGCGGCGATACCTGTTGTTGCGTATTTGATATTTGCGACGCCGGTGGAGCCTCCTTTGGGCGAAGAGCAGGAAGAAGGGCCGAGCAGTGCGCTTCAGGACATAGAGGCCATGCGCAAGGATGAGCCCTGGAGTGCCGATGGGCTTCGGGCCGTGGCCGGAGAGAGTGGTCCCAGTCTTCTGTTCAGCGATGTTACGCGCAACGTTGAATCGGGGAGCGTAACGGCGAAGAGGGCCACGTTGTGGCTGCGCCCCTTCACTGATGCAAGCCGGCTTGATCTTGACGACGGTCTCAGCAGGTTGCTTGCGAGATTGCCAAAGGTCTCTGACGGGGTCAAGGTCGAGCGCCTGGATGTTGGGTGGGACGGTGGGGCCGAGGAGCCGCTGGTTCTTTGGAGTGGCCGGGGTATAGTGGACCTTGGGGCCGGGTCCCTTGTGGCGACCATGGATTCTGGTGGAGACGGTGGACGGTTCACTTTCAAATACATCAAGCGGTCGGGCATGGTTTCGCTGGATGCCCCGGAACTGCAAGAGCCGGTCTCTGTGGAGTTGCCGGGGGGGCGGGCCTCGCTGGCGTTTTCGGGTGTGGTGTTGGAGTCTGGACGAAGGTTGTTGGTGAAGGAGCCTGTGCTGGCATCGGTGGGTGGGGAGAGGGAGCTGTTCAGGGCGAGCAAAGTGGAGTTGGTCTCCAGCGAGCGGCTGGACTTGACGGCGGAGGCTTTGGAGGCACCGGAGTGGTTCAGCAGGCTTGCCGACGGGGCCGTGATGATGGAGCGAGCAGTGCTCTCGCCGGAGGTTCTGGATGCTCTGAAGTGGGTGAGGCTGCCAGACCTGGTGCGTCAGGGAGCGTTCTCCATGGCTGCAGTGGCGCTGAGCTCTTCGGGTGCTGTCAGTCTGCGAGGAGTAGCGGGCAAGGTTGGCGAGGTTTCGATCAGCCTCGAGGAAGCGGATAGCCCTGGTAAGGGAGACGGCGGTGAGCAGTGGCAGTTGAGCGGAGGGGCCGTGGCTTGGGGTGCCTGGGGATTGAAGGCTGCCTTCAAGTCGGGGACGCTGGAGCAACGCAGGGGCAACGGGCCTAAGCTGGCCTTCGAGAACTACTCTCTGGAGATTGCGCCCAGCCCCATGGCCATGCTCCCTTTGCTCTCCACGGCCAAGGAGGTGAAGCGAATCGCCCTTGATTTCTTCAAGAGTGCGCCCCATGTCCCAACGTTGATCTTTCCTTGGTTGCCCGATTTCACTTTGTCGGCCGTGGATGGAACATGGACTATTCCCATGCTCGGCGGGGCGGCCATCGAAGGGTTGGAGGTCAAGGGGCAGGTTAGGGGTGGCGTTGTTGAGGAGGCGAGGTTGGGGTTGTGCCGGGGGGAGCAGTGCTCGGACCTGGCTTTGACGGTCAAGGCATCCACGGATCCGTCAGGCGTGTTGACTCAGGCGACGTTCGCCTTTGGGGGAGAGTTGCCGTTGAAGGCGGTGAAGCGGCTGATGCCCGGCTTCGTGAAGGGTCTGGACGCACTGTCGATGAAATTTGAACTGCGCAAACCGGACAGCAGCGGTTTGTACCGTTGGAATCTGAAGGCATCTCTGGGCGGTTTGAAGGCATTCCACCCCATGGTCAGCGATTCGGTGCTTGAGTTTCCCCCGGTGGAGTTGTCTGGGAGCGGCAAGCTGGACTTGGAGCAGCAGCTTCTGGAGAGCAGCTTCGATCGCATCATGGTTGGTGGCGCGCTTGTGCGAGCCTCGATTGATATCAAGGGGATCTCTAAGAGGCCATGGGTGCGGCTGGGTTTGGATGTGCCGGAGCAAGACTGCGGAAGGATAGGCGAGGCAGTGCCCAAGGGGCTGGCCCCAAGGCTTGCCCAGGCCCGTTTCGAGGGGAATCTGGGGTTCAACTTCTTGTTCGAGGCCGATCTACAGAACGTTCGAAAGACGCTGAAGCTCGACTTCGATGGGGAGTTCACCAAGTGCTCCGTTGACTTCGGCGGGGCCTTCCGAATCAACCGACTGAACTCGGAGAACTTCGTTCACAGGGTGGTTGTGAACGGAGAGGATCTGGGGCTGGACGTGGGCCCCGGGACACCGTTCTGGGTGCCTCTGGCGGAGATACCGCTCTACACGCAGCAGGCGGCCTATGGTACCGAGGATCTGGCTTTCTACAGTCACAGAGGTTTCCGCCTGGGGTTGATCAAGCGGGCGATAATCCTGCTTGCCGAGCGTGGGCGTTTCGTCTACGGCGGTTCGACCATCAGCCAGCAACTGGTGAAGAACCTCTTTCTCTCCAGGGAAAAAACCCTGGCCAGGAAGTTCGAGGAGGCCATCATCGTATGGCAGATGGAACAGCATGTTGGTAAGGAAAGAATACTAGAGTTGTATCTGAACTGCATCGAATATGGACCAAAGATCTGGGGAATAGTGCGAGCATCAAAAGAGTATTTCAACAAGACACCGGGTCAGTTGAGTATTATAGAAAGCGCATTTTTAATGGGGTTGAAGCCAGATCCAGCATACGGATACTTGCAGTTCAGGCGTGGTAAGCTAAACAAGCACTGGCGAAAGAATCTAGAGCATGTGTTGAAGCGTCTTCTTGAGATGAAGGCCATTGACGAGGAGACGTTCAAGAATTCCATGTCTCAGGAGTTGGTCTTCAACCCACCGGGAAGCGAGTTGCCGCCTCTGGAACTACCCCAGGAGGAGGACAGGCCCGTGAGGGAGGGACAGGAGGAGGCTGGTGATGAGCCTGTCGGGGGGATAGGAGACGGGGGCGGCGAGGGGCCGGCAGCGGGCACCGGAGAGGTGCCGGGGGCAGCGGCTGTGGAGGATGAGGAGAAGCTGTAGTTGGAAAAAGTCCTTGATGCAGGGGGGTGGAGCGGGCTATCCTCTTGGCCGGAGTGGAACATAGAGGTTGAACCAATGAGACGAGTATTGACGGTTGTTGTAATGGTGGCTTTGCTGGCGGGCTGCAACACGGCTTTTCGTGACATGCAGGCTACGTACCTGCCGAATGATGTCTCCAGACCGCATCAGATGTATCCCAGGGTGGCTGGTGAGGCATGTGAGCATCGCTTCCTCTTCTTCATCCCCATCGGCGCTGCCAGTCTCAACGATGCCATCTTCGACATGACCAAGGGCAACGAGAAGGTTGACAATCTCTTTGCGGTTCAGGTTGAGGAGAAGTGGTCGTTCTGGCTGCTGGGCTCTTCTTCCTGCTTGAGGGTCAGCGCCCATCCAGTGACCTACAAGGATAATCTGGTGAAGATTGCTCCCTTTGAATGGAACAACATGAATGGGAACCTTGTAAGAGTGCCGCCTGTTGCGAACACGGTGGGTGGGGCCGATACTGCGGAGCCGTACAACCCCCGTGGCACGGTACCTGGGACTCCCTATGTGCAGCCAGTGCAGCCTGTGCAGCCGATTCAACCGATTCAACCAGTTCAGCCGGTGAAGCCCGTTCAGCCAGTGCAGCCTGTGGTGAAGGTTCCGCCGCCGGACCCGGCACCTACTCAGGCCGAGTGTGATGCCAAGTGCACGACGTTCTCGGCGTTGTGGGAGGGTTCTCCTGCCATCAAGGCTACTATAAGGTCGGGCTGCGTGAAGAAGTGCATGGTGAAGGAGAACAAGGCGTACCGTTCGTGCATCGAAGGGGCCTCGTCCGTCTCGGACATCAGTCGATGCAACGCTGTTGAGTAGTTCGGTTTCGCTTCTGTCCGCAAATTGGGCCTCGCCGTCTCACTGGTGTTGATTCACAGGTGAAGAGAATCGTGAGCGCCGCAGCATGCCAAGGTCATCCATGAGTGAAGAGGGGTCCACGAGGGTTTCTTTGGGGCCTGACGAAGCGCTGGACATACCAGCGGCGTTGGCGAGGCGGTTCCCCGGGAGGGATGTGAGCGTTGTTCGGCGCAACATTGACGCTCGTGGTCGTGACGTGAGGGTTGAGTTGGTGGTTGAGCCTGGTGACCCTGTTGGAGAGGTAATGCAGTTGGGGCCTCCCTATCGTGAGCCGGGGTCACGGCGAGCGGTTGTTGTTGGGGCTGGGCCTGCGGGGCTCTTCGCAGCGCACTCGCTGTTGGTTGGGGGGGTCACGCCGGTAGTAATAGAGCGGGGCTCTGCTTTTCCCCGCCGCCACTTTGAGGCGAGGTCGTTGCGGCTGTGGGGCAAGTACCAGAGCGCTGCGTTCACCTCGGGCCTTGGGGGCGCCGGCACCTACTCGGATGGGAAGCTCTACACCAGGAAGAGGACACCTGGAGTGAGGGAGGTGCTGAGGCTGCTTGCCCACTTTGGTTCGGACCGGGACATAATGGTCGAGACGCATGCCCACGTGGGGTCCAATCGTCTACCGGTCATAATAGAGCGGATGGTTGCTTCGTTGCAGGGGGCTGGTGCGCAGTTCCGGTTTAACGAGACGGTCTCCGGGTTGAAGGTCCGCGGGGGTCGGGTGGTGGGGGTGGTCCTTGAGGGTGGTGAGGAGGTTTTCGGCGACGCCGTTGTGTTGGCGGTGGGAAATTCGGCCAGGGAGACCTTTGCCAGTTTGCATGACATCGGGGTGGCCATGCGGGCCAAGCCCTTTGCCGTGGGGTTGCGGATGGAGCATCCCCGTCCTCTGATTGACCGTTTGAGGCTTGGGCGGTGGGCAGGTCACGAGGCGCTGGGGGCTGCGAGGTACTCCTTTGCCTATTCGCGTGAAGGGAGAGGGATCTTCTCTTTCTGTATGTGTCCTGGGGGGCATCTGTTGCCAACTCCGCCCGAGGCTGGGCTGTTGGCTGTGAACGGGATGTCCCATTCTTTGCGTGGGTCGGAGTTCAGCAATGCGGCGGTTGTGGTTTCTGTGCAGCCTGAGGAGTTGACCGGGTGGGGCAGCGAGCCTTTCCAGGGGGTAGGATTTCAGCGCCACCTGGAGGAGGCTACCTTTCAAGCAGGAGGTGGTGGCTATTGTGCGCCTGCCCAGCGGATGGTGGATTTCTTGAGCGGGAGGGCCAGCGCAACTCTGCCGGCCTCTTCTTATCGACCGGGGCTGGTGCCTGCCCGTCTGGATTTGCTGCTGCCTGGATGGCTGGTGGATGAATTGAGGTGGGGTCTGGCAGAGGCAGGGGAGGCCATGCGTGGGTTCGTTAGTGAGGAGGCGCTGCTTGTGGGCAGTGAGACACTGACTTCGTCGCCGGTGCAGTTTCTGAGGGGAGAGTCTGGCCAGTCTGTATCTCACCAGGGGCTGTTCCCCGTGGGTGAGGGGGCTGGTTGGGGCGGCGGCATTACGACTTCGGCAGCGGACGGTCTCGAGGTGGGGTCGAAGTTGGCCCGGTTGTTGGCGGGGAGATGGTGAGGGGTGCGGTTGGGGGGGAGATGTTTACAGCCGGTTAGCGGCCTTCATGAGCAGTGTGGTGGCCAGGGTAATGGCGGTGCTGGCCCGATAGAGTGGGCCCTTCATGTGTAGCGCTTTAGCGCCGGCCCTGTCGAGCAGCACTGCCTCGCCCTGGTCGAAGCCACCCTCGGGGCCCACGACAAAGGCTACCCGAGAGGGCCCTTGGAGGGAGAGTTCAGCGATGGGTTGGCCACCGTCCTCCCAGAAATAGAAGAGGGAGTCTGCCTTGGCCAGCTCCAGGGCCCGGTCTAACGAGGATGCTAGGGCCACTTTGGGTATGACGGGTTGCCCGATGCCCCGGGCCGCCTCGTTGACTACGCGTTGGAGTCTAGGGAGCTGGTCGGCGTCAACCTTGGCAACGGAGCGCCTCATGGGTGTGAGGACGACCTGGTGCAGCCCCAGTTCTCCTGCGAAGGCCAGGTAGTCGAGGGTACCTTTGTGTTTGAGAGGGCTTGCGATGAGTGATATCTGCACTGTGGGCATTTCGGCGAGCAGCACCTCATCGACGAAGACTGTAGCTTGTGACTGGGATGCCGAGGCGATGGTGCAGCGAGCGATACCAAGGCCGGCAACTAGCCCCTGGACGGATGCACCTGGGGTTAGCCTGAGCACGTGGATCAGATGGTGGTGAGCCCGTTCGTCCACAGTGACGACGGCACCGGGTTCCACCGGCGGGTTGAGGACGAAAGTAGGGACGGTCATATCTCCCTCCGCCAGACCCCTCCCCACCACTCATTTTCCCAGCGTTTTTCGAGCACCCTGAATTGGTGGTCGCCCGACAAGGTTGGAGAGCGCCAGCCCGATGGTGCGGCGGGCTCGGGGATATCGAAGAAGCGGTATTCGAACCAGGGGAAGTTCTCTTCGATGAGTCCGGTGAGGATGAGGAGTCCTGCTGGTGCCACCCAGCTGCGAAGAAGTGGAGCCATGGGGAGCAGTTCGTGGGCGAGCATGTTAGCGACGACGATATCGAAGGGGCCAGTGATGTCTTCTCCGGCTCCGTGGAGGTAGTCGAAGGAGACACCGTTATTGGCGCAATTGACCTGGCACTCTTCTTGAGCGTCGGGGGAGATATCGAATCCCACGGTGTGGCCAGCCCCTAGCAGTTTGGCAGCGACGGCGAGCACCCCCGAGCCGGTGCCGGCATCGCACACGGTGGCTTTGGGGAAGATGTAGGTATCGAGGAGTCTAAGGGCGATACGGGTGGTCTCATGGACGCCGGTGCCGAAGGCCTGTCCGGGTCTAATGGCGAGGCAGTGTGGCACATCTTTGAATGGTACAGGGCGGAAGTCTGGGCCCACGGCGAGTCTGGCGGAGAGCTTGTCCCAATGGAAGCTCTCCTTCCATTTCTCAACCCAGATTGAGCGGTCATAGTGGAAAGGGGCGTGATGTAGAGAAGTGTGGGGTAACTGGGAGAGGAGGGTGAGGGCCCGGTCCCGCTCGTGGTCTCCCTGGGTGTAGATGATGAAGAGTTGCAGAGAGGTGTTACCGGGCGCAGGCCGCTGTTCAAATTGGATATCGAGAGAGTCGAAGGCAAAGAGCAGGGCCTGCGCCTGGATATTGGTAGCGGTGAGCAGGAATTGGTGAAGCTGCATTGGGCTTACGCTTTGGCAACAACCCAGACTTTGACGTTGGTTTCCACGGTGCTGTGGAGTTTCACGGGCACCTGGAAGACGCCGAGCTGTTTGATGGGCTCAGCGAGGATGACCTGGGTGTGGTCAATGCGGAAGTTCTCGGCCTGTAGGGCTTCGGCGATGTCTCTAGCGGTAACGGAACCGAAGAGTTTGTCGCCTTCGCCTGCGAGGCGTTCGAGGGAGACGCTGGCGCTGGCCAGTCTCTCGCTCTCGGCCTGAGCGGCCTTGAGTTCTGCCGCTTTGCGGGTCTCGACGACGCGCTTCTGGTGTTCAATGGCCTTGGCGCTGCCCATGGTAGCGGGCACTGCCAGCTGGCGTGGGATGAGGTAGTTACGGGCGAAGCCGCGTCTAACGGAGACTGCATCGCCGGTGTTTCCGAGTCCCTTTACGGACTGGAGCAGGATGACCTTGGTATTCATGGTCTTCTCCTCTTACGATTCAAGGACGGTGAACGGGAGCAGGGCCATTACTCTGGAGCGTTTGATAGCCAGAGTGAGGGCGCGCTGGTGTTTGGCGCAGGTGCCCGAGATTCTGCGGGGCACGATGCGGCCGCGGTCGGTGGTAAAGCGACGCAGCAGTCCAACGTCCTTATAGTCCAGAACTACGCCCTTATCGGCGCAGAAAATACATACCTTTCGGCGATAGAAGAATTTACGATTTCCGCTCATATCATGTCTCCTTGAGGAGTTACCGTTCCCGGCCATCCAGGGCAGGGTCAGGCTACACGTCCAGTTCTAGTTGTCGGCGTCCATGTCATCTTTGGAGTCGCCGTCGGGTCCGGAGTCACCCATCTCGCCGCCTTCGCCCTGCTCGTCACCGCGGGGGGAGTCGTTGTCGCGGGGTCTGGCTCCGAAGGGGTAGATCGAAGCGGCATCGGCCTCGAAGTCGAACTGGTCGGGGTCGATGCGCTCGTCCAGTTTCACGGTGACGTACCGCATGACGTCGTCGAGGACCTTCATCTGGTGCTCGATCTCTGCCACGGTGGTGCCATTGCCGAGGTAGCGGATGTAGACGTAGTTGCCTTTGGAGAGCTTCTGGATCTGGTAGGCCATCTTGCGCTTGCCCCAGTCCTGGTACGCGATCTCGAGGCCGCCGTTTTTCTTCACGGCGCCGGTGACGCGCTGCTTGACCTTCTCCATGGACTCATCAGGGAGGTCGGGTTTGGTGATGAACAGTGTCTCATACTTCCGAAGCATCATATGGATTCTCCTTTCGGACTAGGCCCTGCCGAGGCAGAGCAAGGAGCGCTCTCCGAACCATCTCGGAGAAGCAGCGGCGGGAACGTAGCCCAAATCCGCCCGAATGGCAACGATTTTCTGCAAGAAGATTGACGACTTCCACTCTGGCAGAATGCACAGAGCAAGCTCTGCGAGAGGGGTGTCAACAAGATATTAGTTGTTGCGGCACAGGTGGAACCGCATGGCGGCCGAGTGCGCCAGCTAATACTTCAGGAAATGGTCCGGGGTAGGGTGAAGAAATGGGGTAGGCGACTTAGAAGTAGATACCGATGCCGGCCTTGATGCCGAAGCCAGAGTCTGTGTACTCTACGGGTCCGTCGGGGTTGCCCATGATGTAGTTGTAGCCAAGGGCGAGGCTGCCGAAGCCGCCGAACTTGCCACCGAAGGCCAGAGCAGCGCCGGCGTTGATGTCGAACCACTTGAGGCCGGTTTCTACTTCGTCGGTGCCACCAGCAGCGTTATCGGATTCATTGGTGTTCTTGCCGAAGCCAAACTCACCACCGCCGAAAAGGAAAACTGAGCCCATGACGGGGTAGTAGTAATGTGCGCGAATGGCGAGCCCCATGGTCATGGCCTCAGCGTCTTCCTGCGAGGTCATGGCGAAGACGGGGCGGGCGCCCACGGCCAGGCCGTTGATGACGAAGTAGTCGACGGTGGGGTTGAGCACGAGGCTGGACGTGTCGACGTCTTCACCTTCCTGGCCGTTCACTTCGTAGGTCATGGTGCGGGTCTGCCAGCCAAGGCCGGAGCCCATGCCGCCAATGGACGTATCCATTCCAACAGCGAACTTGCCCTTCTTGGCAAAGGAGCTTTTGGCGGGCTTGGCGTCGGCATTAGAGACGAGACCAAAGGCAACAACGGTGAGAGCCAGAACCGAGAGCAACAGTTTCTTCATAAGATCCTCCATCAGAGATAAATTTGGCCGACCCAAGGCCGGTCCGATTCCACGAGACTTCCAAATCAGCGGGCGCAATATAACACCAGGGGCGGTACTTTTCAAGATTCCCGCCAGAATTTCACTCATTCCTGACGAAAGTTGGGGTCGCCGGCGCAGGGTTCGAAGTTGTCAAGCAGTTCAGGCACGGTGCCATCGGGGTCAACGGCCACGCAAGTTACCGGGATTGTTCGCTCCATGGTGCAGCCATCTTGCAGTACTGTTGCGCCGTCGGAGGTAGAGATTCGCATGCAGTCCATGGGCTGGCATGCTCTCCAGCCGAATCCGAAGCTGGAGTGGTCGTAGGTGAGCTTCTTGCCATCGAAGGAGAACCAGAAGGAGTCATTGCGGTGGTTTCCGCCGAAGTCATAGCCGGGGTTCTCGAGGGGGACGACTTCTTCCTGCAGGTTAGAGAGCCATGCCTTCACGGAGTACTCGGGGATGGGGCCCCACATCATGGTGCAGGTGACCGGGGTGGCCTGGATGTAGACGTGCCCCTGTTGGCCGTCGTAGCTGAAGGTGCATACGAAGTCTGAGTCGGGGCCCTCGAAGTATGAGGTAGAACCATCGAAGCTCTCGCCCTCGCACTCGATTTTGTGATCCTGTTTGGGCAGGCGGATGGGGAATCCGAAGGGGCCGACAATGTCTGATGCGGCGTCGTCTTGCAGGGCATCGGATTGGCTCTGGTCCTGGGGAAGCAGGTCATCCTCCGAGGTGTCTTGGGATGCATCCTGGTTGAGATCCTGGGTTGCGTCTTGTTTGTCAGCGGCGTCGTCGTCGGAACTGCAGGCAGCAAGGGACAAAATGAGAAAACACGTAAAGGATACACGCATAATAGTCATGACTCTCTCCATAAATAATAGTCTATGGGACATATCCACCCACTGAATATGGGCGGGCCTGTTTCAGGATGAGCTTACGTTCGGGTCCAAAGAGTTTGAATTCGATGTCGAGGGCGAAGGTTGCTTCGTCGACGCCGTAGAGTTTGGCGAAGTGGCTTCGGGCCTTTCTGCCGGCGTCGTAGAGTGCCGAAATCTCCTTTTCGGTCATAACGGGCACGTTTGGGGAGAGAGATGAAAAGCGCTGGCGACTGACCTGGACGCCGCCGCCCGGGGCCGGGATGATGGTGAAGATCTCGGGCATAGTATCTGGCTCGGGGTTGGTGACTGCGATTTCCCCTGCCTGGACGTTGACGTACATGCCGTAGACTGTGGGGTCAGCGATATTCTGTGTAATGAGCACGCCGTTGGCCACTTCTTGGGGGTAGGCAGTGGAGACGAGGACGGCCATCTTGACGGAGCGGTGGTCAATGGACCAGAAGGAGCGTTCTTCATGGGCTTTGAAGTTCCAAATAGAGGCCCACACCTTGCGGATTTCCAGTGAGGCGGCGTCGAGCCCTGTTGCGTAGGCGCCTACCGAGGTATAGAGGCCGGCCCCGCTGAAGTTGGGGAGGTCTTCGGCATTAGTGGAGCTTCTGAGCCTGGCCTTTCCTCCGCCAAAGACCTGTGCCACCCTGAGGTTCAGTTGGCCGGCGAAGTCCGGGTCAACGGGAGTGTTCCTGATTATGTGTCTTATGGTATTGAGTGCTGCCTCACGCAGGGCCGTGTCGGCAACGAAGAGAGGCTCTTCTATCATTCGAAACGCCATTTGCTCGAAGGACTCGCTGGTTCCTTGGGGGCCGTCACAGAGTTCTTTGGCCTGGAGGCAGATCTCGTCGGAGCGACCCTCTTTGACGCAGTCCAGCCTGGCGTTCTCGCAGAGTTGGGATGTCTTCATATTCTGCGTCATGAACTGCTGGTAGTAGTAGAAAGGCACGGCAAATCCCACGGGGGTGTTCTGGGAGACGGCTCGGACCAGTTCGCTGAGGTTGGCAGCTTTGACGCCCACTGATATGGCGTCCTCGAAAGTGACCTGTGTTCCCAGCAGGGGGAGGTCGGCTCTGGTGAGGTCGGCCTGTGGGTACATAGGCTCCTTTTTGAGGGAGTCCCAGTATTCGGTGGCCTCTTGCAACGAGGTCTCCTCGATGAGGAAGTTGCCGCCGGCCACCTCGAAACGAACCAGTTTATTAAGGAAGGGGGCTACCCGGTCATCGGTAGATGCCTTGAGCAGGGCGATATTGGGGGTGCCCCTGGTGCGGGCGGCGATGTTTACGTGGGCCAGGGGGGTCTGGAGTTCTTCGGTGATGGTGCCGCCGACAATGGGCAGGTCGTTAGGGAGGGCTGTGAGCACGAGGATGTCCTGGAAGGAGAGTGGTGCGTTCTCCAGCTGTTCCGGGGTAACGAGCCGCAGGGTGCCATAGGCCACGCCGGGGTTGAGCAGTTGCAGGGAGATGTCACCATAGAGTTCGGTCCTGAGGACCCAGGCTGAATCAAAAGCAGCGAACTGGTTGGCAGCGGTTTGAAGTTGTTGGGCCTGCAGGTCACCGGCGGGGAGGTAGACCAGCCTGCGGTGGGGGCCGGCAAGTGCAACAAAGTCGATGCGCTCCTCTATGAGGCGATGTGCTCGAAGGGCCATCTGGGCGGTGAGGCCGTCGGAGGGGAAGAAGGTCATACAGAGCGGTTCTTTGGCGGTAGCACCAAGGTATGAGCTGTTGCTGGCGACCTGGGGGTACCAGACGAGGGTGCCTGCGATATTCTTACGGTCTGTGCCATAGTATGTCTGCTTATCAAATTCGGTCCGTGTGATAATCATGCCAAGTGCCAAGTTGGCAAAATTATAATGCAGCTGAAACTTCCTTGTGTTCTGGAAATAGACTTTAGGATTATCGCTCCAGTTGGTGATGATGAATTTCACCGCCGTTGCGGGTCCCAGTTCTGTATCGCTGGTGTATCCCAATTCAGCAAATCGGGTGGGCCCTGTGGTCTCGTCGAAGCGGGTCACGAAGTCTTCCGTGTCTTCGCCAAGGGGCAGGGTTGCCATGACGACTTTGAGTTTGCCCTTGGGTGTTTCGGGGTTGAGGAAGGCGTTACTGGTCTCTGCTCCTCGTGCCTTGAAGACGATGCGAGTTGGTTGGTCAAGGGAGTGGACGAAGAGTCCGGCCCGGTCGCAGCGAAGGTTGGATGTCTCATTTCCCAGAGAATCGGGGTCGCAGAGGATTATCTGAGGCACCAGGGCCGTGCCGTCGGTGGGCATCTCCATTGGCGTTGCAACAGCAACAAACCGGGTGATAGGTTGCTCTTGCTCCAACATTGGTTCCAGGGTCCAGCCCTCGAGGGTGACCGGGGGCTCGGTTCCCGGTTCAGAGCCGCAAGCGGCCAGAAGAGCCAGAGTGGCCAACAAGGATCGGCCCACATTTCGTGAAGCGAGCATCTGTTTCATCCTTTCCGTCCCGAGAGAGCCATGAGCAGCAACGTAGGTTGTGAGCAAGCTTCGTACCAACGCCCCCATGGCGCAAGCAATATGCAGCGATGCCGCAGAGTGGGCGGGCGGGGCGAAGTTTGGGGGCGGCGGCCCTGCCACCAACGTGTTGCCTAAGGGGGTACAGAGGGGAGACATCTTGGTGGTGCTATACTCTACACATGGGCACCAACTTGCACACCGGCAGTTCGGTCGCCGAGGGTCCAGGCGACCCCGCCCGGGCTATTCGGCCTCCCTATTGGTGGGCGTTTGGGGCTGCTTCGCAGGCATCGGAGCATGCAGGAAAGTGATGCTTCCAAGATGGCACGGGCTTTGCTACTATAGCGTCGGCACGGGAGTGTCCACAATGGAGGACCGCATGAAGCTAGAGAGGAGAGGGGTCAAAGTGACCCGTTTGCCGGGATACCCAGCAGCGAACCAGGTTGACTCGGACCTGAGGCGTTTCTTGAAGAGGGTTGGTGGCGGGGTGCTTGGTGTCTCCATGGTTGGGCTGGCGTCGTGCGAGCCGGTGACGGAGCAGGTTTCTTTGCCGGAGACCAAGGACTCGGAGTGGGAGCACGTGGAGATGATGGGTGTAGCTCCGGCGGATCTCATCGAGATGAGCGATGAGGATTTTGTGACGCCTGGCGGAATCGAGGAGCCGGATCTTATCAGCGGTGATTCGGTCAACGTGAAGGATCTGGAGCCCGAGTGGGTCACTGCGGGGATTCCGCCGTGGCCTGAGGATGCCGAGGTGAACGTGGATCCAGACGTGGTAGTTCCGCCGGCCGATCTCAATGAGACGGACGAGTGGCCCCCCCTGCCCGGTGAGGCGCCGGATCCCGACGTCAAAGACGTGACGACCAATCCCGACAGCGGACCTGAGGTGGACGTTGTGGAGCAGGATGTGGAAGAAGAGGATGCCGAGCCGGACATCCCTCCCATGGCGGGTGACATGCCTATGCCCGAGGATGGAGGGGCGAAGAAGTAGTTGGTGGTTGGTTAGGCGTTTATGGTGTGTTTGTAGAACCTGTTTATGAATCCTGGAATCTTCTCTTCGAATAGAATCTCTGCAGCTCGGTCGGCCTCTTGGATCAGGGTTTGTTCGAACCAGCAGAGCACTCCCGAGACTTCGCCCACGCTTCCTGTCATGGCGTAGTTGACGCATCCGCACCAGTGCATGCAGCGGTGCACCAGGTCACAATCCATGCACTCCTGGAGGAGGGCGTTCTTCTTCTGGATAAGGGCATCTCGGCGCTGTGTATCGATTCCGGACTTGATGTCGCCTATGACCACATCCTCTCTGTTGTCTTCGCCAATGAGTCTATCGCAGGGGTAGATGAGTCCTGTGGGGGAGACTGCCCACTCTTCGCAGCCGAAGTCGCAGCGGTCGCCGCAGGAGAATCCTCCTTTGACGTGGGTGATGATTTTGGCGTCGAGGATGTTGAGTTGGAAGCGGCGGTTTTGTCGGTACTCTTCGATGTAGCGGTCGGCGAGGGCTCTCAGGGAGAGCTTGAATCGTTCTCGGGCCTCGTCGTTCCAGGGGGCCTCATAATTGATGTTGATGCTGATGTGTTTGACGCCCAGGTCCAGCAGGTAGGAGAGGTTATCGGCCATGAAGTCTACGTTGGCGGGGTCGACCACAGAGATGACCTTAACGGGCAACCCCGCTGCCAGGGCGTTCTTGAGCCCTCTCTCCACAGCCTCATGGGAGTCCGCTCCTCCTTTGTATCGACGGCAGGCGTTATGGGCCGGGGCGATACCATCCAGGGAGATTCCTACGTGGAACTGTAGGGCCTTGAGTCTGGCAGCGGCTTCCTGGGAGATGAGTGTGGCGTTGGTGGTGACCACGAGCAGGCACTTAGATGCGCTGGGGAGGCTCTGCTCTCTAGCGAAGAGAGATATCTGCTCCATGAGGGGCAGGTGGAGCAGGGGTTCACCGCCGAAGAATCCCAGTTGGTCCAGCTTGTGACCGCTCTGGAAGACCAGCTCAACGGCTCTCCTGGCCACCTCTGCAGACATGGGGCGCGAGAATTTCTGCCCGTTGTAGCAGTAGCTGCAGTCGAGGTTGCAGAGGTGGTCGAGGAAGAGTGTGAGGCGCATGTGCAGTTCAACTACATCTTGATGCTATAGACGAAGCTGGCTTTGGGGTATCGAAGGAGGCGCTCCTTGATAATCTCCATGGGCACGATCTTACCGTCGACGTACTTACCGATGAGCTCTTCGGCTTTGGCCTTGTCGCCTTGAGCTTTAATCTTGCCGGCAACGGCCATGAGGTTGTTCACGGCTTCGGGCCACTTGTCCAAGTGGAGTGCAAAGGCGCCTTTGTCGGTGCCGTTAGCGGCCATGGCATCAGCGTTGAAGGAGATTGCTCCGGCCTCCATGAGGAAGCCGACCTGGATTGCGGCCAGTTGGCTATAAGGCTTGGGCTTGTTGTTGTCGGAGTACATGCCACGGGAGATGTGTCCCAGGGCCCAGAGGAAGCTGTCCACATAGGACTGTCTGGCCAGTTCCGGGGAGATGATTCCCTTCTTGAGCAGGAAGTCGATGTACCAGAGGGCCGAAGTCTGGGCCTTGAGCTCTTCGAGCGTTGATGCCATGGGGCCGCCGAAGAGTTCGTCATCGGTCTTTCCGTCGACCTTGTACTCGTGGGAGGGTCCAAGGTTATGAGCGGCCTCGTGAAGAATGATGGAGAGGAGGCCCGGGGTGTGGTCAGTGGGGTAGTCGGCCAGGGTTGCTGCGTCGGCCAGAGACTCGGCCTGGTTGCGCCGTTGGGCTTTGGAGTCGGGGTCGGTGTAGAGGTTGGTCATGACCACCGTTCTGCCACGGCCTTCGTTGGCAACAGCGCCCCAGTTGGGGAGGCTTTGGCCGATAGTTGCGCCGAAGGGATCTCTGTCATCGCCGGCGTTGATAACTATGTCGATGAAGTCGGGGAGGTGGAACGTGACCGTGCGCGGGGCGTAGGGCTCACCAACCAACTGAGCAAAGACGTTCTCCATCTCCTGCTGTACGGGGTTGAGCTTATCCTGCCACTCGAGGGAGGCGTTGTTGATGCGGGCCAGTGTCATGTGGAACCCGGCCTTTCTGCTGCAAGGTTCCCAGTAGACCTCATCAGGGCCCACTCTGAGGTACCACTTGGAGTTGCGGGCGCCCATTTTGGCCCACGCCTCGTCGGCGGGTTCCCAGTTGTTGTCGGTGAAGGACTGAGCAGCGGCGTTGAGATAGGCAGCAAGGGCCTCTTCACCGGCAGGAGCCATGATTTGGGCGGCGGCTTTGAGTTCTTCGGCGATGGCGGCCATCTGTGTGGGGTAGGCTTGTGGCAGCGAGATCACGTCGATTTTGGAGGGGTCTTCCTGGTTAGGCCGGGCAACGGTAAACGGGGCGAAGATCTCCTGGGCGTTGGGCAGCTTTTCCAGTGCTTCGCAGAAGGCCGGGTCGCTCTGCAAGGCTGCGGGATAGGGGTCAACTGCGGGCTTGGGGGCTCCGGGGATTGCCGAACAGTCGGTCTCTTTCTCGGTCTCGGGGCCAAGGCATTTGGGGCCGAAGTTGCGACGGAAGAGGCTGCGTGAGGCCGCACAGGTGGTTGGCAGTTGGTCTCGCAGCGCTGCGGCACCGGTCTGAATGGCGTATAGTTCGTCGATATGGTTGGCCACGGTGAACATGTGCTGCAGGAATTTCTTCTCGGGCTCCGAGAGTCCGGAGAGGTCGTTGAAGACGAGCGTTGCTTTTCCCTGGTCAAGCTCTTTGATGACCAGTTCCAGGCGCTTGGTCTCTTCTGGGGTAGCGTCTGGGGAGATAGGGGTCTCTTTGACCTCCAGGAGTCTCTTATAAGCGGCGTCGAAGGCAGGGGCAAAGGCATCGCCCTCGGTCCAGGAACCTGCTGCCTGATAGAAGCTCAGGGTGACTATTTCTTGTGGGTCCACTGCGCCGTTCTGGTTGCGATCTTCGGTCCAATATAGGGGGAGGTTGGCCCGAACGGCCATCTGGTTGAAGGTTGCCCGGTCCAGGGCAGAATAGGGTGCCGGCTCTGCGGGTTTCTCTTCAGCGGGCTTCTCCTCTGCAGGCTTCTCTTCAGCGGGTTTCTCTTCAGCGGGCTTTTCTTCTACTGTCTTGTTGTCGACGGGCTTCTCCTCGACCTGCTTCAGTTCGGGGTTCTTGGGCTCTTGCGGCTGGGCGGCCTCTTTGGCGGCCGGGTCTTTCTGTTCCGGCTCTTTGGCGACTTCGGGTTTCTTTTCGGTTTTGGGGTCTGGGTTGGCCGGTTGGGAATCTTTCGATTGGCATCCGGCAAAGAGCACCAGGACAAACAGAGCGAGCAACTTCTTCATCTGACGTTCCTCCTGAATCTGGGACCTCAAGGTTCTGCCGGTTCTGCCCGGTGGCAGCAACGGCCCCTGTGGCATTCTGCCGGTCTCGGTGTGGAGCCCCGGCGCGCCCGAACATTAGGACAATCCAGCGGCATGCTCAAGAACTGGTTGATGATTCATGCGAAGCAGCGGCGTGGGTGCGGCGCCATCGGGTAGGGGAGACCACCATGCGTGCTTGTCCCCACCAATCCAACGGGCAGAAGGATATCCGTTGCCGCGGCGGCGCAGGAGTGGCTATGATGGCTCGTTGTTCTGGGCAAGGGGCTGCATTGTGTAGGGACACTTGGGGGCCGCCAAGCAGGAGGAATCATGTATATTGCATTTGTTGTATTTGGAGTGATTGCGCTTGTTGCGGTGGTGGTGTTATCGAAACGAGGGTCGACGGTGAGCAGGCTGTTGAGCGGGGCGGTGGAGAGTGGCGATGTGGGTCCTCTGGTGGCGTACGCCGAGGCACTGCCGGCCGGACAGCGATCGGCCTTCTATCAGTCGGTGATAGCCCATTTATGGGATACGTGGAACAGGCCTTTGGCAGCTCAGGTTGTGAAAGAATTTGCTAAGAATCACTCTGAAGAGAAGATCTGTCAATACTGGCTAAAACAGGTAATAGAGATAGAGCCACTTGCGGCTCAGCGCTGGTTTGACGATGGGTTTGTCAAAAGGTACTACAATCCGCAGGTAGCCAAGAGTTGTGGTAGGACCAGTAGTTGAGGCTAGTGAGTGCTGCCGGTCGGCAGCATGTAAGAAGCTGGTCAGGGTTTAGGAAGAAACGAATCAGGGAACGAGTTGGATTTGTGGACGGGGGGTATCTGAGACCACGGTGGTGGTATGGCCATGGCCCTCGTAGAGGGAGATGTTCAGGCCTTCCCTGGCGCCGTCGTAGACGAGTTTGGGGGGCTGAATGGGTTTGCCCTCGGCAGCGGCCAGGTTTCTGAAGGCATGTGGCACTTGAAGGACGGTCATGATATGGCCGCGATGATTGTAGCGATAGAGTATGGCTTGTTTGTTGCCGACGCGTGTGAGTCTGGCCCCTTCCAGCCGTGTGAGTTGGTCTTCCCGCAGTGGTGGGAGCGGGGGATTATCCATCCATTTGCTGAGTACGGGCATCATGGAGGCCATTGTCCCTTCAACTTCGGGGGGAAGGGAAGCCTCGTGGTTGGCCACGGACTCGGCGATAAGCGATTCGACTTCGAGGGCCGGTTCTGGCCGGGACTGGGAGACCATGTAGCCGAGGGCAACGACCATAGCCATGCTGGCAACGGCGAAGGCGACTCTTTTCCAGGCGTTGTGCTGGGTTGAGCTTTTGGCCTTACCGATTCCGGCCATGAGTCGGGTGCGAACGTCATCGGGCATAGCGGGTTGTTCTGCCATCTTCTTGCGGATGGCGTTTCTGAAGGCGAGCCAGGCACCGACCTGTGCTCTGCAGGCTTCGCAGCTTTGCAGGTGAGCCTCGAAGAGGGCTTTTTCCCGTTCTTCGAACTCGCCGTCGATGTAGAGGTCAGAAAACCTTCGAATCTCGTCGCACCGCATCTTACTACTCTCCTCGCGCGTTAGCTTCCGAGCCTCTTGCCCTCTTGTAGGAGGACATGGAGGTGACATTCTCGAGGGGAGAGTCCTCTTCCTGTGTGGACTCGCCCTGGGCAAAGGGGTCAATGAGACCAAGCTCTACTGCGTGGCTCATGAGAAACTTCTTGAGCTGCCTGCGTCCCCGGAAGAGGCGGCTCATTACGGTGCCGATGGGGCATCCGATAATCTCAGCGATCTCTTTGTAGGCGAACTCTTCCAGGTCAGCAAGGATGACCACGGTTCGGAAGTCTTCGGGGAGCTTCTCGATTGCTTCGCGCACGAGGCTTCGTGAGAAGCTGTGGACGAAGCTCTCTTCGGCGCTCCGATTGAGTTCCACGAAGGCCGAGACTTCCGCCGCCTCTTCGGACTGAGGGGCGAGTCGGTCGTTGAGCTCGACTTCAAAGACTCTACGGCGCTGCTGGTTGAGTCTGGTGTTGCTCATAATCCTGAAGAGCCAGGCTTTGGCATTGGTGCCCGGCTCATAAGTTTCTGCCGATCTGATGGCTTTCAGCATCGTCTCCTGGGTCAGTTCTTCCGCTGCCTGCCTATCCCTTGTGAGGTATAGGCCGAAGTGGAATAGTGCGTCCAGGTGCGGCAGGAATTCTCTGTCTACAACGTTATCGTTTCGTGCTCTGCCCACGGTTCCCTCCGTGTCTGGGCATCATAACCGGCGAATTGCCGGGTTATTCCGCTCCATGGTGAGGTTGGGGGAAGTTAATTTCAAGTGCGGCTCCGGTCTGGGCGTGCGGGCCGGCCAGGGGCGTTGTTGTCTCCCGGGCAGGTCTGCGACGTTCCTGTCAGTGTGGTGTAGAATAAATGCACAGCCAAGCAAGCTATTGGCCGCGCCATTATACAGATCCCGCCACGATCGGTGCAAGGGCCTCGGCGGAGATTCTGAAGGCGGAGTGGAATCTGCAGCTCTGGTACCGGGGCGATAGGCGGCGATGCTGCGGTGCACAACGACCTGTTGGATGTTCTAGAAGGGTGGCAAGGGGCCGCTTTCTTGGGGGTGGCCTGCCTCTTGCATTGTCAAGACCCGGCTTAAGGGAGGCTACCATGGCAGATTACCCTGAGACAGTTCGATTTGGCTCCGCCGAGGCGTATGACGGTGTGTTCGGGGCTCGTGAGGGTTCCAACGGACTGGCCATGCTTGACCAGGAGGAGGTCAACTTCAGGAACAGCAGGAACGTTAGGGAGAGCGGTTCGGACAACTCTCTAATGCTGTATCTGAGGAGAATCGGGGCGGTGCCATTGCTGACTCGTGAGGAGGAGGTGCTCCTCTCCCGAGAGATGGAGGAGGGGCGAATTGAGTCATTGAGGGCTCTGCTGTCGATTCCGTGGGGATACAAGCATCTGTTCGAGGTGGTTGACGAGTTGATAAGCGGGGTGCGTGATCAGGAGCAGATTGTGGAGCTTTCCACGGATTTCGTGACGTTCGAGCGCAGGGATTGCATTGAGGAGTTGTCGCTGCTTCGGGAGAGCCTGGTTGGGGAGTTGGTGGGGATGGGGCGTCCGGTGCCTCCGCTGTCTACGCTCTCATCGTTCAGGTTCGCCATCGAGTTCGATGTGGAGTCGGCGCTGCGGCTTCTGAACGTGTTCCAGGGCAGCCCGGTGGGGATGCGTGTGTTGCATATTGTGGGAGGTGAGTTCAGGGGACAGGTTGCCGATCTGACAGCTGTAGTTGATTTCGACAAGTCAAGTGGTGCCAAGCGTTCTCTGGCATCGGATACATTGGCGAAGCGCAGGCTTGGGGCTTCGCTGCTGGAGTTGAAGGCCGTCGTGGACCATATGGACCGGAACGAGAGGCGGGCGTCCAAGGCCAGGTCGAGGATGATCCGTGCCAATCTGAGGCTGGTCGTGAACATGGCGAAGCGGTACATGGGTCACGGGATGCAGCTTCTGGACCTGATTCAGGAGGGGAACATCGGCCTCATGAAGGCGGTGGAGAAGTTCGACTATCGCAGGGGCCACAAGTTCAGCACTTACGCAACCTGGTGGATCCGGCAGTGCATCACCAGGACCATAGCCGACCAGGGCAAGACTATAAGGGTGCCGGTTCACCTTGTGGAGAACTACGGTCGGATTTACCGGACGAGGGCGGAGCTGAAGCAGAAACTGCAGCGGGAGCCGACGGATGCGGAGATCGCGGAGGTTGCGGGCATTTCGGCCAGCCAGGTGAACCGCACGCTCACCATGACGGCGGAGCCACTGCCGCTGGACATGCAGGTTGGGGACAGCTCCGCGGAGCTTAAAGACTTCATTAAGAACGACAGTGCGCCTGACCCTCTGGATGACGTTATCGACAAGAGCCTCAAGGAGGTGACGACGCGGGTGTTGAAGTCGTTGCATCCCCGTGAGGAGAAGATACTTCGGATGCGGTATGGGATTGGGGAGGAGAGGACCTTCACTTTGGAAGAGGTGGGGAAGAGTTTCTCTCTGACTCGCGAGCGTATTCGGCAGATCGAGATCAAGGCATTGCAGAAGCTGCGATCATCGGGCCGGCGTGGGGTGTTGGAGCAGTATCTCGAAGACTAAACGGCTGGCCAGATATCCTAGATCCGCCCCCCAGCCGTTTACCCCGCCTTCGACGGCCCCGAGGGGCCCCTCAGGCCCTTCGAGGGGAGCGAGGCTCGTGCCGAGTCGAGGGGTAGGGGCGAGAATGTAGGTCACTGGTTTAGTGACCGCAGCGCCTCTTCCCGTGGTCCTTCTACGTGGCCCAACCCAGGGCCGGAACAATCGAGATTACTTGCACAATTCATAGTGGCGGGCAGACTGGGCGCTTACGGCGCCATGTGGTGCCACAGCGGGGGTGTTGTGAGAAGAGCTGCCAGCATGAGCATCGATGAGTCAAGGTGCATTGGTTGTGGTCGGTGCGTGAGTGTATGTCCGTCGGACACTCTGGTGATGGAGGCAGGCAAGGCGAAGGTTGCGGGGCCATACTCACTGGGCTGCGGTCATTGTGTGGCGGTGTGTCCGGAGGATGCGATAGAAGTAAACTATGTTGACCATGATGCATTGGCATTTGAGAGTTTCCAGTGTGAGGACCGGTATGTGAAGCCCGGGGAGTACGATGTAGCGGGTCTGGTGGCGCTCATGAAATCCAGGCGCTCGTCGCGGGATTTTGGCCCCGAGGAGGTACCCCTGGCTGTTCTCAACGATCTGGTGCGCATTGGGACCACGGCACCGTCGGGGACGAACAGCCAACTGTGGACCTTCACTGTGATACCGGATCGTGAGTCCGTTCGGGCATTTGGGGGGCGTGTGGGGAGGTTCTTTGAGGGGCTGAACCGGATGGCCGAGAATCCTGTGGCCCGGGGCTGGTCCAAGGTCTTCATGAAGGACATGTTAGGGCAGTACTATCGAGAGTATTATGAAAGTGTAAAAGAAGGAATCCGTCAGTTTCGGGAAGAGGGACGGGACCGGCTGTTTTTTAATGCACCAGCCGTAATCTTGGTAGGAAGTGAAAAGGGCGCATCGTGCCCGGCAGAAGATGCATTGCTGGCAACGCAGAACATATTATTGGCAGCACATGCGATGGGATTGGGTACATGTTTAATAGGATTCGCTGTAGAAGCAATGAAGAACGATAAGGGTATAAAAGAATTTGTCGGAATTCCACGAAAAGAGCCAGTCTATTCGGTCATAGCCATAGGTCACGCCAGAGAGAAGTACTTGAAACCGGGTGGGAGGCGCAAGTTGACCCCCAGGTATTTCACAGCGAAGTAGCCGCTGCCTGAGTCTGTTCTCATCTCTGTTCTCATCTCCGTTCTCATCTCTGTTCTCAGGTCTGTTCTCAGGTCGGAATTGGGGGTTGGGACGATGGCGGGGAGGGGAATCAGTTCTGGGTCGGGGAGGCGGGGTTCAGCTTCTGCCACAAGAATTGGAATGCCAGGGCCCACATGTGTGCCCGCTGCTTGTTGTCGGCGGCGCCTCCGTGGCCGCCTTCGATGTTCTCGTAGTATCGTACGTCGTGGCCCATGTCTTTCATCTTTGCCATCATTTTGCGAGCGTGGCCGGGGTGCACTCTATCGTCGCGGGTGGAGGTCATGAAGAGGGTTGGTGGGTATTTGGTGTCGGCTTTGACGTTGTGGTAGGCGGAGAAGCTCTTGATGAATTCCCACTCTTCAGGCTTGTCGGGGTCGCCGTATTCGGCCATCCAGGATGCGCCGGCGAGGAGTTTGGAGTAGCGCTTCATGTCGAGGAGGGGGACCTGGCAGACGATAGCAGCGGCGAGGTGTGGGAAGTGGGTCAGCATGTTGCCCATGAGCAGGCCCCCATTGCTTCCTCCTTGCATTCCCAGGTGGGGGACGGAAGTTACTTTGCGTTCAACGAGGTCTGTGGCGACGGCGGCGAAGTCTTCGTAGGCGCGCATGCGGTTGGCTTTCAGGGCCGCTTGGTGCCAGGCCGGACCGTACTCTCCACCGCCTCGGATGTTGGCAACGACGTAGGCGCCGCCCTTTTCGAGCCATGCAGCACCGACGCCGGGGTTGTAGGAGGGCATGAGGCTGATTTCGAAGCCGCCGTACCCGTAGAGCAAGGTGGGAGTTGAGCCATCGAGGGGCATTCCCTTCTTTGAGACCTGAAAATAGGGGATTCTTGTGCCGTCCTTGGATGCTACGAAGTGCTGGGAGACTTCGAGGTTCTGGGCGTTGTAGAGTGGCGGCGTCTGTTTGAGGAGAGCTGGTTGTTTGCCCACAGAGCCCATGTAGAGGCTTGTGGGTGTGAGGAAGCCTGTGACGTCCATCCAGTAGTCGTCGCTCTCTTCATGATCGATGGGTCTTACGGCAAGAGTTGAGAACTCTGGTACTCCGGTCATGGGGGCCGGAATCCACTTGCCTGGGGCTGGGGTGAGGACGGTAAGTCTGTTCTGAACGTCTTCGATGACGTTGAGGATAAGGAAGCGCTTGGTCGCGGAAAAGGCCCGGAGCGACTGGTTTTGTTCGGGGCTGAATAGGAGGGTCATCTCCTGTTTGCCGTCAAGAAAGGCCCGAAAGTCGGTTGCGACCAGGGAGCCGGCGGGGAAGGTTTGGGTTCCAACGGTCCAGGGGGTTCTGGGGCGAACGAGCAACCACTCTCGCCAGACGGCCATGGTTGCGTCATCGGGGAGCTGGATCTTCTTCAAGGCTCCGTCGGCGGCGTAGAGGAAGGTTTCTCTGGTGTAGAAGGATGGCATTTTGAAGATGAAGGTTCGTTCGAATCCTTTTGTGTCATCGACGTATGCGCCGACGATCATATCGGTGGGCTGTCCTTCGAAGACGGTCACTGCCTTTTCCAGGGGAGTACCTCGTTTCCAGAGCTTGACGATTCGAGGGTATCCGCTGGTGGTCATAGTGCCTGGGCCGAAGTCTGTGGCGACCAGGAGAGCATCTTTGTTCAGCCAGCTGGCGTCGCCTTTGGCTTCGGGGAGGTTGAATCCGTCGACGACGAAGGTTCGGGTCTCAATATCGAACTCACGAATGACGGAGGCATCGGCGCCGCCCCGAGAGAGGCTGAGGAGGGCATGGCGGTATCCTCCCTCTTTTAGAATGGAGGCCCCTTGCCAGACCCACCCCTCCTTTTCGGCGGCGCCGAGGGCGTCGAGGTCGAGGAGGATTTCCCATTGGGGTGATTCAGTCTTATAGGATTCGAGGGTGGTTCGTCTCCACAGCCCTTTGGGGTTCTTGGAGTCTTTCCAGAAGTTGTAGTAGTAGGGGCCGATCTTGTCTACGTAGGCTATGCGGTCGTCGGAGTCGAAGATCGCCTGAAGTCGGGTTCGGGTGTTGAGGAAATCCTGGGATTCGGCCAGCTCGGCCATTGACTCTTGATTGCGTTGGCCAACCCAATCGAGGGCTTTCTGGCCGGTGACATCTTCGAGCCAGAGGTATTGGTCGTCGCAATGGCCTTCTTGGGGTTGGGCCTCTGCGGCGGTGAGCAGCAAGGGGGCGAGGGCCAGGTTGAGGGCGACGAAGGCGACGATATTCCAGTTCATGAGCTATCCTCCAAGGGAAAGGTACCAAGTGGAGCAGGATAGGTCGGCATTGACAGGGATGCAACCACCCTTGGCTTCCGAATTGCATCGTGTTGTCGGGCGGTGGGCTGCAGCCGCTGGTGCCACTCTTGTGGAGTTGTCGGATCCCATCGGCTGTCAGCAGGGGTTCTGGCAACGGGTGGGGTCGGTAGGCGCCGTCGGGGTTGATGATTGGGGTTGTAATTAGAGCGACTACGGATAGAGTGCGCTGGTGCGGCGGAGAGAGGCGGGGGACCGCTGGCGTTATGCGCTGGAGGAAAGTCCGGGCTCCGCAGGGCAGGGTGGTCGGTAACTCCGACCGGGGGCGACCCCAGGGAAAGTGCCACAGAGAGTATACCGCCTTGTTTTCGGCTTCGGCCGTTGCGAGGTAAGGGTGAAAGCGTGAGGTAAGAGCTCACGGGCTGTTGTGGTGACGCAGCAGTCGGCAAACCCCACCCGGAGCAAGAGAAACATGGGAGCGACAGGAAACTGGAAGGGCTGCTCGCCCGGTGCTCTCGGGTCCTCGCTTGAGGGATGCGGCAACGCATACCCCAGAGAAATGGTTCCCACCGTGGTGTTCGGAAACGACGGCACGGAACAGAACCCGGCTTACAGCCCTCTCCGTCGCACACCCGTCCGCTCATCGAGTTCACCAATGGTGTAGGGATCAGGTGAGAATCCGCAGTGTTTTGAGGGCACTGGTCCAATCGTCCATGTCAGTTGTCAGGACGCCAACGGCGACGACCTTCTCGTCTTCGAGGAGTTGGCAGTGCATGTGTCCAAGGCCGGGGTTGACGCCTTTGAGTTCCAGGGGTCTACGGCCCACGATGTGCCAGGAGGAGCCGTCGGGCTTTTCGAAGGATGCATCGTGCAGTACCTCTCGGGTCTCCTGGAGGAGCCACTGGATGCGGCCGGCAACGGGCCATTTTTCGATATCGGGTTCCATGGCGAACGTGCCTCGAAGGTCACCTCGTCCCGAGAGGACGAAGCGGATGGGGTCATGGACTCTAACGATCACATCCCAGACGGCCTGGCGCTCGGTTTGGGGGTCGTCCATGAAGCGGAAGGAGCCTCTCCAGGTGAGCTTGAGTTCGACCCCTCGTGGCAGGAGGGTTTTCCAGGCCATGGATTCTCCGTGGGGTTGTGGCCCCGGTTTGCATCATGCTGGGATCCAGCGCTGCTGCTTGTACCAGTTCATCACATCCCAGACGGTGGACTTTGAATCCGGGAAACGCAACTGAAATCCTGTTTCTTTGAGTCTTTGGGTATCAAGGGTGAGGTCTCTGAGTCCGTAGCCGAGGGTTTCGGGTCCGAAGTGTGGTTCCAGGTCACCTTCAAGGCGTTCTTTGCGTTTGATGCCGCTCCACGATGGCTGCGTGACGATTCGGAAGAGAGCGGAGACCTCGGGACGGTCGAGGAGGGAGTGAGTACGTTCCACGAGGCTGGAGGGTGGGAAGACGAAGGGTCCAACGGGCAGCAGGAGGAGACCGTAGGCCTGGGCTGCGGTGTTGAAGAGTGTCGAGAGGCTGTTCCAATCATCGCATGCGATGTTGTAGAAGGCCATGTCCCGGCCCTTCTCCATGAGGTAAGCGGCCGCTCTGGCGACGTCGACGGAGTGGACGAGTGCGGTTCGTGGGCCGCCGAAGAGTCTGGGAGCGAACCCGAGACGTGCTCGGAAGAGTGGGGGGCAGTGGCGAGGCTTGCCATGAGTGCTGTGGAGTGTGGTCCAAGGGTCAGAGCTGGGCGAATGACGACGAGTTTGGTGGCAGCGCCGGCCTGTTTAGCTCTGAGCAGTCCTCGCTCTGCGGCGAACTTGCTTCGGGCGAAGGGGTCAAGGGGTTCAAGGGGGTCTGTCTCCTTGATTCGGCGACGCTGGGTCTGGTAGACCGATGCGCTTGAGAGGAACACGAAGGCGCTGACCCCCTGTTGCGACGCTGCATCGAAGAGGGCGGTCGTGGCGTCGACGTTGATGGATCGCAAAGAGGCCCAGGGGAGGGCGACGGACGATGCGGCCGCTGCGTGAATGACCCTGGTAACGCCGTTGAGCAGTTTGGGAAATGCGGAGTGGTCTCTGAGGTCCGTGGCAACGAACTCAAGATCCGGGTGTTGTGTATCCAGCGGTCTGTCGTGCAGGTCAGTGGCCCTGACCGAGTATCCGCATGCCAGCAGGTCGGCTACAATGGCTCGACCTACGCTGCCTGAAGCGCCTGTCACAAGGATGGTATCGCGAAGAGCCTTTTTTGCCATGGGGATACTCCCGAGGTTAGCCCCAACTCCGTGAGGATGGGGGAATGATGGCCAATAGTAAGCAGGGGCGCCGTACGTGGGAATGGGGGGCTGTTGCGCAGGTGCGGTGGAGCCGACGCGTGGGGCTGTCGAAAGTGTCGACTTGAGGGGCGACAGTATGTATGTTTGCGGTCAGCATTACGGCATGGTGGAGGCAGCGTGTCGTTCATAGCCGACTTTTTCGTTGCGTTCTGGGATCTGGCTGCGGAGATGAGCCTTTTCCTGCTGCTGGGGTTTGCGGTGGCGGGGGTGTTGAAGGTGGTGATTCCCGAGGGATGGGTTTACCGTCAGCTGGGGTCCGACTCGTTTCTTTCAGTGTTCAAGGCGGCGATTCTTGGGGCACCACTTCCTTTGTGCAGTTGCGGTGTGCTGCCTGTGGCATCTCAGCTCAAGTCTGGCGGGGCAAGTCGGCCTGCTTTGCTGACCTTCCTTATAGCGACTCCAGTGACGGGTGTGGATTCTATCCTGGCGACGTACGCTCTCATGGGCGGCTTCATGGCGACGGTGAGGCCGTTGGCCAGCGTTCTGGTTGCGGTTGTTGGGGGTGTGTTACTTCTGCTTTGGCACAAGGGGAAGGGGAGGCAGAGCAGGGGCGTGACGTTGCCGCCGGGCATGAAGGGTCACGGGGTTACTGCCCAGAAACTGGTTGACGGCTTGGTGTACGCCTTCTCCGACCTCCTTCAGGGCATGGCGCGGCCGATGCTGGTGGGACTGGCCGTTGGGGCGGCCATTGTTGTCTGGTTTCCGCCGGATCTGCTCTCCAACTATGTGAACAAGGGGCCGCTGCCATATCTGCTGGTGGTGACGCTTGGGGTGCCGATGTATGTCTGCTCCACAGGGGCGATTCCAATAGCGGCGGCTCTGATGTTGAAGGGGCTCTCTCCCGGTGCCGCGCTGGCCTTTTTGATAGCTGGTCCGGCGACGAACACGGTGGCGTTGTCGGTGGCCAGGGATCTCATCGGCAAGCGTGGGTTCTGGGTCTACCTGGCTGTGGTCGGGATAGGGGCGGTAGGTACCGGCGTTGTGGTGGATCAGGTTGCGGCCCACTGGGCAGCGGTGCCCCTGGAGGATTGTGTGTCGTGTGCGGGTCACGGCTCTGCTGTGTGGAGTGCTGCCTCGATGGTAGGTGGGTTCGTGTTGTTGTTTATGCTGGCGTATCGGGGTTTGGCGGTGCCGCTGTTTCACAAGATTCGGGCCAGGGAGCCGGCGTTGCGCAAGAGCAGCGGCTTTCCAACGGTGGTGTTGCGGGTACCTGATGCCGAGTGTTCCAGGTGTGCCTCGACCATAACGGCGACCTTGCAGCACCTGGAGGCGGTACGCACGGTGCAGGTGGATTTGGACAGGCGGCTGGTTACTGTTGAGCTTCGGGGGAAGCAGTCGTCTGACGGTTTGGTGAAGGCACTTGCTCAGGCAGGGTACGATAGCAAGGTTGTAGCGGAGTAGTGTGATGGAAGGACGAGAGGGCGGGGGACGCCGTATTGATGATCTTGACCTTAACGAGAGACTTCATGTAGATATTGGGACAAGCTGTAATAATAATTGCCTTTTTTGCATGGAAGAAGATAGGGTTGGGAGGGCTCAGCGGGTTGGGCAGTTGACGCCGGACGATATTGTTAGAATCCTGAACACCAATGTTCATAGGCGCGAGGTGGTATTTGTATCTGGTGAACCCACGTTGAATCCGAGGTTCATCTCGTATGTGCGGCATGCGAGGCGTTTGGGATATGTGCGGGTTGGGGTTATTACCAATGGCCGTAGGTTTGCTTACGCTCCCTTCGTTGTTGACGCTGTGAAGGCTGGGCTTAACCACGTCATAGTGTCGATACACGGTCCGGATGCCAGGGTACACGACGGTTTGACGAGGACGCCGAAGTCATTTGAGCAGGCCCTGGCGGCGTTGGGGCATCTATCGGCGGCGAGGCGGCAGGGTTTGAGGCTTGACACCAGCACGGTATTGAATAGACGCAACTGCAAGGTTGAGATACTGGAGCGGCACGTTGAGATGCTTCTTCCGCTGGTGGACCAGATGGTGTTCAACGTGGTTCAGCCATTTGGGCGGGGCAAGACGCACTTTGATGCGCTGGTGATGCGGTATTCTGAGGTAGCCGAGGAGTTGGGGCGGTTCTTTTTGGGTCAGGGGGGGCGGTCGTTGCCAATATTTCTGGTGGACATTCCTTACTGCACCACCGAGGGGCGGGGGATACCGGATAGTGCCCGTGGGTATGTGGAGCGATACTGCCACTATGAGGTTGGTGGGGCGTCTGGGGTAGGCGGTGTGGTATCCGAGGCGGTGGCCGATGGGGGCTATGTGGCGGGCGGGGCTGAGGCCAAGCGAGCTGCGGCGGTGGCAGGGGCGCAGTGTGGGCCCGAGGGGCTGGTGGCCAAGGCCCGGGATGACCAGGAGTCATCGCAGAAGGTGAAGATGGAGTCATGCAGGCTGTGTGTTTACGACGGCATATGCGACGGGGTGTGGGCCAATTACGTTGAGCGTTACGGATTCGAGGAGTTTGTGCCGGTGAGGCGTGGGTGAGTGGGGGGGGGGCGTTACTGGGCGGGGGCTGGGCCGAACTCTTTCTTTCCTTTGAGCTTGCCCTGGTCGTATTCGAACTCAACGCCCTTGATAACGGTGCCCGCTTCGTCGAACTCGGTCTTCTTCACGAGTAGGCCATAGTCACTGTACTCACGAACCTCTTTGTGGAAGCCATCGGGTCCCTTGATTGCTGTCTTCTCATCGGCAGCGAAGTAGGCGGTTTCCAGCGGTCTGGCGTCCTCGTTGGTTTTGAACATAGCGACAGCGGTGATATTGTTTTGTGCGTCGTAGTGAACGGTCTTAGTGGGCATGTCGTCTTCGAGGGTGGTTTTGGTGTACGAGATCAGGGCCGAGTCCTGGTATTTGCGTTCGATTCTGCTCTGGTTGCCTTCGGCGTCGGTGAGTTCTTCCCAGACGGGGTTACCCATGGCGTCGACTTTGATGATTGAGACGGAGTCAAGTTCGCCGGCGCGGCGGACGACTCTCTCGACCTCTTCTTCGCCCTGCTTGACCTTCTCTTTCACGGCTTCTTTGAGGTAAGAGTAGCGAGTAACGGCCCAGCCATCGAGGGCGTTTGTGAGGGCGTAGTCCTGCTTGCCTTCGGGGGTGGTGATAGCGACGTTGGAGTGTCTGGACATCTCCAGGACTTCGCCCTTGTCATTGTAAGCGAAGCGATAGAGTGCGACCTTGTTGTAGTCGAGCTTGAGCTTGCCATCTTTGGGGTCGCCTTCGAAGGTCGTGAGGCTGACTCTGGAGCCCTTGTCATTGAATTCGTGCACGTAGGTGGTGTTGAGGGTGCCCTGGCCGTCGAATACTCTGTGGACGGCTATTTGCTGCATTCTGCCGTACTCGTACTCGTGGGACTCGTAGGGGGCGCCGGTCTCGTCAGCCCGAATCTCTTTGGAGATGCGGTTCTTGGCGTCGTAGGTGTATTCGTAGCTGGCGGCGCCGAAGTAGTCCTTATGGGCCTTGCCCTGGGCGTCGACGGATGCCTTCTTGACCAGTTGTCCGCGGTCGTTGAAGGTGTAGACATAGCGTCCGACGAGGCCGTCGCGGTCATACCAAGCTTCGTCTACGAGTTTGCCCTCTTTCCAGCCCTGCTCGAGTTTGGCGCGGCCGTAGAGGTCTTCGACTAGTTTCCCCTCTTTGTCCTGGTTTTCGATTCTGGCGAGGTTTCCTTCGGAATCGAAGCCGATGATCTGCTTATGAATGCCGTAGATTTCGTAGGGCTGGGGTGCGGCCTGGTAGGGTTCAAGGTCTTTGCAGGTGTCGGGCCAGACGGCGACCTTGCCTTTGGCGTCGGTAGCGGTCATGTAGGCGACCACCACGGTACCTTCCTGGATTTCGACTTTGCGCAGGTGAGTTGCGTTGACGTGCCTGGCCGTGGACATGTGAACAATGAGGCTGCCTTCGGTTTCGCAGTAGTAGAAGATGGGGAATGGAGCGGACATGACTTCCCGCTCGTTGAGTTGGACGGCGCCAACGACAACGGGGGTGGCCTCTTTTCCTTCGCCCCACTTCCAGAGGTAGTTAACGATAGTGGTAAGTCTGTTGTTTTGGTCGTACAGGGTAGCCTGTTCAGGGATGCCGGCGTAGGAACGCAGTTTGACGTAGGACTGCCCGACCTTCTCTGTGTCGGAAAGCTTGCGCTTGAGGGTTTGGACCTGGTAACCGGTGGCTTCGAAGGCTGGGGTGAGCAGGAAGTATTCCTCCGCCAGGGGGGCCTTCTTGACCTCTTCTTTCTTTTCTACGATGGTCTTTGAGATGTTCTCAGCCTCGGCAATTTTCTTATCCAGGGGGTTGTCGGGGGCAGGCGCTTTATCGGCCTCCTTGGATGCTTCGATGCCTTCGAGTTTCTTGCCAGTGCTGCTCTCTCCGCAACCAACTGCGATAAGCAGGGCAACGACCGATGCCAGAATTCTGTACGCCATTTGAGTTTCCTCCTGAAGATCAGCAAGCCACGACCACACGGGGGCGGAGTATAAAGCGGCCCTTGGGGGGTGTCAATCGCAATGATCGGCCGCAAGGGGGCCGAAAAAGGCTACTGGCGTTAAGGCATGTCGGGTTGGTATAATCGGCGCCGATTCAGGCGGGAAACCGGAGGTTATGCGTCATGATGAGTTGCAAGGGGTCGTTACGGGGGGTGTACCGGGGGGGGCTTCTGGGGTGGCCCGCTGTGCTTGTGGTAGTGATGCTTGTGGCGGTTCCGGGGCGAGTGGAGGCTGCTGGGGGTACGAACTTCATTCTGGAGGGCGAGGGGGGGGTAGGGATGGGGGATACGGGCTCTTTTGGGCAGTCGTTGGGGGTGACGGCGGGTTGGGGGAGCGGTTTTGGGGGGGGGCTGCGGGTTTACGCTGTGGGACACTTCGGTAACATCTGGGCTTCGGAGGAGAAACGAAACGGGATCTCCGTAGCGCAGTGGGATACGTCGGATTCGATGATGATGTTGGGGTGGCGGTTATATATTGCGATAAACTCCAGATTTCGCATAATGACGCAGTTTCTTGGTGGCTACGCATGGAGTAGCAGCGACTGGGACATAAACGGAGGGATGGAGCGTTATGGTGCGGAGTCCAGTGCTATTGGTATTAGGTACGGGCTTGGGTTCCAATATCGGTTCATGAGGGAGATGTCAGTGGGGTTCGGAGTAGACCGGGTGACGTTTTGGGGGAAGGATGAGGATCTGCGCATAGCGTCGATCACTTCGTTCACGAACGAATCCGACGAGAGTGACCAGACGAGGTTTCTGCTGTCTGTGGCCTACCACTTTTAGGTGTCGACATGAGAGCGAGCGCTGTTTTTGCTTTTCTGGTGGTTTTTCTGGCTGGGTCATCGGATGCGGCCGTTGTGAGTGGTGGCGGGGAGGCTCTGGTGGTTCAGGGGCCCGATGCCTCGTCTTCGACCAGGGTGGATGCGAGGGTCCGGATGGTGGGTGCGTGGGCTACGGGGATTGCGGAGCGAGGGGAGTTGCTGGTGCGTTTTCAGTTTGTGAGGCCTGACGCCAGGGCTGTCTCGTTTCTGATCATTAATCTACCGGATACTGCGCCTTTGTCGGGGCTATTCGTGCCTTCGACGCCGGGGGTGTCGCTCTCTTACTACGAGGTGTTTCCGGACTCTCCCGAGGAGCCTCTCTTTGTGGCGGACGAGTGGGAAGGGGAGGTTTTGGCATCTGAGCCGGCAGCGGCGGGGCACGACGATTTGACTCTTGGGCTGAAGGTGAAGTTGGTGGACCAGGGGCCGGACGGGGTTTCGGGGAGCGAGGATGACCAGATCAGGACGATATACGCTGAGCGGCTGCGCATGGCGGTGAGGGGGTCATTTCAGGCTCCATCATACACTTACGTCGATGATGACGTGTATGTAACAGGGGATGCTGTTGTTATACTGTCGGATGGATGCGGTGGTGATCCTGGGTATGATGATTATTACTATGACGATCCTTATTATGATGAGAACTACGACGAGGAGTCGGAGTATTACACTGATGTTGACAGCTCTTCCTGTGATGGCGACAGCTATGACGACTCCAGCAACGAGAGTGACTGGAGCGATTCAGGGGACTCGTCGTGTTCTGCGGACGATGACTACGGGGACAGCGGCGATTCTGGGGGCTCGGGGTGTGAAGGGGACGACTGGGAGGCGAGCAAAGGCGGTGTTGGTGGAGCAACGTTGGGGCCAAAGAAGCCTTGGGGGAAGAAGAAGCCCAGGAGTCCCTGGAAGATGGCTCCTCTGCTGCTGGTGTTATTGGGGTGGGCCGGCTTGAAGGTGGCGACACGATACGTCAGGGTTGTTGGCCGGGCGGTTTAGGGGGTGTGCTTTGGAGAGACGGGCAGCGGTCAGTTGACGCCGGACTTTCTGATCTCCAGGGCTCTGGAGAGTTTGTCTTCCAGTTCAGAGAAGAGGAAGGGCTTATCGACGAAGTCGTCGGCGCCGTAGAGGGGCGAGGTCATCTCGTTGAGGTTAGGCCCGATGGCGGTGAGCATGATGATTGCGGTGCTGTTGAACTCTTTCTTGTTCCTGAGGAACTTGCAGAGTTCCCAGCCGTTCATAACAGGCATCATGACGTCAAGGAGAACGGCATCGGGCATCTCGGCCAAGGCGACCTCGAGGCCCTCTTCCCCGTTGATGGCTTCCAGGACGTGGTGTCCCTGTCTGGTGAACCGTTCTTTGATGAGCCTGATCTGATTGATATCGTCGTCGACGACGAGAATTTTCATGGCAACCTCCCCAACGGCAACAGAGGGTCTTAGCCCGAGGCCGGGGGATAAGAAGAGGCCCTGGCCTGTTGCCCGATCATGTGAGACTGTTTATTACATTGTGGCCGACGCTGTCAAACGGTTTAAGGGCGGGGGGAGCGTTGACTGAAAGCACGGTGGGGAGTAGAGTGGGCCCCGACCGTTGCTTCAGACGGATGATTGACTCGATATTGGATTACAGCGGGGCGGCCCCGCCGGAGGATGGAGATGAGAAATCGGGAACGGATGGCGATTAACGTCCTGTTTGCTCTGACGGTTGCATTTGCTGTTGGGACGACGACGGGGGCGGTGGCTCTGCTGGACGACTACGAGGAGCCCGAGGAGATTGTGGACGGGGACGGCGTTGAGGATGCCGAGGCTGTGGAGGGGTACGGGGATGACAGTTATGGCGACAACTGGCTCCTGAGGCGTCAGAAGATCCTCAAGTTGATTCCTACGGATCCCACGGTGCTGATCAATGTCAGTTTTGACGTTATGCCTTCGACCTCTGAGTTGACGGCATTGGGTCGGAAAGCGACCAAGGCTCTGGTGCGCGGTATGCTGGACAATGCCGATGACTCGGTGAGGGCTTTGTGTGTTTCGGCGCTGAGCGTTATCAGGGATCCGGAGGGTGCTCAGGCTTTCATTGAGGCGCTCAGCGACAGGAACGCTTCGGTGCGCTCATCGGCGGCCAGGGCTCTTGGGGCGTTGGCGGAACCGAAGCACGGGGAGGTCTTGTGGCGGCTTGTGGAGAACCCCGAAGAGGACAACTTTGTCAAGGTTGCCGCAATCGATGCTATTGGTGCCATTGGGTATTCCAAGGCGGTGCCAAAGATGCTCAAATTGTTGAAATCCGATGATAGTAACAATCTTGTACCAAGTCTTATGAATTCTTTGTGGCGTATGCGCAACAAGGCGTCAAAGGGCGACCTTATAGAGGCTTTTCTGTATGTGCTGAAGGGTAATAAGTGGGGTGTTGAGCGGGTTGTGGAGTATCTTGGGGAGCTGAAGGCTGATGAAGCAGCAGGCACTCTGGCCTCGTTCTATGTTGGCAAGCCCGATGCATTGAAGAACCGGGTCATTCTGGCCATGGGGAAGATTGGCGGAAGCAAGGCCCGGGACTTTTTGAAGGGTGTGGTGGGCTCGACGCAGGTTGCCAGGCATCTGAACAATGCGGCTATCGCTCTGGCGGCGCAGGGTGAGCGGAAGTTGGCCATAGATCTTCTTGCGAAGCTGATGACGGACAGGAAGGCTTACCTGCGCATCAATGCTGCCTTTGCACTTGGAGAGATTGGTGCTGGCGAGGCGGTTGCCGAGGCAGCGTTGGTGAAGGGCTTGGATGACCAGAACGACTTGGTGAGGTCGGAAGCGGCGGTGGCTTTGGGGCGCATTAAGGCGACCTCTGCAGTTGGGGCGCTGGAGAAGCTTGCTGAGAGCAAGAATCCTTACGTGAAATTGGATGCAGTAATTGCATTGAACCGGATTGATTACAAGAAATATAAGAAGCTCATTGTGGAGAAGCTGCTGACCGTGGACAAGAGGCGTCACGGGCGTGTTGTGGAGCGTGGCATTCGGTTTATGGCGGAGCAGAAGGATGCTGATGCTTTGCCTCACCTGTTGAGTTTTTTGAGAGCGGGCACCGACGTAGCGGGCACGCTGGAGTTGCTTCAGGCCTATCCTCAGGGTGAGGTCAAAGGGTTTGAGAGCGTGCTTGGGTATTTGGCCCATCGGGCTGACGGCCCCCGATTTGCTGCGTTGCTCAGAGTGCTTCGAAGCTGGAGCGACAGCAGCTATGCAAAGGCTTTGTTGGAGCGTCTGTACCACACGAGACCTTGGTCGGGAGACAGGGAGTTGATCTATTACGCGTTGGGGCGGATGAACGTGAAGGAGATAATGGGTCCGCTGGGGGAGTTTCGTGAGAGTCGGGATGCTGCTTGGCTCTACCAGCTATTTGCTGTGGCGAACCTGGGCCACGCTGCGGCTTTGGACAAGCTCATTGAGACATTGCAGACCAGCGTGTTGGAGAGGCAGCGTGATGCGGCCTTCCTGCTGGGCAGTCTTGACAGTGACGTAGCGGTACCGAAGCTGAGGGAGATCATGGCCAAGTCGGACGCAGTGACGGCGGTTTCGGCTGCATATGCGTTGGCGGGCCGGGGCGACGCTGCGGCAATCGGATACCTGTTTGATGTTGTGAAGAGCGGAACCCCCGTGGTTGTTGACGAGGCGGCCCGGGCGCTGCTGGTGACACAGTCGCCCAAGGTTGACGAGGTATTGGGCCAGCGAGTGGCCAAGGAGTCGGACCTGGTTACGAAGCGCAGGGTTGAGGAGATTCTGTATCAGAGGCGGCCCAAGGATTTCCGGTAGGCATCGGGGGCCCTCACAATTCGGGGCAACGTGCTGGAGGGGCGCTTTATGGATATTGGGGGTAAGGGTTGGATTGCCGGCGCCCCGGAAGGCGATTCTGGACAGGGGAGCGGCCGCGGGCCGCTTCTGGATCTTCTACTGGCAGTAATAGTTCCGATGGCCATATTGGCAGCGCTGCCTGGTTTCTCTCATGTGGCCGTATCCAAACTAATAGTTATTGCTCCACTATTGCTTGTTGTCATTGTGTTAAGATGGCGTTGGCGTGTTAGTTCTGGGTCCATGCGCTGGTCGCCGTGGGGTGTTGCAATTGTTGGTGCTTTGGTGATGGCCCTGCTATTGTCTGTGCAGGCCTATGTGAGGATTGACTCAGCCTTCGACACGGTGATGCGGCAGTTGCTGCCTGGGGCCATGGCGGTCGTCTTGATGTTGGCTGCTTGCGGGGTTTCGCCTGAGGGGTTGGAGGTGCGATTCCGGTGGTATCTGGTGTGGGCGGGGTTGTTGGTGAGTGTAGGGTGGCTGCTTGAGAGTTCTGGTGTTGTTCGGGGCTCGTTTTCGGCGGTGAGGGGCGGTTCTACTCTTGGGAATCCCGGTTTGGTGGGGGAGGTGTGTGCTCCAGCGGCGTTGGTGGCTTTGTCGGGGGCGTTTGCGGGGAGTTGGGGCAGGCGGGCCGGATGGATTCTTGCGGGGCTGGGGTTGGCGTTGGTGACAGGCTTGTCTGGGTCGCAGAGTGGTCTTCTGGCTTTGGTGGCTGGGGGTGCGGGTTGGGGCATGGTCTGGTTTTGGCGTGGTGGGAGACCGTGGGGGGCTGCCTTATTTGGCGTGGGGCTGGCGGCGGTGGTGGTGGGGCTGTTGCTTCTGGAGCCTGTGGTAGCGGACGCAGCGAGCAGGAGGTTTTACCTTTACGAGATTGGGGTGAATGTAGTTGGGCGTGGTCCCATTTGGGGAGGCGGTGCGGGGTCGTTCGGGCGTCTCTTTCTGGATGCGCAGGGTGAGTATCTTGCTTTGAACCCTGCGTTGGCGGGGTTGTGGAGTTACGTTGATTCAGCGCACAGCGTCTGGTTGAATATGGCGGCGGAGCGTGGTGTGGTGGCGGCTTTGGCGTGGCTGGTGTTTTTCGGGCTGGTTACGGTGCGAGTATTTCAGAGGGGGGCTGGTTGGGCGGTGGGGGTATGGGTTTCGTTGATGGTTATCAGTTCCTTCAGCGTTTCTTATGATGTGGTTCCAGTGAAGTTGTGGATTTTTCTATGGATAGGACTCCATGTGGTTCACCCTGGGGATAAGGCATGGGATGGGAGGTTGGGACTGAGGGTGTTGGCTTTGTGGCGCAGGCTGGTGGGGGTGCCGGGTGGAGCGTGGCTTCTGCGGGCTGGGGTTTGGGGGGGAGGCCTATTTTTGGTTGGTGCATCGGGTTGGGTGGCGTTGAGTGACGGGCTTGTGAGTCGTGGCCGAGTGGAGGGCGCTCTTGCTTTGGCTCCGTTCCACGCCCATGCGTTGATGGTGAAGGGGTCGAGGCTTGCGGGAAGCGGGGATTGGGATGGCGCCTTGGCCTGTTACGGTGAGTCTGCGGAGAGCAAGGCTGGGGTTGGGGTTGAGATGGCATTGGGGATGGCGAGTTACCGGCTTGGGGACTACGATGAAGCGGAGCGTGCGTGGAGGCGGGTGGCGTTTTGGCACCGTCGGTTCATGCCTGCCTTCGCGAATCTTGCGGTGCTTTACCATGAGACAGGGAGGCCGGAGTTGGCCAGGCGTCACCTTGTGAGGGCTATGTCGTTGAGGCCATCGGACCCTCGGCTGGTGCCGGTGCGGGAGTTGGTTGAAGGGGCATCGGAGCGTGGTGGGCAGGGTGTGGTGCCATAGTTGAAGGGGCTGGAAGTTGAAGGTTCTGAGTATGTCAGTTTGGGGGATATGATGAGAGCGACACTGTTGCTTCTGGTTGTGGTTGCGTTGGGGAACTCGTGCTCCATGGAGCAGGAGGGGCTTCTGGTGTTTCACGGGATGGAGTTGGATAAGTGCGAGGTTTCGGACCCTGAGGAGATCGGTTGGATTTCGTATGGTTTGATGATTGCGACGGCATAGTGTTTTTGCGGATGCAGCATCATGGCAAGGCTGTGGCCAGCAGCGATGGGGTCTCCTTGCAGATAGCGGATCCGGCGGCGATGCGGGAGCAGCTCAAGGCAGGCCCTCTTGTTGTGACCCTACCCGACGACGGTTACAGGATGATGCCTTATGTGAATCGCACGTGTCCGGATTCATTCACGAATTGGGTGGTGGGCAAGGGTACGTTGACTATTAATGCACTTGAGATAATGCACGAGGGTGAAATAGATTTGGCAGCGGAGTTTGAGTTGGTAAACGATCGAACGGGTGAGATTGTGGCCGATCGGGTTGAGGTAACCATGTCGGGTCGGTTAACCGACAGGGCCCCGCACAAGACTTTCAGTATCTGCACCGATTGAGGGCTACTGTGGCTTGACGGGGCGGTAATCGCTTTTATGGCTCTTCAGGGGTCTTTTCTACGATGGTGGTACCCTCGGCCAGGCCTGAGAGGTCCAGTTGTTGAACGTCCCAGTACATAACGGCAGGTCTTTCCTCGATTTCCGCCGAGGAGGTGAGGGCGATGGGCTCTTTGAGGGTGACCGGGCCCGAGACGTGGCGCATGTAGAGGCCGTAGGCTGGGAATTTTCCGAAGTACCAGGCATCGGGGTATTCGAAATTGCGTTCAGGTGGTTCGATTTGGGCATCGGCGGAGGTTCCACCTTCGCTGCTGACGATGGTGATGTTATCGAGGGTAACGTTTTCGACCTTGTGTTCGGGGACTCCCATGATGAGGGCGGGGTAGGTGCAGTCGTCCACTGTGATATTGCGGAGGGTGACGTCGTATAGGCGTCCCGGGAGAGTGAAGGTTCCGTCGTCGAGTTCCCGTTCTTGGACTCGCAGGAAGAAGGGGGATTCGACGGCGGTCATGTGGATGTTTTCGGCCAGGATGTTGTGGACGTCGGCTCCGGCGTCGGCGATGAGGGTGATGCCGCCCATGGCTCTGGTTCCGGGGTTGTGGTCAACGCTGGCCTGGACGAGGCAATCTCGGAAGATGACGTCTCGCACTTCAGCTTCGGGTCTGGTGCCGATTTTGAGGGCATTGGCCCAGGAGGCCAGGACGCAGTCACGGACGAGGATGTCATGCATGGGTTTGAGGGTGAATTCGCCGGTGCCGTCGCTCTTGAGGACGATGGCGTCATCACCGCACTCGATGTCGCAGTGGGCCACTTCGACATAGCGGCAGGCATCGATGT
>CAZQHM010000033.1:0-45575 GCA_964593355.1 uncultured Myxococcales bacterium
TCCCTCACTGCCTTCCCACGCCACTGGGCCTACCTGCGACAGCGCGGATGGCTCGCTGTGCGACCTTGCTGAACGCCTCCGTGGGTGGTTTCGGGCTACATGGCCGCTCATATATTTCCATCAGCATCGGCGCTCTGGCTCACGACGCTTCGCTGCTGGCCACGGGGGACTTCACCGCATACTTCTTGAAAACACAGGACTTTTCGGGGTAGCATTGCGGCCTGTTGAGTGGGGTCTGGCCGCTCTGGGCCGGGCTGGGGGCTTGTTGGCCTTGGTGGGTTACAGTTGGTGAGGTTGTCATGAGAAGATTAGCGGCGTTATTGGCAGCGGTTCTGGCCGTTTCATGCGGTGGTGGTGAGGAGCAAGGCAGCGGCGATGACGATGGCTCCCTGTTCCCCGGAGATACGTGGCAGTGGGAGGAAGGGGTTGGCGAGGACAAACTTGGCGTGGACACCGCTCCGGACGACTCTATCCTCGTGCCCGACGGAGCCGACGTTGTGCTGCCCGACCTCCCGGGCGATACGGCCACCGACAACGGCCCTGTGACGCCGGACTGGACCATCAAGTTCGCATCGCCGCAGTCGGGCCCCGTGTCGGGCATGATTCGCGTACGCATCGAATCCGGAGAGAAGGATGAGCTGAAGGTCGACTCAATCGCAGTCTACCTCTCCACCTCCCAAATCTTCCGCGACACCAAGCTGCCTACCGAGTTCTTCCTTGATACTCGAGCGCACCCCGACGGCGACTACGTATTGAAGGCTGAAGCCACTATTGGCGATGAGAGTACCACAGCCCAGATTTCTATAAGCTGGGTTAATCCACAGTTCGCAGTTCGAAGTGTTTCGGCCAACCAGACCGAAGTGAAGGACGGCACGGTCGTTAACCTGGAGGTCGAAGCCGCTTTGCCGGGCCTGCAGGTCGCTGCGGACTTCTCTCAGATAGACTCCAGCTACGGGCCCGCCCTTGGTCAGATGACCGACCTGGGCAATGGGATGTATACCCTCTCCTACAAGATTTCGGACTCCAACACGAAGCCCGACGGGACATACTCGATCCCGGTTACAGCCATGAACGGTTCCGACAGCGTCTCCTCGGACCACCTGAAGCTGGTCCTGCTCAACGCTCAGCAGACCCCCGTCACTGTCCAGGGGGGTATCTTCGTGCCAGGCAGCATGCCCAACGCTTCCAGCAATTGGCAGCAGCCTATATCGCTGGTGTACGGCAATAGCTTTATTATTACTGGTGGGTCTGCCACGATAAACGTTGATTTCTCCGGCTATTCTGCCGCTGATGAAATAGTAGGTATTCTTATTGGCGTCGAGGGGGCTTCCGGGTACTACCAGAAGCCGGTAGCAGGAAGTTTGGGCGAGGAAGAGCTGTTGCTGCTCATGCGCACCTACGAGGCCGACGAGACGCCACCGAACAAGCTCAATCTGCTTGTAGCGGTGAAGGACATCCGAGGGCGCATCTCCCCCACCAGAATTCACAAGATGTCGGTCCAGGCGGTGGGCAGCGGAGACGTCCAGGTCAGCATTTCTTGGGACAGCGCCACCGACGTCGACCTGCACGTCATCGAACCGACCGGCTGCGAGATGTACTACGGAAAGAAGACCTGCGCTTCAGGTGGATATCTGGACCTCGACTCTAACGCCGGGTGTATGATAGACAACATCAATAATGAAAACGTCTTCTGGCCCCCTGGAAAGGCCCCCACGGGGACATTCCAGGTGAAGGTCGACTTCTACGACGACTGCGGCACGTTCGGGCCAGGAAAGCCGGCCAACTACGCCGTGACCGTTCACTACTGCGGCAAGACCGAACTATTCAACGGCTCGTTTGCTGCTGGCACCGACGACGCGGGTGGCGCAGGCAGCGGGAAGCTGGTTGCGACGTTCAACAACGAGTTGTGCGGAAAGCTGCTCTCGGGGCGGGTGCGCTTCCAGGACCACACCATCGACAAGGATGGCACTGGACCATGGCGATGGAAGCCTGTGCGCTTCGCTACCGTGGAGGTGGTCAGGGCGTCGGACGAGACCGTGCTGGCGACCACCTACACCGACAGGCTTGGGAACTATCAGGTCTACTTCACCAACGCCGGAGCCCCCGGGGTCTACGTGCGTGTGAGGACGAAGACGAATTATGACGACGGTCTTCGCAAGATTACCGTGATGAATCATCCCAAGTTCAAGAAAATCTACAGTGTGAAGTCCGATAGTATTGACGAGAGCGCTGCAACGGACCCGGTTATTAACATTGACGTCCCCGTATCGGGGAACTCCGGAGCCTTCAACGTGCTGGACGTGGTCTGCGACGGCTACGACACCATCAGGCTCATGACCGGCACCGACCTTGGCGAACTGACGGTCTTCTGGGCCACAGGCGCCGACACCACGGACACACTCTTCTGCAGCCAGTACTTCTACGATGAGGGGTCATGCTCCGAGCTTCACGCTCTATCGGTGCAGGGCAAAGACACGGACCGGGACGAGTTCGACGACATGGTAATCCTAAAGGAGTTCTTCAAGTTCGCTCTGGCCCTCTGCTCACGGGACGACAATCCCGGCGGCTACCATGACGGCACCCGGGACGACCCCAGGCGCTCATGGACCGAGGGGGTCTCCACCTTCTTCCCCGCCGACGCCCTGAAAACCCGCTTCTTCGTGAACAGCCGGCCCTTTGGAGTCTACCTGGTGGTCGACCTGGAGACCCCGAACATCCCCTTCGCCCTCAAAGCAGTTCCCGGCGTCATGGATGGCGACCTCTCGGAGTACCTGGTCTCCAGCCTCCTGTGGGACTTGGCCGACGCCAACGACTCCGAATCCTTCGACAACGTTGAGGGCAAGCGCCTGCCCATCTACGACTCGGTCTTCAACTACCTGAGCGGAGCCTCGTTCCAGGACCGTGGGGTCGAGGGCGTGGACCTCGTAGACTTCCTGGATGGATGGTTCTGCAGGGCCTGGGGCGATAACATCAACGTCATGAAGCTGCTGCAGGACCACTATCTCTTCGGCTACGAGATGGGCGGTCCAACCAACTGCTTCTCAGGGCAGTAGCAGGCACCGGTCCACAAGGACCTTTGCCCCCCCCCCAGAGCACAGGACGGGCCACACCACAATATCTAACAATAAAAGAAGCTAATCATGTCACACGATAATAGTGATACAGGCTTGGATAGAGCCACCGATCCGCTTGAACCAGCGCCCGGCCCCGATTCTGCCGGGCCGGGCCTCTCCAGCACCCCATCGCAGGGCAGTGGCCCTCTAAAGAACACGGACATGAACTGCCCCCCAGAAGCCAAATCGACGCTGCCGGAGCTGCAAATCACCGAGAAATCCGGAGGGCTTGGCGAGGTCGCCCGACTCTCGGGGCCCCTGGTCATCTCCTTTGTCTCCAGCAGCATCATGGGCCTCACGGACATGCTGGTGGTGGGCCAGGTTGGTACCGGTGAACAAGGGGGCGTTGGCGTAGGCTCGGCCATCTCCTGGGGCCTGACAAGCATGGCAGCGGGTGTCGTCTCCGTGGTCAGCACCTACGTGGCTCAGGCCTGGGGAGCAGGCAAACGAGACCAACTGGCCCGATGGACCGCTGCCGGATTCGTAGCCGTAGCACTCTTCGCCCCGTTTCTTCTGGCAGCGGGGGTGTTCATCCCGGATCTGGTGGGCCTTCTGGACCCCACGGAGGCCATCGAGGGACCGCTCATCGAGTACACCACCCTCATGGTGCTGGGGTCGCCTGCCATGCTCATGGCCTTTGTATTCATCTCGTTCTACAGAGGTGTAGGCGATACAATAACGCCCATGGTGCTCACCGTGGGGGCCATTGCCCTCAACATCCTGCTGGACCTGCTGCTGGTCTTCGGCTGGCTGGGGTTCCCCGAAATGGGGGTCTCCGGGGCCGCACTGGCCAGCGTGACGGCAACATCGCTGGAGTTGGTTGCATTCACTGTTCTATATTTTCATGGAAAGAACGCTCGGGACTATCTGACCAACATGCCGGCGGCCCTCCGCATGAGAGACCTGATCTCGTTCTTCAAGACCGGTTTCCCCGTTGGCCTTGGCTGGCTTGCCGACAACTTTGCTTTTAATGTTATGACACTTATTATCGCTAGCTCTACCGCAGCTGCAACTGCTGCCCATAGCATCGCTATCCAAATTGTCAATTTTGCTTTGATGCCGGCCATTGCTATCTCCGTGGCGGGCTCCACCCTTGTGGGGCAGTACATCGGTGCGGGGCGCCCGGACCTCTCCCGCCGTGCTGCCTCGTGGACCATGAAGCTGAATCTTGCGCTCATGGGTACGCTAAGTCTTGTTTTTGTAATCTTCCGTCGAGACATCGTTTCATTATTTAACCCAGACGCTGAAGTTATAGCAGATGGGGCATTTGCTATAACAATGGCAGCGTTGTTTCAAGTTTTTGATGCATTATCTATATCAGCGGATGGTGCGTTCAGGGGAGCGGGCCAGACTGTATTTCCAATGGTTACCAGAATACTCATCATGAACGTTCTCCTTATACCCCTTGGCCTCCTGGGGGCTCACTACGGCCCCTCGCCCCTGGAGGGCATCTGGACAGCGGCGGTATTGGCAATTTCGTTGCAGGGGTTGATCATGTTTGCTAAGTATCGAAAGGGGAAGTGGGCTTATCACAGTATCGAGGCGGTGGTTGGGGAGAAGGGGCGATAGAGCGCCCGGGCAGGCGGACCGAGCGTGGCGACTGGAGTTCCAAACCCAATGGCGCTTCAGGAGCTTGTGGGGCATTGATGAGCGGCAGTTGCCCCCTGCCACCCACCGGTGAAGTCGGTTCTGCGGAGGTGGGTTCGTCAATCGGTTCACCAACACTTACGGGGAGATGAGATGCTCTTGGTTTCAGCTTGTGTTCGGGTGACGCAGCGGGCTTTTGGCTATGGGTTATCGTTGCTCTGGATTCTGGGGCTGGCGGCCGTGGTGCTATGTGGCGGGGTTGGGGATGCATGGGCCCGCACGGCCGAGACGGTGACGGTGACGGTGACGGTGACGGCGGAAGATGCTTCGGGCATCGCATTCTTGGTATCGCCGCAACGGCCCGTCGTTGGGGGCGAAGTAAGGGTCTTGGCATCCTCTCTGGGTTCCGGCGCTATTGAACTTGTTGGTTGCACGGGGCCCTCGGGTAAGGCGGTGATGAGGGTTGCATCAGGCGGCGGTCCGCCTCACTGGGCCCTGGGGCGATGGGAAGCAGCGGTAGCGGGGCAGTATACATGTCAGGCCAAGGCAGCATCGGGGGCCGGCAGCCAGGAGGTCTCCTTCGAGGTAGCGGGCAAGGTCGCCAAGGTCTCCACCAAGGCCTCCTCGGGCGCTACGTGGAAGGCCCTCCACTCATGGACGCCATCCCACGAGGCGCTCTATTCGGCCTGGCTCGAGGTGCTCTTTGACGCCCCCGAAGGCACCTCCTGGAATGGGCTTCACGAGGTCACCGGGGATGCTGGCCGGAACCTGCTGCACAACCACCTTGGTCTTGCCGAAGATGCGGCACCCAAAGCCGGCGGACTTCGCATGCTGCCCGACTGCATCGAGAATCCCTACTTCCTTCGGGCCTACTTCGCATGGAAGCTCAAGCTGCCTTTTGGATTCCACCGCTGCAAGTATCGTCTTGGCGGGCGGGGCCCCTCATGTAAGGAGTGGCTGACCCACTCTCAGAGTTCACCGGGCAGAACCAAGGTGAAGAGTTTTCAGTCGCTGACGGGGACGGTTGCTTCGGTAATTCACTCCGGGGCGGGGCGCACTCCCCTCAAGGAGACGGCCACGGACCTCTACCCCGTGGCCCTGGAGCGACGGGCTCTCTACCCTGGGACGGTCTACGCCGACCCATACGGTCACACTCTGATGCTCTCCAAGTGGGTTCCTCAGACCAAGAGCAGTTCTGGGCTGTTGCTGTGTGTTGATGCGCAGCCCGACGGCACTATCCAGATCAAGCGCTTCTGGCAGGGCAACTTCATGTTCACCACCCAGGTGCCGGGTGGGCCGGGGTTCAAGCAGTTTCGCCCAGTGGTTGGGAAGGGCAAGAGCCGCAAGGGCCGTGTGCCAAGCGAGTTCCGTTACATGCAGAACAAGGAACTGGACGGCCGAAACGGCTTCCCGGCCTACAGCCTGCAGCAGGCATCAATCACCCCCACACAGTTCTTCGACACCATGGACGGGCTCATCAACCCCATCCCCCGTGACCCCGAGGAGGTGCTCAAGTCGCTCTACGAGGCCCTGATAGAGCAGCTCAAGGTGAGGGTGCAGTCCGTTGAGAACGGCGAGCAGTGGAAGCGCCAGAACGGCTATCCCACCATCTCCATGCCCGACGGAGCCTCCATTTTCCAGACTGGCGGCCCCTGGGAGGATTTCTCGACACCAAGTCGGGACCTTCGGCTACTGCTGGCCCTGGACGCCCTGAGCGACTTCGACCGGCGTCTGGAGAGAACCCCAAACGCCTTTATTTGGCCGGCCAACAAGCCCAGAGAGAAGCTTAGGGAGGAACTGCGGAGCAAGGCCGAGCGGCTGCGAAAAGAGATGAGCTTCTCGTATCCCAACTCACAGGGGGAGAGCGTGACCCTGACGGTGGCACAGGTATTGGAGCGGGCCAAGGCGTTCGAGATGTCTTACAACCCCAACGACTGCCCCGAGGTGCGTTGGGGAGCCCCCGAGAAGAGCACCGAGGCCTCCACCTGCCGCCACAAACGCCCCAAGGCGCAGACAAAGAAGATGGAGAAGTACCGAGTCTGGTTCCAGGAGCGCCGCCGACCCGCCTGGTAGCGCAGCGCGGCATTAGAGCGCCGAACGGTTTGGAACTCCCGTCGCCAAGCGGGTGGGACGATTCCGTCTGCGTCGTTGGGCTCCCTGCAACGTAGTCTTTTGATACGTTTCGGTCGCCCGCCTCGCATCCGAGTCCCCTCGCACAGCCGCCCGGCTCGGTCCGCCAAACCGATCGGCGCTCTGGAGGCCCAGGGGGTGACAACAGGACGGGTTCGGTGCCGTTGCTGGGGCGATGGACCTCCTTCGGGCGCATTTCGTGGCCGTAGTCCCGCCATAGCGTCAGCGAAGGCGGGTTGACGTCGACGTCGACGTCGCCGAACTTCGTGGCCTAGAGCAGCCGAGAAATCCTGGTCACAACAGAGTCCATTGGTTCCCCGTTTCGGGGACCGCACCCAAGCACGACGGACAAGTGTAGCATTGCGCAAATCTCGGCACTATAATGGCCCGGCAAATCCGACGTTGGAGGCTCACATGAGAGTTGGAATGATATTGGGCGTGGCTTTGGCTCTTGGGGCATGCTCCTCGGACGCTGCGAAGGCGACCTTCGAGTGGGGCGATGACGACTCATACTACTCTGATACCAACCAGAGAGCCGACGTCGGCGGGGGCTCGGACCTCATGGGCAAGGATATCTCCGGCGATGCCCTGCCCGATGGGTCTGTGGACGATTCACTGTTCAACGACACTGGATACGACCTTCCCGACGGACCGGCAACGGACCTGCTGGAGGAGATTGGGCCTTGGGATGTGGTGGATGGTGGTGACATCTCCGACGACTTGGACAGCCAGGATGGGGGGGATCTAGACGTGCTGCTGCCCGACGCCGACCTACTGCCCCAGTGCCCTGGGGCCCTCTATTGCCCATGCGCATCCGATGAAGAGTGCGACTCGGGTCTGTGCGCGCTGACGCCCGATGGAGCGGCCTGCACGGGGCCATGCCAGGGCGGTGAATGTGCGCCGGGGTGGTACTGCGATAGCCAGATTGGGGGTTCGGGAGTGGTCAATTCACAATGCATCCCCTTCTCTGCCAACCTCTGCCGCCCCTGCGTCGACGACTCGGCCTGCGTTGTGGAGCAGCCCGGCATGACCTCGTTCTGTGTCTCCTTCGGCATGCAGGGCAGTTTCTGCCTGGCGGAATGCAGCCAGGATTCTCAGTGCCCCGAGGGGTACGCCTGCGTGGTGGGCATGAACCCGTCACAGCCCGGCGGCAAGGCTTGCGCCCCCAGTGGCGGGCAGTGCTCCTGCGGCGACAGGTTTGTCTCCGACGGCGCCTGGACCGACTGCACCGTGGAGGCCGGCGAGGTCTCGTGCGCAGGCATCAGCAGTTGCACCCAGCAGGGGCTGACCGACTGTATCCCTACGGGCCAGGAGCCCGAGCTGTGCAACGGCCTGGACGACAACTGCAACGGGCTGGTGGACGAGGGGTTCCAGGATTGGGACGCTGACGGCATGGCCGACTGCATCGACCCCGACGACGACAATGACGGTAGCCCCGACGACGAAGATTGCGACCCCTTGGAGCCCAAGGCGAAGCCCGGCGGTGTCGAGACGTGCGACGGCGTAGACAACGACTGCGACGGCACTGTGGATGAAGCCGATGCCTTCGGCTGCGACACCTACTACTCCGATGGGGACAACGATGGTTTTGGCGGAACGTCGGCGTGCCTTTGCGCACCCAGTTCGGCCTTCCCTATTACAAAGGGCGGCGACTGCGACGACTCTAACGGTGCGGTCAACCCCAACGCCCAAGAGCGCTGCGACACCGCTGGCGACGACAACTGCGACGGAAAGGCGAACAACGCTGACTCGCAGGGATGCACAACCTACTGGTTTGATGGTGACACCGACGGTTTTGCTTCAAACAGCGCCACTTCGAAATGCCTCTGCAAGTCCGGCGACGAGCCGGGATTCACGGCCACCAAGAAGGGTGACTGCAACGACGCAAACTCCGGCATCAACCCCAACGCCACCGAGCTATGCACGGGGGGAGATGAGGATTGCGACGGGAAGATCAACGAAGAAGGGGCGTCGGGCTGTAATGAGTACTACTACGACGGCGACAACGACGGCTTCGGCGACGCCACGGTGCCCACTCGCTGCTTGTGCCAGTCTGGAGACCAGCCGGGCTACACTGGCATAGTAGCGGGAGACTGCAACGACTCGAACCCCATTGCCTACCCCGGGGCTCCGGATGCCCCCGAGACCGGCACCACCTTCGTGGACAGCAACTGCGACGGCATCGACGGCGACGAAGCGGCCTCGGTGTTCGTCTCCGCTGCTGAGGGATCGGACAGCAACTCCTGCGGCACAAAGAGTGTGCCGTGTAAGACTATCGGCACGGGCCTTACCCGGGCCAAGGCACTGGGTTTCAGCAACGTGCTAATCACCGTTGGGACCTACGCAGAGTCTTTCCCCGTTGCCGACGGCATCAGCCTGTACGGTGCTTACGGATTGGACTGGTCCAGGGATGCGGCGGGCGTGACCCGCATCGAGGCAAGCGATGTGACCGGCATTATTGCGGAGGCCATAGTTTTGCCCACGACTCTCAATCATCTTTACATTCAGGGGAAGAGCGGCAGTGGATTGTCCACCAGGACCAGCGTAGCGTTCCGGGCGTCGGGCTGCGGCGACAAGCTGCAGCTCATCAGGGTGACAGTTCAGGCGGGGGACGGCTTCAAGGGGTCCAACGGCGGGTCAGGCAGCAACGGCCAGGGAGGGGCAACGGGTAACAACGGCAACGGCACCAACGGTGGAACCGGGGGCGTTGTCCAGTGTGGCAGCACGGTGCCGACAACGGGGGCTGGGGGAGACGGCGGGGGGTCGTACAACTGCGGCTCCAACAATGGAAAGCCTGGTACGGGTACGGCAATGGTTCCGGGCGGAGCTGGCGGCAAGGCCGGCACCAACGAGTGTGGTGACTGCAACGACTGGGGGGGCCCGGGAAGCAGCGGCAACGGCGGAGCCACGGGGGTCAACGGAGAGTCAGCCAAGGGGTGCGACTCGCCATTTGGAACGCTCTCGGGGCTGGTCTGGTCGCCGGGGCTGGCACCTGCGGGTACGTCCGGGGCCCTTGGCGGTGGCGGCGGCGGCGGCGGCGGCGGGGGAACCGACGTTGACCCGCTCTCGTGCGTAATTGGGGCCGGAATATGCATCGGAGCCGGCGGCGGCGGTGGCGGCGGCGGCGGCTGCGGAGGCACGGCAGGCAGTCCTGGGCTGAGCGGCGGTGCGTCGGTAGCCATTCTGCTGGTGAATTCGCCAATACAGATAAAGGATTCGCTGGTGCTGCTGGGCAAAGGCGGCGACGGCGGAAACGGCGGCAAAGGTGGTTCCGGTGGGGCAGGCGGTCAAGGAGGCAATCCCGGAAAACCCACCTGCGACGAGGGTGGCCCGGGTGGCACCGGCGGCAAGGGTGGCAACGGCGGTGCGGCCGGGGGAAGCGGCGGCGGCTGCGGAGGCCCAGCGGTTGGCGTTGGTTACCTGGGCGCTGCACCCAACATCAAGAACGTTACCTACCAGGGCGGCGCCGGCGGTGAGGGCGGAGCAGGAGGGGCCCACGGCCTCTCCAACCAGCCCCCGGCCGCTGATGGCTCTGACGGTGGCGTAGCTAACGAGCACGCTTGGTGAAGGAACCCAATCGGTGGCTTGGCAAACCCGTGACCAGAGTTGCCCACCCAACGCCTTTGGGCGGTGCGCTACACGGCTGCTCACATATCTCGATCCACCCAGCAGCCGTGTACCCCGAGCCGGCCGAAGGCTGAGTCGAGGGGGGGACGAGAATGGCGAGCAGTGGTTTAGTGGCGGCCTGGTTGAGAGACCTGGCTGATTGCTTGGGGCGGAGGGCAGACCGAGATGGGCCATATACCTGTTTCGCTATGTTGGAGGATTGAGTGATGAGAAGAGTTCTGGCACAGATGTTGATTATAGTGGTGGCCCTTGCTTCAGCCTGTACTGAGAGCAGTTCCTCGGTTGAGCAGGCAGACCAGAACGACTCTTCGTCGCAGGACCACCAGGCCGCCTTGGATTCCCTCTCCGACTATGGTGAGGACAAGTGGGGGTCGGATGTTGTTGGCGACCTTGGTGGGGACCTGAGTGACATGGCGGATGGCCAAACCTCGGACGTGCCCCAGGACAGCCAGCTCAAAGACGTGGTGGAAGATTTGGAACCCGATTCCCAAGAGGACGTGGGCCCCCAGGATACCGCAGAGACCGAGATAGTAGGAGAATGCCAGGCAGCGGGTGGCACATGCAGGGTGGCTCTGCCTGGCATGCAGATGGATGGTTGCGCCACGCTGGAGCAGAAGGCCGAGCTTGGCGGGTGCCCTGACGGCGAGATTTGCTGCACTTCTATTGAGTGCTACCCGCTGGGTGGCACCTATGAGTCCTTTGAAGATCTTTGCTGCGAAGGGTTGACAAGAATCGACCAGTGCTTCGAGGAGGAGGGGCTGGGATGCACGTGCCCCAACTGCCCTTGCGCTGTCTGCACCATGTGTGGCGATGGGATATGCAGTGGTCCACATGAGAACCACTGCAATTGTCCAGGGGATTGTTCTATCGACCCAAACAAAGAGTGCACCCAGGCAGGTGGAGTTTGCAGAGAAGAGTGCGGGGAGGGAGAGTACTCTATCGGCTCGGGGGCTTGCTCTGAGGCGGGCGAGTGTTGCGTTGAGAAGGATGACGAGTGCGTGGGCCCGGGTGAGACAGCGGGGGTCTACCCCGGGGCACCCGCCTGCTGTCCCGGTCTCAAGGCTCTGAGCCCGGCGGTGATGGTGAACGGCGAATGCGAGTTTGCCATGGGCGCGGTGACATGCAGCCCGTGCGGCAACGGAATCTGCGAGCCTGGCTGGGAGAACAAGTGCAACTGCCCCGAGGATTGCTATCTTGACGAGGGTGAGTGCTACGGCCCGTACCAGCCCTGTGCCGAGGGTTCTTACTGCCGATACCCGGACGCCTCGTGCGATTCTGCGGGTGCCACCGGGCTCTGCACTGCGGTTCCCGGGGACTGCTGGGCATTGTACGCTCCGGTATGCGGATGCGATGGCGTTACCTATTCGAACGAGTGCAAGATGGAAGCGGCGATGATGAGCAAGAATTATGATGGTGAGTGCCTGAGCACCGAGCCTTGTGTTCCCGAGGGGGCCTCTTACAACGAGGCACCGGGGGTAGCGTGCTGCGAAGGGCTCAAGGCAGTTGCCCAGTGTGAGATGGTTGGCGACATGTGCGCATGCCTGCCATGTATGTGTTATGTATGTACGAAGTGTGGCAATGGCCTTTGTGGTCCGGGGGAAAATATCTGCAACTGCCCGACCGACTGCATGTTTTAGCTTTTTTTAATCGTTCACTAACCATATCGGAGCAATCGAATGAAAGTTGTGGCTTTTAATGGAAGTCCTCGTGCCGAGGGAAACACTTATCACCTGCTTAAGACTGTACTGGCAGACCTGGAGCAGAGGGGAATCGAGACCGAGATTGTGCAGTTGGGGAAGGGCCCAGTTTCTGGGTGTACGGCTTGCTACCAGTGCGTGAAGAATCAGAATCGGCGTTGTGTGATTGAGGGCGACGGGATTAACGAGGCCATAGCCAAGATGATCGAGGCCGACGGGATCATAATTGGGTCACCGGTCTATTTTTCTGATGTATCGACGCAGGTGAAGGCTCTCATAGACCGTTCGGGGCTTGTGTGCAGGAACAACGGGGTATTGTTGAAGCGCAAGGTGGGGTCTGCGGTTCTGGCAGTTCGCCGGGCTGGTGCGACGCACGCCTTGTCGACCATCAACTTCTGGTTTCACCTGAATCAGATGATAGTCCCTGGCTCAACCTACTGGAACCTTGGTATCGGGCGTCGCCCCGGCGACGTGATGGAGGATGAAGAGGGTCTTGTGACCATGCACACGCTGGCGGAGAACATGGCCTGGCTGCTTGAGCGCATCAAGGAGTGATGCTGCTCTTGAGTATGTCGGCATGGGGTCGGTGGCGGGCCATGGGTCAATATGCGATGTTGCCCTTGATTCCTCCTTGACTTCGCTCAACTGTTTGGTCGATATTAGGCGCAATCATTCCCGCACCGGGCGGCGGACGGATTTGAATGGTACGAGATCAAGACGAGATCAATGATAGGCGGAAATCCCGCCCTGGAGGCATGAAGCCGAGGTCTATCGCCAAGAAGCGACTGACCCGGGCGGAGATGGCTGCGGGCAAGGAGCTTCTGCCGTACATGGAGACCCGGCGCCCGAGGACGCGCAAGGACTGCAAGGATGGCATTCGCCCGTGTCCTTTCGTGGGTTGCCGCTATCATCTCTATCTTGATGTGAAGAGTTCCACGGGCACTTTGAAGCTCAACTTTCCGGGGATGGAAGTCTGGGAGATGCCGTTTACGTGCGCCCTGGACGTTGCAGACATGGGCGGCCGCACGCTGGAAGAGGTGGGCCAGATCCTCAACATGACCCGAGAGCGGGTTCGGCAGCTTGAGAGCACTGCGTTGCACAAGCTGAAGAACCTCGTGGAGGGGCGTGAGGTTGAGGACGAAGAGCCCGTGGACGACTGATTTTTCTTATATTTTTATCACTTCAGGACATATAAGCGGCAGCACATGCCGGCATCAAGGCAGGTCGCCGTTGTCGTCGGCGTTGGTGGTGCCCTTGAGCAAGAAGGCCTTAATGAAGCCATGGATTTGGCCATCGAGCACGGCAGAGGCGTTGCCCATCTCATACCCAGTTCGGTGGTCCTTCACCAGCCGGTAGGGGGCAAGGACGTAGGAGCGTATCTGGGAGCCGAAGTCGATGCGGGCCTTGGAGGCCTCAACCTGATCCCGCTTGGCGTCCTGCTTCGTCTTCTCAAGTTCGTAGAGCCTGGCCTTGAGGACTTTGAAGGCCATGTCCTTGTTCTTGAACTGCGAGCGCTCGTTCTGGCACTGGACGATTAGCCCTGTGGGGAGGTGGGTAACCCGGATTGCGGAGCTGGTCTTGTTGACCTTCTGTCCCCCGGCGCCACTGGAGCGAAAGACGTCAATTCGGACATCTTTCTCATCAATCTCAATATCAATATTATCTTCGATATCCGGATAAACGTATACGGCAGCAAAGCTGGTGTGGCGTCGTTTGGCAGCATCGAAGGGGGAGATACGCACTAGTCGGTGGATTCCGTTTTCGGCTTTGAGGTAGCCAAAGGCGTAGTCACCCTGCACCAGGATGTTAGCGCTCTTGATACCGGCCTCGTCACCTGGCTGATAGTCGGCCACTTCCGTGGTCCAGCCCCGCTCTTCGCAGTATCGCAGGTACATGCGCATGAGCATCTCGGCCCAGTCTTGAGACTCGGTGCCGCCGGCGCCCGCGTTGATGGTAACAAAGGCGTGGTCTCGGTCGTGGTCGCCCGAGAGCAGGGCGTCAAGTTCCAGGTCGTCAAGGCGCTCCTGGCCCAGGTCAAGCAACTGGACCATCTCGGCTTCCTGATCGGCGTCGTCCACTTCTCGGGCCAACTCCAGCAGGGCCTCGGCATCTTCGGCGGGGGCCGCTGCTGCTTTGACCCTGGCCATGATGGAGAGAAGCTCCGACTTCCGGCGCTGGAGCCGGGCAGCATTCTCCCGGTCGGTCCAGAATTCGGCCTCCTGCTCAGCGGCTACGATTTTTTCTAATTCTGCATGCCGTGCAGTGAAGTCAAAGATACCCCCGAAGTTGGAGGGCCCTGGATTTCTGCTCTTGGATGCGCTGCTCGATATGCTCGTACATGGATGCCTCCCAGCGCGGCAACCGACATGCCGCCGGCAATGGGTGACTCACAAAGAGAGTCAGCTGCCGCGGATCAAGAGACCCCGCCGCTGCGCTGATTATCCGGTGGTAGCCAAGTAACGCAAGAGCCAAGGCTCATGCCCCGGGGGCACACCGTGGCCCCAACAGCGGCCTCGACCCCCGCCCAACGCAGCTAAAGCTACTGGACTAGTCCAGTTCTTCGTTGGTGCCCAGGAAGAAGCCCTTGACGCCGCCCTTGGGCTTCTTGTCGAACTCTTTCCGCAGCTTGCTGGTCAACTTCGCCACGACGGCCTTGTACGCCTTGCGCTGAGTCCTCTTGGTCTCCTTGCGCTTCTCTCTGCTAAGATTCTTTGTGTTCGCCATCTCTATACCCCCGCCGCAGCGGTTGAAGTTCAGGAGGCGGAAGGATAATCGAACGGCGCTCTATTGCAAGCAAAAAGTGCCTGACCGCTCCGGGCAAAAACCGTCGAGAGCCACATAAGGCCGGTTACGGAACAAGCAGAGTCTGCGCCACAGCCCCTATGAGGTGGGGGTTGCCGGCGTCGTAGTACTCTGGCAGGCCCTGGTTGGATATGCCGAAGCTGTCGCCGTATCGATCGGTTATGCGGGCAAAGAGCCCCAACGTCGTCCCCTGGGCCGGCACCCCCAGAGGGAAGATGGTGCCCAGGGAGAACGATGCCTCACACCCCGACGCCGAGCAGGCCACCGTGCCCTGCCACCATGGCAGGTTATAAGGAGTCCCCATGGCCCTCCAACCAACGAACTTCGAGTTCCCCAGATCACTGCCCTCAAGGAAAGTAGCCATCCCCTTGGACCCGAACCCCCAGTCGGCTCCAAAACCTGACACCGTAACATCCAGTATACTGCTCAGCGCGTCGTCAAGGTCGCCGTCCCCGGCGTTGTCCGAGAGCCATGCCATCTGCGCCACGCCGCTGGAGGCCCCGAAGTCCACATCCAGATAGCCTACTATGTAGTTCTGAGCCTCGCATTTGCCTTTTATTCCGATATAGACTTTATTTCCATCAAATGAAAGACAGAGTGAATCAAGTGAATTCTTGGTCTGATCCCAGTTGCTCACCAAGGTATTAGTTCCCACTCTCAGCCTGGCATCCCACTCGGAGAGATTGCCATCTACCGTGGGTGTGAAGCGGCGAACATAGTTCAGCGAAGCGGGCGATGCGGCCCACTGGCCGTCGGCGTTCACAACCTTCACCTCAACGGCACCTGCGTCGTGCGCAGGGGCCTTGAACAGTATCTGGTCGGCACTTACCGAAACGGGCACCACGGCCAGCCCATCCACAAGCAGCGTTATCCCATCGGCTATGAAGCCCGTGCCTGTGACAAGGATGTTGTCGCCGCCAAGCACGGATGGGTGCTTTGGGCTGACCTGGGTGATGGCCGGAGGTGGGGTAACCGATATGCGGCCCGCCAGCGCCGGGTCGAAGCCATTGTCGAGGCCGTCGCCATCGGCGTAGACCCAGGGCGTTCCGTTGAGTGAGAACCGGAAGGTGAAGCCATACTCTCCGGGCCCGGGAGGCGTGAAGCTGGCCTGGTAGTAGTCCCACCCCTCGTCGTCCTTATGGAACGACGCCGTGGTCCAGGTCCAACTTGCCGGCGACTGCTTAGGATTCACCTCAGCGCTGCCCCATCCAAACTCTGCTGCGATTTCAAAGGCAGCACCCTGATTGGGCGTGAGTTCCGCCTCGAAGACCCTGGCGGTCAACAGAGGTGTTGCGGCCAAAGGCAGCAGGACCAGGGGCCCGACATCGATTAGTTGAGCATCATCGGGCAGGTTGTTCGCACAATAGCCATCCAAGCACTCTTCGTCCCATGCGCACTGTGAGTCCAAATCGCACCCAGTCTGGCATATGCCATCGACGCACTTGGTTCCCACCCCGCAGTTGCCGCACGAGCCACCGCAGCCATCGTCGCCGCACTGGAACCCCTCGCACATGGGCACGCAGACGCACTGGCCGTCGCTCTTGCAGACGTGCTGGGTGGGGCACTCCCCGCACGAGCCGCCGCAACCATCGTCGCCGCAGACGCGGCCGGTGCAGTCGGGAATGCAGCAGTCAATCTTGCAGGACAAGAGCGTTTCAGCGGCATACATAGCCGGGCAGTTGTCAAAGCAGTATCCATCCCCGCAATAGCCACAATCCATGGGGCAGGTTCCCCAGAACTCATCGTGCTGGCAGATACAGTCGCCGCAGCCGGGGCCACACTCCGAGGGTACTGTGGAGTGGTACTCTTCGGGGTCGCAGGTTCCGTTTCCGACGATGCCTTTGGGGCAGTCCTGGGGGCAAGAGACGGCATTCTCGTTGGGGTCGCAGACGGCATCCCCGCAGCTGCCCGGGCAATCCTGGGGGCAAACCGTCTCGTCCTCACCACAAACGCCGGCGCCACAAACGCCATCGCCGCAACTTCCGCAGCAGTCCTGGGGGCAGATGGAGGGCCCCTCGCCAGGGTCACAAGAACCATTGCCACAGGAGGCGCAGTCGGCAGCGCAGGACTTTTGGGTATCTGGAGCTTCGCCCCCAACGAAGGCCTCGCCGCACTGGGCCTGGCAGACCCCGTCGCCGCACGAGCACTGGTTGCAGATTAGCGGGTCGTCCACAATGCCATTACAGTCGTCGTCCAACTGGTTGAAGCAGAGTTCCAACTGAGGATTGGCGCCGGTGCAGTCGCTCCACCCATCGGGCCCACACGACTTGGTGCCCACGCAGGTGCCTATCTCGTTGGTGACAAGACAGGTGGTAGCGGCATTGGCGGCCTTAGCAGCGGTGGAGCATTGGCATGCTTCGCCCTGGGCGGGGAGACAGACCTTGGCTATGTCGCCCTCGGTGCTCTTCAACTCGGAGCACTCGTAGCCTGCCGGGCAGTTGTCACCCTCTGCACATCCCGAGGAGCAGAAGGCCCCCTCCCCCGACAGCGCCATGACGCACCTGGACCCCGAAGCAAGGCAGTCCTTGCTGGCCATGCAGGGGTAGCAGAGCCACGGGAACTTCGAGATACAGGCGAACTGGGGGTCGGTTCCTTGGGTCAAGGGTTCACAGGCGTACTCACCCTCGGGCCCCGGACACTCATCAACACAATAGACCGTGCATCGATAGTCACCCATATGGGGCAGACACTGTCCTGAGTCGCAATCACCAGGCCCTGTGCACAGCTTCCCAAAATCGTTGGGCGTGAGGTCCAGGCCCTCCAGGTCAACGCAGTTGGGGCACCAGTCGGAATCATCTCCGTCCAGCCCCGTGTCCAGAGCGACCTCTGCGGCATCCTCACCCGCCACATCGGGGAAGACGGGAAGGTCGGGCTCTTCCGCTGCATCGGCCAGGTCCACGGATGGCCCCGTATCTTTTGAGACGGTGGTAGATGACTCTCCACACCCCTGCCCAACGACAAACACACCCAGGAGCGACACAGTCAGAAACAACCTTCTCATGAGACACCCCCATTATCGCTCAATTGGTAGTCTGGAGTTGCGCCAAGGTCAAGAACTTAGCCTTCCGCTGTGCGCTGTTCCCGAACCGGGAGAGCAATTGGACTATGTCACGCTGCTAGGAGGCTGTAGGGCATTGATGTTCGTCGCGAGAATTCGATAGGTGCCCCAGATGTGGACCACAAGATGTGGGTGCATATCGGGAATATGTGCCCACAGGTTGGGGGCCGCAGATGGGGTGCATTGCGAATTCGCAGTAGAACGGGCAATGTCATACAGCCTCCTAGACATTTCGGCGACGGCGACGGCGACGTCAACCCGCCTTTGGCGGGACTACGGCCACGAAATACACCCGGCGGACGTGCCGGTCCCCGGCAATGGAACCGCACCCCCTTCCGCTGGGCGCCCACAGAGGCTACACTGCCGCCAGCGGACGCACCCAACGCGTCCCCATCTCGGGAGGCATTCAGGGCATGGGCAAGCACAAGAGCAACGATTCGAACCACAGCTTCCCTATAGAGCGGGCCATCGCCCTGGTCGAGGAGATGGTGGTGCAGTGGGAGGAGCCCGTAGTCAGCCAGATGGTGAAGCTGGAGAGGAGTCCCTTCAAGGTGCTGGTGGCGACGCTGCTGAGCCTGCGCACCAGGGATGAACAGACCCGAATCGCCGCTCCACGTCTCTTGGCTCTGGCCGACAACCCTCACGACATGGTGAAGGTGCCCGTGGAGGCAATTGAGGAGGCCATCAGACTTGTGGGGTTCTACCATGTGAAGGCCAGGACGGTGCTGGAGTGCTGCCAAGCCCTGTTGGACCGCCACGGAGGCCAGGTTCCCAACGACCTGGAGACCCTGCTGGCCTTACCCGGCGTGGGCCGGAAGACTGCCAACCTGGTGCTCACCGAGGGCTTCGGGCTGCCCGGCATCTGCGTGGATACCCACGTGCACCGCATAAGCAACCGCTGGGGCTACGTGGAGACCAACACCCCCGAAGAGACCGAGATGGTGCTTCGCTCCAAGCTGCCACAGCACCACTGGATACGGTACAACTACCTGCTGGTAGCCTTCGGCCAGAACCTCTGCCGGCCACAATCGCCCCACTGTTCCAGGTGCACTCTGCAACCCTTCTGCCCTGCCCTGGGCGTTGAGCGCAAGCGGTGATGGAAAAAACTCTTGCGCCCCGGGGCGCTGTTGGCTACATTCCGCAACTGCTGCGGCGGAAATGCCGCCGTTGTTTGCATGTTTGCCCCCGTAGCTCAGCAGGATAGAGCGCCGGATTCCTAATCCGTAGGTCGCAGGTTCGATTCCTGTCGGGGGTACCAAAAAATACAGATCATAGTGGTTTGTCCCTCTCGTCCCCGTGCGAATGGCGTAGCAAAGCACAGCAGACTACACGGCTGCTCACATATCTCGATCCACCCAGCAGCCGTGTACCCCGAGCCGGCCGAAGGCCGAGTCGAGGGGGGGGACGAGAATGGCGAGCAGTGGTTTAGGCAGCGTTGGGCCATTTGTGAGCCATGTGGGCGCTGCCTGAGTTGGCAGGGAGTTGCATGGGCCGGGCTGGCCCCCCCCAAAGGTACCGACTCGCCGATTGGGGTTACAAGGACAACAACAAGACGTCCTATACAGTCCTTTGCGCTGCGACGCCAGGGCAGCGTCCGTCAATTCAGCCAACATCCCGAACACTGTCCTGCGGACCTAGACCTAGCGATGTGTGGTTGGAGAGGCCCCATGCTCGTTCCCAAGTGCCGGGTTCCTGAACCACTGCTCACCATTCTCGCCCCCCCCTTAGACTCGGCGTAGGCCTCGCTCCCATCGAAGGGCCTGCCTTCGGCTCTGAGGCTGCTTGGGGGATCGAGATATCTGAAAAGCCGTGTAGGCCCGCCGTTTCGGCAATCGGTCTAGAAAATCGTTCCCTACCAGTCCGGCTTGCGGCGGGGTCCATAGCATGGTATGAAGATATGCATATGAACGTTTTGGGCGGAGGATTCGACCCATGTTAGACCATGCATTCTTGAAGATGGTGTGGGCTGGTTGTGCGACCCTACTGCTCTCATGCGGGGGGTCAGGAGGCCAAACCGGGGACCTGGTAACATGCGGCGAAGCGGTGGTTTCCGCCTGTGGTGAGGTGGAGGAGGGCGGTGAGTGCGACGCTGAGTCTCAGTGTCTGCCCGGGCTTAAGTGCGTTTTGGGAGTCTGCTGCCCATCAGGTCCCTGTGCGGCAGAATGTGGGGACTCAGGGCTGGGTTGTGATGTTGACGTAGCGGACACCGAGCGTGGGTGGTCAGATGGCGTTGACTCGCTTTCATCTGCTCTGACATGGCAGGTGCAACCTTCTCCGACGAAGCTGGCTTGGCCGGAAGCCAAGGAGTACTGTCAGGGCCTGGATTCAGGGGGCACAGGGTGGCGCCTTCCAACTGTCGGAGAACTGCGAACCCTTGTCGTTGGCTGCAATGCCTCAGAAATCGGCGGTACCTGTAACGTTCAGGACGGAAAGTGCCTCTCGTGGTCCTGCCGAGATGATGCTTGTAATGGATGCGCCTACATGGGGGGCAGTGCAGACGGTTGCTATTGGAGTGAAGAAGTTCAGGGGCAATGTGGAGAGTATTGGTCAGTCTCAGAATTAGAAGACTTGGGCAATGGCTGGCCATGGCATATCAATTTTTCAAATGGAATGATAAATTTCGGATATGGCTCGGAAAGTTATAATGTACGATGCGTGAAGTAGACACAGTTGGCATACTCGGAAATATCGCTTGAAAGACGGAGTCCTGACTGGAATGGGCACCTCCTTTGAGCCAGACCGCATCGATTCGGCCTTCCGGCTGCCTCTCCAGAAATATATTCTAATTGTTAGCGTGTCAACCAGTATTTCGTCTGCGACCTATTGATTTTGAGTCTTCCCTACGCTCCTGAGGTGGGTAACTCTTTTGCGTACTCCTCTGTGCGAAATGGTTCTTACTCCTCGTCTGGCAACTCATTATCCGGCGGGCAATCGGTCACCGGCCTCTGCTCCTCGGCCCGCTCCAGATTCAATAGAAGAAGACGTTCGAGGATCACTTCGTCTGGCAGCGGCCAATCCCATCCGTATGCTGCACACACCGCTCGATCCAGTTTCTCATGCGCCATCGCAAGCCAGGATGGTCTCTTGTTGTACAGGTTGGTCAGGGTCCGCTTCTCAAGCTCCTTCGCTGCGCCCTCATCCACCGGGACCCTGGTCGCATAACGCACAGTGCCCACCCCCCTCGAATCCGGCTGCACAACCATCGCTGCCCAAGGACCATCCATTGACGCTCGAAACTCGATGACGTCCTCCCTGGTCCACTCGACCGGGTTCAACCAGTTCTCTCGCAGCTGATGCAGATGGCGAGCAGCCTCGCCGATTGCCCCCCTCTGTTCGAGTGTCGGGCGGGGAAACGGAAAGGTCTCGAAACACGTGGTAGGCGTGTAAGCGGGCCGGGTCTGAAGCCTGCTTCCCGTCCGCAGAGACCAGAGTTCGTGCAGGTAGGATTGAAGGACCCCAAAGAACTCCTCGGCGGCGCTCGCAAAAGCAATGAGTCTGCTATCTGGGAGAGTGGGAAATCCGACAAGACGGAATAGTCGGTGCTTGGCAATTCGCACGGTCACCAAGTAGCGGGGCAGCCCGGCAAATGCGCTCCTCATCTCGGGCCGCGCCTCCACGTGCTGCCACCAGAGTTTCCGATAAGCCTCCCTGTTGTTTGTTAGGCGAACCGGATATACTGCCTCCGTGATTCGTTGAAAGACGCTCTCATACTGGGCAGCCTCAAATTCTGGCAGTCCGACGCCGAAGTCGACAATCCACATTCCTCGATTTCTCTCGGTGATGTCCTTTCCATTAATCCATGGAACAAGCACATCGCTGTTTGGACGCATGTTGGGGTTGGCAACAGGAAGCAGGCTGCGGGCCTCCTCCCCAGGCAATTCGAACGCTCCGCCCTTCGTCGTTCCCATATACGCAATTCCCATGTTCTCCGCCAACCGCCGGGCCCTCGTCAGGTCGACTCCAGAAGTCAGGTTTGCATGGATTTTCTGCACACGCATACCGTCAAGGATGATTCTATCTTCATGACCATCATCGAACGCAACCATACTGATATTCACATTTGCTCCATCAAGAATCCAAGCACGGTCGCTCTCAGCGAAGAAGATCTGCGTTCCATCGCCATTGATGGCCTGCAATACCTCCCTGTTCGCCCCACTCCGGATACTCTGGGTGGCAAGGAGCCCGGCCCTGCAGGTCTTCCCCTGCAGGACTTGGGAGCGGGCCTTTTCAAACCAATAGACACACAGATCTGATTCCTTTCGAACGCGGTGTCCCCAAATGGCAAACAACCCATCCACATATGCGTTTCCCAACTGAGTGCGCATCTTCTTCCCACCGAGGAACGGCGGGTTGCCCACGATGAAGTCTGCTTCAGGCCACTCCGGCTCCTTCGGCGCACTGGGGTCGCCAAGATCGAGGATCGAGTCCTTGTGCTGGAAGCCGCTCAAGCGCTGCAGAACCGGTCGATTCCGCTCCACAAGACTGAAGCCATTGGCCCGCAACCACTGGAGATAGCCTATCCACAACGTGAGCTGAGCCAAATGGAAGGCATACTCGTTGATCTCGATTCCGAAGAACTGGGTGGGGTTCACCAAGTGAAGTGCCATGGTCTTGAAGCGCTCATATGCAAAGACCAAGACATCCTTCTCCAGGTCCTTGAGCTTCTGAAGAGTCACGTACAGGAAGTTCCCGCTGCCACAAGCTGGGTCCAGAACCCGAATCTGCCCGAGGCGCCGCTGGAATCCCCAGACAAGCGCTTCGGCCTGCTCCCTTGCCGCCTTGGCGCTCAGGGCCTTCCCTGTCGATTCGGGGCCGAGCCTTCCCGTGTCGAGCAGATGCTCCGCCTGCGACCTGACCTCAGCCCACTCCTCCCTCAACGGGAGCATCACAACAGGCTCTACCAACGTCTCGATGTCTTCCCGGCTGGTGTAGTGAGCCCCCAGTTGACTCCTCTTCGATGGGTCCAACCCACGTTCGAAGAGAGTACCAAGAATCGAAGGGTCCACTGCATCCCAGTCCAGCCTGGCCGCCTTCAGGAGAACTGCGAGCTCGTCCGCTTGCAACGGAAGCACCAGGGCATCACTGAACAGGTCTCCGTTGAAGGGGGGGATGACGTCGGCGCCGAAAAGCCCCCCAGCTTGCATGGCCTCAAACAGTGCAGCGATGGCCTTGGCGAATGTCTCTGGGCTGCCCAAGGAGTTTCCAATGATTCTGGTGACGAGATTGTCAGGAAGCAGCCCCACATCCTCCGCAAAGAAACAGAAGACCATCCTGTCGAGAAAGCGAGCCACGACCGAAGGCTCCAGTCCCCGGTTACGGAGTGATTCGGCCAATTTCCCTATACTGCCTGCTGCCTCCTCTGTAACCGTCCTTGACGGCATCCCCGGACGCAGCTTGCCGGGTTCGAAGAAGACGGCCCGAAGAATCTCCAGCGACCTGGGTTCTCCCAACGTGGCCAAGGAGATTTCGTACGTGGCAGCCTTCGTCCCGGTGTAGTTGGTTCGGACAATGATGCGGTCCATATCTGAAACAACGAGGAGGGGAGGGTTCTCCAGTTGGTCGCGGTACAGCAGGAGTTGAGCATAGGCAGCCTCAAGGTCCTTCTTCTTGCCCTTGTATTCCCAACCGAAGAACCCGCTCTTCCAGACGTCAGCCCTCCCATTCCCGCCGCCCTCCTTTGTCGCCCCCTTCTCGAAACAGAAGCTCTGGCCCGTAGGATCGAGTTCCGCTGGTTTTCCGTGGCCGACAAGGTCGCACAGATCATTGAAGTGGTCCCGCGATGCCTGACTCTCACTGAGGGTTGTCTGGCTCCACTTCTTCTCAAATTCAATGGGGTTCATGGTTCACCTTCGCGGCCGAACGGCGGCGGGCCGGGCTGGCCCCCCCCAAAGGTACCGACTCGCCGATTGGGGTTACAAGGACAACAACAAGACGTCCTATACAGTCCTTTGCGCTGCGACGCCAGGGCAGCGTCCGTCAATTCAACGAACACCCCCAAGAATGTGCTGTGGGCCTAGACCTTGCGATGTGTGGTTGGAGAGGCGCCATGCTCGTTCCCAAGTCCCGGATTCCTAGGCCCGCCGCTTCGGCAATCGGTCGAGCAAATCGGCCTTCAATCTCGCCACTTCTTCCGCAAACGCCGCGTACTCTCGTGCCCGGGCTCCCAACTCCTCCAGGCGCTGGCCCTGCCTCGCATCCTGAACCTGATGAAGCTGCCAGCGAACATAGTCCAGTCGCCTCTGTTCCTTGGGCGACAACCCTACCTCAAAGCTCCGATCGACAAGCGCTCCGTGCTCTTGGTACAAAGCGGCCTCCCTCTGGCCCAACTGCGCAAGCACGAGAGCCCGCACACCACCGTCCCCAGCATATGCCATCGCAGCCCCGAGACCGTAGGTTCCCTCAAGGGAGCCTGAGGGCACACCCATTGGCTGGGCACAGGCACAATCCATCGTAGTCAGCTCTGATGGTCCGCATCCACCTGCCAGACGGATTTCCGCCACGGAAGACGAGACACGCTCCACAGTAGCCGCTGTTGGGGCCGCCCCCGCCAGAACCGCAGAAAGGACCGTCGCAGCACTACGGGAAACATCAGACATCGTCGAAGCCTCCTTCGGCCACAAGCTCGAAATACTCAATACCCGATTTCAGTGCTGATGCAAAGAGGCCAGCAGTACTACCAGTTTCGAGGGTTTGGGGAGACTTGAATCTCCTCTGCCAATCCAGAACCAGGGTCAACCGCTCCGGTTGGGTCGCACTATCAACGACTACCCGATGGTGACACTGCTCAACCCCGCTCTCATCCTCCGAAAGCTGTGCCAACACGGTGGAATCGAGCTTGATAACGGGATGGTTCCAACTCCCCAGCAACCTGCTCCTCAGCAGCGCCACACCCGGTGGCACCGATTCGTCCACAAGTGACGTTTGAGCCACTAGTCCAAACCTCTCACACAGCAGAGGATTCCCAGACTCAGCAAGAGCTTCGCAGCCTCTGCCAAGGAGGTCCGTCAGTTCCTGGGCAACTTCCGTGTAAGGGCGAGGCACATAGTTCCTCATCTTGGGAACCCCACCCGGTGAGACTTCGCCAACCAGCGGATACTGGAAACCAGCTACTACCGAAGTGGCCTCGAAACGTAAGAAGTGTCCCGAGTCCTGGAGCGAGATTTGGAACCCGGCGTTTTGCAGCAACTCGACGTTCACTGAACGCCCCTCCCGCACAAGCAAGTCAACGAAACTGCCCAGGAGCGACGGGTACGACAACACGGTCCTGAACACCGGCTTCAATCGTAGACCAACTGTTGGCGTTGCCAAAACGCTGTCAAGCCAAGACATCATTACACCCCTGCATGAAGGGAGGCTCACAGGCTGCTGATTATGTGATAGCCAAAGGAGATTTTCCAGGCCTTTCTTGTGCTCATCCTGGGGCGGGCCTGACATCTGGGGACTATGCTACCGCTCCATGGTCACAAACCGGACAATCATGCCCTTGCTCATCGGGCTTTGGCCTGTTGCGGCTTGGCTTTCGGTGATGCCTTGCCCCTCTGCTCCGCTCAGAAGTAATACCAAATGCTCCTATAATCATTTAGATCTTCGCCTAACTCTCCCAAGCGGGTCAGGTAGTCAAGGATGGGGACGTCGTTGCCGATGTAGGTCTTCTGAGCAGCGATGCGCTTCTCCCAGGGGTGAAACTCCCAGACTCGGGAGCCGTCACGGAGGACGGAGATCAGGTCTCGGTGCTGCCTTGCGTTGAGGTGGTTTTTGCCCAGGCCGGGGACGTTGTAGACCGGCTCGTCGGTGCGCTCCAGGCCCGGACTCAGGCGTGCCTCCTCCTTCTGCTCCTGGAGGATTCGGGCCAGGGGTACACGATAAGCCGCCGACTCGTTCTTGGCCTTTGGGTAGAAGGTGTAGTAGGGGTCCACTCCTGCCAGGCGCAGCTTGCGTCGCAACTGGGCCGCCTCGAAGCGCCGAGAGACGAAGAAAGTGTAGACAAGCTGGTTGTACACCGGGATGCCCCGCCGCCTGAGCCTGGTGACTGCCTCCACAGCTTCGGGCGTTATCTCCGCTACGTGCTCGAAGTGGGTCATCACACAGACCTCTCGGTAGCCGGGACGGGCAACACCGGCCAGCATATCCGCCACCTCGTCGGTAATCCTCATGGGCATAGTCACCGGCGTCCTGGTTCCCACCCGGATTCGCTCGATATGGTCTATATTGCCCAGGGCCTCCAGCGTCAGGCGCAACCGATGGTCGCTGAGAACCAGCGGGTCGCCGCCGGTGACCAGTACCTCCCGAATCGTCGGGTGGTCGGCAATCCACTCTATCGCCTCAGTAAGGGTGCCGCCGGGAGGCACTATCTCGTCGTGGGCAATGCCGTCCAACTCCCAGTTGCGCTGGCAATAGACACAGACCTGCGGGCACACCGTGCACGGCTTCAGGATGGCAATGGCCGGGTAGCGCCTGGTCACCATGTCCACTGGAGAGGTCTCGCCCTCCTTCATGAAGTCGACATAGTCGCCGTCGGGCTCCCCCACTGGCTCACGCTCAGGCAGCTCTTCCGGGGGAATAACCAATGACCGAATAGCGAGATCGTAACCTTCATCAGGCTGGTTTGCAAACAGACTTGCATAATATGGTGTAACGCCAAAAGGCACATGGCTTGATACAGCAGACGCAATTCTCCCATACTCGTCGTCGGAGAGCTTGACCATGGCAGCGAGTTCCTGGGCACTTCCTGCTGCATGTCGAAGCTGCCAGCGCCAATCGTGCCACTGTTCCGTCGTGGCCCCCAAGGAGGCCATGATGCGCTTGGCGTTCTCCTGCCTGACCGACACCAACCGAGGGTTCATACCGTCCAAGTATCGCTTGCTGGCCAGGTCCATGCGGGAGCCAAGGGCATCAAGCCCATCACTGCGGGCCAAGGCAGCATCACGACCTCTGAGGCCACTCTTCCATTGAGGCTCCAACTCTGCATGGAAGCGCACACGCCCCTCGATGCCTTCAATTAGGTGGCACATCTCGGCCCAGAAGGCCGGCGTGACACCGGGGGTCTCCTCGCCCCTGGCCGCTTTGACCAGGGTTCTCAAGACGCTGAAGTCTGCAAGCCTCTCGTTCCTGGGGTGAAGGAGGTTCTGCCATACCTTGATGCAGTCCCTCACCGTCACTCGGTCCAGGTCGTGCATGGGCGAGTCGTCGGTAGAGCAGTGAAAGAGCCGTCTAGATGCCCTCTCAAGCACGGCCTCACGTATGGCCTCCAGCCCGTGGTCCATGCGCAGCAGGTCCAGCCAGGCCGAAGCGGTCTGCCGGAACCGCTCGGCGTCGTAGAGCCCCGCTGCAAGTTCCGTGGGCATGGCGACCGGGCCAGTCTGGCTGGGCGAAGCGGCCTCGCCCTTGCCCAGATGCAGCGCCAAAGCAGCCAGCACCTCGCCCACCATGGACTCAAGTTCGGCACTGCTTGGCTGGGTTCCTTCGCCCAGCGTCCACTGGCTCAGCAGCAGCCCCGTCAGGGCTCCGAAGAGCATCCGAACGAAGGCTCGGCTCACAAGCCCCCGGTCAACGGCCTCGATTTCGGGCGCCGATGCCGTTGCACCCCCCTCCTCAACGGTCCGCTCTGAGAGGGATTCGGCTCCGATGGCCGCCACGGCAGCGAAGTAGCGCTCGAACTCCAACCGAATGGGCTCTGTCTGCTCGGCCCCCAGGCGCAGCCAGCCCCGCGCCTGATGGAGGATTCCCAAGGCTTGCGGGTCCTCGGCAAAGTAGCGAACGTGCACCTCAACCATGCGCTGAACCCACCCCTCGGGCCCCACAGCGAGAAACTCGTGCTCAAGCCGAGTTCTCAGCAAATCGAGGCTACGCCGCATCACCGCTGCGATTGCCTCCTCCCTCGATTGGAAATGCTGATAGAAGGTGCCCTTTCCGACGTTAGCCCACTGGGTCACGTCATCGATAGTCGTGGCGAACAGCCCCTTGCGCGCAAAGACCTTAAATAGGGCATCAACCAACGCACGCCGGGTCTCCTCCTTGCCTCTCTCGCTCTTCCTCTGCTCCATCCAACAGGCCTCCATCGTGTCGCCACGAACTCCCCTGAGGCCCTGACGAACACCAGACTGACTACCCGGTCATAGGTGACCGGGTGGACATGTTAAGCCTGGTGGCTAACGCGTCAAGGGAAAGCGGTGCGCGGAACGGGGCATTGCGCTGTGGGCGGGACGGCACCACGCCGATGTCGGAATGGTGTTAGATCGATTGCATTTACGTCACTGTGGTCCAAACCATGACTCCACTGGGGGTATAGTTTGGATGGGTTAGATTCGTTGTGTCGGAACGGGAGCATAACGTTGTGGGCGGGACTCGTTGCGGTGCCCCAGGGCTCCGGTTGGCAACTACAGTTCGTAGGAGCATCGGAAGCCTATTGTGGGCAATGACGTCGTGGGCAGAGCCTTGGCACGGTACCAGGTCTTGATTGAGCCGGCGGGTTCGTCGTAGCTGCCTCCCTTGGTCACGCGAAGGTTGGTGGGGACCAGGTAGGGGTCTTCGCAGCCCATGTCACATGCGGCGTGGTTCTCGGTCCAGCCTGTGGAGACCCACTCTGCAACGTTGCCGGCCATGTGGAGGCAACCGTAGGGGGAGGCACCTGCGCCGCGGGTGGCCTTGCCGTCGGTGTCGATGACGGGGGCGGTTTTTGAGCACTGGGTGCTGCTGTCGGTGGGGGCGTCGGCGTCCTGGCAGGCGCCGCCATGGTACTTGTCGTTGGTGCACATGGTAGCGGGATCAAAGCCGCTGCTCCAATCGTGCCAGCACTGGGCGTTGTCCGGCTTGAAATCTGGGCCCCATGGGTAGACTTCGCCGGTTGTTCCCCTGGCCGCTGCTTCCCACTGTGCTTCGGTAGGCAACTCTTTGCCGGCCCAGGCGCAGAAGGCCTCGGCCTGTTCGGCGGTTACGCAGCTTACCGGGTGGTCCATGAGCCACTCGGCCACTGTTCGGGTGGCATCGGAGTAAGGGGAGGTGCCCTCATTGCACGTAGGAATGGGGACGCCCTTGTTGGCATCGAGGTAGGCAGCATAGCGGCGGTTGGTGACTTCGAAGCGGTCGACGAAGAAGTCGGCGGTAATGGTAGGTCGGACCTTGGGCTGGGAGGCCTTGGAGCAATCCTCGGTGCCGTCGTCGCACCCGATTTTGAATGTGTTGGCCGTGACCTTGCAGAGTTCGCTGACATCCTTCGAGCCAGGCACAAACCACTGGCAGATTGTTGCACCCGTGGTGTGGCAGAGCCCGCCCTCACACTGCTGGCCCTGGGGACACTCGGGTTCGCAGACATCGGCCCCACGGGGGATGCAGGCCAGGCCGTCATCAACGTAGCCCTCATCGCATACGCACTGGGCCTGACCGTTATTGTTTCGGCAATAGCCGGCGCCTGAGCAGTCTACGTTGTCGCAGGGGTCACCGGGCTTGCAACTGAACGAGTCGGCGGTGATGACCAGGGCCATCCCGTCAGCACACTTTGGGTAGAGGCAGACAACCTCGCACTCGCCTTCGCCAACGCAACTTCCTGCAACCTCAACTTCTTTGGAGGTCGGGATGAACTGGCCGTCGGCGCTGCAACTTCCGTTCGCTGCCTTAGTCGAGGTCTTCTGAGCCCCTACGGGGCACTCCTCGACGCAACTGGTCCCGGCCTTGATTGCGGCGTCGGACGAGCAACCGTACAGAAAAGCTGCTGCGTAGCCACAACAGAGTGCAAGTACTGGCAAAGCAAAAGTCCAACTCCGGGTCATACTGCTTCTCGAGACCATCGAAACCTCCTTGGCGATCACAGGATACTCTCCGCCCTCCGACCCAACTGCCCAGGCTCACCGGGCCGCCGGCATCCGGCCTATGGGCGGAAGCACAGGTCGGGAGGGTCCGTTCAAACCAGATGGGGCCCTTCGATCTGTTTTGCGTCCTGGAAAGATTCATGATTGAGGCAGGCTGTGTCAAGAACAAACTGGCATGGGTGTCAACCGATCGGTCTGGCGGCAGATGCCTCCGCACCATCCCGCACCCTTGGCCCTGGCCCCACGCCCACAGGCCTACTTCCTGAACGATGCCGGAAGCGATGCCAATTCAACCTCGTGCTCTCTGCAGATATCCAGGCACCGCAGAATTACCGCCTGTTTCGCCGCCAGATGCTCTCTCGCCACAACAGTTACAGTATAATATTGAACACTCACCAACAAGCCGACTTCATCGATTTTATCGAGACCCACTATGAAGTCTCCGGGCACAAGAGCGGGGTCCGACGCCAGGGTGGCTTTGAACGCCTCGACCACCGCCACAACCTTGTCCGACGGCGTCTCCAGCGAGAGCCTGAAGTTCAACTGGGCCCGGCGCTTCTTCATCTGGGTCCAGTTGTTGATGGTGCCCGTAGTCAGCGATGAGTTCGGCAGGGTTACCAGGCTGTCGGGGAAGGTGCGAATTCTGGTGGCCCGCAGCCCTACCTCTTCTACGTTGCCCTCTACCTCCCCGATTTGCACCCAATCTCCCACCTCGAAGGAGCGGTCCCAGAAGATGGAGACGGCGCCGAAGATGTTGGCCAGAAGGTCCTTGGATGCCAGCGCCAAGGCCGCACCGCCCAGGCCCAGGCCTGCCAGGAGGCTGCCCACGGAATAGCCCAGATTCTGGAGGAAAAAGGTGCCGCCTATTAGCACCAGAACGACTCTGGCTACCACCTTAAGGATGGGCACCATGCGGTCGTCAAGGCGTGTCTCGGTCTCCATGCTCTTTGACGCCCACAGGGCAAACCCGGCATCGGAGAACCTCATGCCGAACCAGACCAGCAGCAAGATGGAAGCCCCCTTGAGCACCAGCGCCACGGCATCGTGGGCCACTTCATGTTCCGGGGGTATCGCAAGCAGGTGCCATCCCAACCATGCGCCTCCAAGGATAACCAGCCAGCCCACGGGCTTAATCAGGGCCTCCCAGACCAGTCCCCCGGCCCCGGGCCCCTGGTGGTGCAACGCAACTCGGCGAGCCAACCGCCCCAGCCCCTTGCGGACCAGCGCACCGGCTCCTATCCCCACAAGCACGCAGGCCAGGGCCGCAACCATGCGAGCCAATGGTACGCCCCAAAAGCTGCCCTCGATGAGTCGTTCCAACGAGTCCACAACAACCTCCTCGGGAGACTATTCGCTCCGTATTGCCCATGTCGTTTATCCGTTTTCGGCTGGCTTTTCAAGGCGCCATCGCCCCCCCAGCCCACAAAGGCAACACAGCTCTACCAATTCAATCCACAGCATTGTAGAATGGCCCGGCTTTGTTGGCTTACGTTTGGAGGGCGACATGACTATCCGGGCGACGTGGTTCTTCGGGCTTGTTTTGCTGGCACTGGTCAGCGTTGGATGCGGGGCGGGAGGCAGCGTGGCCTCGGGAGATGAGGACACATCGGGCCTCAAAGACTTCACAGTCTGGGACAGCGGCGAGTTGGTCACGGACTTCATGGGCGGCGACTCCAAGGGCGACGACAAAGGGCCCGACGCTGCACTGGACGTTGACTCACTCAGTCCCGAGATCAAGTGGGACAATACGTTTCAGGAGTTGCTGGACATCGTCGACGAGGGCGGCTTCTTGTGGCCCTGCGAAAACAACAACGATTGTGACAGCAAGTTCTGCGTTCCATTCCTTGACGACACGGTCTGCACCGTGGTCTGCCAGGAGGAGTGCCCCGACGATTGGGAGTGCAAGCCCGCACCCGGTGCAACAGACCCCGTCTTCATCTGCCTGCCTATAGTGACCCAACCATGCAAGGTATGTCAGAGCGCCTCAGAGTGCACCGGCAAGGGCGACGCCTGCCTCTCCATCGGCACTGACGCCGGCGCCGGTAAGTGGTGCTTCGGCGATTGCTCCAAGGGGCAGACCTGCCCACCAGACTACACCTGTTCCGACGTCACCGACGAAGCCGGCACTGCCCTGGGCAAGTTCTGCATCCCCGAGGCTGGAAGCTGCATCTGCCTTGGCGACACCAACGGCACCTCCCGACCCTGCGAGGTAGAAAACGAGCACGGCAAGTGCCTTGGCACCGAGACGTGCCAGGGCGAGCTGGGGTGGGCCGGCTGCACCGCCAAAACCCCCAAGGCCGAAGAGTGCGACGGCGCAGACAACAACTGCGATGGCGCAACCGACGAGGGCTTCTCCTTTGTTGATTGGGACGGAGCCCAGAAGCAGAAGGACGACCCCTGCGGCACCGGCGCCTGCGGCGGTGGCACCGTAGTCTGCTCGTCCCTGACCGAGTTACGCTGCTCTACCGCCGGGAACGCCAAGGCCGAGACCTGCAACGGCGAAGACGACGACTGTGACGGCACAGTGGACAACGGCGTCAAAACCCGCTTCTACAAAGACGCCGACAACGACGGCCACGGCTGGGCCGAGGACTTCCAAGAAGCCTGCACTGCCCCGGTCGGTTACGTGGCCCTCGACGACGACTGCGATGACCAGAACGACAACATCTACCCCACAAACCTTGAGCAGTGCGACGGATACGACAACAACTGCGACGGTGAGGTCGACGAGGGCTTCTTCTGGACCCATCCCCACGCCGGTCAGGTTGCCCTAGATTCACCCTGCTCCGTGGGAATCTGCGGCGAAGGCACCGTGGTTTGCACCCCCGAGGGCGATGCTGCCACATGCAACGCCCTCAGCAAGGCCACAGCCGAAGTCTGCGATGACCAGGACCAGGACTGCGACGGCGTGGCCGACAACGGCTGCGACGATGACCTCGATGGATACTGCGACGCCGCCATCACCCCCCCGGGCAACCTGCCAGCCATTTGCCCCAAAGGCAGCGGGGACTGCAATGACTCGGTGGCAGCGGTCAACCCGGGAATGGTCGAGGTCTGCAACCTCGTGGATGACAACTGCTCGGGAACCGTGGACGACAACGTCATTGACTGCGACCCGCCGAAGTGCGACGGCTCGGGCAACTCTTATGCCGTAACCCCGCAAGAAGTGTGTGTCACAGGGGTATGCACCCCTCCCTCCGCCCAGGCCTGCGGGCTATACACCTGCGACCTCGGCGGTAACCAGGGCGACCAGTGCGCCACCTCCTGCATCGCCGACGATTACTGCGTTGACGCCGCCCACTGCGACGAGGGCACCAACAAGTGCGTCTCCGACTTCAACAACGGCACCGCATGCGTAGAAGACAGCGACTGCCAATCCAGCCACTGCCAGAACGGATACTGCTGCGCCTTTGGCGACTGCTGCGCTTCTGCCTCCAACTGCAGCCTTGGCGCATACTCAGAACCCGCCGTCTGCAACACCCCCGAGAACTGCCAGGGCACCCGCAGAGACCCAGCCTGCGTCAACAGCGAATGCCGCAAATCCGACCCCATCGCCGACGACTCAGCATGCACCTCCTCGGTGCTCTCCGATGAGTGCGGCGCCTTCATCGCTGTCTACTGCAACGGCCAGGCAGACCAGAGTGACCCCGCTTGTGCCTCATCGTGCAGCAGCGACGCCCAGTGCGACCCCTCGGCACACTGCGAGAACGGCTCGTGCGTTGCCGATAAACCCCTGGGAGGCAACTGCTCGGCTGCATCCTGGTGCGCCTCTGGGCACTGCGTCGACGGTGTCTGCTGTGACAACGCCTGCACCGGCACCTGCAAGTCCTGTGACCTGGCAGGCAGTGTGGGGACGTGCAAGCTGGTACCCAGCGGCCAGGATCCCGACAGCGAATGTGCAGGATTCTCCTGCTCCTCCTACTACTGGGGTTGGTCCGGAAGCACATGCTACAAACGCAGCGATGTCACCTCCGCTGGTGCTACATGCAACGGCTCGGGCGCCTGTATCGCCGCATCAACCGCCTGCCCCCTCCAAGGCCAAGGCAGCGCGGCCTCAAGTTGCAACGAGACGTGCCAAACGCCTAACCTGTCGACCTGCACGGGAGGAACCGCTGGTCAATGCACCAACGTCAACATTGGAACCCACTCCTGCGGAGTTGGCGAGTGCGCACGCACCGTGGACAAGTGCGTCAACGGCTCCCCGAACCCCTGTTATGCCGGCTCACCTACATCGGAGATTTGCGATAATAAGGACCAAGACTGCAACGGCGTAGTCGACGACAACGTATCGGGAGCGAAAGACATTTACGAACCAAACGAGTACTGCTCCTCTCCCTTTGACTCAGGTGAACTGGCTCAGGACAACACCGAGACCCTTATCGCCACAGCAACCATCTACCCCTCCGGCGACTGGGACTACTACAAGCTCCTGGCGAAAGAGTCTCCCGCAATCTGCTTCCCCGGCTGGCCCGAAGACCTCTCCCTTACAGTTCGCCTTGTGCCACCGCAAGGGGCAGATTGTGTGAACTATAATCTTTATCTCTATGATGAGAGCTGCTCGCTCTTAAAGTCAAGCACAGTGTCGTCTTGCAGCACAGACACGCTGACCTATGAGTGGTCCGGGAACTGCACAATCAACAACGATAAGCTGTTCATAATAAACGTCAGACCCGTATCCTCCTCCTGGGAGTGCAAGTCCTACAATCTCTACGCAGACGTGAACTAAACTCCGGTACATTCTAAGCGGCTATCACTAATGCGAGCCCTGACCGTGAGGGGCCGTGCAATGCGTAGCTGCATGCATTACGCAAATATTCTACATGCTATCACCAATCCGAGCCATGACCGTCAGGGAGGCACCGTGCAATGCTTATTGATGTATAGTATAGAACCTGTTTACTCGGACTTCCGGTATGGGAAGAATACCCGCTCTACTCCAACACCTCTGGCCTCATTCACCACGTCCACCACGGCCTGATAGTCCGTCCGGGCATCAGCCTTGATGGAGATCGCCCGCTCCACGCCAGAGCCCGAAACGTACTCCTCCAGGGCCTCTCCCAACTCTGCAAGGTCGTCGAACCGGGTGCCCGACGTCACCGAGTCATCACCCGACCCGGGGGTGTAGAAGATGTAGTTCTCGTCCTTAGTGACAAAGACGGTGGCCCGCTTGACCTTGGTTACCTTTGCCGGCTGATTGCCGCTCGGCAACACGATAGAAAACGCCTGCTCTTGGTTCTTAAATGTTGTGGATATAAGCAGAAATATCAGCAAGTTGAAGACAACGTCTATCAGTGGCGTAAGATCTACGCCAACATTAGTACGCTTCTTCGCCAGGCTCTTCTTAAAATCCATTGCCTACTCCCCCGATTCGCCCTTGCCCGCCGGCTCAACCTTTCCCGAGGGGGAGTTTTGGGGAAAGCTCAGGTCCATGAGCCTAAGACTGTAGGACTGCAAAGCGTCCGCAAGGCGGTCAAGCCTGGACTCCAGGAACCTGAAGGCCAAGTATGCCGGAATGGCCACGGCAAGACCGGCAACGGTGGTGAGCAGAGCCTCCCAGATGCCGCCCGCAAGCTGGCTGATTTTCGGGTCCTCCACCGAGGCAACGCTCTGGAAGACCTGGACCATGCCGGTCACGGTACCCAGCAGCCCCAACAGGGGGGCCACGGTGACCACGGCCGAGAGCGCCCCGACGTACCGGTTCAGCAAACTGATCTCCACATTGCCCACCTCCTCCATGCGCTCTTTGGCAGCGGCTCTGCCCGCATGGCGGGTCTCCAGGAAGGCGTTGACGATGGCAGAAAGGGGGCTTCGCTGCTGCTTGGCCAGGCTCTGTGCTGCCTCATACTGCCCCTTGCCCACAAGCTCCAGCAGCGCCTCGGCGGTGCGAATGGGGAATACCTTGTCAACACGATAGGCAAGCAGCCGCTCCACGAAGACCGTGAGGGCAACCAGCGACGAGAGCAAAATTGGCCACATCACGGGCCCACCCTTCAAAAACAGATCGATGTACTCTTGCATATTTTCCCGCTATTCCTTCGGCAACGATACATAGAACACGGTTCCTGAACCCGGCTCCGTCTCGAAGGAGATGGAGCCCCCGTGCTGGTCAACGATACTCTTAACAATGGCCAGTCCAAGGCCAGTCCCGTCTTTTTTGCCCTTGGTGACAAAGGACTGAAACATCCTCCCCTGCACCTCCTCGGGGATACCCTGGCCCGTGTCGGAGATGCGCCAGGAGAGCCTCTCTCCCTCCTCGGTCACCGATATCTCGAAGCGCCCGCCGTCGGGCATTGCGTCTCGGGCGTTGCGGGCAAGGTTGAAGATCATGCGCCGCAGCTTGTCCTCATCGGCCTTCACCTTGCCTCGGTAGTCGTTGGCCAGCACGATATCGATATTGCGTCCGGCAAACTCCTGCTTGAGCAGAGCCTCGACCTCGGCCAGGAAGTTCTGCAAATAGATAGGCCTCTTGAAGAGTTGCCTCTCGCCCTTTGCAAAAGCCAGCACCTCTTGGGTCATGCTCTTGATGAACTGCGCCTGGCGGACGATATCCCCGGCGAATTCGGCGCGCTTCTCGGATGCCTCTTCGAACTCCATGAGTTGCGCAAAGCCGCTGATGAGATTGAGGGGCCCCTTGATGTCGTGAATGACGCCCGACACCGCCTGGCCGATGAGCGCCATGTTCGTCGCCTTCTGGTACTCCTGGTGCTGCTTGAGACGCTCCAGGGCGTTGCCCATCTGCGTGGCCACAATGCGAATGATCTGCCCATCCTCCGGGGCAAAGACGTCGTAACCCCAGCGGTTCACCAACCCCAGGGCACCCACGGGAGCGCCGTCGCCGCCAGGAATGGGCTCGATGAAATAGCTCACTGCCCGCACCCTCAAGTCAGGATGCAGCAGCGCCGAATCGCTGCCTTCCAGCGGGGCCTCCTGGATACGGCTTCGCCCCTCCAGCACCACATCGGCCAGCAGTCCCTCACGAGCCGGACCAGTGGGGAAGGCCACAACCTCCAACTCGCCGTGGCGCAACATTCTGGCCGTGCCCCCCGATTCACTCTTCAACCAGAGCAGGGCCACCCCGCTTGGCATCGCCCTCTGCAACTGACCCAGCACACCGTCCACAAGTTCGTCCGCTGCCCAGGCCTGCGTCATCTCCGCCTGGATGGAGTAGAGCGTCTCAAGAAGAGCATTATTACGTTTCAGCCCCTCCTGCGCCTCTCTGAGATGTGAGTTCGCTGCCTGCAACGCTGCGAAATTCTTACTGTTCTCGATGGAAATCGATGCTTGTGTAGCTATAGTTGAGAGTATATCAGAATCCTCAACAGTGAAGTAGCCACTGCGCTTATTCAACACCTGCAACACGCCGATAATCTGGCCCCAGTATGTCTTCATGGGGATGCAGAGAATCGAGCGGGTAACGAAGCCGGTCTTGTGGTCGGTGGTGGGGTCGAACCTCTTGTCCCGATACGCATCCTTGATGTTGAGCACCTTGCCCGACTGGGCTACCCACCCGGCGATTCCCTGGCCCGGAGCCAGGCGGATCCCCGATATCTCACTGGCCACCAGGGCCCCGGTCACCAACTCCCCCGTTGCTTCGTCAACCAGGAAGACCGTTGCCCGCTCAGCGTCCAGGGTTGCCGTTACGACCTCCACCACCTTGGCCAGGATCTCTTCAAGCCGCATGGTGCCGGCCAGGGTCTGGGCCATCCGACGGATCCCCTCCAGGCGCCTCTCCAAGAGCTGGTTGCGCTCGAAGAGAGACTCAATCTTTTCGGCCTGCCTGGATATGGTCTCGTCGAAATCCATCGGGCTACCCGTGGGCCTCTGCCCAGTTTTCGCCCCACTGCACCCCCACGGTCAGTGGCACGCTCAGCTCCATTACCTCTTCCATGGCCTTCACAACAAGAGCCGAGACACTCTCGACCTCACTGCGGGGCACCTCAAGCACCAGCTCATCGTGCACCTGCATAATCAGGCGCGCACCAGAGCCCGTTTGGCGTAGACTATCATTCAGTCTTATCATGGCAAGCTTGATTATGTCCGCTGCCCCACCCTGGACCGGCGTGTTCACCGCCACCCTCTCCGCTGCGGACCTCACCTGTGCATTGGAGGAGCGCACGTCGGGGATGTAGCGGCGCCGCTTCAACAGCGTCTCCACATAGCCGTTCTCCACGGCCTGACTCACGCACTGGTCCATGAACTGCCGAATCTTCGGATACCTTGCGAAGTAGTCGTTGATGAACTTCTCTGCATGTTTGTAGGGAATTCCCTGCTCCCTGCTCAGCCTGAAAGCGCTCATTCCATACAGGATCCCGAAGTTGATTGTCTTTGCCAGGCGGCGCTGGTCCGGCGTCACCATGGTAGGCAGCACCCGGAAGAGTTCTGCTGCGGTGCGAGCGTGAATGTCGTCGCCTCGGCGAAAGGCGTCGATGAGGTTGGCGTCGCCCGTAAGGTGGGCCAACACCCTAAGCTCAATCTGGCTGTAGTCCGCCGACAGGAAGACCATCCCCTTGGCAGGCACGAAGGCTTCCCGGATCCGCTTTCCGTCTTCGCCACGGATGGGGATGTTCTGAAGATTCGGGTCGGAGCTTGAGAGGCGCCCAGTGGCCGCAACGGCCTGATTGTACGATGTGTGGATGCGTCCCGTTTCCGGATTGACCAGGTCGGGCAGTACGTCGGCGTAGGTGCCCTTGAGTTTGCTCAACGAGCGATAGCGCAGAACTGCAGCGGGTACCGGGTGCAGGGGAGCCAGTTCCTCCAACACCGATACGTCGGTGCTGTACCCCGTCTTGGTCTTCTTGCCCTTGGGGAGGTTGAGGCGCTCGAAGAGCACTTCCCCAAGCTGCTTGGGCGAGTTGATGTTGAAGACGCCGCCTGCGGTCTTGAAGATGTCGGCTTCAAGGGCAATCATGCCTTTGGCCAGCTCTTTTGCCAGGCGCTCCAGAGCGGACGAATCGACGGCGACCCCTAGCCGCTCCATGCCCGTAAGAATCTTGGAGACCGGGATCTCAACCTCCTCCAGAAGCGGCATGAGCCCGCTGGACCGCAGTTCAGGCTCGAACTTCTCCATAAGCAGCCACGTTGCCCACGCGTCCTCTCCCGAGTAGAGCGCTGCCTGATCCACGGGCACCTGGTCGAACCGCACAGTCAGCCCGCCCTGCCTCGTGACTTCGCTGTAGGAGGTCATGCGATGGCCCAGAAACTCCGCTGCAAGGGCATCCAGGCCGTGGCTCTGGCGACCAGGGTCCAGCAGGTATGAGGCCAGCATCGTGTCGAAGCAGAAACCAGGCACCTCAATACCGTAGTTGCCCAGCACCAGGGCGTCGTACTTGAAGTTCTGCCCCACAACCTTCAACGCAGGGTCGGCCAGCACGGGGCGAAGCCGCTCCACCAGAAGCTCTACCGAGAGCTGGCTTGCAGCACCCTCGCCACGATGGCCCACTGGGATGTAATAGAGTTCCGTTGGGCCAAGGGCCATGCTGACACCAACCAGTTTCGCCCGCACGGCCTGCAGCGACGTGGTCTCCGTGTCCAGGGCCACGACGCCAACCTCCACCATCCGTGACATAAGCTGGTCCAACTGCTGCAGCGTGCGCACAACCACGGGCGCCGGCATGCCGGCCGAGTCTCCCACCACCAGGGCCGAAGCTGCGGAACTGCTTCCAGACGACCCGGTCTCCTCCCCTACCCTGCCCTCCTCGTCGGTGCCGGCAGGTTGCGAGGCAGCATTCATCCGGGCCGCAGCGGCACCCAGGGGAAGTGAACCCCACAAGTTTGGCTTGGAGGCAGACTGAGTGGACGATGGCTCGGCTTTGGTTGCCGGGGAAGCCTGGGAGGTCACTGCAGCGGGCACCAGTTGCCGCAGAAACTGGCTGAATCCAAGGTCTGTGAAGAGCTCCACCAGCTTCTTGTTGTCCTGCTCACCCGTGCGAAGTTGGTCCACGGGCACGGGAAGCTCTGCGTCGGCCTTGAGGGTCACCAATTCCAACGAGAGCAGCGCCATGTCACGGTTGGACTTGAGCGACTCTCGTGCCCTGTTGGCCTTTATCTCCTCCACCCGCTCCAGAATGCTCTCCATGCCCCCGAACTGGCCGATGAGCTGTGCGGCCCCTTTCGCCCCAATGCCAGGAACCCCCGGCACGTTGTCCGAAGAGTCCCCCATGAGAGCCAGGTAGTCCCGAATGTACTTAGGTTGGACCCCATACTTCTCCAGCACGTCGGCCTCGGCGAACCAGCGCTCCTTCATGGGCTCGAAGAGCCTCACGTGGGGGTCTTCAACCAACTGCATGAGGTCTTTGTCCCCGCTGACCACCACCACGTCCAGCCCGGCCTCCCGGCCACGCTTGACGTAGGCAGCGATGAGGTCGTCGGCCTCAAGCCCGTCGGTGCGCAAGACGGAGATGCCCATGGCCGTCGTAATGGGCTCAACCCAGGGTATCTGCTCCTTGAGGTCCTTGGGGGCCTCGGGACGATTGGCTTTGTATTCGGGATAGATGTCGTCCCTGAAGGTGGGCCCTCTACCCTCAAGGGCCACAGCCAGGAAGTCGGGCGCAATCTGCTTTCGGGTCTTGAGCAGCATATTGACGTATCCAAAGAGGGCGTGGGTGCTCATTCCTTTGGAGTTGGTAAGCGGGCGGATGGCGTGGTAGGCCCGGAATATGAACCCGAAGCCATCCACCAGACAGAGGACCGGAGCGTTTTTCGACATGAAGCTCTCTCCTGACATCGGGTCAGTGGAGCATTGTTATAGCACGTCCACGGGCCTCTTTCAAAGCAGCAGGATGCGAAGGGGTGCGGTTTCCAAACCGGGGAGCAAGTGGACTCTGCCACGCTGCCAGATTGTTCGGCGACGGCGACGGCGACGTCAACCCGCCTTTGGCGGGACTACGGCCACGAAATGCACCCGGCGGACGTACCGGTCCCCGGCAACGGATCCGCACCCGATGCGAAGGGCCCACTATCTTGGTGATCGCTTCGCCAAGGGCGGCTTTGCCGCTGCGCCAAATCACCTCTCCCGCCCCGGGAGAGGTCGGCCCGCCAGGGCCGGGTGAGGGCCGCGTGAGGGCCGGGTGAGGGCCGCGTGAGGGCCGATCTGCCAACGATCTCGCAATTTGACGCGGTCGCAGACGGTGGCACAATGGCCCTCAAGACTCCGAATCTGCGAAGAGCAATCCTTCCAGCTCGGAAAAGACGAGGTGATATATGTTTAGTTTCTTTCATAAAAAACCAGTGCATAAAGAGAACTGCGCCATGCGGGCCGTGCTGCAGCACGGAGTGAACCTCACCATGGCCGCCGCTGTGGACCTCACCGACGAGGAGTTTCTCATTGCGGCGGAGGTTCCTGTGGAGAGCGGCACGCCTATAACGCTCTATCCTGCCCTCGAGGACATGGAGAGCAACCTCTTCGAGTTGAAGGGTGAGGTTGTGAAGTGTTACGAGAACCATTTTGCAAGCAGCTTCGGCGACAACCGCTTCCACATGGGGCTGCGGCTGGAGATGAGTTCGGAGCAGCGGGTGGCCCTGGCCCGATTGGCCGCCAAGAGCACGAACTGAATCTTACCGTTGATGGTTTCCAGGATTCTCGGGGGACCAGCCACGCTGTGATGTGCCGCGCTACTTCTTCTTGGAAGCCTTGGGAGCAGGCTGGGGCTCTGCCACGTCGACGATGGGCGACAGGGTAGCAGCGGGGCCCCGAACTTTGATGGCATAGATGAGGAATCCAAGCCCGATGGCCAGCATGGGGATGGAGAGGTACTGTCCCATATCGAACTGGTTTGTGGGGGCGATGAAGACCATTTTCAGCTCGTCAACCCGGGTTATGTTAAGGAAGACCTGATACTCTTTCACAAACTCAACCATAAATCTAAAACTGAAGTATCCCAACATAAACAGTGCCGCCAGAAGACCTCTGGGCCGCTTCTCGCCATATATTTTATCTACTATAAGAAGCATGGCGAACACAGCCAGGCCGCCGAGGGCCTCGTAGAGTTGAGATGGGTGTCTGGGGAGGGCAATGGGGTCGAAGGGGATTCGGGCTCCGCTTCTCACTGCCAGTTCACGGGCCAGGGAGTGTTCGTAGGAGGGGAAGCGCACGGCCCAGGGGCCATCCCAGACACGGCCCACTATCTCACTGTTCATGAAGTTGCCCAGGCGCACGAAGGTTGCGCCCATGGTTGCGGACATGGCGAATCGGTCCATGACTTCGAGGACATGGAATCCGTATCGCTTCGAATAGAGCCACAGGGTAACGATGAGGCCGATTGTAGCGCCGTGGGAGGCGAGGCCGCCTTGCCAGATGAAGAGTATCCGGATGGGGTCTCGGAGGTAGACTTCGGGTTCATAGAAGAGGCAGTGGCCAAGGCGTGAGCCCACCAGCACGGCGATGACGCCCCAGACCATGAATTTCTCTGTGGTGGCCCTGTGGTGGCCGCCTCTGTCCATCTGCCAGCGCCAGAGGTAGTAGCCCAGCAGGATGCCCACTGCGAAGAGCAGGCCATAGAACCTCACAGTTAGAGGTCCGATGTTTAGTAGGTCGGGGTCCAAATCCCATATTGGGAACTCATTGATTCTCTCAAGAGACAGCGTTGTCGGATCCAAGACTGTTCCTCGCTTCGTGGCGTTTGGCAGGTCGGCATTGGCCTGCAGCGGCTCCAGAACCCGGGGGATGCTACCACCATTCCCGATTGATTCAAGGCATCGTTTTTCCCCACGCCGGTATTGTGGCACCTCGCTCCCTCCAGTAGCCGGTTCCAATTCCTTCGGGTTGGGCCTATAATCACGTCGCCAAGCTTGGGAGAGAGTCATGGAAGTGCTGGTCATCAACGGGAACCCCGATACTGAGAGCCAGTTCGAGGAGTATTTGCGTGAACTGGCTGTGTCGCTGGAGCATCGGCGGCACCGGGTGACCACTCTGGCGGTAAGGGAGATGGTCATTGCCGAGTGTCAGCGCTGCTTCGGCTGCTGGGTACGCACGCCGGGGGAGTGTCTTCTGCCTGATCAATCGGAGCTTCTTCGTCAGCACTTCGTGGGTTCGGACATGGTTCTGTTTGCCTCGCCCCTGCTCATGGGCTACCCAACGGCCCTGACGCAGAAGGCCATAGATCGTTTGCTGCCTACTCTCCTACCCTATTGGGAGTCCACGGAGACGGGGGTACGGCATGAGCGGCGTTACGACAAGGTGCCGGTTCTGGGGGTGCTGTTGCATGCCAGGGAGGAGGTAGATTCTGAAGATTTGTCCATCCTGGATGATCTCTTCGCAAGCATCGCACATCAGCTTGGCACCACTGTGAAGTTTATTTTATTCTCCGACATTCCTGCACATGAGGTTGCCTATGAGATTCATCGCTTATAATGGGTCTCCTCGGGGTAATCTTGGGATAACGAAGCCCCTGATCGAGGCTTTTGGAGCGGGTGTGGCCTCCGAGGGGGCCAGGGTTCACGCTTTCTCGACCTTCACGCTTCAGCAGGGGGGGAGGGACGATGCATTGCGGGAGGCGTTCCTCTCGGCGGACGCCGTGTTGGTGGCGTTTCCCATAGTCTCCGGGACGATGCCGGCGTCGGTGAAGCGGCTGTTTGAGGCCTTGGGCGAGTTGGAGCCGGGGACCAAGAGGCCGACGCTGCTTTTTCTGGTGCACTCTGCGTTTCCCAACAGCGGCCAGTTCGGGCCCATGGAGCGCTATGTAACGAAGATAGCCGACCGTCTTGGGTGCGCACTTGGGGGGGTGATGTGCCGCCCCAACATGACCGAGACTCTGGAGGGTGCTCCCACCATAGACCGTGAGACCGAGCGCCTGGTGAGAGAGGCGGGGGCCCAATGGCGAAAAGGTGGCCAGTTATCGGCGACGCTGCTTGCCTCCCTGGCAGGCAAGCGCCACGCCGGAGCCTTGGGGCGCGTGAAGCACTTCGTCCTGGCTGAGTTCCCCCTGCGCAACCTCACCTGGGCCCGAGAGTTGCTGCGCCACGGCTCCTTCTCAACCCGCAAAGCCCGCCCCGACGACCAGGAGAGACGGTAGGAGTATGTAGGGCGCAGAATCTCAAGTGTTCCGCTCTCCGTAGCCGTTGCCGTTCTCCGCTCTCCGTGGCCGTCGCCGTTGACGTCGCCGTCGCCGTCGCCGTCGCCGAACCCGCTCTCCGTTCCCGTTCCCGTTCTGCTCTCCGTAGCCGTTGCCGTCGCCGAACCCCTAGGCTCCAGCCCCGCTCATCCTAACCAACATTGATACGACCCGGACCAGCAGCACCTTCCCTTGCCGATAATCCTCCTCCGAGATGATCTGCGACACCTTGGCCACATCCCATATTGCTCCGCATTCGTGTGCCGATCCCCTCGCAATGTCGTAGTAACGCCCACGGTCATCGCCGCCGCGCTTCCCGTAGCCCTCCGCAATGTTGAGCGGAATGGACCACGAGGCCCGCCTCAGTTGATCCACGAGCCCGGAGTATCCCCGTGGAAACCCTTTCGCTACTGCCATAGCGACCGCCACGAACTCAACTGCTGCCTTATAGGCGTCAAGGTCCTCGTGATGCAAACGGGGTGGGTCTACCATGGTCTCCTCCGAATACAGCAGCGGTTTCGGCGACGGCGACGGCGACGGCAACGGCAACGGCTACGGCAGTTTCGGCGACGGCGACGGCGACGTCAACGGCAACGGCTACGGCAGTTTCGGCGACGGCGACGGCGACGGCAGTTTCGGCGACGGCGACGTCAACGGCAACGGCTACGAGGGAACAGGGGCACCACGGGAATACGGGAACGGAGGGAACAGAGGCACCGCGGGAATACGGGAACGGAGGGATGAAATGTCGTCTCCTACACGCTCCCCGGCAGCCTCTTGCGGAGTTCTGCCAGGGCGATTCTGACGGCGGGGCAGATGCGGTAGGCCTCTTTGAGTTCGCCGACGTTATCACGGACCCCGGAGCCCAGATGGTACGGATAGACTCTGCAGCCCCAGGGGCGACCTGAGTAGATTATGCAGCTACCATGGTCCAGCATGCAGCAGACCCCCTCGGAGGGTCGGGTACCCCCTACCCGAGCAACAAGCCGGTTGGCCAGCGGAGTCTCGATGGTGTAGAGGCGAATGAACTCGTCCAGCGCAACCCCCATGGCCTGGGCCATGAGCACAAGCTCCTCATCGGTAGCCTGGGGCTGATGTTCCTGGCAGCAGTTGTGGCACTCCACGCAGTCAACCCGTGCCATGGCCTCACGCAGTGCTGCCTCGACGGCCCGGTCCAGTTCAGCATCGCTCAGGCCCGACGCCACCAGCCAGGCCACATAGTCGGCCACCTCCGACCAGTGCCCGCTCGGGGCATCTGGATGTTCACCGCCAACGGAACTCATCGCGCCTCCGAAACGGCTGGCCACACATCTCGATCCGCCCCCCAGCCGTTTTGGCACACAGGCGGCCCAATAGGCGGCCGATTCTGTTTCCCGTCGATTGGATTGTCAAGCGTGCGGCAAAGAGCGTTGCAGCATTACCGTGCCAACAACAAACAGAGAGTTACTATCGGTTTAGAGAGCTTTGCAGTGCAGCCCCTACCGCAGCCGCTCACTAATCCACGGGGCCAGATGATGGAAAGCGACCTGATGAATCCAGGTTGAGTTGTGCGGGACCGTTGCCCCCATTTTCCTCACGCCGTAACAAGCCCCGGAGGGGCGACGGTAAGGGCGGTGGTCGTTCACCAAGGAACCGCCTCAACAGGGGCAAGACGCCCAACCGAAACGACATCCACCGGTGAATCGAAACATCCATCCTTCGCCCCTCCA
>CAZQHM010000034.1:0-8830 GCA_964593355.1 uncultured Myxococcales bacterium
TATTGTCGTGGGGCATGAACTACACGCTTCGGTCGAGGTTGGGGAGCCGGATAGTGGCTGGGGTGTTGATGGTGCTCATAGTGGCTTCGGCGGTGGGGGCTGCGACGTTAGAGACGGGGGATAGGAAGGCGAGGCTCTACTTTCAGCGGACGAAGGCCACGAGGATGGCCTATCAGTTGGCGACGATGGTGATGGACCGTGACGGTGACGGTTTCATGCACCAGTTTGCCGGTGGCGACTGCGATCCTGACGACGAGCAGATAGGGCCATCTGCGCTGGACATACCTGGCAACGGCATCGACGAGGATTGTGATGGTCGTGACGTGCCGTTGGAGTCACTGGAGCGTGGGCGTTTCGACTATCCGCTGCCAGAGACCTACGCCTACGACCGTCCGAATGTTGTTATCGTCAGCATAGACGCCTTGGCGGCCGAACACCTTGGCTATATGGGATATCAGAGGAACACATCACCAAACATTGACGAATTGGCAGAAGAGTGCGTTGTGTTTGAGAAGGCTTTCTCTCAGGGGCCAAGCACAAGACTGTCTATGGCAGCAATGTTCACTTCGATGTATGATTCGCAGATTTTGAAAGGAAGCGCAGCGAATATTCCATACCCACTGCTACCAGAGAACGAGACGATGGCAGAACTGTTCTTGAAGAACGGTTATGACACAGTGGCGGTTATCCCACATGACTACTTCACTGTGCGGTGGAAGGGGATTTTGCAGGGTTTCGACAACATAGACAGCTCAGCCGTAACAAAGAAAGGCAAGGACAAGCATAACGCTGAAAAGGTCACTAAAGCAGCGATAGCGGAGATTAACAAGGATAGATCGAATCCTCTGTTCATGTGGGTTCACTACTGGGATGTTCATCCGCCCTTTTTCCTGCCGAAGAAGGCGAAGGCTTTTGGCAAGAAGGAGAAGGTGGACATCTACGATTCGGAGATTAGGTGGCTTGACGAGCGGTTGGAGCCTCTTTTCAAGGAGATAGATGGGGGGTTACGGAAGCGGGGGTATATTCTGATTGTGACGGCGGATCATGGGTCGGCCTTTGACGAGCGGCACAAGAAGCACACTCATGGTCACGACCTCTACACGGGGGTTCTGCATGTGCCGTTGATGGTGTGTGTTTCGTCTGGTGTAGAGCCTCGCCGTGTCACTGACACGCCGGTATCGCTGCTGGACCTGTTGCCTACGCTTGCCAACATGACGGGGTTGGAGACCGAGGGGAAAGAGTTTGAGGGTACCAGTCTGGTGCCGTTGATTTTCGGTGACGAGGAGTGGCCCGACAGGTATCTGTTCCACCAGTTCTTCCTGATGGAGAGGCGAAGGGAGGGGAAGGACCCGCTGGTGAAGGTGGGGGTCAGAACGAACACGATGAACTATATATGGCATAGGGAAGAAGACCGATTTGAGCTTTTCGATTATGTGGATGACCCAGGGGAATTGCTCAATATAATGGAAAGTGAGCCAGCCATGGGAGTCGGTTTGAATGCGGTAATGCATAACTGGCTTCATAGAGTTCATGTAACATATAATAGTATGATTAATAAAGGTCTCATCGATTCTGATGATTCTGGAGAGCAAGGAGGTGCTTCGGATGATTTCTCGGACGACTATTAAGCTCATTATCACAGCCGTTTTGTTTGCAGCGGGGCCGCAGGTAGCGAGGGCGTCTGAGGGTGGGATGTTATTCGGCATTTCGTTGGGCGGGGCAGTGGTCAGTGGTGATCAGGGACTGGACCTGAAGGGGCTTGCGGTCTCGGAAGCGGACAAGAACAGTGATATATACAAAGACTGGGTAAGGACTGATGCGGGCAGTGGCTTTGCATTTGATTTGAAGTTGGGGTACAACATATTGGGCTATGGGTCGGTGGAGACCTATGTTTGTGGGCATCTGAATATGGATTCTGGCGGCGGGAAGTTTGAGGGGGCGGGGTACTGGGGGTTTCTGGGGCGGGTTTTTCCGTTTCAGTTTGTGGAGCAGTTGAGGGTAACCCGGTTTGATCCGAGCCTCTATTTCGGGGGTGGGTTCATCAACTACATGGGTTATCACCGTGGGGATTACGATCCTCAGCACAAGACCAGGGGATGGAACGGCACCCATTTGATGTTCGGTGCTGCCCTTGATTATTATATACATAAGTCTGTTTCTGTTGGCCTTGATCTCAGGTTTATTTTGCCAACGTGGAAGACATTTCACGAGGACTGGGACGACGACATCACTTTTGAGCCGGCGTCCAGCGCAACAACGCTGGTCTTTGCGCCCATGGCGAACATCACCTTCCATTTTCTGGACATGTCGGAGTTTTAGGGTCGTGATTGCGGTTCTGGCCCCTTCCGTTGGACGAGGAGGGCGCCTTGCCTGCTGGGAGCGCGCCTTGGTTGCATGGAGCCAAAGCAGAAGGCCTTCTTTGCAGAGCCTCAGTGGATCTTAAGGGGTGTGGAAGGGTCGATACAAAGTAGCCAGATGGATTTAGATACGTGGGCGCCGTGCGGCGTTGCAGCAAATAGCGGAGATATAGTCTCATGACACCAGTTGTGAAGAAATGGATCTTGTATGGTGGCGTATTTGTTGTGGCACTCACAGTGCTGGGTTTGACTTCGTGGAAGATGATTCTGGGGCCATCGCCCCATTTCCATTTCATTGATCAGGCGCAGTCGATGATGGAGGGCAGGGCGGACACGCTGACGCCATTCCGGAAGGCCAAGTTGCCTGAGCTTGCCGATGATCCGCGTGGGCTGCAGGGGGCGGTAGACCGCCATCTGGCGCTTGGGGGGTGGAACGACTGGGTCAGCTACTACGTGGTCGTATTGAAGAATGGCGAGGTTTACAAAGGGGTTTGGCCCTGGAAGTTCAGAAAGCCCAAGGAGAAGGGGCATGATATAAAGAATCGTTTCGTGACTTTGAGTGGTGACTGGCTTGAGCTGCAGGGACACAAGGACTTGGCTCATGCTTGCGTGGAGAGGCCCACGGCGCCGCCCAATTCGCCCGAGCGTTTGCAGTGGGAGCAGCGGGATCGTTTTGATGCGGAGTATGAGGCGTGCATGGCTGTAGCGGAGCAGCTTTCGGCGGCTCCTGAGGCAGCGGTCAACTGCGATTACAAGACGCAGACGAGGGTGACGTGTCAGTTGAAGAGGAACTTTGTTTCGTTCCCGCCGGGGCCGGCGGTAGCGATGATGCCTTTTGTTGCGGTTTGGGGATACGATTTTAACGATGTACTGTTCACGGTGCTTTTGGCGGCTCTCAATGCCTTGTTGCTATTTGTGGTTCTGCGAAAGTTCCGAGAACTTGGATATTTCGACCACAGCAACAAGCTTCTGCTGGTAATAGTCGCTGCCTTTGCCCTTGGGACTGTGAACTATTTCGTGTCAGTGAGGGGGGAGGTTTGGTTTACGGCACTGGTTATGGGTGTGACGTTTAATCTATTGTACATTCTGTTCTCTACTCATTTAACTCATCCCCTGTTGGCGGGGGTGGCGTTGGCAGCGGGCTTTGCCACGAGGACGCCCATTGCGTTCGGGGTGGCTTACTTCGGGCTGCAGTGGATTTTTCAGCGTGCGGGGTGGGATCGCAGCGGGTTATTGCTACGGCTGAGACAGGGGGTGTTGTTTGCGGCGCCGATCCTATTGGTGGGCATCCTGTTGATGATCTACAATTATGTGAGGTTCGCCAGTCCTGGCGAGTTCGGGCACAAGTATCTATTGGAGGGGACGAGGGCCTCCATCGTGGATCACGGGCTGTTCAGCTACCACTTTCTGGGGCGGAATCTGGCAGCGGCGTTGACGAACTTACCTGGGATACTGTCGGACTATCCGTGGGTGAAGGTAAGCGGACACGGGTTGGCGATATGGGTGACGAGCCCGTTCCTGCTCTATCTTCTGTGGCCGAAGCGGGAGGTCGTGGACAGGGTGAGCCGGGAGCATTTCCGCCTGCCGATGCATGCGTTGTTGTGGATCACGGTAGCTTGCATAGCGATACCGGGGCTGCTGTATCAGAATTCGGGGTGGTTTCAGTTCGGGTATCGGTTCATCATGGACTATCTTCCGTTCCTGATGGTTCTACTGGCGCTTGACGGGCGGCGGAGGGGGCCACTATTCTATGCGCTGGTCAGTTTAGCAATTCTGGTCAACCTGTTTGGTGCGGTGACTTTCATCCGTTTCCCGCAGTTCTACAACTGAGGGGGCGTGGCGCTCAGGAAGGGTAATGCGACGGCTCTTTACGCAGTTTGCTTTATGGGTACGTCTCATCTTCATCTGGATAGCCAGGGTCAAGGTGGAGCGTTCGTGGCACGATGCGGTGCATGACGCGGCGCAGCAGGGGACGGTGGTCCACGTTGCGGAAGTGGACGGTTTCCTGGACTACATGGTGGTTTACTACTGGCTGCGAAGAAGCGGGTTGAGGCCTCCGGAGGTGACGAATCTGGTGGGGCGGGCGTGGATGCGGCCGGTTCTGCTGGTGGTGCTGTATGTAGTGTTGTGGCCCCTGCTCTATTTCTTGCGGCCGAAGGACCCAGTGGGGCCGTTTACCAGGCATGTTGATTCGGGGGTGCCGTCGCTGCTGTTTCTGAAGCGGGCGAGGTTTGTGATACTGCCCGGTGGCAATCGTGGGACCCCATATCTTCGCAGCCTTGTTGAGCTTCAGCGCAGCCGTGAGATGGCCATCGTACTGTTGCCTCATGTGATCTTCTGGACTCCGGCCCCGGATATGCAGCGGAAGGGGGTGCTAGACCTTCTGGTGGGGGCGCCGAACACGCCGGGATTGCGCCGCTCGTTGTCATTTCTTCTGAATCCGGGGCGGGCGACGCTGCGGGCCGGGCAGGCCGTGAACCTGAAAGAGCTTGCGGCGGAGAACCCGGAGATGGACCACGAGACGTTGGGTCGCAAGGCGAGCTTTCTGCTCCATAGAAGCATCGATCGTGAGGAGAAGGTGACCCGTGGGCCCATGCTCAAGCGGGCTGCGCAGGTTCGCGATGAGATGCTTTACGATGCGGACTTCATGATGAGGGTTGAGCAGTTGGGTAGGGCGCAGGGGCTTGAGGCGAGGGTCTCAAGGCGCAAAGCGGCCCGGTATGTGAATGAGATAGCGGCTGATTTTAAGTTTTCATATATTGAAGTCTTATCATTTGCACTTTCAAGAATATTTAGGAAGATTTTTTCATCATTTATTATTGATCGTGATGCCATTGAAACAATAAAGGAGTCCAGCAAAGACACGCCCTGTGTTTTGATTCCATGCCACCGTAGTCATATAGATTATTTGGTAATATCATATTTGGCATATTTGTATGGGATAATTCCGCCTCATATAGCCGCAGGGTCGAATCTGTCGTTCTTCCCAATGGGGTCGATCTTTCGGAGGTCGGGGGCCTTCTTCATCAGGAGGAAGTTCGGCGACGACCAGATCTACCCGGCGGTGCTGGCGCAGTACATAAGGAAGCTGCTGAAGGAGGGGCACAGCCTGGAGTTCTTCATCGAGGGAGGGCGGTCCAGGAGCGGCAAGACGCTGGCGCCGAAGTTCGGCATCCTCTCCTATATTACCGAGGCAGTTCTGACCGGGGCGGTGCGGGACGTAACCATTGTGCCCATCGCATTGAACTACGAGCGGGTTATTGAGAACGAGGGGTATTCCAGGGAGATCAGTGGCCAGGACAAGCGGGCGGAGAATCTCAAGAGTCTGATGAAGTCGGCGCAGGTGCTGGACAGTCGTTTTGGCAACCTCTACCTGACGGCGGGGCGCCCAATCCGGCTGGCAGAGTTTCTGGCCTCGGCGGCGGGTGCCAAGGGGTCCGAGGCTGACGAGGAGGAGAAGCGGAGGGTGGTCCGGAGGCTTGGTTATCGTGTGCTGGACCATATCAACAGGGCCTATGTGCTCAATCCAACAGCGCTGCTGGCTACCGTACTGCTGTCGCACCACAAACGTGGCATCAGGAAGAGCAAGATGCAGGAGCTTGCGGGATTCCTCATCGATTTCGCCTCGCTGAGACAACACTCACTGGCCCCGGCGCTGCAGCGGGCTTTGAAGGCATCCATCGTGGATCTGGTAGAAGCTCAGGGAAAGGTTGATGGGCCTGATGGAAGGTTGGTGGCTGACAGGGCCAGGGGCAAGGCCGTGGCCACGGTGCTGGATGAGGCACTGGGCCTGTTTGAATCGTTGGGATATGTTAATATAGAAAGATACGATGATGATGCAATAGTTCAGGTCATCCCAGCGGCAAGAATTTATTTGAATTATTACCGAAACAACTGTATACATATCTTCCAGCGTGAGGCGATAGTAACAACCAGTCTGGTATTCAGGCACATGGAGGGTACGCTTTCAATGGCGTCGCTGGAGAGCGACTCGACCATGCTCTCTCAGATGCTGAAGCGTGAGTTCATCTTCCGGGCGGGGGATCTTACCAGAGGCCTCCGGGCCGCACTGAGGACCCTTGACAACCTTGGTGTGATTCAGATGGAGTCGGGGGCTCAAGGACCGACGGACGCAGAGGCAGCAGAGGAGGCTCCGGTGAGCGTCTCCAGCGTGCGGATAGTGCCTGCCAACATGGACAGGCTTGTGCTGTTGAGGAACACCGTTATGCCCGTGCTGGAGAGCTACATGCTGTGCGCACGCTGCCTTGTCCGAACCCTGAGCGAGGGTGCGTGGGTGCGCAGGAGGGACTTTGTGAAGGAGGCCGTGGCGGTGGGCCTCAAAGAGTACCGCGACGGCACTATTACATGCCAGGAGGCGGTATCTACGGTTAGCATAGAGAATGCCCTGAACTCCTTCGTGGACGCAGGTCTGCTTGTGGAAGGGGCACAGTCGAACAAGGGGCGTTTGGCCCTGTCGGGGGGCGGCTCGTCGGGCAGACTTTCGCAACTCGAACGCAGGCTTCAGCGCTTCCTGGCCGTGAGCTGAAGCTTGTGGTCCTGATGCGCTGTTCCCTCAATAGCAGGTGATGTATGATTCTTTTCGTGGTCAATCTGGTGCCCGAAGCAAGGGCAAGGCTGCTTGAAGGGGGCTTCAAGCCCTTCGATCTGGCATCGGAGTTCGGAGATGCCCAGTGGATGGATGATGCCTACCAACGGCTGGGGCGAGGTTTCCGGGTACGCTTGGCCGGGCCCAAGCTGGACCCTCTGGTGAACCATTTTGTGGAGGGTGTGCGATGGCCCGAGGAGCTGCTGGATGCCCGGGCAATCGCCCCAAGCTGCCTGCTTGCTTTCGGCGCGTTGCCCTTTGAAGTGCCCGAGGCGGTTCCCTCGAAGGTGCTGTCGCCTGACCAGGGGAGTGTTGGGGAGGCTGTGGTGCAGGCGCTGAACGAACTGGCAGCACAACTCCCTCGTCTGCCGTGGGACGACTACTTCATGAGGATTTGCAATCAGGTGGCGCTTCGGTCTGATTGTCTGAAAAGGCATGTCGCAGCAATTATAGTAAAGGAGAAGCGAATAGTATCCACAGGGTACAATGGGACCCCCCGAGGGGTGCCTAATTGCGGTGAAGGAGGGTGCCCCAGGTGCGCCAGCTTCGGCCCCAGCGGCGCCGGCCTGGGTGATTGCCTCTGCAGCCATGGTGAAGAGAACGCAATAATACAGGCTGCATATCATGGTATAGGTGTTAAGGGAGCTACGATATATACTACAACCTCGCCATGCGTATTATGCACAAAAATGATAATAAATGCTGGAATAAAAGAAGTGGTCTATAATGCTGCCTATCCCATGGGCGAGGGGCCCTTGGCCCTGCTGCGCACTGCTGGAGTCTCTGTGAGAAGGGCCGCAACAGGAGAGTGAGTCATGCCGGCGAACCTGACACCGGATTATCTTGAGGCTGAAGAGAAGCTGAGGAGAGCAAGGAGCCCCGAAGAGAGGGTGGCGGCGCTGGAAGAGATGCTTCGCACCATCCCGAAGCACAAAGGCACCGATAAGATGCAGGCCGACCTCAAGCGCAAGCTGGCCGAGGAGCGGCGTGAAGTGCAGAAGAAGGGTGCCACAAAGAAGGGCTCTTCGAATCTGTACGTGAAACCCGAAGGTGCAGGACAGGTGTTCCTGGTGGGGCCGCCCAATGCGGGAAAGTCTCGCCTGGTGGCAACCCTCACAAGCGCCAAGGCCGAGGTGGCCGATTACCCGTTCACTACCCAGATGTATCTTCCGGGGATGATGCTCTTCGAGAATGTTTGGGTGCAGTTGGTGGATATGCCCCCCGTATCCAAGCAGAGCCCCATAGCCTGGATACCATCGGTTATTCGTTATGGCGATCTGGCCCTGGTGGTGTTGAGCCTGGCCTCGGACGACATACTTCAAGAGTACGAAGAGCTCGATGGAATGCTTGCGGAGGGTAAGGTTCGGTTGGGGTCGTCCCAGGAGCAGACCTATATCAGCGAAGATGGCTGGGCGACGCTGCGCAGTGTATGCCTTTTCACCAACTCCGACGCCGAAGGTGCCGATGACAGGCTCGAACTGTTGAGCGAGGTCATGGGCAATCGTTGGAGCGCCCTGCGGGTGGATTGCGACCATCCGGAATCGCTGGAACCGGCCAGGAGGTTCGTTTTTTCCCATCTGGACGTCATCCGAATCTATGGCAAAGAGTCGGGCAAGCCTGTCAACCAGAGCGACCCCTTCGTACTTCCTACAGGTGCGACGGTGGAGGAGTTCGCTGTGAGGGTGCACAAGGAGCTGGCGCAGAAGCTTCAATATGCCAGAATCTGGAGCGCAGACGGCACGAAGGACGGGCTGCGCGTGCCTCGGGATTACGCACTTAGTGATGGGGATGTGGTGCAGTTGTACTGAGGGGTCGGACTCTTCGGACGCGGACGATTCGGACTCTTCGGACGCGGACGATTCGGACT
>CAZQHM010000034.1:8930-43694 GCA_964593355.1 uncultured Myxococcales bacterium
TCGGACTCTTCGGACGCGGACGATTCGGACTCTTCGGACGCGGACGATTCGGACTATTTGGACTCGGACGATTCGGACTGTTTGGACGCGGACGATTCGGACGATTTGGACGATTCGGACATATTTTGGGGGGTGGGGGCGGTTCTTTGGCTTGTGGCGGGGTGGTGGAGCGATACAGGGGGAGGCGTTGGAGGTGAGTCATGAGCTCTACCGTGCTTGGGGCTTTGGAGAGTCGGGAGTCGGAGTCGAAGCTGGGTGAGGTGTTGGGGGGGAGGGGGCTTCGGCGGGGGGCTGGGGTGGTGGTTAGGGAGCGGCCTGGGGTGGTTGCCAGGTTGGAGTCATTCGGGGTGGGCCGCCGGGCGGTGTGGTTGGTGGATGTGGGGTACGTGGATGGCTTGGAGCCGGCATCGGAGCGGCTGTTGTGGCATGTGGAGATGGGCCGTGAGCCGTTGGATGGGGCCGCTCTTGGGGCCATGCAGAATCGTCTGCCTATGCGGGATTTCTTGCGCGGGGCTCTGGAACTCAAGAGAGAAAACCTGATTTCGTTGCCCGGCTTTCCCGATGGAGAGGGTGGGAAGCAGCGGCCTGTGGCCCCGGCGTTGTGCAGACTGGAACCGGACCCGCACCAGCTTGTGCCCCTGGAGAAGGCTCTCGAGCGGCGCAGAGTCAGGTTGCTGCTGGCAGACGAGCCGGGTTTGGGCAAGACGCTTCAGGCCGGACTGGTGGTCTGTGAGCTGATTCATCGGCGGAGAGCCGGCAGGGCGCTGATTCTCTCTCCTCCTGGGCTCATGGAGAACTGGCAGTTCGAGATGGAGCGGAGCTTCGGGCTGAAGTTCGCCATCATTGACGGCCAGAGCGTCAGAGGTCGGGGGCGAGAGGCCTCGGTGTGGACTCAGGCAGAGAGGGCCATCTGCTCATACCACTGGCTCAAGCGTCCCGACGTGCTTCGAGGCTTTCTCGAAGCTCAGCAGCACGCCGACAACGGTCCTTGGGACATGCTTGTGGTGGACGAAGCCCACCATCTCGTTGCCCCGGCCGGGGCAACCTCGCAGCTCCAGAAGGCCATGGAACAGGTGGTCGGCTGGTTTCCCCATCGAGTCTTCCTGACGGCTACCCCCCACTCCGGATACGTGGATTCGCTCATGGCGCTTCTCCAGCTTCTGGATCCGCTTCGGTTCCAGCGCTGCTCCACTCCCAGCCCTGCCATGCTCGCAGAGATGCGGAGCGTGGTCGTCAGGCGGACAGGCAGTGCCGTAGAGGGTCCGGCCACTCTTCCGCCGCTGGAACGTTTGGTGGTACGGGCCGATCCTGGTTCCCAAGAGCTCAACGTTATCCGAAGCTGGGAGCGTTTCAGAGACTCTCTGGTCTCCTGGGTTTCGGGCAACCCCGAATTGGCTGGTCGCTGGTTGCTGGCTCTGCAGACGCTTGAGAAGCGAATGCTCTCGAGTCTTCCCGCTTTCGAGAGCAGCTTCAATGCTCTTGTACAGCACCTGGAGCTGTCGGGGCTAGGTCTCTCAAAGAGCCTGATTCCTGAGGATGCAGCATGGTCCAGCAGTAGGGGGATCGAGGCGGGATCTACGGATGCCCTTGGCATGAGCAACAGGGGCGGGTCCCGGCGCCCACAAGGTTACAGAGCGGATCTTTCGCAGGAGGCCGAGTGGCTACCCCCGGCAGGGGAGCTGCTGCTCGAGATTGCGGGGCGGTTTTCGCTTCCTCTGGAGGAGCGTGCGGCGACGGTGCTGCGGGCGCTGGAGCAGTTCAGGACGTCGGAGGGCGAAGGGCACCAGGCAGCGGTTCGGGTTGGAGCGAGGCTGGAGGCAGCGCTGGCATGGATTGAGGGCGATGGCAAACAAGGTGGGCGTGGCAAGTATCTGGTTTTCAGCGAGTACGCTGCCACGGCAAGGGCCATGGGGGAAGCTCTGGCGATGCGTCCGGGCTTCGCCCAGAAGGTGGCGATTCTCGATTCTGAGACGGCGCCCAGGCAACGGGTGGAGCTGCTCAACTCCTTCTGCACGGCAGAGGGTGCCGTGCAGGTGTTGGTCTCAACGGACGTAGCAGGCGAAGGGCTGAACCTTCATGAGGCGTGCAGCAGCGTCATCCACCTGGATCTTCCGTGGAACCCCGGAAGAATAGCTCAACGCACGGGGCGGGTTCTTCGTCGTGGCCAGGCCAGGAGTGTAAGGGAGGTGATGGTTTTGGGTGGCAGCAGTGCAGAGCGGCGGTTTCTGGGGCGGCTTAAGGGCAAGTCCAGCTCCATTGCCAGGGACATTGGTTTGCCCGAGGAGACGCTGCTGAGCAACACGTGGTTCGAAGCGGAGCGGGCGCCAGTGGTGGCCCGTGAGCTCCCACTGGTTGTGCCTGAAGCCCAAGCGGAAATGCCTCGGGGAGCGTCATGGGCGGAGACGGGGCAGATGGCGTCGTCACAGGGACCGGGTGACGAAGGCTCCTGGAGGAGGGAGGCCGACAGGGGTGTTTGTTGCCTGGCCGGTCCCAATGGAGGGATGGATTGGGCGTCGGGTTGGCGTGTGCTGCTGGGCCCGCCCAACGCCGATGTGGCCCCTTTGCAGCGAGGCGCGTGGGCCTTGGAGCGGCTTTGGAATTGGCGTCCGGCGGATGACCTGGGAGGCCTGCTGGCCCTGGTGCGATGGCTGGCCCTGGATGGTACTCAGGGGTGGCTGGTGAGGTGGGCAAGTTCGCTCTGGTTCAGGGTGATGCGGGGAAACCATGGTCCGGTACTTGGAAGCGCGACGGTGGTTGAAGCAGAGGCCATGCGTCGCCTGCTGGGGCGTGTGGAGTCATCATCGTGCTCTGGCCCCGATCCGGCGTGGCTGTGGAGGGAGGGGCCGCCTTCAGTCTCAGACCTCTGGGGAGAGCTTATGTATCAACTGCGTCAGAGGCTTCAGGAGAGGTGGAGTGAAGCCATGGGGCGCTTCCCTGCGGCGTTGCGTGCCCACGCAAGGGCAGTGAAGGCCGTGGAGATAGAGGAGGTGGAGCGTCTGAGGCTGGAACACAAGAAAGGTGCGCTGGCCCGTGCGCGTGAAAGCGCGGAGAGCAATGTTCGCCGCCAGCGAGCCGTGGGTGAGAGCAGGGGGTGGTTGTTCGCCGAGCAGAAGGCCCGCTTCTGGGGTCAGCTTCGAGCACAAGAGGCTGGGCTGCTGCGAACTGCACAGGAGATGGAGGGGTGGGATGCGGCGGCCCATCTGGATCCGTTCAAGAACAGCGTGGCCAGGAGCCTTCTGGCCGCAAGGTGCAAGGCCTGGGCGCCTCCGGTGCTGTCACTGGAGGGGGCCGCGCTATTTCTGCGGGACGTGGGGTGAGCCATGGGCCGTAACAGACCAAGACCGGCGTTGAGACGTGAGTTCCTGGAGGCCCTGAACGGCATGGTTGGTGGAGTAGTCCAGCGGGGCCCTGTTGACGAAGAAAGGGTTCTCAGATGGTTGCAGCAGTGGGTGTTGAGGCTTGCCTTTTTGGCGCTGGCCGAGCAGCGGCGGATGCTGCCTGTGGGCAACAGAGTCTACGCCAACAGTTACAGCCTTTCGGGGTTGCTCCGCCAGCTTGTCCGGGGCAAAGAGTCGGGGAGCGCTGGTCTTGGCAGAAGCCGGTGGGCTTTTGCCCGGCTGGAGTCTTTGTGTCGTTTGATTCACGACGGTTCGGCCCACCCGGAGCTGCCTTTGTGTGGATACGGAAGCGAGCTGTTCGAGGTTGACTGTGAGGCAGAGTGGGGCGTGAGTGATGAGGCAGTGTGTGGCCTGCTGGTGGCCTTGGGCGGGATGCTGGATGGTGGCGGTGGCGTAGCGGAGGGGCCAGGCGGCGAGGGGGTGAACAGCTCGGAGGTGCTTGGGGAGCTCTATCAGATTTTGGCTGGGCTGGAGGTTCGATGGAGGGATGGCAGACTAGAAGTGGCGTCTAATCAGGCGCGCCGAAAACAGCTTGGCATCTACTACACGCCTGCAGCGCTGGTCAGGCCGCTGGTGAAGAGGGTGCTTGAGCCACTGGTCTATCCTGGAGGCACGCTGGCACGCCCCGATGCAATCCTAAGCCTGACGGTGCTGGACCCGGCGGTGGGTTCGGGGACCTTCCTGGTGGAGGCTTTGCGCTACATCAGCGGTGCGCTCACGGAGAGCATTCTGGCGCACTCAGGGGTGGAGCCCGTGGGCGGCGAGGCTGGAGCGTGGCTGGCCCGAGTGGGAAGTGGGATGTTTGTGGAGCTTCCATGTTCGCCATGGAGAGAGCGGGGCCGCAGGGTACTTGAGATGTACGTCCGGCGAATAGTGGCTGAGAGGTGCCTGTTCGGGGTGGACCTGGACCCAGCAGCGGTGCAGGTAGCCAGGCTTTCGTTATGGTTGGAGTCATTCGACGCCTCACTACCCTTCAGCTTTCTGGACCATGCAGTGAAGTGCGGAAACTCTCTGGTTGGCTGCCAGTTAAGCGATGCTGGGCTATATCCAGTGGAGGCAGCGAGGGGAAGAATCGCCCTGGTGTCGGACGGCAGTCTGGCCGCAGCCATGAGGGGCCGGCTGGCAAGTCAGGTTTCGGTTTTGAGGCGGGAGTTGCAGTCACCATCTCTTCCTGGGCTTGGGGGACCACAAAGCGCTTATCGTTTGCGTCGCAGACTGGCTGAGGCAGTGGACAATCTGCACAAGATGTGGGATTCGACACCCGAACAGAAGGGGCAGCACTACCGGAAGTGGTTTGCGGACAACGCCGAGGTGAGGCAGCTTCGGCATCGGATGGACAGTTGGTGCGCTCTGTGGTTCTGGCCGGTGGAGGAGTTGGAGGAGATGCCCTTGCCGGAGGATTGGGGGGAACCCTGGAGGGGGGCAGTGGAGCGGTGCAGGGAGGAGGTGGGTTTTTTTCACTGGGAGTTGGAGTTTCCGTCGGTTTTCTGTGGGGGCGGTGGTGGTTTCGATGCGGTAGTGGGGAATCCCCCGTGGGAGCGGCTGGTGGGACAGGGGGAGGTCTCGGGAGGGGGCCGGGCGCTGTTGCACCACGGAGCGAAACTGCACGAGGCCGGCGGGCCGCTGAGTGGGCTTTACGGGCGTCTGACCAGCGGGCGGGCGAAGCCTCTGGTTTACCGGTGGCAGTCGGGGGCGGGCAACAACCTGTACCAGTTCTTCTTGGAGCGTGGTTTGCGGTTGTTGAAGAGGGAGGGGCGCTTCGGGTTCATAGTACCGGCCGGTCTGGGGGCCGACGAGGGGGCCAGGGAGTTGCGCCGAGCGCTGTTCCGGGAGGCAGGCGTGGAGATCATGGCCGGTGTTGAGAATCGGGGGCGGGTGTTTGATATTGATGGTCGCTTCGGCTTCATGGTGGTTGCCGGGCGCCGAACGGGGCCGTCAAGTGGAGTGGAGCTGAGTTTCGTTTCCGATGATGCTCCGAGGCAAGGCGACTCCGAGGTTAGGGGCAGTAGGATGGGGATTGAAGGGCCTGTGGCGGGGGTGGCGACGGAGGCGTTGCCTTGCTCCGGCGACGGCGTCCCCATGATTCCCGAGAGGGTGGAGCCTCAGGCACTGGCGCTGTTGCAGCGATTGTTGAGCGATGGGGCCAGCATGGAAGCGGGCGGCGAAGGCGGCTTCGGGGTGGCGTATCGCAGGGAACTGGACATGACGACTTCGGGGGCTGGTTTCCGGGGGGTATGGGAGATGGAGGGGGGCCGCTACGTCCAGGACGAAGTTGGGGTTTGGCGCGGCGACCAGGGGTGTGCCATGCCTCTGGTTCAGGGGGCCTCGTTTCATGGGTTTTCGCCATGGTATCAGGCTTGGGATGGTGGAGCGGATGGGCGCTGGAGGAGGGCGGAAGCTGGTTCTGGCCCTTTGCGTCCGAAGTATCTGGTACCGGTGCAAGAAGGCTCCCCTGACGGCTTCAAGCTGGTGGTTCGTCGGGTAGCCCGCACCAGCGATGAGCGAACGTTGATTGCGGCCATCGTACCTTCCTACCCATGTGGCGACAAGGCGCCATGGTTGTTGGTTCGTGATCCTGTGAAGATGTTGGGGTTGTGCTCCTTGCTGAACTCGTTGGTTGCGGACTTTGTGTGCCGAAGTATCGGTTCCGGGACCAACGTGGATTGGCACAGGCTGAGGGGGATTCCTGTTCCCCGGTGGGAGAGTCAGGAGGTTCGTCTCTGGTTGCCTCTGTTGGCCCTGGCGCTGCACCCGGGTCATGAGCTTTACAGGCCGCTGTGGGAGTTGATGGCTGTGCAGCACCCGTGGTTGAGGGAGCGAAGGGAGCTGTTGAGTTGGGCCGTCACCGATGAGTGTCAGCGGCGAAGGGTGCAATCGATGGTGGATGCTCTATCGGCGAGGGCGTACGGCTTGAGCTCTGAGGATTTTGATGTGGTGGTAAGAGATTGTGCGCACCCCACGGAGGCTCTGCGCAATGGGCGGTTTACCTCCTCTTTGGCACAGACGGGGTTCTGGCGGGTGGATCGGCACCTGCCACCGGAGCAGCGGCGCCCGGTGATGGCCGCTGAGTTGCTTTCATCGTGGCGTGGGGTGAAGGGGTTGGATGTACGTGACATGCTGGAGCGGTGTGGTGAAACAGGCATCAGCCAAGCACTAGCTTGTTGATTATATCTATCAAGAATCTATTATTCAGCTTTGGCTTCTGTGAGGCACTCCACGTAGTCGGCGCCTTTATATAGTTGGTAGTCGTATTTAACCTGTGGGTTTGGATTGCTCTTGAAGATACGTTCGGCGATGCCTCGGCGTTGTACGCATGCGTTAGCGTTGTCGGTTATTTCTTTGTTGAGCATGGGGTAATCGGAGTCGATTTTCGGGAGGTGATTGGAGAGGTCTTCTTCACGGAAGCCTACGGGCATCTTGCCGCCCACGGTGGGTGGCACCTCGACGTCGGGGATGACGCCGGTGAGTTGGAGAGTGCGGCCAGTGGGGCCGAAGTAGCGGGCGATGGTGAGCTTGATGTAGTAGCCTTCGCCTTCGCTGGGGGTCATGAGGGTTTGCACGGAGGCTTTGCCGAAGGTTCGTTCGCCGATGATGAGGGCGCGTTTGTTGTCCTGGAGGGCGCTGGCGACGATTTCTGAGGCTGAAGCCGAGCCATCGTTGACGAGGACGACCATGGGTTTGGTGAAGGTGTTGGCGGGTTTGGCTGTGTATTCTTCGTCGCCGCCACCGCCGAGCATGGAGAAGACGTCCATTCTGCGGTTCTTGACAGTGACGATTTTGCCTGATTCCAGGAACATATCGGAGATGGAGACGCCCTGGTTGAGGAGGCCGCCGGAGTTATTTCGGAGGTCGAAGACGAGGCCGCGCAGGCCGCCTTCGCACTGGCCTTCGAGTTCTTCAATTTTTGCCCGCATGTCGATGGTGGATCTCTCTACGAAGCCGGAGAGTTTTACGTAGCCGATGCATGGGTAGTTTTCGAGGATGCGACCTTCGACGTTGGTTACTTTGATTCTGGAGCGCTCCACGGTGACGTCGAAGTCACCGGCTCTTCCTTCGCGACGGAGGGTGAGGGTTACCTTGGTACCTTTGGGGCCACGGATTTGCGAGACGATCTTATCGAGGGTGATGTCAGCGACGATGTTTCCGTTGACCTTGATGATTTCGTCGCCGGCCCAGATGCCAGCGGCCTCAGCGGGTTGGCCGGCGATGGGGCTTTCGACGAAGGTTCTGCGGGTGAGTTTGTCTTCGTCGCGCAGTTGCACGAGGATGAACTGGTCGCCCTTGCTGAGCGTTGTGGTTTTGCCTTTGTAGCGGTTCTCGAGGGTTTGGGAGGGTTCGAAGCGCTGGGTGAGGAGGGCGCCGATGCCATCGAAGGAGGACTCCTGGGTCTCCTTTGTGCTCTCTTCCCAGGCTTTCTGGCTGACGAGGGAGGAGTGTGGGTCGAGGGCGTACATGAAGCCCTGGGCGGCGGATATCCAGACACGAGAGGCTCGGACGGGTTTTTTGGCTTTCTTACCTTGTGCAATGACGAATTCTACTACTTGTAAAAATTCCTTGCGATCAAATTTCGCCTTTACCCATTCCTCCTGCAGCTCGTCATATACTTTTTTGAAGTGTTCTTTGCGCTTGGTGAGAACTTCGTCTCGGTCGGCGCCCTCGATGACGACGGCGGGGTCGTCTTTGTGGGCCTGGTAGTATTGAAGTGGGACGATTTCGTAGCTGGGCTCGAGGACGGCCAGGGCGAAGTTGGCAGCGGAGACGTAGGCCCGATGGTAGTCAACGGACTCGGCGATGTACTCGCCTTTGACTCGTTTGAGGACTTCGTCGAACTGTCGCAGGGCGAACTCGATGTGGGACCAGTTCTTCTCATCTTCCTCGTCGGCTGCTACCCTGATGGATTTCAGGTCATCGGAAGAGGCGTTTTCGTTGGCCGCAAGCTGCTGTCCAGCGGGCTCCATGTTGACGATCTGGGTGGACTCGTAGGCCAGGACCTGTCGGAATCCAACTTCTGCGGGTGCTGTCTGGGTGGTTTCGGGGGCCTGCTCTTTGGCGCCGCAGTTGCACGATGCGACAAAAGATGCGGAGGCAATCAGCATGATACAGGCAGCAAACAATTTCCAAGAGACTTTCATGAACTCCTCCAGGTTTTATGAGCTATGTGTCGTACTTGCCAACAATACTATGTATTCGAACCCTCAAAATATCCTTGTAAGTAGAAGCAAGGTCTGTAATTCCCACCTTGCTTCCCCTTTTCCAGGTCCATTCAACGGGGACTTCGGCAATTCTGAAGCCGCGTCGCTGGGCGAGGTAGAGAATTTCTACATCGAATCCATAGCCGTCAAGGACCTGGGATTCGCAAAGGCTTCTGGCGACCTCACCTCGGAGGAGCTTAAACCCTGATTGGGTGTCTGCAAATTCCCAAAGAGATGGCACTACGCTTCTGACTATCCACTGGGTGAGAGCATCGGCGCTTCCGCGCCAGAGGGGTTGTCTACCAGGGATGATGGCCGAGGTTGTGGAGAAGCGTGAGCCGATGACGATACCGGCGCCCTGGTCGAGGGACTGATTCAGGATCGGCAGTTGGGTAATGGGTATTGAGAGGTCGGCGTCGGTGACGAGGACCTTTTCGCCTTTCGAGTGGAGGACGCCGCGTCGTACGGCGGCGCCTTTGCCGTGGTTACGGCCTCCGGGCAGGACGAGGACTCGGCCGTCCTCGCGCATGGCTCGCAGGGCTTCGTCGACGGTGCGGTCTTTTGAGCCATCGTCGACGACGATGATTTCAAAGGAAGAATCGTAGGAGGCATCGAGGAAGGCTATTATCGCTTTAATACTTTGGTAGATACAGGACGCCTCGTTGTATGCTGGTATTACCACTGAGTACTTCAAGGGCTCCTCCCTGTCACAAGCCTGAGACGTACGACCTGTACTACTGTACCCCGCCCCGTTTCACGAGCTGCCTGGCGAGGCAGCTAGCGTGGGTGCGGTGGGGTTTGCAGCGAATCATGTCAACCCGGTGTGACCGAAGCCACCGGCGCCCCGGTCCGTATCGGGCAGGGAGTCAGCGAGGGCGAGGATGGCTTGGACCACAGGGGCGACGATGAGCTGAGCAATGCGGTCGCCTTTGGCGATTTGCACCGGCTGGAGCCCAAGGTTAATTAGCAGCACCTTGATCTCGCCCCTGTAGTCGCTGTCGATGGTACCTGGTGCATTGAGCACCGTGATTCCGTGTCGAGCGGCCAGCCCCGATCTTGGCCTGACCTGTCCTTCATACCCTTGGGGCAGTTCTATTGCAATGCCTGTGGGCACGGCGGCGTGGTGTCCCGGCTCAATGGTCAGGGGCGCCTCGATGCTCGCTCTGAGGTCCATGCCGGCGCTGCCTGGCGTCTCATAGCGAGGCGGGGGCAGGTCATCGATGCGGAGCTTGGTGAATTTGACGGTGACTTGAGCCATATCTCCTCCAAGGGGCTGCAACGGGGTCAGCGTAGAGTTGCCATAGCTGTTTGGGGGGATGTTTACAAGGGGGGCATTTAGCTTTGGCGGAGTGCTTCTCTTCTGGAGACGCGCACTTTGCCGTGGTTGTCGACGTCGGTGACCTTGACGTAGACTTCGTCGCCTTCCCGGAGGATGTCTTCGACGCGGCGGACCTTGTGGTCGGCGAGTTCGGAGATATGGCAGAGGCCCTGGACGCCCGGGAGGATTTCTACGAAGGCCCCGAAGTCGGCGATCTTGACGACTCTGCCGAGGTAGGTTTTGCCCACTTCGGCTGAGGCGGTGAGGCCGTGGATCATGTTGATGGCCTTCTTGGCGGCTTCGCCGTCGGTAGCGGCCACGAACACGGTACCATCGTCCTTCACTTCGATCTGGACGCCAGTTGTATCCACGATGTTGCGGATGTTCTTACCACCGGGGCCGATGAGGTCCTTGATGCGCTCCTGGCGAATCTGCAGGGTGGTGATTCTGGGGGCATAGAGGCTCAGTTCCTCTCTTGGGGCAGTGATGGACTCGGCCATCTTGCCCAGGATGTGGATTCTGGCATCTTTGGCCTGGCTGAGGGCTCGCTGAAGGATTGCTCGGTCGAGGCCGGTGATCTTGATGTCCATCTGGACAGCGGAGATACCATTTTCGTTACCGATGACTTTGAAGTCCATGTCGCCCAGGTGGTCTTCGTCGCCGAGGATGTCGGAGAGGACGAAGACGGTCTCGCCTTCTTTGAGGAGGCCCATGGCCACGCCGGCGACGGGAGAGGAGATAGGTACGCCCGCATCCATCATGGCCAGCGAGGCGCCGCAGACGGTTGCCATGGATGAGGAGCCATTGGACTCAAGGATTTCGGAGACGACTCGGACGACGTAGGGGAAGGCATCCTTTTCGGGCACTACGATGCTTGTTCCTCTTTCGGCGAGGTGGCCATGGCCGACGTCACGGCGTGAGGGCCCTCTGTTGGGCTTGACTTCGCCGGTGCTGAAGGATGGGAAGTTGTAGTGGAGCATGTATCGCTTGACGTTGTTTCCGCCGAGTCCTTCGACGCGCTGCTCGTCCTGGCCGGTGCCGAGGGTAACGGCGACGAGGGCCTGGGTTTCACCGCGGGTGAAGAGGGCCGAGCCGTGCACTCTGGGGAGGACGCCCACCTTGGTGGAGATGGGTCGGATGTCTGTGGGGAGACGGCCATCGATACGGCGGCCGGTATCCATGAGGATTGCTCTGGCGATCTTCTTGAGGGCCTTCTCGAAGTAGCGGTTGATTTCCTGAGCGCGATCGGGGTGGCTCTCAGCGAACATGGCGATGGTCGCTTTGGCGGCATCTTCGATGGCGATCATGCGCTGTTTCTTGACGCGAACGCCCAGGGCATCGGTGATGATCTGCTTGGACTTCTCGTAGACGGCCTTGATGAGTTCTTCGTCGTCAACGGGGAGTTCGAGGGTTCTCTTGGTGAGGCCGAGTTCGGAGGCCATGGCTTCCTGGACGGCCAGAAGCGGCTGGGCCTGCTCCTGGGCGAACATCAGGGCCTCGACGAGGTCTTCTTCGGAGACGTATTTGGCGCCGCCTTCGACCATGACGATGCCTTCGCGGCCTACGGCCACGGTCATGTCGATGTCGGAGTTGGCCATTTCGCTGAGTTTGGGGTTGATGGCGAATTTGCCGTCGACCCGGCCCACGCGAAGCCCGGCCACGGGGCCGGCCCAGGGGATGTCCGAGCACATGAGTGCAGCGGAGGAGCCGGTGATGCCGAGGATGCCGGGGTCGTTCTCTTTGTCCATGGAGAGCACGGTGGCCATGACCTGGATCTCATTTCGGCACCCTTTGGGGAAGAGAGGCCGGATGGGTCGGTCGATGAGTCGGCTGGTAAGGACCTCGGTCTCGGTGGATTTGCCTTCACGGCGGAAGTAGCCACCGGGGATACGGCCCGCTGCGTACATCTTTTCGGTGTAGTCAACGGTGAGGGGGAGGAAGTCGTTATCTCTTTTGTTGCGGCTCATGACCACGGTGACGAGCACCTGGGTTTCGCCGTATTTGAGCAGGATTGAGCCGTCGGCCTGCTTGGCAAGCTCGCCGGTTTCAAATGTTAACGTGCGACCACCTAATTCTACTGATTTTGACAAGAACATACGCCACTCCTTAAAAATGTGGTGTCGAGGATAGAGGACCACTTGGCAAGAGAGAAGAAACGGGCGAACTACTTACGAAGGCCAAGCCTGGCAATGAGGTCACGATAGCGCTGGACGTCCTTGGACTTGAGGTAGTCCAGGAGCTTTCTGCGCTGGCCCACGAGGGAGAGAAGGCCACGGCGGGAGATGTGGTCTTTCTTGTGCACCTTGAAGTGCTCCGTGAGCGTAGCGATTCGTGAGCTGAGGATGGCGACCTGAACTTCAGGCGATCCCGTGTCGTGCTCATGCTGCTTGAATTTCTCGATCAACTCGGTCTTCTTCTCCGGGGTGATAGACATGACGTCCTCCTCTGTAAAAGGGCGCAGAAGCCAACCTTGGCAACCGCTTCCCCCCCCATTTGCTGGCCACTCTCGGCCACAGTCTAAATTTCAAAACACACCAAAATGGTCGGGGACTTATAGCCGTTTCGGGGGCTTGTGTCAAACCATATCTTCTTCCGGTGCACACCGGTAGGGGTGGTTGGCCGGAAGCGGAGAGGAGCGGAGCGGGCAGAGGGTGGCCGAGCGGCAAAAGCACTTGCTGAGAAGCCGCGTCGGTACCACGATTGCAAGCCATCTGTCTCTTGGAGGGGTCCATGATGTTTCGGTCTTATCTCGTGCAGGGGTTGCTCGCTTTGTCTCTGGCTGTGGTGTTGCTTGATGCCGAGGAGTCTTTGGGAGCAGAGCCCACAGCGTGTCTCTCCATGTCACCAACGGACTGGCCGATGCCGGCCAAGCCGTACGTGCTTATCTTGGCGGATACATCATATGCTATGGATAATGTTGTCACGCAGGACAACACATGCGGCTACCCAAAGACCAAAAATGGGCATCTGAGATGTGCGCTAAAAAACATATTTCAGAACTGGTCTGGTTACGTCAGATTCGGTCTGATGACCTTCGCTGTGGGCCTGAGCAACTGTTCCGAAAGCTGTTTCACCGGGTGCTCTTACACTCCGTTTCCTGGTGATAGTTCCGGCTGTGGTCCTGAGCCTGACCCCGTGGCATCGAACTCATCCAGCCGAAGGGGCGGCAATCTGGTTGTGCCCGTGGCGGCAGAGGGGGGGCCAACCAATATTGCCCAGGTGCTGAAGTACACCGATAACTCGTGCGGCGACCAGGCGGAGCTTTTTGCTGCTGGAACTACTCCAACGAACGGGATAATGCGTGATGCTTTCAGGTACTTGAGCGACGCCTGGGTAAGCCCGGCGACGGGCACCTCCTTCTATACCCCTCTTGGAGGCTCGGGAGAGTTGGCATGCAGACAGGTTATCGTGGTGTTGCTGGTTAAGGGGCCCGACCTGTGTGACAGCCAGGTTCACGCCGTCGCTGCTGCAAAGGCACTGTTCGATGGCTTCACTATTGGTGGTATTACTTGGAAGGTTAAAGTCCACGTCATTCGCATTGGTGCTGATATTACACAGGCTGAGGCTGATGCCATGGCAGCGGCGGGCGGCACGGGGAGCGCTACTTCGGCAAACAGCGATGTGGAGATACAGGATGCCCTGTCAAATATTATCACAGGCGTTATTGGGACCGGTGAAGCATGTGATAATACCGACAATAACTGCAACGGCTGCACCGACGAGGGGTACCTCCATTACGGTAACGTTCAACCAGTGGCGGGAGAGTGCTGTACCCAGGCCAGGGCTACCTGTCTGGCTTTGTATAAAGCCAGCATCAGCCCATCGCAGCCCAACGGCGACGTCAAGCTCTTACCATGTACAACGGCTGCGCAGGCCACTTCTCCGGCCACATGGCTTTGTTATGATCCTGGTGAAAAATGTGATAATGTAGATAATAACATGGTCGGCGGAGTTGATGAAGGAATAATAAAATGCGGCAACCCGCAGCATTGTCCCACGGCCGAGGTATGCAACGGCGAGGATGACGACTGTGATGGCCTCATTGACGAGGGAGTCTGCTCCGGATGTGTACCAACCCCTGAGGTTTGCGACGGTTGCGATAATGACTGCGACGGGGTCATTGATGAGGGCATAGCCCAGCGGCCTTGTGGGCTGGCTTCGCCGGCCAACTGTGTGGGAACGCAGTCTTGTAAGCCGGCTGTGCCCGCTGCTTTCCCGGGTGCATGTGCCCCCGGCGGCGGTTGGAGCGCCTGCACCAACTCGCCGCAAGGCGAGACTTGCGACAGCGTGGACAACGACTGCAATGGGTTGGTTGACGACGCCATTGCCGCTGCGCCGTGTGTTCCTGCAGGCACGCCTCCCGTATTGGTATATGGTGGAACAAGCCAATGTAAGATGGGTATTAAACAATGTAATAGCATGAGCTGTGTGGGCTTTGTTGGGCCAAGCCAGGAGGTTTGCGACGGTGTGGACAACGACTGCGACGGCCAGATTGACGAGGGGGCTTTAGGGGTGGGGCTGGCCTGTGGGCAGAAGCAACCGCCATGCACTCAGGGTATCACCGGATGTGTTAATGGAAACATGCTTTGTCAGGGGGGCGTCCCTCCCAAATCGGAGACTTGTGATGGTGTAGACAATGATTGTGACGGGCAGGTGGACAATGGTGTGCTTTTGGACGCTCCGCCTGCGTGGATGAGCGGTTGTTGGAACATGCCTGGGAACTGCTGCTCCTTCGGCCAGGCCAACTGGTGTCCTCCCCCTGGGGCAACGTGCCACGGGATGGGTGCGCTGACATCTCCATGCTCGTCGGGCAGGCTTGTTTGCAAGGGTGCAGCGGGATACCAGTGTGTGGGTGTTTCTGGGCCTTCAAGTGAGAGCTGCAACAATCGAGACGATAATTGCAACGGCGTTGTTGATGGCGGTTACATTGCCGGAATGGGGGCGGTCTGCGGTTCTTCCGAGGGGCTTTGCAAGCTGGGGGCTTTGAGTTGTGAATCGGGAGTGGTGAAGTGCAAGGAAGGCATCCTCCCGGCGCCGGAGATTTGTGATGGCGAGGACAACGACTGCGACGGTGTTGTTGACGACGGGCTGTCGTCGGGAGAGGCATGTTGGCCGACCTACGACGTTGAGCTTTATCCTGGCATGCGCCAGTCCGGACAGTGCCGACGTGGGGTAGCGGGGTGCTCCAGCAGCGCCCAAGAGATTGGCTGTATTGGGGCGACTGCTCCATCGCCGGAGACTTGCGACGGTTTGGACAACGACTGTGACGGGCAGATTGACGAGGAGGGGGCCGCTCCCGACGGGCTCTCGGACACGCAGGATGGCGAAGAGGGGGTTCAATTCGGTGCAGTGTGCAAGGCTGGGGCGGGTGATGTTCCCGATGCGCACTGGGAATGCAGACACGGTGCTCCATACTGCCCGGATCTTGCACAGCCCGAGCGGTGCGACGGGTTGGATAACGATGGCGATGGGGTGGTTGACGAGGAGCCTGGCGACGGAGAGCCGGTGTTGTGCGGCCCGGGGACGCGCTGCGTGCGAAGCGGCGACCGGGTGCTCTGTGCAGCGCCATGTCTAACGGGATCCCAGCAGTGCCCCGGTGGTCAAGAGTGTATCTCCGCTGTAGCCAGCTCTGATCCGGGTGAAGTATTGCCCGACACATGTGTGCCGAGACTACCGCGTGGGCCATCCAAGGCTGGGTCTGTGGCATCCGAGGAGGTCTCCGGGCGATTTCTGAGTGACGGAACGGCCTTGGCTGAGGGCGTGGCCACGACGGGAGGCCTGGCCCGGGCGGGAAGCTTTGCCCCAACTGAACCCATTGGCGAAACCGGGATCGGAGGCAAAGAGCCTGTTGGGGCCGTCGCTGCCGGAGTTGTGGGCCCAACGAAGCAGACCGACCATGATTATGGGGGTAGGCCTGCCTGGGAGGAGGATAACAGCGGTGCACCGGACCAGGGTGAAGCCCTCAACGGGGAGACTGGGGATACTCCAGCGCCGGAGGGGCGAAGCAGCGCTGTTTCTGGGGGCTGCACCACGGGCGGGTCGGCCTCGGGTGGGGGTGGCGTTGCGTTGTTGCTTGCACTGGTGGCGTTTCTGGCGTTGGGAATCAGGGGCTTCTCGACGAAGCGCTTCTCAACGTTGGTTGTGCTGGTTGCATCGATAGGCTTTGGGGCCGCCTGCTCTTCGGGCAGTGGGTCTGGAGAGTCGGCGGACGTGGTGGATCAGCAGGGTGGCGATGGGATGAAGGTTGATGGGGTTACGAACCTGGGCACCACGGACCAGGGCCATCAGAAGGACCAGGCGGATTGGTCGGGCGGCACCGATGTGGGAGGGGACCCAGGGGGGGCCGACAATGACCAGGGAGATACGGCAGGGGATTCGGGCAGCGACAGCGACTGGGGCGACGGAGAGGTGACGGATCCCGGTGATGTCATTGAGGAGTTTATAGAGATTGTTGATGTCTTGGATGTGGAGGATGTAGAAGTGGAGGATGTAGGCGCTTGTCCCGACGCAGATCTCTATTCTCCGCAGACTTGCGGTGCGTGCGACAACAACTGCCTGGAGGAGGTGCCTCAGAACGCAAACGCCGAGTTCGTAGTCTGTCAGTGGGAAGGCGATTGGCAGGAGCCGGGCGAGTGTCTCTATCCGGTTTGCCTGCCTGGTTGGCGCACGGTGGGTTCGGGAGATTCGTGGTGCGACTATTTGTGCACGATATCCGGCCAGAGCGAGGATGTCTGCGACGGTGTTGACGACGACTGCGACGAGGCAGTGGACGAGGATGTGGACCCATGCGGTCTTGCGTCGTGTGGTGGCTGCGAGGTTGGCCGGGCCTGCGTCGCGGACAACGTTTTGGAAGCCGAGTGTGTTGCGGTGGAGGGTGTCTGTCTGGGCAAGGCCTACTGTGGGATAGTGGAGTGTTCGCCAGGATATGTGGATCTGGACGACGAGTTTGGGACTGGTTGTGAGTACCCTTGCAGCGGGGTGTTGGAGTTTGAGGAGGTATGTGACGGGCTGGACGACGACTGCAACGGCGAGGTTGACGAGGCCTTCGACTTCTACTCTGTGCACCACTGCGGCGGTTGCCACAACAACTGCTTCGAGAATAGCCCCAACGCCGACGTGACGGGAGTTCAGTGCGCCTGGAGCGGTGTAATGGGGGAGCCCGGGCTCTGTTCATTCGAGCAGTGTGCGGTCAACTATCACGATTTGGACGATGCCCAGGCGGGGTGCGAGACATACTGTGTTGTGGTTGCCCCTGATGATGCCATTTGCGACGGCCGGGACGACGACTGCGACGGTGTGGTTGACGAGGATGTGGACTTCTGCTCGTTGCAGCACTGCGGAGCATGCGGGGTGGAGTGCATCAAAGGGGTCGGGGTTGTCTCCGTTGAGTGTCGTGAGAGTGGCGAGACGGGCTGTGCTGGTGGTGCAAGCTGCGTAATCGCTGCGTGCGTGGCGGGGCGTTACGATCTTGATGGTGATGCTTTCAACGGCTGCGAATACGCCTGTTCACCGGCCGGTCCGGAGCTTTGCGACGGTTTGGACAACGACTGCAACGGGCTGGTGGATGACGACCCTGACGCCGACCCTGTAGTGGGGATGGTCTGTTTTGGGGGCGCCAGTGGTTTGTGCGCCACGCCGAAGCACGCCGGTGCATTGGCCTGTTTTGACGGCAGGTTGGAGTGCAGCGGAGCCAATCTGCTGAAGCCGGGCTTGCGTTCCGAGATTTGCAACAACGTCGATGATGATTGCAACGGAGTGGTGGATGACTTCCCGCAGGACGTGGGCGCCATATGCGGCGGAGTTGCGGAGGGTGTTTGTGGTTTTGGTACTCAGAAGTGCGTCAACGGCGTGAAGGTATGCGATGGCGTGGGGACACCTTCGGAGGAGATATGCAACGGCATCGACGACGATTGTGACGGCGAGATAGACGCAACGTTGGGGGCGCCTCCGGCCGACTCGGTGGGAGATTGCAGCGTTCCAATTCCTCCGCCCGCTGGGGCGACCAGTCCGTGCAAGTCCGGAACCAAGGTCTGTTTTGAGGGACGGGTACAGTGCCAGGATGCGGTACTGGCTACTTCGACGATAGATTTCTGCGGGGTGGATGCCAACTGCGACGGGGTTCTCACGGCTCAGCCGGATCTCTCTACCGACGTTGTGAACTGCGGCAGTTGCGGCAACAACTGCTATGCAGGGGCGGTTCACTCATTGTGGAGTTGTCAGCAGGGGAGTTGTGCGTTCCAGGGGTGTCAGGCCGGCTACTACGACCTGGATGGGGACAAGCGGTGCGAGTATCCCTGCACTTACTTGAGTCAGGCTGAGTCGTGCAACGGGGTGGACGACAACTGCAACGGGATGATTGACGAGGGAGTGGTAGCGCCAACACCTGTGGCGGTTTGTGGTGTTGCACCGGAGGCCTTGTCGGCGGAGTGCACCAGCATGGTCCAGGTGGCCTGTTCGAACGGAGCCTGGAAGTGTACCTTTGCTGCCGGGATCTGCTTCGGTGGGTGCGGCCCCGAGGACGAGATTTGCGACAACCTGGACAACGACTGTGACGGTCTGGTGGACGAAGGATTTCCGGGCATTGGCGGGACCTGCTACAGCGACGACGGCCTTCCGGCGCCGGGTCACGGTTTGTGTCGAACCTCGGGTACGAGAGTCTGCGACGGCCCTGGGGCAGTGAAGTGCAGTGCGGTGAAGGCAGACTGTGCGACCCTGGCTGGCGGCTGCACCGAGTTGTGCGACGGGTTGGACAACGACTGTGATGGTCTTGTGGACGAGAACTACGTGAACAAGGGCACGAATGGGGCCTTCTTCGTCAAGCCGGTGGTGACCAAGGCAGGCAGCAGTTTGTGGGTCTATTCTTATGAGGCCAGCCGGCCAAACGCTACCAGCGTGTCGGCGGGCGTGGGGAACGGATACTGGACCTCTGCCCCAAGCGGCACCATAGCCGAGAAGACGAGAGCCTGTTCGGCCCCTGGAAAGGTGCCGTGGTTCAACGTAACGTTGGCGGAGGCCGAGCAGACCTGCACGGCCATGGGAGGTTATCTCTGCAGTGCTGCCAACTTGACGACGGTGTGTTCCTCGGCAACAAGCCCCGCCTGTTTGTGGGGATACAACCCACGGGGCGCTGCTTGCCGATCAGTGTACACGGCCAGCAAGTTCTGCAATATCAGCCCCAGCTTTGACGCCCAACCGTTGCAAGCGGGGCTGCAGGATGGGCTGCTTCCTACGGCGTCGGGCAACCTTCAGAACTGCTGGGCGGACTGGAGCAATCTGCAAGGCAACACGGCAGCGACGAACAAGGTGTACGACATTACGGGCAACCTTGCGGAACTTACCCGGAGCAGTCCAAGCCAGGGGCTCTTGATGGGTGGGTCCTTCGTCTCGGATTCCGAGGCTGGAGCGACGTGCGTGAACACGACGGTGAAGGTGCCTGCCACTTACTTCGGGCAGCACGCAGGCTTCCGCTGCTGCTTCTCAGCGGACCCGACGTTGTAACGGCACCTGCCAACCGGACAAGCTGGTTGCGATGCCGTGTGGCTTACTGTATAAGTCAAATAATGGAAATCCCAGAAGCATTCTAGGCAATCACTCAATGGCTCTTGAGGACCTGAATTAGGACGGGCGCGATATTTCTGTGAATTCCGATTGACTGGCCTGAATAGCGGAGTAGATTCCGGCGTGGTTCCGGGTTTCCCAAACTACAGTCAAGCGAGGTTGCTATGAGGTTGCTGCATTTGTTGGTGCTGAGCGCTGCGTGCCTGTTCCTATCCTGTTCCGGCGAAGGAGAGACTAAATGTCAGGGTTCCGATGTGGAGGCTGTGGATAACATCCAGGGGGATGGAGTCGGCGACTTGGTCTCCCCGGACACGACACCCCTCGACACGACACCCCTCGACACGACACCCATGGACACGTTCGAGGCGGAGCTTGCGGATCCCGAATGCGTTGGTGACGGCGACTGTGCCGGCCTTGTGGATTCGCCATGCCAGGTAGCCACTTGCAGCGACGGGAGTTGTGTGGTCGAAGATGCGACCGACGGCACATTGTGCGACGATGGCAACGGCTGTACTCAGACCGACACCTGCCAGGCAGGTTTTTGCACCGGTGCGAACCCTGTGGTCTGTCCTGTGCCGGATCAGTGCCACGACACGGGCATCTGCGACCCGGCGACGGGCACCTGTTCGAACCCTGCTGAGATTGACGGCACCCTGTGTGACGATGGCAACGCCGCTACTGGCGGCGACACGTGCCAAGGTGGGCTATGTCTTGGTGAGGGGTGCGTGTGTAACGCCTTCGGGCCCTGCTGCGACGGATGCTACGCCAGAAACGAGGCGGGTCCGTGCAACGACGGCGACCAGTGCACGCAGACCGACCTTTGCGAGAGCGGGTTCTGCGTCGGTTCCGACCCTGTGGTCTGCGAGGCCACTGACCAGTGCCACGAGGTTGGTGCTTGTGACCCATCTGACGGCACATGCTCAGACCCTGAGAAGGTTGACTCCACGCCCTGCGACGACGGGGATGCTCGCACTATCGCCGACGAGTGTGTAGCCGGGATCTGTACCGGCACCCCTTGCACCTGCGACACAACCGACACCTGCTGTGACGGCTGTCTGGGCATCAACCAGGGGGCCAAGTGCTGGGAAGGCACGCAATATGGCGGCCTTTGCACCTCTGATGGCCTGTGTCACGACCCGTCCCGTTGGGCAGTGGTGGTCCTGGCCACGATTGGCATCAGTGTAATCGACACCATGCATGATGTTGTCTATGGCCCCTTCCTGAACGGGTGGCTGGGCAGCGCAAACGGCGGTCGCTTTGACGTGGCGGTAAGCCCGGACGGCACCACAGCAGTGGTATCCAATTTCGGCGACAGCACCATCCATTTCATCGACATGACGAATCCAACGGAGCCGCTGCCGCTGGGAACGGTGATCATGCCCATGTTTGCCGAGGACGTCACCTTCACGCCGGACGGCAAGTTCGTTCTGGTCACCGACGGCGGCTTCTCTGAGAGCATCGTAGTCGTCGACAGCGCCAGCCGCACTTTGGTGGAGGACTTCCGAGAGCCGGGTCTTTACGCCAATTCGGTTTCTGTGGGTCCCGACGGTACGGTTCTGGTGGTCGACTACTTCGCTGGGAAGGTGCATGCGTTGACCATTGACGACCAGGGCCATCTTACTCTTATGGGCAGCTATGCTGTGTTTATTGATATAAATGGCGAGGCGACGCTGGACAAAGGCAAACACATGATCAGGCCCGTGAACTTATTCATAGCACCGGATGGCAAGACAGTGCTTGTTCCCGATGTGACTAAGTACAACGAGACTCCGACTATGGTAGACCCGGTCATCGATACGGGGTACGCCTACTTCGCACTGGTCGTCTTTGAAATCGTGGCGCCTGGTGTCCTGGAACTCAAAGGCAGCGTCAAGAAGGTTCCTGCTGTGGCGCAGTCGCTGGCGTTCAGTGACGATGGTAGGAACGTTTACGTTTTGGGTAACGGCATGATGTTCCGCAGCCAACTGAAGTCCGAATTCCTCCCGTTGGAGGATCATCTGGTGGTGCTGGACATTGCAGAAAGCGGCGAAATAAGGGTTAACACCAAAGTCATGCCTTCTCTCAAGCGGTCGAGCGCCAGTCAGCTTTTCGGCGTGGACGGCGTTGCGGTGAGCAGGGGCAAAGCGTATGTGACGCACTCTGTCCTGAATGGGGCTACCAGCAACGTAACCGTGGTAGACCTGGGCACGTTCGAAGTGAATCGGCTGTTGGTGGAAGACTATCCTCTGGGGATTGCTGTGGTCCCGATGAACGATTTTGACGCTCCTTTCGTTCCTGGCCCGGCCAGCTGCGAGGGGATTTGCGGCAGCATGAATCAGGGAGCCCATTGTGGTTGCGACGAGGCATGCCATGACTGGAGCGACTGCTGTTCCGACGTTGCCGTTCATTGCCAGGGTTGCGATTCCGAGACCTGCGATGGCTGGAATCGGGTATGCGAGATGCTTCCCAACGGAACTTACGGCTGCGGCTGCAGATGGGGATTCACGTATTTGGCCAGTGGAGTCTGCGCGGACATCGACGAGTGTGCTTTGGGCATCGACAACTGCATCGAGGGTGCCTGGTGCCAGAACCAGGATGGCTCGTTCTGGTGCAACTGTCCGGCGCCCATGGTTTGGGACAGCTTCGGCTCGTGCCTGTGTCCCGTGGGTTTCGTTGGCGACATGGAATCGGGGTGTTCGGATATCGACGAGTGTGCTGATGGAACGGGCCCCTGCAAGGAGGGCGCTACCTGTGTTAACCGGGACGGAGGCTACGACTGTGAGTGCGATGCCCCCTTCTACTCGGACGGGATGGATGGTTGCCATTGCCCCGACGGGTTTGCCCTGGTAGGAGCCGACGAGTGCATCGATATCGACGAGTGTGCCGAGGGCGATGGACCGTGCAAAGAGGGTGCTGAGTGCGTCAACGAGCCAGGGTATTACCAATGCCTTTGCCAGGCGCCGATGATCTCTGACGGTTGGGATGGTTGCGAGTGCCCGTGGGGCTTCACGCCGGACGGGACTGGAGGCTGCACGGAGATCGACGAGTGCGCCAATGAGCCCTGCGACGACACTGCGATCTGCGTCGACCAGGTGGGGTATTACGAGTGCATCTGCGAGTTGCCCAAAGAATCAGACGGCTGGTTCGGCTGCTTCTGTGGATTGGGCTATGCCCCCGACGGAGAGGGAGGATGTGTCGAGATTGACGAGTGCGCCTCAGAACCCTGCCACGACGGGGCCACATGCGTCGATTACCTCGGGTACTTCGAATGCCAATGTGCGGCCCCAATGGTTCCCGACGGAATGAACGGCTGCCAATGTCCTTGGGGCTACACCTCGGACGGAGCCGGCGGCTGCGTCGAAATCGATGAGTGCGAAGGCAACCCCTGCGGCGCTGGTGCTACATGCGTTGACCACGTCGGGCATTTCGAGTGCATATGCGAACCTCCTTTGCAGTGGGACGGCTGGAGTGGCTGCGTTTGTCAGGAGGGCTACACCTCGGACGGAGCCGGCGGCTGCCTTGACATCAACGAGTGCGACTTTGGGCCCTGCGACGGCTCTGCGGTCTGCGTCAATCACGAGGGCTATTATCAGTGCACCTGTGAATGGCCCATGCAACCAGACGGCGGGGCCGGCTGTATGTGCGCATCGGGTTACAGATCGGACGGACTTGGAGGCTGCGTCGACATCGACGAGTGTGCGGAAGGAACCCATGGATGCTGGGAAAGCGAGACCTGCATCAACGAGATCGGTGGCTACTGGTGCTGGTAGGTGCTGCTTGGGGACCTGGCGTTGTGGGATAGGCCAGGCTCCAACACCCGGTCAAGCCTGTTCGGCAATTGCGCAATGCTTCTCTGATTAGCTCGTACCTACAATTTTCGCCATTTGGTCCAGGTAAGGCCCCAGAAGAGCACTGCATCGCCATAGAGGAAACCTGATGTGTAGTCTGGCGACAGGCTGATCAGGCCTCCCAACAGGGCCTCTGCCCCCGGGGAGCCTTGTTTCAGCATCCTGTGAACGATATCTCTGGCAGCGATGGTCTGGCGGACCAGGCGTTTGAATCGGGGTTCATCCCGGGCCGCTTTGGCGGCACCGATTCCCAGGGCCGACGCTGCGGTTCCGACGCCCATGATGATTGGCCCAGAATCGACGTCCTCCTGGTTCGTAGCGCCATCGGGCCATTCGGCGAACCCCGCTGCCAGGAACCGTTCCTTCCAGAAGTAACGCACGTAGACTTCGTAGAGGTTTTTGGCGGCCTGGGGCTCGAACTGGAAGAGCATCATCAATCTGAACGAGAGGTCACAGCCTCTTGGGGCCACGGTGCACCCCATGCTCTTCTTGTTGAGCTGGCTGCACGGCAACCCCGTTGATTTGTCCAGGCTCTTGAGGAGCACCCAATGGAGGTGCTTTATGGTCAGTGGGGCCGCATCGGCGGAGTTCTTGGTGCCTAGCTCGTAGAGTGCCAGGGAGAAGAGGCACGGTATGGTGTCGAAGGGCCATATCAGTCCGGGAAAGGAGAAGAGCGGTTTACCGTTGTCCTGGTCCATGGCCTTGCGGATGAGTTGGGTGAGGTGCTTGTGCAGCGCCTCGTGGTCACGATCTCCGAGCAGCCTTGCGGCGCCCAGGCCCACATTGAGTTGGCAGATGTAGGTGCCATGCTGTCGGTAGTCCTGCAAACTGGTCAGCTGGCCGCCGGGGGCCCGGACCCGCTGGGCGACCACCGGAATGGCCAGGTCCAGCATGGAGCGTACCTTGCCCAGCATCTCTTCTCTGCGGCGAGGCTGCTGCATAGCCAGGTTGGTGTAGGCGTAGGCGGGGAACAGGTATGGGAACAAGTCTCCCTCGGGGAATTGCGAGCACTGGGCCTGAACCAGTTTCTGGTAGGCCACGGGGTCGCCAGTAAGGGCATCGAAGCGCTGCCACAATTCGTTCACAAGTTGCAGGGCCGGCCCGCCCTCAGTGGCCTTTGTCTCAGCCTTGGGTTCAGCGCTGACGGTGGCCATGACCAGCAAAGCGAGGAGTGGCGCAAGTACAATGGTCATGCTGCGTTGCATCAGCCAGCCTCCATCTTGAAGGGGACGGTCCAACTGGTAGGCTATGCCACAGCGGGGCACTTTAAGCCAGTTCGGAGGTGTTTTCGGTGCGACGCCGGAAGTTGGCCAAGGCGGTTTGTTGTGCTTCGGCCCGGAGATGGTTGACCGAGTAGTCCGGATTGTCGGCATGGGGTTAGTTGCAATGCCGATTCGTTCTGCATACTATGGCGCTGGCCATAATGGCTCTCCAGATACCTGAACGAATGGCCAGGAGGACAGCAATGGCAAGTAGCATGCTTTGGGGAATGTTTGAGACAATCGCGGTGTCCGCCGTGGCCGGGTGGTTTCTGGTCTCTATTCTGACGGTGTTTGGGTTTTTAGTGGTTCGCCACAGAGCCGGCGGCCGAAGGGATCTGGCTGTGGCGTCACTGCTGTCGTTGCTTCTGTTGGCGTGCAGCACGTCGGGTGACGGCAACGATGGGGACGCTAGCGATGTTGCCTCTTTGGGGGAAGTTCAGAGTCTCTGCAAGGGCCTTGGCGAGGAGGCTTGCAGGGCTTCGGACAGTTGCACGGCCATCGAAGGCTGGCCCTTGCCCCAGGCCTGCTTGGTCGCGCAGGAGGATCCTGCGGGAGGGCTTCCCCAGTTTGCCGGTTGCAGCGACGGCAAGGAACTCGATTGCCCGTTGGCCTTTGCATGGGCACATCCGGCAGACCAGCCCGAGGAGATCTGGTTGTTTCCAGATCTATGCTTCCCGGCTTCGTGGGTTCAACAGGACGGGGATCCATGCTGTGTGCCCACCTGCAACGGGAAGCTATGCGGTGACGACGGCTGCGGCGGCAGTTGCGGTGAGTGTTCCAGCGGGCAAGTCTGTATCGAGGAAGGTGACACGGCCGGCACGTGTTGTACTCCAACCTGTGCGGATAGCCCTCGTGGGCCGCCTTGTGGCAGCGACGGCTGCGGCGGCAGTTGCGGTGAGTGTTATGGTGGGACGGAGTGCGTACCGACCGACTATGACCCGGACAAGGGTATCTGTTTCAGCTGGGAAGATTGCCCCCTACTGTGTTCCCAATACGGAGCCCAATGTGGCGAGGTATGGCATGGCCTTGGCTTGGGACCCATGTGTCATTGCGGAGATTGCCCTGAGGGCGAGGTATGCCAGTACGAGGATGGGGGATATGGAGGCATCTGTGTTCCGGGTAGCGTTTGTGTCCCGAACTGCGATGGGAAGGCATGCGGGCCCGACGGGTGTGGCGGAAGTTGCGGAAGCTGCGGCGATGGGCTGGAGTGTCTGGCAACGCATTTTGGGTTCAGGTGCACTCAGCAGTGCGAACTCTTCTCGTGTCCTGGTGGGCAGTTCTGCCTATTCGGGCTGTGCGTGGACAAGGAGTGCGAGGCCGACGCTGATTGTGGCGAGGCCCCGGCCCACTACTGCGACGGCTACCTGCAGTGCCGTGAGAGGATAGCCTGCGAGGCCACCGACGACTGCATTACTGGCAACAAGTCAGGGTACTGCGATGAGGAGACCGGCTACTGTATGTTCGACGGACACTGCTGGGACGATGCGGACTGCTCCGGCGGGACATGCGGCCCGGACCACTGGTGCCAGGGCCACAACTGCCACGATTCTTCTGGTCCAGGTTGTCCTCCTCACTTGCCCATTTGCCACGTGCCCTTGGGCGAAGAACCGGCTTGCGACGGGATGCCATGCGCAGCGTGTGTGGCTCCGTGCATCTTCGACGCCGACTGCCAGGCGGGGCTGGTATGCGGGGAGGGCGGAGAGTGCCATGAGCCTGGCAACGACTGCATTCTGGATGCCGACTGCGGCGCAGGCCAATACTGTCATCCCGGGTGCGTGGACTTGAAGCCAGCCTGCGAGTCTGAAGAAGACTGTGAAGGCGGAACACTCTGCCTCGCCGGATTCTGCACTGGAGACCAGGTTGTCTCATGCCAGAGCGACCCGGAGTGCCAGGCATGGGCTGAGGGCTACACTTGCCAGGAAGGCGTCTGCAAACCAGAGGGTGCCTGTATCCTGGACAGCCAGTGCGAGGAGGGCCAGCACTGCCACGGAACCTGCCTGCCCACCCCTGCCCTGCCCCAGTGCAAGAGCGACGCCGCTTGCCCTGTTGGTCAGGTCTGCGACAACGAGCAGTGCAAGGTCCCTCCGGAATGCCACTACGACTCCCAGTGCCCCGCCGGCCACGTCTGCGCAAGCCAGCTCTGTCAGAACGACCAAGGTGTCTGCGCCTGGCTGGCCAAGGGAGCGGGCTTCTGTGATGACGATGACCCCTGCACTGTTGACAGTTGCGACGCCGTGCTTGGGTGTTTGCATGTGGGGGGTGATTGTTTGTAGCCACCGTGGCCTTCGGGCCGTGCGCAGTCCCCATTCTTCGTCAGGTGCCTAACCCACAAAACTGGCCGGGAGCTTCCGCCACTTGGGCCGAAGAAGGGCAGACCTGGCTTATCGAAATATGAGCCGGCAAGTTTGCCGGCGCGCTCAAGCACCATCGTTGACACCTCGATAGGAGAGGTGCTACTCTCCACGAAGTCACCGTCTCGAGGGTCTCATGCTTCAACCAAGTTCATCATGTTTCTTCCCGCCATCCGGCCCAGGACCCGACGCGCTCAGGATTGGGATGCGCTTTGGCGATAAGGGCACCCATACCAGTCGCACCATCATGCTGGAGGAGGTGCAGTCCCTTTTTGCTGTGTTGCCTCCTTCGGCAGGCCGGCCCGACTATGCTGCCGCCATTATGGAAGAAAATGTTCTGGGCAAAGCAACAGCGTCTACCCGCAAGCTGACCAATCAACGGCTGGCGGAAATGTATGGGCTGGATCCACGAATCCCTTTGTTCCGGGTGCTTCGTCACCTCTGGGAAGTGGACCGGGAGGCTCGGCCGCAACTGGCGCTTCTTACGGTGTTGGCCAGAGATCCTCTTCTGCGCGCAACGGCCTCTCCCGTTTTTGCCATGCTGCCAGGGGAAGACTTGAGCCGTAGCATAGTCGCAGCGGCCATTCGAGAGGTGGTAGGAGAACGGCTCAACGACGCAATCCTGGATAAGGTAGTTCGGAACGGCGCCAGCTCGTGGACTCAGTCGGGCCATCTTGTAGGGCGAACGCTCAAGAGGCGTCGGAGGGTCGTAGCCTCACCGACGGCCGTTGCCTTCGCCTTGTACCTGGCTCGCACTGCCGGTTTCCTTGCGGACGAGTCGTTGAACACCGGGTGGCTTGCAGCCCTGGATTGCGCGCATGGCAACGCCAGGGAATTGGCGCTGGATGCTAAGCGCATGGGCCTTATTGACCTTCGCATCGCTGGCGATGTGTTTGAGGTCTCACTGGACCGGTTGGATCCGGGCACGGGTAGGGGGTAACGGATGGGCCAAATCGAACAACTGGCGGAACTGTATGGCCAACATATCGCAACTCCTTGGCAGCGGAGCGTGGCGGGGGCCCAGCGGGTCGTCATGATCGTATACGACAAGGAACTGGAGCGAACTCTGAGGGCCCGGAAGCTGGCGTTCGAGAGTGCGACGATCCAGGCGGGGTACAAGTGGTTCGAGGTAGATGTCACTAGTACCTTCGCAGCCTGGCTTGCTGCCGATGAGTATCGGGAAGCCTACTTCGAGACTCCTGAAGATCTCCAACTCAAGCTGGAAGCGGAGTTCGCGGAGCATGTGGCCGACACCGTTCGTGGAGCATTGTCCAAGCCCGACGCCGCCGACGATTCCGTCGTGGCGGTGTTTGGAGTCGCTTCGTTGTTCGGACTCACCCGGATCTCCCAAGTTCTGAGACTCTTGGAGGGTGACATACGTGGCAGACTAGTTGTATTCTTCCCCGGCCAGTACGAGCAGAACAATTACCGGCTTCTAGACGCACGTGACGGTTGGAACTACCTGGCAGTGCCAATCACGCTCCACACCACCGGGGGTGTTTCATGAAATTGAACGAGATTCTCCAGCGAGATCCAGCCACTCACCCGCTGGTTAACCAGGGTCAGGCTCGTATCTCCGACAAGAACACGGAGAAGGCCATGGCTGAGCTTCGTGGCGAACTCTCAACGTTCGTATGCGAAGGGCAATTTGCCGACGGTCTTATCCGAATTTTGAGCGCCTACCAAACGGGGCTGAATCAGACAAGCCAGAAGGCAGCATGGGTAAGCGGGTTCTTTGGCAGCGGCAAGTCGCACCTGCTGAAGATGGCTTGTCACCTGTGGCAAGACACCCGGTTCCCTGATGGAGCCACAGCCAGAAGCCTGGTCCCGAACCTGCCCGATGAAGTCAGAACTCAGCTGAAGGAACTAGATACTGCCGGGAAGCGTTCAGGCGGACTTCTGGCCGGTGCCGGTGCTTTGCCCAGCGGACGCACCGAGAGGGTTCGGCAGACCGTGCTGGGAATCCTCTTCCGGGCAGCGGACCTGCCCGAGCAGTATCCGCAGGCGATGTTTAGTCTGTGGTTACACGAACAAGGTTGGTACCAGCAAGTGAAGGAATCGTTGGAGAAAGCGGGTAAGACCTTCGCCAGCGAGCTCAACAACCTCTACGTCAGTGGCCCACTGGCCAGGGCCGTGCTGGAGTGTGACCCCCACTTCGCTCTCAATGAACTGAGTGCACGTTCCACCTTGCGAGACCAATTCCCGCAACGAACCACCGACATCACGACAGAGGAGTTTCTAACAGCCTTCCGCCGAGCGCTGAAGCTCAAGAGCACCAATGGACGCTGGCCTTGCACACTGCTGGTTCTGGACGAGGTACAGCAGTACATCGGTGACTCCAACGACCGGTCGACCATGGTCACCGAAGTGGCCGAGGCCATCTGCAAACAACTGGACAGCCATGTCATGCTGGTCGGTGCCGGCCAGAGTTCACTGACCGAAGTGCGGAATCTGCACAAACTTATGGACCGATTCACGATTCGAGTGCCACTGGCGGACACGGACGTGGAGACCGTAACCCGTAAGGTACTCTTGCAGAAGAAGGCGTCTGCTGTCGGTGAGGTTCGGCAGTTTCTGGATGCGCATGGAGGCGAGATTTCCAGGCAGTTGCAAGGGACCAGAATTGGTGAGACGGAAGACGACCGTAGGACCATTGTTGCCGACTACCCACTATTGCCTGTTCGCCGCCGTTTCTGGGAACAGTGTTTTCGGCAGGTCGATGCGGCCGGAACCCAGAGTCAGCTTCGGTCGCAATTGCAGATTATCCATGATGCCGTCGCCCGCATCTCCGACAGGCCGCTGGGTGCCGTTGTCCCGGGTGATGATCTGTTTGAGGCTCTGGCGCCGGATATGGTCAACACTGGAGTCCTGCTGCGTGAGTTGAACGAGCGAATCATCAACCTCTCCAGGGACGAAACCGAAGCGGGCTTGTTGGCACGCCGGATCTGTGGGCTGGTATTCCTCATTGGCAAATTGCCGCGCCAGGAAGGTGTGGACATTGGAGTACGCGCTACCAAAGAGCACTTGGCGGATTTGTTGGTGCAAGACCTGCTGGCTGACAACGGCAAGCTGCGCGCAGCGGTGCAGGACTCGTTGGAGGCGCTGACCAGCCAGGGCGTCCTCATGAAAGTCGGTGAGGAGTACCGCCTGCAGACCAAGGAAGGCGCCGAGTGGGACCGGGAGTTCCGAAACCGGAAGACTCACCTCTCTAACAACGATGCTGATGTACAAATCCTTCGTGACACGTTGTTGTATGCCGAGGCTGACAGCGTGGTGCGCTCCATTAAGCTGTTCCAAGGGGCAGCGAAAGAAGCCCGGCATCTTCAGGTCTTCAGGGATCAGACGGCCCCCACGGTAGCATCGGATGTCATCCCCGTATGGATTCGAGATGGGTGGTCCTGCAGCGAGAAGGAGCACCTGGGCGCTGCCCGAAGTGCCGGCACGGATAGTCCCACTCTCTTCGTGTTCGTGCCCAGGCAGTCCGCCGATGACTTACGACGCCTGATTATCGAAGCTGAAGCGGCCTCGAAGACTCTGGATTTCTACGCCAACCCTCAGGGCCCCGAGGGCATCGAGGCCCAGCAAGGGATGAAGAGTCGTCGGGATACCGCAGTTTCGCAGCGGGATCAGTTGGTGCGACAGGTAGTGGGTAATGCGAAGGTGTTTCAGGGTGGGGGAACGGAACTGTTGCAGGCTCACTTGAGCGACAGGCTTCAGAGCGGCGCTGGCGATTCTCTTGTGCGCTTGTTCCCACGATTCAAAGAAGCGGACTCCACCAGTTGGGGGCTGGCGGTGAAGCGGGCCAAAGAGGGTGGGGAGCAGCCCTTCCAGCCGGTTGGCCACCAATCCCCTACGGAGCAGCATCCAGTCTGTCAGCAGGTTCTCTCCAGCATTGGCGCGGGCAAGATCGGAGGGGATGTCCGAAAGCTGTTTCGCTCTACTCCTTTCGGGTGGCCTCAGGATGCAATCGATGCGGCACTGATTGCCCTCCACCGGTCTCAGCATCTATCGGCCACCATGAACAATTCGCCGATTCAGGCAGGCCAACTGGACCAGGCTAAGATCCCGAAGGCGGAGTTCAGGATAGAAAAGATTACTTTGGGCGTAGCTGACCGCCTGGTAATTCGTAAGTTGATGCAACTGGTTCTTGGGTCGTGCAAAGCGGGCGAGGAGACAACACGAGCTCCTGAATTCCTGTCGGCTCTACAGGATCTTGCTTCCTCCACCGGCGGCCCTTCACCGCTTCCGCCAGCCCCCAAGACTAGCGACATTGACGACCTTCGAGGCTTAGTAGGGAACGAGCAACTCTTGGCGATTCGGAACAGGGCTTCAGAACTGGAGAAGCTCGTAGAGGAATGGACGGAAGCCAAGAAACTCGTAGACCTTCGGAAGCCCCAGTGGGAGGTTGTTGAACGCTTGGCTCGACACGCTGCACAACTGCCGGAGGCTGCCGGCCACCTGGCTCAGTTTGAGGCGATTCGGGCACAGCGGCTGCTGATGGATCCTACGGACCTGGTCACCCCAGTCCGAACGGGGTTGGCTGACGTGCTGCGCAAGACGCTGCATGACTCCCACAGCAATCACAGGGCGGCTCACAAAGCTGGGGCCGAAATCCTGGCTGCGAGTGAGACGTGGGGCAAGATCCCTGCGGGTGAACAGGCCGCCATCCTGAGCAAGGTTGGGCTGGTTGCGCCTGCCCCCGTGGTCCTATCCTCGGATGAGGTACTGTTGGCAGCCTTGGACGCTGTATCGCTGAGTGCTCGGCAAGCGGAGACCGATGCTGTCTCTGGACGTGTGCAGAAGGCGCTGGAGCTAGCGGCAAAGCTGCTGGAACCCAAAGTGCAACCGCTGGCCATCGAGCGGGGAACCCTGCACAGCGAACAGGAAGTCAGCGACTGGTTGAAGCGACAAGAAGTGCGCTTGCTTGAGGCCGTGAAGAATGGCCCCGTACTGATTCAGTAAGGAGTAACACCATGGAATTCATCAAGTCGATTCGGTTGGATGGGCTCCTTTCGTTCGCCCCGGGCACCCCGGCCATTGAGCTCAAGCCGCTGAACGTGCTGATCGGGCCGAACGGGTCCGGCAAGTCGAATCTGTTAGAAGCATTAGAACTGCTTCACTCGACTCCCACTGGCTTTGCCCAGGCGATTCGAGATGGGGGGGGGGTGCGCGAGTGGCTTTGGAAGGGGGACGGGCAGGTTTATGAAGCTACCATTGACGTGGTCTTGAACAATGCAGAGCTGCCCTCTCCCCTCCGGTACAGGCTCGAATTCGGAGCATCAGGTTTCAGAACCGAAGTCACGGACGAGGCCATTGAGTACGCACATGCGAATTCTTCAGGTGCAGAAGATGGGCAATTCTTGTATCGCTTCAACAGGGGTGACCCCTCGATTATCATGAAGAATCAGGACGATTCTACGGTTGCGAGGGCTCTGAAGCGAACGAGCCTGGTACCTGACGAGTCCATCCTCTCTCAGGTGAAGGACCCTGAGCTTTATCCGGAGCTCAACTGGCTGGGCAACAATTTCGTTCGATTGCAGGCTTTTCGAGAGTGGTGCTTTGGTCGCTACTCGTCTCTCAGACAGCCACAACCAGCGAACCTGCCAGCAGGAATGCTGTTGCCGGATTCCAGGAACCTCGCCCAACTGCTTAACCGCCTTGATCACTCAGGTGCGGCGACCGAATTGAATCGACTGATTCGGCTCTTCCTCCCTCGGTACGAGCGATTCACAACCGCTATTGTGGATGGAACGGTTCAGCTCTACCTGCATGAGGCAGGCCTTCGGACCCCAGTCCCAGCGACCCGGCTGTCGGATGGGACCATTCGCTTCCTGGCGATGCTGGCACTCCTTCTCTCCCCAGAACCGCCACCAGTTCTCTGCGTGGAGGAACCCGAACTGGGGCTTCATCCAGACTCGATGAGCTTCCTTGCCGAGTTGTTTGTGAAGGCTTCACAAAGGATGCAGCTTGTTATTACAACTCACTCTGATGCGTTTGTGTCAGCTTTGAGTGACGATGTCGAGTCAGTGATAGTTTGCGAGAACATAAGGGGCACCATCTTGGAGCGTCTGGACCCCGACAAGCTTGCGTTTTGGCTCGACAAGTACCGGCTGGGTGATCTCTGGCGAATAGGAGAACTCGGAGGCAATCCATGAAATCTATCACGATTTACGTGGAAGGTGGTGGAGCCACCAACCGGCAACAGACGGAATTGCGCCAGGGATTCGACGCATTGTTCCACGTTCAGCGGGCTAGGGCCATTGAGCAGTCTGTTCGGTTGAAATTGGTCTGTGCCGGGAGCCGCGACGAGGCATTTCGGGGGTTCAAGAATGCAATCAGTAAGAGAAGAGAGGACATTACTGCTCTACTGGTGGATTCCGAAGGTGAAGTGCCATTAGTCGGCCGAACAGCGGATTTGGATGCACGAATAAGGGTTCAGCACATAAGGAAACGCGACAAGAATTGGGACATGCGTGGAGTATTGGCTGACCGCATTCATCTCATGGTACAATCCATGGAAGCATGGATTGTGGCCGATGCCGATGCTCTGGAAGAATACTACGGAAAGGAGTTCCGCAGAAATGCGCTTTCCAGGCGCGCCAATTTGGAAGAGGAGCCCAAGGCTGGCTTGGTGAATATGCTTGACAAGGCGTGCAAGGAGACTACCAAAGGCGAGTACCACAAAATCAACCATGCCAGTGCGATTCTGAAGATCATCGACCCATCCAAAGTCGCCCTCCGCTGCCCACGCTTCAAGCTGTTCACCGACTGGCTCGACCAGACCATCGCAGGAGCCTGACATGGCGAGTCTTGACCGAACGCTCAGAAAGGACCTGGAGAATGCCGTCAAGAAGGCTCGTCGGCTGGCGGAGACCGGGGCCCGGAAGGCCATCGAACTGTTGGCTGTCCAGCACCACGAGCCGTGGCCCACGTTGAATCCGGAGCAGAGGCAGCTTCGCAATCGGCTGCGGGCCCATGGTCGGCAACTTGGGGACCGGTTGGACGGGGAGAAGGGAACTCAGGGGATTGAGCGGCTGGTTGGGGAGTGTGCGTACGAACACTGGCATCGCATGTTGTTTGCCCGGTTCCTGGCCGAAAACAGCCTGCTCATCGAGCCCGACAGCGGCATGCCGCTGACCTTGGACGAGTGCAGAGAACTGGCTCGGGAGCAGGGAACTGACTGGCTTCCTCTGGCCAGTTCCTTTGCTCAGCGAATGCTTCCTCAGATCTTCCGCACCGAGGACCCCGTGCTTCAAGTGGCCCTGCCACCCGAGGCTCGTGAAGGCCTGGAACAGACCCTGAAAGGGCTGCCGACGGAAGCCTTCCTGGCCGATGACAGTCTGGGGTGGGTGTATCAATTCTGGCAGGCGGAACGTAAGGAACAGGTCAACGATTCGGGAGTGAAGATTGGGGCGGAAGAACTGCCAGCGGTCACCCAACTCTTCACCGAGGACTACATGGTCCTCTTCCTGCTGCACAATACGCTGGGGGCCTGGTGGGCTGGGAAGTATCTGGCGTTGCACCCGGAATTGGCTACCTCGGCAGAGTCCGAGGACGAACTGCGCCAGGCCTGTTCGGTCGGCGGTGTGGAGTGGACCTACCTGCGGTTTGTGCGAGAGGGAGACGGAGGACCGTGGCGGCCGGCTGCCGGTACCTTCGAGGGGTGGCCCAAGGCAGCGAAAGAAATGACGGTCATGGACCCATGCATGGGCAGCGGCCACTTCCTGGTATTCGCCCTGCCCATCCTGGTGGCGTTCCGAATGGCCGAGGAGGGGCTGACCCTGGAGCAAGCCGTGGATGCCGTCCTCCGGGACAACCTGTTCGGACTGGAAATCGACCCACGCTGCACCCAGATTGC
>CAZQHM010000035.1:0-43086 GCA_964593355.1 uncultured Myxococcales bacterium
CTGGCCCTCTGGAACGGGCAAGAAATGTGATCAAGAGTCAGAGCTTGCCTGGGGGCGGGGGGGGCGCGCCGTGAGCTTGTCGAACGGCTGACGTCGCCCCTACCGAAGCCTGGAGCTTTTCCCCTCTTCACTACCTCACGCACCGCACAGACAACTCCTGAAACAAAGCTAGTGAACTGATGACCGCATAGCTGAAGTCGATTCCCCAGCCATGTATGTCGGACCCATCCACGGGCGTCGAGCTCCAGTAGCTGCAACATGCTCCCGCCAGGGTTGGGGGCCAGAGGACACCGTCGTGGGCCTGGGCCGGTCAGTGAAGCTAACGCCACCACTTCAATAATCTTCTCGCGCTCGCCCCGACCAATCGACACAGGGTTCGGAGGAGGAAGCCATGTCGAAAGAGACGCCCAGGGATTTGCCCCAGAGAATCGCCGCGGCAATCTACACGGTTCGTGGTCAACGGGTGATGCTGGATGAGGATTTGGCATCACTGTACGGTGTGGCGACCAAGGTGCTCAATCAGGCGGTCAAGCGCAATATGGAGCGGTTTCCCGAGGATTTCGTGTTCAAGTTGACGTCGGCAGAGGAGTCGTCTCTAAGGTCACAAATTGTGACCTTAGAGACAGGACGAGGGAGGCACCGCAAGTATGGTTCTGCGGCCTTCACCGAGCAGGGCGTTGCCATGCTCTCCAGTGTTCTGCGGAGCAAAACGGCCATTCAGGTCAACTTGCAGATCATACGGGCCTTCGTGCGCCTGCGTGAAATGGCTGTCACTCAAGTACGTTTGGCTCAGGAGTTGGAAAGGCTTCGGAGCAGAGTAGACGTTCACGACGCTTCGCTAGACGCCGTGATGCAGGTCATAGGGACTCTTCTGAATCGACCGGAACCTCGTCCAAGACGAATCGGCTTCAGCACAGGAGGTCCAGGAACGGACAACTCCAACTGAGTCTAACGCTCCTGAACTCGACTATTCCCTCACGCAACGCACGGACAACTCCTGAACCAGAGCAGGTGAGGCAATAACCGCATTACTGAAGTCGATTCCCCAGCCATGTATCTCGGACCCATCCACGGGCGTCGAGCTCCAGTAGCGGCAACATGCTCCCGCCAGGGTTGGGGGCCAGAACACCCCGTCTGGCCCCGGGCCGGTCATGTAGTTGCAGCCGTTGCATGCCTCGATGCGGCAGTCCCATGCCAGGCAACGATCGTCATCGATGGTGCAGACGCCCCCCGTTTGCGTGGCCCAACAGCCCCGAATCAGGCTTCGAAGCTCCCCGATAGTGGGCAACCTCCAGTCGTCGAATCCGGCGAGGTTAAGTTCCTCGCAATGGGCCACGGCCTCGGCCACGGGCAGCCGCTCTGCAATAGTGGTCACCTGCCACTCCAGCCCTGTCTCGGGGTCGACCCAGGTCAGGGGCAAGTCTGGTATTGCCGCGTCCTCCGCCCCCGCTCCGTCGCCCACAACATCGCCCGCCACCACATCCACCACGCTGGCTCCGTCCCCACACACACGGTTCACGCAGACCAGCGGGGCCCGGCACTGCGCCGTCCTGGTGCAGGACTCACCCTCTGCGCTCAACCGTCCCCCGTCAGCACCGCCCCCGCAGCCGGTGGTGTAGAGGAGCAGTATTGGGAGAAGCGTCAACCTGATGCATGTGCGGACCATAAGGACCTCCTAGCGTGGGAGATGGGTTACTTGTAGCAGGTTGGTGGGGCGTGGGGCAAGGGTGTGGTGGAGGATTAGAACGCCCGCGCTGAAACGTGGGACACGGATTTGTTTGGGATGCTTTCTAGGCCATGTTTGGCACAATGTCGGCACCACCAAGGCAACGGAATTAGTTAGCGGGCGCTTGATGGACAAGGAAAGTTGTCCGTCTGCCATGAGAAATCCTTGCCCTTTCCGCCAGGCAAGCGGTATTGTGAGGCCATTAATGGAGAATCTCCGGGGAGGTAGCTCGATATGGGCCAGCAAGCGACGGTCTGGCAGCGATTTCCCTGGTACCTGGTTTGGCCAATGGGGGTTCGTTGCCTGGCCTAAGGTACGTTAGCGTCACTGATAGTTTGACATAATGCCTGTAAATGAGTTGCCGTAACATAATTTGTGGGGTGACGATGATCGATGACCTTCCTCCGTTGAATAGCGACGATCAATTTGGGACAGATGATGTTGGGGCCAGGCAGGTATCGGGACCGCTCTCTCACTTCGGCATGATCGGCCAAAGCCAACCTATGCTCGCCCTGTTCGAAAACGTTATCCGCATTGCCGGCACACCGTCCGACGTTGTGATTCATGGAGAAAGTGGTACCGGCAAGGAACTCGTGGCAAGGGCTTTGCACAAGAACTCGCCAAGGGCCGGGGGACCGTTTGTCGCTTGGAACTGTGCCGGTATCGCTCCAACTCTTCTCGACAGCGCGCTTTTCGGCCATGAAAGGGGTGCATTCACTGATGCTCGAGAACGGTCGATTGGGCTCTTCGAGCGGGCCAGCGGGGGCACCCTGTTTCTTGACGAGATTGGCGACATGCCCTTGGAACTTCAACCCAAGTTGCTTCGAGTGCTCCAGGAGAGGTGCCTGACGCGTCTCGGAGGACAAGGTCCGATTAGTGTCGATGTGCGGGTTCTTTGTGCGACCCATAGAGATTTAAAGCAGTTAGTCAAGTCTGGTCAGTTTAGGGACGACTTGTTTTATCGGTTGCGTGTTGTAGAGGTGTCCATACCACCACTTCGAGAACGTGCTGTCGATATACCTTTACTGGCTCAGCATTTCTTGAAGAAGCACGAAGAAAAGTACGGCAAAAAGGATCCTTATTTTGATTCCAGAGCTATGTCGCTGATTCGTACCCACCACTATCCCGGAAATGTGCGTGAGTTGGAGAACGTTGTCAAACATGCGCTGACCAAGGCGCAGTCAAATACTATCACCGTTGATGACCTGCCAGAGTACATCAGAGGAATCTCTGAGACCGGTGGTGCCTTGGTTGAGGGCGGCTCATTGAGGGGCCGGCTGGCGTCAAAGGTGGTCGTGCTGCGTGGTACGACGAGTCTCACCGTTCAGCGGGCACGTAACCGTTTACCATTCTTCTGGAACGACCACCAGAGCGGGACCAATGAGCTGTCTTTGCTCGAATGGGCCGCTGCCTACTTGGTGTCGTGTGGCATACCGCCGCCCATGCCTAGTTACCCTTCAAGCCGGTCAGTCTGGCCAATGGTTGTTGAGCTACTGTGTCCGCCCGGGGTGGACTGCGCGAACAAAGACCCGACGAAGTCTCGGTTCGGGAACGCAGCAGAACTCCCCCCCAACGATGTGGCTGCTCTTGAACAGCTTCTTGGCCCAGATTGGGCAGCAGCAAAGACCCGGAGAGAAGTAATCAAGGCGCTTCACTGCCTTGCCGCTTCCAAATGCGATGAAGGTCCATGCACCGCTGCCGAACCCGCAGATGCTGAGCCCCTCGAAGAGTTCCCCGCCGTCTGCACAGAGGACGACCCATCTCATGGCGACTCAGTAGACGAATCGCAACAGCCAGAAGCAAAGACTCCTGTCGAGCTCGGCCGCAGCCCAATCTTCTGGCGTCGTACGGCGGTGATTGGTATCAGCCTGGCCTTGATTGTGGCTATTGGTTTCGCTGGTCTTGCGTTATACGCATACTCCAATCGTGACATACATACTATAGTAGTGGAATCTAAACCGCCAAATCGGCACACTGATCCTACTATATTTATTGATGCTGTGATCGCATCAAAGCCACAGTATGAGAAGTGGTTTCTTGAGGATCCATTGCCCGGACTATTGTTAATTCATGATACCGTTATTCCTTCCTTAGCAGTTGATTGTCCGGAATCGTTAGAGAAACGGTTGAAATCTGGAGGGGCAGTTGTGGCCACTGTAATTCATCCGGATGCTCAAACATGCAAGCTTAGAGGCTCAGAACTGTCTGATGCCAACTTTTCGCATCAGCGTTTTGTTGAATATGTAATAGAAAACATAGAGATTTACGCAATAGTGAGTGAAAGCCTGCCTGATAGTGGCAGAATTCGGGTGTTCTTGTACTGCGGATTGCCATCGTCACCGATGTATGCCATTGTATCAAATGGCAATCTCTCGTGGCTGAAGAATGACTGGAATGGAGAGATTATAAGGGACTGGAAGGGCGTGTTGTATTTTTCAAATTTTTTGATAAAGCCCACTGCGGGCAATGGTTATCATATAAAGGTTGTAAGTGAGATCAGGAACGCTGAAACGGTGGAAATGAACCCCATATGGGAAGCCTTCATTAAGTGGTTCACAAGAAAGGTCATTGTGAACAAGTCTATGGAGGTTGACTTGCAGGCATTTATGGTGGAGTATAGGATGTGTTCGTTGCTGCAACCGAATCATACTAAGAGTTGCATGCTGGAGTGGATAAGGCATAGATATCCGTTAATCCAATGTACGAATATTGCTTTGGGTGACTACCCTATTCAAGGCATGAACGAATGATTTGGAGGTGTGTCATGAGATTTATCGCCAATCTGTGCGGATCGGAAACGGTGGAGGGTCGACGAGCCTCGGCGGCAGGGGCGTTCGGGCAGGTACGGGAGGAATCGGCTGGTCTGAAGCGGTCCATCAATGGCAACACCGCAGGGTGGCTCAGCGAGGTCGCAATTCTTCCAGATGGTCGGCATTGGCTGCTGTTGTTTGTCTTGGCAAATCTGTGTCTCGGGTGCGCACCACGGAGCGGCTCGGGTACGGTGATTGGAATTGTGGGAGGTAATGGCCCAGATGCCACGGCGCAATTCTACATCGGTCTTCATGCCAAGATGGCTGCGAGTGACCTCGGTGCCCACTTGAGACCTAGATTGGTCATGGTTGACGCACCCATGCCCTTTCTGGCCGGAGGCCTAAGCGACGAGGCCGTAATGAATAAGGCGGTGGATACAACCAGGGAGGCCCTGAAGGCGTTGGAGAGTCTGGAGGCAGGTGTTATTGCCGTCCCCTGCAATACACTGCAGCCGGTCGTCAGAGATGTCAGCAAGGACTTCGCGAGACTCAAGAATGTGAATTTGATAGAGGCTGCGGTTGCCGCTGTGCGATCACGAGGTTGGGCGAAAGTTGGTATTCTAGCGGCCTCGCCCTTTGTCATAGATAGTGTCTACGGTCCTGCATTCAAGTTGGCAGGAATAGAACTTGTGCGGCCGGATATGGATGAACAACGTGGAATTAACGAGATTGTAAGAGCTGTGTATGCGGGCAAAGCCGGGTTGGCAGAGCGGGACTTGCTGGCCCGCGTGGTCGAGGGACTGAAGGCGAAGGGTGCACAGGCTCTGCTGATCGCCTGCACTGACCTACCGTCGGTTATCCAACAAGAACGATATGGTGTACCATTGCTCGACACTCTGGAGATTCTTCTGCAGGCCACGATGCAGGCATTAGTGCCACCTCAGTGAGGTACCGGTTGGGCACCGCAGCCAGTTAGGGCTCTGGATTTACGCCCGCTCCTTGGCCCAGAAGGTGGCCGATGTTTCAAGATACAGCTAGGCGCTGTGTCGAGCATGCCATGTGTTGCTGTAATCAGGCGAAGTGACATATTGCTTGCAGTCGGGATGTGTCCTGTGGCGGACAATCCACCGCAGTTTCTTCTGAGGCGAATCGAAGAAGCCGGGCCGGGTTGGCTCACCCTGTCTTTGACTGTCTTTGACTGTCAAAGACAGGACGACAGCCTGTCATGGCTGCCAGCTTGTGCTCAAAAATAGCAAAGATATCAGATAGTTCCGAGCCAACATCGTGCGGTGGTCACCCTTGGCACGGTAGGTGCAAGGAAGGTCGCAAGGTTCGAAGGACTAGACGGCTTTCTTGGTGAGATGACTCAGGACTGGACCGGCGGAACAGCCGCTGGTAGCTCAGCATGTCACCCGGACGAGCGAGGCGAAATGCAACTATTCTTGATGGAGAATGGTGATGGTAGGGTCTGTTATGGTGTATGAGTTAGGATATTGCATCCCACAGAAGCCTGACCTAAGGCAATATTCAGGTTTGCAATACTACATTTACCAGTGCTCAGATCAGCCTACAGACACAGTTTATCAGTTAAACATTAGAAGCAATATCATGCTAGCAAACATGATGAAAGTGCATGCAAACCGCAATGGCGTCATGTCGGAAGCGTTCTGTGGCTGTGGCCCTCGCCTGGGCAGAAGGGGCGGGTTAGCCAACGCCTTAACATTGGGAGGTGCACGATGAACAGAGCACGAGTTTTTGGCAGAGTTCTGATGCTCCTGTGCTTGACGGAGGCAGGCTTCGTCGGCCTGGGGTGTCAGGTGCAACAGGCGGATGATGAGGCCGACCAAGGGCCATCAGGACTGCTCAATTGGGAGGAGGATTTGGTAGACGTATCGTTCCTGGACCCTTCTGGAGACGCCGTTGACGGTGGTGGGCAGTTGGAACCGACCGGATGTCGCCCGTGCAAAGAGTCCGAGTACCCTCAGGAACTTGAGTGTGCGACGATCATCTGCAAGGACAAGTGTGAGCGCACGGTGCTCAAAGGTGCCGAAGCCTGTGACGATGGGGACCCCTGTACCACGGACATCTGTGACCTTGAGACCCACACATGTAAGTACACTTGGGCATCCGCCGGAGTTCCATGCGGGGACGGAGAGGGCGATGGGGACCCCTGCACAACTGCCGATCAGTGCAACGGATGGGGGGAATGTGTTGGAACGCCCATCGATTGCTCCGACGGCCCGTGTGGCTATGCCGGCACGCCGGTTGCTATCAGTGACACATGCTTCTGCAAGCCAGACATACCCAAAGGCGTTTGCGTGTTCAGCGAAGGCATGTTGCCCCAATGCCAGCCTGTCAACGGAGGCTTCCCAACCGACGCCGACTGCGTCTATAGCTGCTTCGATGTTGGTGACCAGGACCAGACAGGGTGCTGGACATGTCTGGCCGATGGCAGCATGGACTTCGCAGCCTTGGCCGAGTGTGATGATGGGGACACCTGCACTTACGATGACATCTGCAGGCTTGGGGAAATCAACAAGTGCGAGGGGACCAAGAAGAAGCCATGGGGATCTCTCGACCCCGAATGTCAGCGGCTCGAACCCGGATGCCCGGTAGTTCCGGGAATCCCTTCGACATTCGCACAAGTGGTTGAGAAGGAAGGATGGTGCCTTTTCAAGGGGACTTACAACCAGTGCGTAGAGCAGGGGGATTCGCCTACCAATAGCCCCTGCAAGTTGTGTGAGGTCCTTCAGGATGGAAAAACAGGACTCATCAATATTACCGACTTCATGGAGTGTAGTGATAATGATGAGAGCACCCTTGGGGATTACTGCAGGGACGGAGTCTGCATCCCCGGCGTGAAGAAGCTGTGCCCGGTTCCAGGGGCAGAGGAGTGTGCCAGTTACAAGCTGGTAGACGGAGAGTGTACTAAGGACATCGTCTACCACAAGCCTGGTTTCTGTGTAGCCAAGGCCATGCCCGGCAGTGGCAGCACTCACGTCTGCGTGGCCCACGGGGTCTTGTCTCCCACCAACGCTTGTGAGGCCTGCGTGGCCTCAAGCGGTCTCATGCCCAAGTTGGCACCAGTCACTAATGGTGTGACCTGCCCAGGCATGAACTGCTGCTATTCCTCTGGGACCTGCGTCGATGGCACATGCAAGGGATCAGCGCCCGTGGAGTGTACGCTGGATGAGTGTAACTACGGTGTATGTATGCCCTCTAAGTGTGGTGAGAACGGGCTGACTGATGCATGCCAGTATATGCCCAAGCCTACGGATGGGGCCTTGGGTGCAATAATAAAGTGTGAGACTCGTTGCGGAACGGTGGGGCAATGCAGTCTGGGCGAGTGTGTTTCAGATAGTTGTCAGCCCACGGATTGCACCGCTGGCCCATGCGATGACGGCGACCCATGCACCGTGAATGAACAGTGCGTGGAGGGGTACTGCCTTCCTGGTGAGCCCCTGGATTGTCTGCCCTCGACCCCTTGCCGGATAGCCTTCTGCGACCCCGTTGTGGGTGGATGCATTGAGCAGAACTCTGCGGCGGGCACATCTTGCGACACCGACGGCAATAAGTGCACTTTGGAACAGTGCGACGGTAATGGGAGTTGCATCATGGCCTCTCAGGTGCAGTGCACGACCCCTCTTGACGGGTGCCAGTTCTCGGCTTGTGTTCCTGCAACAGGAGAATGCCTGGTGACCCACTTTCCCAACGGTCTGCCATGTGATGATGGCGATGCCTGCTCGCTGGGGGCCTCTTGCCTAGAAGGGGCCTGCCAGCCCACGGGATTCGTTCAGTGCCCGGATGACATGGACGATTGCTTGGATTCCTACTGTGAGCAAGGGGTCTGCAAGAACTCGCCGAAACCGGCTCTCAGCATCTGTTCTGATGGCAATCTGAAGACTGATGACGATGCATGCAATGCCTTGGGGGAGTGCGTAACCAACTCTGCGCCAGGTGGACAGCTTAAGTACGCGGGCAGCAACGCATGTCAAACGCCTACCATGGAACTCAATGGACAGGGAATGACGATAGCGCTGGTCATCAAGGCGGCCCTGACGGGTCCGGATCCCTACGAGGTGCTGTTCGAACTGACCTCGGGCACACGGATCTACCGATTCTGTGTGGCCACGGCTCAGATCAAGCCCACGAGCTTGGGGGTGCCCCTATCCAAGGGACAGCTCTTCGTGGTTGTTGATGGCTTAGTGGGTGAGAACCCCACCCTACTTGGCTGCAAGAATGGCTACGGGAACACCGTGGATAAATGGGATGTAGTGGCGCTCACAGTTGACGCCAACGGAGTGGCGAAGCTCATCGGCAATCTCTCTAGCTGTGAGGTCCACATTCTGACACCGGATTGCGAGCTTCCGGCAGTGACCTGGCCATCGGGGCTGATCACCCTGAGGGTCGGTGGAAGTATGCAGTCGGGCGTGCTGGCAAATGGCTTCCACGGCCTGACGGAGACCATCGGCGTCTTCGCCGAGGCTCTTCCACTGAGCAACAGCCCCTTCTCTATCAGCTGCTTCAGAAACGAAGGCCGTGATTATTCAGACAGCATGGCTGCAGTAGCCGTCTACAAGCTCAATGAACTATCTGGCGGCAAGCTCGTGTCGGGAACCGGGAAGTATCACGCCGATCTCAACTCGATTCCGGGGGTCTCTGCTCCTCAAAGAGTGAAGACCGGCGAAGCATTCCCAACCGCTTGTCAGTAACTCTTCCGAGGCTCGGGGCCCCGAGATGGGGCCTCCGAGCATAGAAAGGAGAAGAGCATGGATTGCAATGAGAAGAAACGACCAATCGGGTATCAGAGGCTCTTCTACAGAGCTTACCCGGAATGGTTTCAAGAGACCGAATTGGTGGGTGGGTGTCGCAAGGCTCCAGCGCGAAAAGAGGAGGGCTCGGGGGCGAATCCCAACATACAGCACCGCTCGGGTTCGTTCTTCTGGGCACCAGACAGGCCGTTCACAAGCATCAGGCCCGCTGGGTTTCCGGAAAGAGCTTTAGCTCCAAGGATTGACGGCTCCTTTTCTCATTACGACAACGCTCGCCGGCCCATGGTTGGTGCTGGTGGGTTTTTCAATTGGAGGCTTATAATGAAAAGAGTTGTTACCAATGTTTTGTTTGTGGCAGGCCTTATGGTTGCGTTTACAGCTTGTGAGGTACCGGAATCTGACTACAACCAGGGCCCTATGCCGGTCCAGGAATCGGGCCAAGACCAGGAACCTATACCGGTCCAGGAGGCCACTAATGGCCAAGAGAGCAACGACCCCGCCAAGACAGTTGAGGCTGACGGCAACAAGCTGCTCGGCTGGCCGTCGGGCTCCTCCTCTTATGTGCACGTTCCTGGCGGGAAGACGCTGAGCTTCAGTGCCAACATCGACAATGGGCCTGTCGTGATCTCCGTGCCGGCAGAGGTTCTTCCTGGGCAAGATTCTGACCCGGGCCAGGTCACCTTGTTTGCAACGCTGGCCCCTGAGGAGTTGGCGGCCATTGGGGTCTGTATGCTCAGGGTGTGGGTCTTTTCTACCCTGAATCAGGATCAATTCGTTGCGGAGGAGATTCTTGTTCTTAACGAACAGATGTTCGACTTGGGACCGTATATCGAAGCGCAATTCAACCTTGCACCGGGTGAGTACTTCGTTCTGCTCTCGCTGCTGGACTGCGACCACAATGTAGTACACGCATGCAATCCCGTTCAGACCGAGACCTTCGAGGTCGTGTCCCACTACGGTGTGGCAGTGAAGGCAGATATGGTCTGCACCGATGAAGCCTCAACCCCCGGCCTCTTGGGGGTGCAGGTTGACGTTTCCATCAAGTCATCGGCAATCCAGATAACCAAGGCGGTGCTGTCGAAGGTGACCTCGTGGACCTATCGGGCGGTACACGCCTATGTGGAGGCTCTTTGTCCCAACGGCACTTGCAAGTACCAGTGGTGGGTGCTTGAGGCCCCAGAGTCCGTTGGTCTCAGCGGAGAGTACTTGCTTCTCAATACAGATGGCCCTGATGCGTGGCTCAACTTGCCCGCAGCCGGAACGTACACATTGAAGGTAGTGATTGAAGATGATAGCGGGGACTTCAATTGGTTCATCTTCAACATCATTACTGCAGAAAACAAGCCCGGAGAGCAGGGCTTCTGGAGTTCCTTCCAGTGTGACAGCCAGATCCTCCTCAACGGTGCAGCCGAGAACAAGGCAGCGTCTCAGGTCTTCGATCAGTATGTTCTGGGGGATACACTGATGAGCGGTCACCATTTCACCGAGATCGGATTCCTGATTCCGGCCGCAACCTGCGACCGGTCGGTTAAGGTGCAACTGGACTCTGTTGCGGGAACCTCTTTTCTTCTCAAGCAGCCGTTTGCCGGTGGCGGCCCAGTCTACTTCACTCCCAATGCAGTGGCCATGAGCAACGCCAGCGGTCTTCTCCCTGAGACACCACTGGTTCCAGGGGCCGCCTACCTTGTGCTGGTGGAGCGCAACGACTTCGTCACCGAGTTCGTGGCCACAGTATCCGGCGGTTGTTGCGGGCAGTTCGACGCCATTCCGTGATCACGGCTGATAAGTAGACAATCCGCGCTCTAAGCTGGAAGCAAACGCCCCGAAGCGCCAATGGCCAGAACCATGACATAGAATAGATAGTGACACTCGCTATTCAGTCACTGCGAGCGAACAGCCGATGGCGCTCTCCTGCACATTGCTTCCCGGCTAAGTGAGTCAAGAGACTATACCTCCGTTCGCTGTGAACTCCGTCGGATAGCAGCAACAGGCCTCTAATGGGAGCGAGACATAACAGAGACGTTCATTCAAACCCAATGACGAACAGAGGGGTCAGAGATAGCAATGCAAGTCCACCCACACCAAGCCATACCTGACTCGCTGTACTCTCACTCCTTCCCGCCATAACGAACAGGGTGGCCGACCCGCCAAGGATGGCCAACGCACCTAGCCACCCCATCGTCTTGGAATCGAAGCGCACTCGGCCCGAGGCGGTGGGCGGCTCGTAATCGGTCCATGAGAAAGAAAACGATAACTCGATGCCGTGGAGGAAGGTGGATGTTCGCTCCTCGGTGGAACCGGCCAGAAGAACGCCGTAGCCAATCTGGGAACCAAGAGCCAACCGTTGCCCCCAAAGCCCCGACATTCTATAGTGGGGACCGGCCCTGAAAAACCCTACATCAATCACCTGCGTGTTCTCGTTCTGCCCGGTTAGCGCTGAGTAGTTAACGCCCAGAAGGTAGCCGCTGATGTTCAGGAAAGAGAGTCTGGTCTTGGCCGTATTGATGTTCAGCAGGTCGATGGATGGACCAATCATGAAGGTTGAAAGCTGCGCATCATCAATGCTGAGATTGCCACCTATTGGGAAGAACCCCAGGACCGGCAGACTCCTCACATCCCACTCAATGAACGAAAACTCATCTGCCAAAGCCGCTTTTGGCCCGAGCATGATACTAAATAAAAGGCACAGCAACAACTTGCATCGCATGAGAACCACCTCCTGTCAGCAAAACCTTGCTGAAGCTATAACTACTAGACTGTAGAGTGATTAAGTGCGATAATGCCGGTGGTCGGCTGCCGTTATGCGTCCCCAAACTGTGCTGGCTATCCCACCACCCACCAACGGGCCGACTGAGTTCTGACCGTCGAGGGCCCCCTGTTGCTTACCGACATTCTCGCTATCTACTTGGTCCCAGTTATCCTGCCATCGTCGAAAGGCTTCCGATTTCGAACTAACGCAAGAACTACATAAGACACTTAGCACAAACAACACCGTTGCTCTCATGTCGTTGTTATCCTTGTTAAATCAAAACCTTCTGTTTCGTACCGAGTATACAACGGTTGGCAGCGATCGGTCCAGAACTATTTGTGCCTGTGCAGGCTGATTTCTGGATGGTGATAGAGTCCGCTGGTGTGGGGTACGACCATTGGCGGTCGGATTGGTAGAGGGGCACCGGCTCCTCCCGTAGAAGGGAGATGAACGACAACCTTTTCGGGGAAACTATGACCAAAACCACTGCTCACCATTCTCGCCTCCCTTCGACTCGGCGTAGGCCTCGCTCAGGGTACGCGGCTGCTTGGGGGATCGAGATACCTGAGCAGCCGTGTAGACGAGTGACCTTCATTTCCGACCCTACCCATCAACGCGGTTTTCGCCTCGCTGCCATCGAAGTGCCTACCGTGGGCTCAGGTGCTGGCAGCCGGGTCGATATACATGAGCAGCCGTGTAGGCCTTGAGCCCAAGCCAGCGTTATCAGCACAGAACAGAACTCTCCTGAAGGCTGTGGCATGAGTGGCCGACGGGGCGAAAACCGGCAAAGAGAAACTGAACCCCTTCATTCACCACTTGACGGGACGCCACTCAGGTGATACGGACTGAAACAGTTCCCCCTGTATCCGTTGTCCAATATAGCGTTATTCAACCAGGCTCGATGCTCTAGAGTTTGGCCATGTCGACATTTGGAGGCAGCAGTGTTTGACAATTATTTTTGGGCCATAACGGCCCTTGCGACTGTATTGAGTGGCGTGGCCTTTGTTGTGCTGCTCCGTCGCCGGGTGAAGGGCGACCTCCCGATGGTGATCGTTGTTGGGCTGCTCTTCGCTCTCTCTGTCGTGGCCCTTGTGAGGGGCGAGAACGGCGAGAACCTTTCCTTCCTGGTCCTCTTGTTTGGCTTTGCCATCATGGCCCTGCCGGCCCCGGCGATACTGCTGGCCGACGTCTATCGGATCCGCGGCCAGCACGGAGTAGCACGTTTCTGGGCATTAGTTGCCCTTGTGCTTTTTCCGACTGCGCTAAGACGGCAGTACTACCGAATTTGTACCAGGCTGCATAGCGGAGATAGAGGTCGCACGGTTCCCGCCCCCTCGGAACCACTCGCCGCAATAGAGCGTCTCCAGAGGCCAAGCGGCCTCATCGCTTTGTCTGCGAGTCTCACGGTAGAGCAATGCAAGCAAGGCTACTTCCCCGACCCCTCTGAACAACCAGTCAGCTTCTTTCATGATACTGTCCGCTATGCTGTGGCCGTCTATTGGCTTTGTCGCGTTGGCGAAATTGGGCTGGCCCTCAAGCTGGGGAGCCGGATGGAGGATGCCGCCGATGACCCGGGCTGGGGGTCAATTGCCGATGTGGAGGAAGTCGATGCACTGCTCAACCGGGCGAGGATATCGCTCATGGCAGCCACCGGGCGCAGGGTGGTGGTCAAGGATGCTCTTTCGCTACGGTCCAGCCAGCGCGTCCTGTTCACCCCACAGGATCGAAAGCGACTCCTTGCGTTGGCAGACCTACCCGCTGAAGAGAACCTGGGCTGGGCGGCATTGCTGGAAATGGTGGAGGACCGACTTCGGGTTCAGGTGCGTCTGCCAACGCGCTACTCGGACCTTGCAAGTCCATCGGTAGGACCCCTTCTGCTGGTAACAGCCCTCGCCGGTGTGTTCGTCTGGACTGTCAGTACGGGCTCGTCGCTTGACGGTCGACACCTGGCTCGTTTGGGTGCCTTACTGCCGCACTTGTTGAGTGAAGGCGAGATATGGCGTCTGTTCTCCTGCGCCTTCCTTCATGCCGGTATCATTCACTTGGCCTTAAACATTTTCATGGTCCTAATGTTTGGGAACATCGTAGAACGCCTGGGCGGGCCGGTTGCGCTGGTCTGGACATACGGCACCGCTGCGATTGGGGGCAGCCTTGCGGCTTCACTGTTCGGCAAACCAGGTGTCCTTGTTGGGGCCTCCGGCGCCGCCTTCGGACTGATGGGAGCGGCCTTGGTCGTTGTGGCACGTAGCAGGCAGAACTTGCCGAAACGATTCGTATCCAACCACCTGGTCTTGATTGTGGGCCTACTCTTGTGGAACTTGGTCCTGGGTGCCACAATTCCCTTCATCAGCCTCTCGGCCCACGTAGGCGGGTTTGTCGTGGGTTTTGCGGTCGCCGCAATCCTGGAGGGTGCCCAACTTGTCGGCCTCGACCTTCGACGCCCATGGGCGGCTTGGTTGACTGGGGTCATATTTGGCATCATCGCAACCCTGACCCTCGCTGGGGCTATCGAGTCATGGCGCAAGTACGAGATGGTCTCCACTCGCCCTGTAACATACCATAAGGACCCAACCCTTGTCCGCCAGCAGGTGGTGCATTTTCTGCCCTTGAGTTTCGCCGATTGGTCGCCAGACGACCGATATATCGTGACCTCCGGAAGTTCGGATAGTGGGCTCGGCATATGGGAGACAGAAACCGGGCGGCTTGTCCGAGTGATCCACCCACATTCCCGTGTCAGTGTTGTGGCATGGCTTCCTGGCGATGGGGGGATCGTTGGCCTTGACCCATGGTTTGGAAGATTAGGGAACTGGGATGCAGAAACTGGACAGCAACGCTGGACCCGTCGCCTGGACCGTGGGCTCTTTACCTTAGCCGTTTCTCCTGATGGGAGCCTGGTTGCGGTAGCAGGTGGGCAAGATACAGCGGAGGTTGTTAGTACTGTGGACGGGTCTCGGGTCTACATGCTAAACGAGCGATTCTCGCCGAAAGTATGGCAGTTTATCGAATACGTGTGGGGCACTTCCTTGTTCGACAGAAAGGATGAAGAGCGTTTGATGAATGTGGCATTCAGCCTGGACGGTAAACGGGTTTTCGGGGCGAATTCGATTCATGGTCTCCAGATCTTCGACGCCGCCGATGGCAGGCTCGTAGATACAGTTGCCAGGAAATGGGAGTCCCTCGAATGTTTCCGTGTCAACGCCGCCGGTAGTCTGGTGACCGTTGAGGGACTCACCGTGGACAGTAAGAGGGTGACGCTTTGGAATCCAGATGGATCGAGTGAGCAACACACCTTGGAAGTAGGTGACAAAGCATACCTTCCTTCTTATATCGGTCCCGACGGTTCGGTACTGCTTTGCCTTTCGGACGCCCAAGGAGGGGCCGTTCTAACAGTTCTCGATGCAGCTTTGACATCCCGCCGAGTTGTTGCAGACGTGAATCCCGGAATGGTGGCGCTGTCCCGATGTGGAACTAGGCTGTTAGTTCAGGAGAACAAGGCGTTGTCTATTCGCAACCTCTGGGATGAATCCACGCTCACCTTAGCGGAGGACCATGCATCTCCGGTGGTTTCGGTGGGGTTCACGTCAACCGATCCGCCCGACCTCATTACTGGCGATGGTGGAAGTGTGCAGATCTGGCGATCAGGTACTGTGACCAAGGACCAACCATTTGCACCCGAGGTACTGTCATGCGAACCAACCGACCAATCGTTTTCGCTTGGCAGCGATACGCTGCTTTGCCCAGTCTCAGACTCGGTTGTGCGTATTGATGTCTCAGGCAAATCGATTGCTGAGAATGTGGGTAAACTGTGGTGGGTAACGGTCTCTGGCGACGGGCGTCGTATGGCCGGTGTGCGGGAGGCAACCGACGACGGGCAGGAGGTTGTGTTTGGGAACGTTGGCGGCCATCTTGGTCGACTTCCCATAGGTATCGAAGTATTTCGGGATAAGTGGTATTCACCCATATCGCTGGACAGAGCGGGCCGTAGGCTGGTGGTCTCCGGCTACGTTCAGTCTCAAGAACACCAGGGCGGGACTGGGATTGAAGTGTGGGATCTTGATGGGCCAAGCCTGGTGGCAAGCCTCGACCTCTACAACCGAAGGAACCTCAGTGGTGCTGGCGTGTTGCTTCATCCGTCTGGCACCTTTGCTGCCATCCCGTATCGCCACAACATCCGCCTGTGGGACGTGAAATCTGAGACCGATGTTGCCAACGAGATTGATGCACAGGGCGAGTTCTTCTGTACGGCGTTAGCGTTCTCACCAGACGGTTGCCGCATGGCCGCCGCTCGAGGTGGCGTGGTACTGGTCTGGGCACTGCCACCGGCGCTTTCGGGAAGGGACTGCACCCCTTTTCCCAATGATGGGGCGACAGACATTCTCACGGGTCTTAGCCAGGTTATGTTCGAGACAACTTCGGCGCATGTATTCAGCCTGGCTTTCAATGGCGACGGTTCACTGATTGCCGCCGGGGGACATGATGGGACGACAACGGTGATCGATTTGAGAGCCGGGCAGTTGAAGACGGTTGTTGGGACATTCAGGTACAGGCCAAGCGACGCCGAATGGTCCTGGTTCGAACAAGGATGGTTCAGGTTCGAACCAGGATTAGCAGAAGCCCCTCTATTCGGTCGGGGCAACCCTGACAATGCCCTGGCATGGAGGGTTGGCAACCGCATTGTCAGCGTTAAAGACCTTGATGGTTGGCAATGGCAAGAAGCACCACCGGATGGCGAACGCTAGTTGGCAGGTCAAAGTGCTCGCAGTGAACACTTCCAGTGACCAGGATGCGCCGCCAGGCGGACCAGACGATCCGATAGTGCGGCCGAAGGTGGGGCAAGTAGACCACGTCCTACGGCAAAGCTTCCAGTGGTTCTCTAGACCTATGTCGAGGCCCACCAACACGGCCCCCCGCCCCATGATGGGTGCTATTGGCGCGCTTAGGCGTGACCGAAACAGAGGATCCTTTGGTCCGGTATGGCGTTGTTCGCCAAGCGGTCAAAGAGGGACTCTGTGGCGAGCCTGGACATGTCGATGGCCGGACGGACCTGATGTTCACTACTGCAGCGATATCGGCATCGATGGACGCCGCAGCCTAGTGCGTCCGGAACCTTAGAGGGGCACATAAGGGCCAATGCGGCCTCATCGCTCATGTCGTTCGTCCTTCACCACTTATTAAGCCGCTTGTATACTCGCCCAATGTTCGACTTTCCCGTTAGTCGGAGGGCCTCATGAGTCACGAGCTGAGCGAAGAGCTGAAGATCAATACCCCGTTGTCCGAGATGAATGGCTGACGTTTCCCTTACCCCTGCCTGGAGCCTTCTCCCCCCTTCACTCCCTCACGCAGCGCACGGACCGTGCCTGCGTCAACCCGGGTGAACTGATCACCGCATAACTGAAGTCGATTCCCCAGCCATGTATGTCGGACCCCTCCACGGGCGTCGAGCTCCAGTAGCTGCAACATGCTCCGGCCAGGGTTGGGGGCCAGAACACCCCGTCGGGGCCGGGGCCGGTCATGTAGTTGCAGCCGTTGCATGCCTCGATGCGGCAGTCCCAAGCCAAGCAGCCATCGTCATCGATGGTGCAGACGCCCCCCGTTTGCGTGGCCCAACAGCCCCGAATCAGGCTTCGAAGCTCCCCGATAGTGGGCAACCTCCAGTCGTCGAATCCGGCGAGGTTAAGTTCCTCGCAATGGGCCACGGCCTCGGCCACGGGCAGCCGCTCTGCAATAGTGGTCACCTGCCACTCCAGCCCTGTCTCGGGGTCGACCCAGGTCAGGGGCAAGTCTGGTATTGCCGCGTCCTCCGCCCCCGCTCCGTCGCCCACAACATCGCCCGCCACCACATCCACCACGCTGGCTCCGTCCCCACACACACGGTTCACGCAGACCAGCGGGGCCCGGCACTGCGCCGTCCTGGTGCAGGACTCACCCTCTGCGCTCAACCGTCCCCCGTCAGCACCGCCCCCGCAGCCGGTGGTGTAGAGGAGCAGTATTGGGAGAAGCGTCAACCTGATGCATGTGCGGACCATAAGGACCTCCTAGCGTGGGAGATGGGTTACTTGTAGCAGGTTGGTGGGGCGTGGGGCAAGGGTGTGTCTAGGGCAGCAGTTCAGTGGTAGGGGTGACGTCACCCTTACCGCACCGCCACGCCAAGGCCGTTACCCTTGACCAGCCGGCCGTATCCGTGTAAATTCAACATCCGATATTGAATCTGCACGGCTGGGGGAGGCATGATAGCTAGGACATTGGCAGCCAAACTAATGGAGGATGCGACTCACTACCCCATTATCACGGTGACGGGGCCAAGGCAGTCTGGGAAGACAACGTTGGTTCGGAGCCTCTTTCCGGACTACGACTATCTGACGCTGGAGGACCCTGATATCCGTGGTGAGGCTCTATCGGACCCTCGTGGGCTCTTGGCCAGGCGAAGAGGAGGGGTCATCCTGGACGAGGTTCAGAATGTGCCTGAGCTTTTCTCCTACCTCCAGGGAGTTGTGGACCGGGAGCGGCAAATGGGGCGTTTCGTTCTCACGGGCTCCCACAACTTTCTTCTGCTGAGGAGTGTCTCGCAGACGTTGGCCGGGCGCACTGCCGTTCGACATCTGCTGCCACTTACGCTGGAAGAACTTCAGGGACGTCCAGTGGGCCCTTATCCTCCTGGTCCGCCCACGGCAGAGACAATAGAGGCTGAAAAGCCGGGGGCTACGTGGATGGAGACTGTGTTCCGAGGCTTCTACCCTCGCATCCATCACCACGGGCTTCCTGCTCAGGACTGGTTGGGCAGTTATTTCCAGACTTACTTGCAGCGTGATGTTAGAGAGCTGATCAACGTGGGCGACCTGGAGGCATTCCGGCGATTCGTGACGTTATGTGCGGGGCGAAGCGGTCAATTGACCAACCTGTCGGCCCTGGGCGCTGAGACTGGCGTATCGCAGCCAACCGCCCGCCGCTGGCTCTCGTTGCTGGAAGCCTCGTTCATCGTCACCTTGTTGCCTCCTTTCCATCGCAGCTTCAACAAGCGTCTGCTGCGGTCCCCCAAGCTCTATTTCTTGGATACCGGTCTACTCTGCTACTTGCTTCGCATTCGTGAACCAGAACAGTTGGAGTTCCACTCCTCCCGAGGGGCCATTTTCGAGACATTTGTTGTCTCAGAATGGATGAAAAGGGCTTTCCACCGTGGTCTTGAGCCAGATCTCTATTTCTGGAGGGAGTCTGGGGGACTGGAAGTGGACATGTTACATGACGGTGGCGACCGACTCCTTCCTATTGAGGTCAAGGCGGGAGACACAGTGCGCCCCGACTCGCTTCGTGGGCTGGAGCGATGGCGCTCTCTGGCGGGAACCCCCGAGGCAGAGGCGATGCTGATATACACAGGCGACATGGTCAGGTTCAGCAAGAACGTCCATATCCTCCCCTGGTTCGCTTTCTGAGGCACCACGAAGCTCACCGATGGTGGGCAAGAGCCAGTCATAGAATGTGGTGGGGGTGACGTCGGCCGTTCGACAAGCTTACGGCGCGCCCTTACTGCACCGCCACGCCAAGGCCGGAACGGCAGCAGACCTCTCCATGCTCGGCGCTGAAGGAAGCGTAAGGAGCCGTGTTGGAGTTTGTCAAACGCCTTGGGGGAACGGTGCATCTGGCATTGGAGGAGGGCACCCAGGCTCAGCAAAGAGCTGTGATGGGTCAGGTCTCACCGTCTCAACGCAGGTCGAAGCGGTCGAGATTCATCACCTTGTTCCAGGCAGCGATGAAGTCGCTTACGAACTTCTGTTGAGCGTCGGCGCACGCATAGACTTCAGCGACGGCCCTAAGCTGGGAGTGGGCGCCGAAGACGAGATCGACCCGGGTACCTGTCCATTTCAGCTCACCGGTCTTGCGGTCACGGCCCTCGAAGAGATCCGGATCCGACGTCGCCTTCCACTCAGTGCCCATGTCCAGCAGGTTCACGAAGAAGTCGTTGCTGAGCGTCTCGCAGCGCTTGGTGAAGACCCCGTGGCTGGCCTGCCCGAAGTTCGCCCCAAGCACCCGCATGCCACCTGTGAGGACCGTCATCTCTGGTGCCGTCAGGGTGAGCAACTGCGCCTTGTCGAGCAGCAACTCCTCTGCCGGCACGCTGAACCTGGCCTTCAGGTAGTTTCGGAATCCATCGGCCATGGGCTCCAGCACGGAGAAGGAGTCGGCATCGGTCTGCTCCTGGGATGCATCCATGCGACCTGGGGCGAAGGGCACCTCCACCTCGTTTCCAGCCCTCATCGCTGCCTGCTCAACGGCCGCACAGCCACCAAGCACGATCAGGTCGGCAAGGGAGACCTTCTTGCCTGCCGATTGCGCCTCATTGAACGCTTTCTGGATCCCTTCGAGCGTCACCAGCACCTTCGAGAGCTGGGCAGGCTGGTTGACCCTCCAGTCTTTCTGCGGGGCGAGGCGAATGCGTGCTCCGTTCGCACCGCCGCGTTTGTCGGAGCCGCGGAACGTAGCGGCCGAGGACCAGGCTGTGTAGACCAGTTCCGGTATGGACAACCCCGAGGCCAGAATCTTGGTCTTGAGCGACTTGATGTCCTGGGCATCTATGAGCTTGTGGTCCACTTCCGGTATTGGGTCCTGCCAGATGAGCTCCTCGGTGGGAACGTCAGGTCCCAGGTACCTGGAGCGGGGCCCCATGTCGCGATGGGTCAACTTGAACCAGGCCCGGGCAAAGGCGTCGGCAAACTGGTCGGGGTTATCCAGGAAACGACGCGCAATCTTCTCGAAGGCCGGGTCGTAGCGCAGGGAGAGGTCCGCCGTGGTCATCATTGGTCGGTGCTTCTTGGACGGGTCGTGGGCGTCAACTACCATATCCTCTTCGGACACATCCTTCGCCAGCCACTGATGAGCTCCGGCGGGGCTCTTGACCAACTCCCAGTCGTACTTGAACAGCACCTTGAGGTAGCCGGAGTCCCACTTGGTGGGGTTCGGCTTCCAGGCGCCCTCTATGCCGCTGGAGATGGTGTCGCCACCCTTGCCGCTCTTGAAGCTGCTCTTCCAGCCCAGGCCCTGCTGCTCCAGGGCGGCACCCTCGGGCTCGGGGCCCACATGGGACGCCGGGCCGGCTCCGTGGCATTTGCCGAAGGTGTGGCCCCCGGCGACCAGGGCCACTGTCTCCTCGTCGTTCATGGCCATTCGGGCGAAGGTCTCCCTTACGTCTCGACCCGAAGCGACCGGGTCCGGATCGCCGTTGGGCCCTTCCGGGTTAACGTAGATCAGGCCCATCTGTACCGCTGCCAGCGGGTTCTCCAGCTCGCGTTCGCCGGAATAGCGCTTGTCGCCCAGCCAGGTCTCCTCGGTGCCCCAGTAGATATCCTCTTCAGGCTCCCAGAGGTCCTCACGTCCGCCGGCAAAGCCGAAGACCTTGAAGCCCATGGACTCCAGGGCGCAGTTGCCGGCGAGGATCATCAGGTCGGCCCACGAGAGCTTCCGACCATACTTCTGCTTGATAGGCCAAAGCAGCCGGCGCGCCTTGTCAAGGTTCACGTTGTCCGGCCAACTGTTGATGGGGGCAAGGCGCTGGTTGCCGGTTCCTGCTCCCCCTCTCCCATCGCCCATGCGGTAGGTGCCGGCGCTGTGCCACGCCATGCGGATGAAGAGACCGCCGTAGTGGCCCCAATCCGCTGGCCACCAATCTTTGGAGTCGGTCATAAGGGCGAAAAGGTCACTCTTCACCGCCTTCAAATCGAGCTTCTTGAACTCCTCGGCGTAGTCGAAGGACCCACCCATGGGATTCGACAGCGTGGAGTGCTGATGAAGGATTTTAAGGTTAAGCTGGTTCGGCCACCAGTCTCGGTTTGACCTCCCCCGCATTGAGGGGAAGCTGTTGGGGCCCGCTGGGTGCTTCTTCTCTTCACTCATTTCTCTCTCCTCTTCTCTCTTTGGCTGTTAGTCCTTCCATGTCCTTGTCCGATTCCCCGGCAAGGGCCGCTGCGCAGTGACTGCACACCCCTCTCACTTCAACGTGCGCTGCAACGATACTTCCGAACGACGCAACCGAGTCCGGGATGCGAAGCTCGTTCAATTCGGCACTGTTGAAATCTCGAACCATCCCGCAGCGAACGCAGACGTAGTGATGGTGGGGTGCGAGGTTGGCGTCGAAACGAACGCCGTCCCTCCTCTGGCCAAGCGTCGAGACAAGCCCAAGGTCATTGAGCATCCAGAGCGTTCGGTACACCGTGTCAAGCGACACCATAGGCATTCGCGGCTTCAGCACGCGATACAGGGCCTCGGCACTGGGATGCTCCTCACTGGCGGCGATCAGACGGAAAATCTCCAGCCGCTGAGGAGTCAGCCTGATGCCAGCCCTCATGACAGCCTGCCGGATGAACTCGACTCGCTCTTCTACGTCGACCTTCTCCACTTGCGAATTGACTCCTATCTACGAATTACCCGCAACTGAGAGACTGCCCCAGGGCCCTGGCCTCAGTCAAGGACTTTCGTTTGTTCTCCTGCACGGCTGCTCAGATATCTCGATCCCCCCAGCAGCCGTGTAGGGCGGCCGCACACCTCCCTATCCTCCGCGCTGAAGGAAGCGTATGCTACACGGCTGCTCAGATATCTCGGTCCCCCCAGCAGCCGTGTACCCTGAGCGAGGCCAGGGCCGAGTCGAAGGGGGGGCGGGAAAGGTGAGCAGTGGTTTAGGCTGGCCTTGCCATTGGCACTGGATTTTGGAGGGTTCTGATGAAAGCATTGCTAAGTATCGCTCTGTTTGTGATGTTCAGCGGAGCACCCATTGCTGCCCAGGCCGGGTGCCCGGAGGAGTGCGTCGAGAGTTGCAGTCGGGGCCTGGCTGAGGAGTATGTGAAGTGCCTCAACGCCTGCCTTGCAGGATGCAATCCGGAGCCGGTGCCGGTTCCTTCTCCGCCCAAGCCTGTGGAACCGCAACCGGACCCGAAGCCGGACCAGCCAAAGAAGTAGGGACACCCATCCCTTGAACATCGGCCCTGCTGCGGCGGCGCAATGTTCTGGCTTGTGCGTTTGGTCCAGGGGTCACGCCGTTTCGGCTTTCGATACTGGAGGTTAGAGCTTGAGAACAACCGGTGGTCACTTGCTGCTGAGCGCTGCATGTGCGGCCGTCTTCTTTGCGTGCGGTGGGCAGGGAAAATCCAGCCCCGGCGATGCAGGGGTAGATGTCGGTGAGTTGCGTGAGGAGGCCAGGCATCCCGATACCGAGATGGACCAAAGCGATTGGCTCAACAACGACAGCACGGGCGGCCCCTGGGATGTGCTGCCCGAATTGGGCGACCACGCCGGTCGGGATTTGGCGGATGGGGATTCGGATGGCGGGGATTCGGCTGGCGGGGACGTAGGATTCGAGACAGTGGATGCCGATGCCAAGGGGGTTGAACCGGTGACGGCAGCGGAGTCATTGATTTTGAAGAAGATTTTTCCGACGGCTGTGGAGTTTCTGGCGGCGCTGTTCGACGAGAGGCGCTACTTCGAGGCCAGGGGCGAGGCGGCCGCCGAGGGTACGGCCTTCGTGGGCAACGGGTACGGGTTCGACGGCGAGGTTGTCACGATTACGGGCTTCGATACTGGGGGAACGACTCGTTCTCTGGAGGTAATGAGCCAGTGGGAATCGTGGTGGTACTATGTTGAGAGTTCCCCCTGGTTCTTCGAGCAGTTCGCGGGCCTGGACGTGTCGAAACTGGACCCAACGACCCGAGACAGCGGCCCCTACCAGTTGGACGCAGTCACCGGCGCCACGTACAGCAGCCAGGCAGTGCTGGACGGCTTCTGGGATTCGGTTCGGCAGTACAAGAAGTGGCTGGAGGTTCGGTAGGGTTGGGGGGCTGGTACTCTGCGCTCGTGGGCCGAGATTCACCCCATGCGCTCAACCGTCCCTCGTCGGCACGGCACGCGCACCAGTTGGTGCAGCGGAGCAGTAGTTGGAGAAGCGTCAACCTGATGCAAGTACCGCTTATAACACCTCCGAGCGTGGGAGATGGGCTACTTGTAGCAGGTTGGTGGTGGGGGTGGGGCAAGGAGCATTTTCTTGTTTGAATGGGCTCCAAACCAGATGTTGACGCCTTCTGCGCAGACTGCTACCGTCCCCCTGTGTTCAACTTCCTGGCCTGATTTTATGAGAGAACTGGGAGGGTCATTGAAATGGTTGTATTGTATATCATTCTTGGCGTAGTCGGTGTGCTGGCATTGGTATTGATAGCGTCTTTCTTGTGGTGGCTGTTCAAGATTCTCCTTATGCTGGCCTTTGTCATCTCCGGCATTTCGGCAATTATTGCCGTGGGAGGCGGTCCGGGCATGGCTATCGGCATACCCTGTATCATAATCGGCGTCATCGGCCTGCTTCGTATGTTCCTGGGGAATTCAGACCAGGATGCTGGCAAGCGGGAGAAGCAGGATGGCGATGGGAAAGGGGCGAGTGTTGGTTAGCCCAGATCAACAGACCTACAGTGTGGACAGGTGGCGTCAAGAGATCTTCGAAGACCTTCACCAACTCTGGTCGGGCCTGTGGAGCCCCGGCGTAGCGGGCCAAGCAGCCACTCCCGCCGCTGCCCGCCTTGTGCTGCCCGCTGCCCAGCTCAACTGGCTGCTGAGGTGGGGCTTTGGCCAGAAGCTCATCCGGAGGTTGCAGGCGCTGGCCTTGAACCCCCATTCTTCGCTGATTGAACAAACCCAATCGGTGGCCATCTGGGCAGCGGACCGAGTTGACTTGTCTCGAACGACGGAGCTGGCGCTGGCGAGAACCGGGGCGCTGACCGACGTGGCCTGCCTGCGGGCGATGCAGACCTATGACACGCCCGAGAACCGCTTCGTGGCAGGCGTGGTCGATAGGATCCTGGCCGCAACGGTGGACCTCCAGGATCGATTGAGTGACGAGATTGAGAGACGAAGGCGATTGGCCGAGCAACTCACTGGTGTGGGCGAAGTCAGGGGGGAGGAGGTATCCGGAGAAGAGTGTGGCGACGAGGATGAGGACGGGCCAGGGAGTGTTAGACAGCGCAACACTGGACGGACACTGAGGGAGCTCCGGGACCAGTTGCAGGCGATGAATCGCCGGCTGCGAACGTTGAGACGAAGGGTGCCTCTGGTGGACATCGAGCCAGGCCGGGCAACCACAGTTCCTTCGGTGGGCGTGGTATCAGCGCCCCTGTATGCATCCATATTCTCGCTTTGGCGGACGTTCGAGCGCTCGCTGCTTCCCGATCCTGGGCCGGATTTGGACATCGCGTTGCTCGACGACTGGCGCGTGTTTGAGTTGTGGACTGTATTCAGGGTGCGAGACCGGATTATCAGCGCATTGGGCCCAGACAACCCCGAGGCCCAAAGCAGACTTGGCGCTCCACGGCCATGGTTTCCCGACGAGAGTTCTGCACGCCATGGCGGCCAATCAGGTTCGCCAATACCCAATACGCCGCTGGGGCCGACAGCCAAGGCGTTGGACCTCCATCGGGCCTTCTTCTGGCCCCACCACGACGTCGAACTGCACTACCAGTTCACCGTCGGTAGCAGGCACCGGAGACGCCACGGTGGTCCCCCCTACCAATCCGTTTCCCTGGAGGCCCGTCCAGACCTTCTCATCCGCAAGGGCGACCAGCTACTGATTATTGACGCCAAACACAAGGCAGCGGAGCCTACGAAGGGTGACACCAGAAACGACCGTTGGGGCAGCGACGCAGCGCAACTGCACGCCTACCGAGATTGCATCCGGGTAGCCTCTGCCCTATCGGAGAGACCTGTAACCCACGCATTGTTGGTCTACTCCACCCCCAACAACACCGGTTGCCCGGTATGGCAAGCATGGGGTGATCACAACTCATTCAAAGAAACCGGCCTCGGCGCCACCCAGTTCTCCACGGCCGCTGATGCAAGAATAGATAACCACCTGGACATCCTCATGGAGGTACTGACCGATGACTGAACAGGAAAAATACAGGATCGACGTGGAGCAGGCGGAGAAGGCGTTTGTGTCGTTATTAACAGGTTCATCACTAAAAGAAGGCAAAGAGGCTGTTAAGCAATTTGTTGGAATTCCGGGAATTAGAGATTTGATACGTGCGGCTCAGAAGGCCGATGACCGCTCAACACCAATAAACTCGCCAAACCAATCATACATGTGGTGGATAGACAGAGCCGAGGAAGGACAATTACAACCAAGTCAGCTTTTCTCAGCTATGATCGGCTTAAACGTGCAGTATTTTAGACAGACCATATTTGATTCCCTGGTACAATGGTGCACCGCCGCTCATTGGCGGGTAGCAGAGCTGAAACGAGCCATAACTGAGTCTATGAGTATAACAAGTTCAAGTGTGCTGTTTTATGACCCTTATAATACAAAAAGCAGAGCTTGGCTATGTCACTGGTTGCGCGATGAAGATGAGTTTTCTATAGATTTTTGCCGGCATTGGAGTGAAATATCTGATTCAGAGCGGTTTCGCATTCTTTACTGTCTAGCAGGCATACTTGAAGACTGCGATTTATCTAAACACACGATAGTAGTTAGCGCGGTTATTAAGACCATTATCGAAGCATCGTTAGAATCGATGTGGGGTGGCTTCAAATCAGTAAAGCTGGTTCGTGATATATGTGAGCAGGGCCTGTATGGGCGAGTTGGGCTGTTTAAGGAAGTTATGTCATCTATCGTTGGTAGGGATGAGATATCGCGTAATAAGGCGGCATTAATTATTTGTTTGGCACTGCCAGAAGAAAATCTTGCCGAAGCAATAGAAGAGCTTTCGTTGTTTGTGGAGTATGATAATAGTACAGACCGGCAGGCCTGGACCTGGCTCGATGAGGTTGTTCTGGATCAGCTTCGGCTCCAGTACTCCGAGAACGCAGAGGCGACCCTGAGCGCACTTCGTCTTCTCAGGGAGCAGGAATCGGAATTGGCAATTGAGGCTCTTCTGCGACATGCCGACGCACTAAGGGGATATGACGAACAGCCCGAACATGCACCCTTTGCCAGGGACTTCGCACTGGCTATGTTGGGACTTGGGCCTTGTGGCCGTGGTCTCCTGGTCCCGCAGACTCACAGTCATGATTTGCCGGCGGTTTCTCCTGCCCCGGTGGGCCTGAACCAAATCCAGTCTGCTCTCCAACGCATTGGTCCTGGCTACCAAACCCCTTCAACCCAGTTACGTTCGCTGCATGCCGCTATGCAAGCCGAAGGCGGAAGCCGCATGGCCATTCTTGCGGGGCCGCCTGGGACTGGCAAGACGTTGCTGGCCTTGCTGTACGCCGGGGCAGCGACTGGGTTTCTGGAGGCAGCGGTGAGCAGGGCCGGTAGTGGTGTCACGTTGAAGGCAACGCTGGATGCGCTACAAGGGCTGGATGGGTTCAGGAGGCTCTGTTCGGTGGTGCGGGTGCGGCCGGATTGGACCAGTGACCGAGACGTTCTTGGCTATCTCAATATCCTATCCGATCCGCCAACCTTCGTGCCGGGGGTGGCTTACGACTTGCTGATTCACGCTCGTGAGAATCCAGAGCAGCAGCATTTCTTGATTCTTGACGAGCTGAATCTGAGCCATCCCGAGTACTATATGTCGCAACTCATCTCGGCCATGGAGTCTGGCGGCAAGATTCTGGTCTGCCCCAGCCCATCAACGCAGCGGCTCATGCAGAGTCCCGGAGCCGACACTTCCGACGGGGCCAGGCCGCCAGCTACGGAATTGGACTATCCTCGAAACCTGCGAATCATTGGGACCATCAACAACGACGAGACCACCCGAACCCTAAGCCCCCGGCTTCGAAGCCGTGCGCACATCATCGACCTGCGCACCCATTGGGAGGGCCTGACGCTCCACGGCAACAAAGCACAACTGGCCGAACTGCTCAAAGAGCTGGACAACGCCCTTTCCCACGCAGGCCTTGGCTTGAGCCTCCGGGACCTGGACCAGCTCGACGCCTACGTTGGCACCTACTGCGAAGGCACCGATACGCCCGAACTCCGCCAAACAGCCCTTGACGAGGGCCTCTGCCAGAAGCTCCTCCCCAAACTCCGAGGCACCGAAGAGCAACTTGAGGAGGTGCTGAAGGCAGTGAAGGCGGTGCTTGAGAGGCACCACGCCACGCTGCTGCCAGGTCAGTCGAAGGTGGCCCAGGAGGTGGAGCGTCGAATCGGGACGCTGAAGCGGGTTGGGTTTGTGGATGGGTAGGGGATGGGGGGAGCGGGGCGATTCACATCTTGTTGGGGAGCCCTGTTGACCAGGAAGACCCATTCATGGAAGGGAGAGGAGGATGAGCAGAGCCAGACGCAAAGCAGCGTCACTCGACTATGTGATCGCTCGGTGCGCTACCCGCATCAGCCGAGTCGCCTGACCTGCCGGAAAGGGCACTCCAGAACTCCTTGCCGGCAGGGAAGACTCTTTCGGCGTTGGCCCAAAGGCGAAGCTCCCGGCCGCTGATGACGGCCTCCAGGTGGCGGATGGCCTCTGTGGTGCCCTGCCTGGAACCATCTTGCGTCTGCAGGGCTTCCCACGCGGCTTTGAGCATCTGTTCTTCTGAGTCAGTGATGAAGAGGCGTCGTCGCCCCGTGCCTCGCTGCGGTTGCTCACTCAACTTGGCGAGCTTGTCCGGAGGCGGGCTGTCCATCAATGAGCGGTTCAGGCTGCGATCGATGGCGGCAAGGTTCCCGGTTCGGAAGATCAACCCCGCGTCGGGGTGGAACGTCAGACGGGTGTTGCCCTCCTCGCCGTACCACTTGAGTCTATGGCGAAGATTCTGCGCATAGATGTGGTCCCAGTCGATCTTGCCCAGGTCGCTGCGGGAAAGATGTTGCGCCAAGCTGAGATAGAGGCGCCCCCTGGCATTTACGATTGTGCGTTGCTGCGTTCGATTCGTTGCACCATTCTCGCCTGAAGGCAGCAGCACCTCTGTCCTTCTTCTTCGCAGCGTAGGAAACGCTTCTCGCAGCTTCATTAAAATCTCTTCAGCGGGGAACACCGCCTGTGTAGTGTTGCACGCAGCGGCGAACGCCAGCACCGTGAACTGATCCTCGAAGACGGGCCATAGGCGTGCAGCAGTACCAAAGAAGAGATAAGCTCCCGTCAGTTGGGCATCGTCACTGGAAACTGGATGGAGATGTGTCATAGCCCACGCGAACACGTGGTCAAACAGGTGACTGTCCACAAAGCGAAGCCACCCGTCGCTCCGGTGATTCAGCTTGATGAGTTCATCCGAGAGTTCGATGGCACGGTACATCTCGTTAGCGTTTCTGGTGCACAACCGCTTCATCTCATCGATAAGGGGCGCCTGATTGGCCCGTTGCAGCCTCGAGATCTCCAGCCGAGGCATGTCCTGCTTCAGTATTGCCTTGAATGCCAATCTGGTAATGAGCCTTAACGCATCCATGCGGCGATCTTGGTAGACCTTCACCTTGTCGCAGAAGTCTGCAAGGCATCGTTCAGCATCGGGCCAGATAGTCTTCACCCCCGCAAAGAAGATATCCGCTTCGGTGGTTGGCACCCCCTCCATATTCAACCGAGTGAAGACGTGCAGCACGTCCTCCGGTGACTGCAGTTCAACAGTCTGAACAGGAATCCATGGTGTATGCCAACAGTCGAGGAGGGCACACAGTCTATCTTGGGCATGTTTGTGCTCTCCTTCCCGAATACCTTGGAAGCTAACATCAATTTGCCGCAATAGAGTTTCCAGCTTGGTGACCGGCAGCTTCTCCACGTCGGTGCGAGTCAGCTTCTGCGACTTGCCTTTTCGCAAGTCAGGACCCTGCCGAAGTGCATCTCCAAGCCTCTTGATACTTAAGAAATACCCTCGATTCGCATCGAACTCTTTTGTCTCCGAGTCGCCACGAGCCCCCTTCCATGCAATCAGCCTCCAGAGCCTCTTGTCGTCCTTTGCGTCCTTCACCTCTGGCGAGTCGACCGAGAGATCCACGAAGAACTCAGTCACACCCTCCGCTCCGTCAAGTAGATTCGGGGCAAACAGCGAGAGCATCGCCAGGACCCTCTGCTGCCCGTCCAATAGTTGTTCCCCTTTGCCCGACAGCCTTGCCGTCCTGCCCCCCGAGCCAAACTCAAGCACACTGCTGGGTTGGGCCGTTCTGCAGCAGATAAGTGTTCCGATGGGATAGCGGTGCAACATGGAATCCAGCAATCGAGCCACTCTTCGGCTATCCCAGACCGAGGACCTCTGAACGATGGCCAGATGCCACGGGTCCTTGGCTCCACGCTCAAACTTCTGAACCAGATCCTTGATCGAAATGGCTGTGGGGCCTGGGATTCCGCTGGCCGGCTTTCTGCGTTGCCTAGTCATGCTTGAGCCTCCTCACAGAGCCATCGCCGCTGGGTCTGGTGTAGTCGGGACCGGAACAATGGCAGGCACATTACACCAGTCCTATGGTCTCCGAGTGATGAATCCGGTAGTAGCACTGGCTGCTATCGGGTGCAAGGCTGATTCATTTCCGTGCCACACCCTTCGATATCCCGGCTTGGGGCTAGGAGGACAGAATACCTGGAAACCACCGGCCAGATTTTCCGGAACCTGCCGGACCGGATTCTGTCACAGCGCGGATCCCTCCCGTCAGAAAGTCCTTCCCAGCCCATTCACACTGATGTACATTTCCAACCGTTGAATCGATGGTTGCGGGGCATCTGGGCACGGGGCGCCGTCGAGACGAGGTCTTGACCTTTCCGGGCTTTCCGCTGCCTGGGAAACATCAATCCTGCACCATCGAATTGCAATGGAGCCTTAATAATCATGGACCAAGCCACACATAATAGAATTGTCTCGTTCATCTGGAACATCGCCGATGACGTGCTGCGGGACCTCTTCAAGCGGGGCAAGTACCCCGACGTGATCCTGCCCATGTGTGTGTTGCGGCGCATGGATGCCGTGCTGGAGCCGACCAAGCAGGCGGTGCTGGATACCAAGAAGATGTTGGATGAGGCGGGCATCACCGAGCAGCGAGCGGCCCTGGCGGCTGCGGCGAAGCAGGCCTTCTACAATACGTCACGGTTCAACCTCCGTGACCTGAAGTCTCGGGGCAGTCAGCAGCAGTTGTTGGCGGATTTCGAGGACTACCTCAACGGATTCTCGCCCAACGTCCAGGACATCCTGGAGAACTTCAAGTTCCGGAACCAGCTCAGCACGCTTTCCAAGGCTGATGCAATTGGTACCTTGATTAACACCTTCCTGGATCCGGAAATTGACCTCTCGCCCACAGGCCTGGACAACCACGGCATGGGAACCGTGTTCGAAGAGTTGGTCCGCCGATTCAATGAAGAAAACAACGAGGAGGCGGGCGAGCACTGGACCCCTCGGGATGCCGTTCGGCTCATGGCGAATCTGGTCTTCCTGCCCATTGAGGACCAGCTCAAGTCTGGTACCTACCTGCTGTACGACTGTGCATGCGGCACCGGTGGCATGCTGACGGTGGCCGAGGAGACCCTCGCTGCCATTGCGGCGAAGCAAGGTCTCGAAATCAGCCCCCATCTGTACGGCCAGGAGATCAATCCCGAGACGTATGCCGTATGCAAAGCGGACATGTTGCTGAAGGGCGAAGGCGAACGGGCCGACCACATCGTCGGAGGTGCGGAGTGGTCCACGCTGTCGCACGACGCCTTCCCCTCTCATGACTTCGATTTCATGCTGGCCAATCCTCCGTATGGGAAGAGTTGGAAGAAGGACTTGGATGCCCTGGGCGGCAAGGATGGGTTGCGTGACCCTCGTTTCAAGGTGATGCACCAGGGCGAGGAGATGTCGCTGATAACCCGCTCCAGCGATGGTCAGATGCTCTTCTTGGCCAACATGGCCTCGAAGATGAACGACACCTCTGCCTTGGGAAGCCGCATTGCCGAGGTCCACAATGGCAGCTCGCTGTTTACCGGGGATGCGGGGCAGGGAGAGAGCAATATTCGCCGCTGGCTGATTGAGAACGACTGGTTGGAAGCCATCGTGGCCCTGCCGCTTAACCTTTTTTACAACACGGGCATTGCTACATACATCTGGGTGCTATCCAATAAGAAACCCGTCCATCGTCGAGGCAAAGTTCAGCTCATCGACGCCAGTCAGTGGTTCAAGCCGCTGCGAAAGAACCTGGGCAAGAAGAACTGCGAACTTGGCCCCGAGGACATCGAGCGCATCAGTCGCACGTTCCTGGATTTCCAGGAGACTCCCGAGTCGAAGATCTTCGCTAACCAGGCCTTCGGGTACTGGAAGGTCACGGTGGAGCGTCCGCTGCGCCTGCACAGTCAACTCTCTCTCAAGGCCATCGAAGTCTTGCGGTTTGCGTCTGGAGACGAGGACTTGCGCTCGGCCCTGTACGAGGAATTCGGCGACGACCTGTTCCACAATTTCGGCAAGGTTTCCGCTGCCCTGGAGAAGCGCTTGGCGGAGTGGGGCGGTGACGACGACGACGGAGATGACGAGGAGGGAGGCAGCGCCAAGAAGGGCTTGCCGGAGAAGAAGAAGAAGAAACTGCTGGACCCGAAGACTTGGGAGCGGGACGGGCGGCTGGTGAAGGTGGCAACGTCCTTGCGCTCGCAGCTTGGTGACAAGCTCCACGAGGACCACAACGCCTTCTATGATGCCGTCGATTCAGCGATCACGCGGGCCGGTATCAAGCTCACGGCAGCGGATCTGAAGCAGATTCTGAAGGCCGCTAGCTGGCGCGTCGAGACGGCACCACCTGTCATCTCTAAGATCCACAAAGTGGGCAAGGCAAAACCGGACCCATTGCACGGTCTGTTCGAGGCAAAGGTCTATGGCCGCCCCGTTGTGGTCGAATACGAGCCCGATTCCGATTTGCGGGACACCGAGCAGGTGCCGTTGCTTGAAGAGGGCGGCATCGAAGCCTTCATCCGTCGTGAAGTGCTGCCCTATACGCCCGACGCCTGGATCAAAGAAGGGGCGACAAAAATCGGGTACGAAGTCAGCTTCACGCGGCACTTCTACAAGCCTCAACCACTTCGCACGCTGGAGGAGATCAGCGCCGACATCCTGGCCATCCAGAAGGAGGCCGAGGGGCTGCTGGACGACCTGTTGAAGGGAACCTCGAAGTGAAGACAAAGAAACCATCCGACAAACAAGTAAGCTTATCGAGCGGGAAGTCCGCCCTGGTAGTTGGGGCCAAGCAAGAGTCGCCAGGCTCACTCCTGACACAGTCACAGGGACTTGGAGGCCTCCTGGCCAGTCTGCGGGAAGTCATCCAGACCGCTCGGCAGCAGGCGTTGCGTGCCGTGGATGTGGTACAGGTCAATACCTGCTGGTCCATCGGCCAACACATTGTCGAATTCGAACAATCCGGGACGGTACGGGCAGCATACGGAACGCGCCTTGTACCCAAGTTGGCGAAGAGCCTCACCGAGGAGTTTGGCCAGGGGTTCGATGAGACAACTCTTCGGCGAATGCGGGCTTTCTACTCGCTCTTCCCAATTCGGGCCGCGCTGCGGCCCGAATTGAGCTGGACCCACTATCGCTCGCTGCTGCGTGTCGAGGACAGCGCTGCCCGACTCTGGTACATGAACGAGGCAGCGGACCAGAATTGGAGCAGTCGGGCGCTGGACCGACAGATTGGTACCTTGTATTACGAACGTCTATTGGCCAGCCAGGACAGGCAGCCTGTGCGGGATGAGGCAGCGGCCAACACAGCCAAGCTGGCTCTGACCCCCAGGGATTTCATTCGGGACCCGGTCATGCTGGAGTTTCTGGGATTGCCCGATGGCGGCCGGTTACTGGAGTCGAAATTGGAGGACGCCCTCATCGGCCACCTGCAATCGTTCCTGCTGGAGCTTGGCAAAGGATTTGCGTTTGTGGCCAGGCAGCAACGCATCAGTACGGAATCCAAGGATTTCTACTTGGACCTGGTGTTTTACAATTACCTGCTGAAGTGTTTTGTGTTGTTCGACCTCAAAACGGACGAGCTGAGCCACGAGGACATCGGTCAAATGGATATGTACGTTCGAATGTACGACGACCTGCGCCGCGGCCCCCAGGACAACCCCACCGTCGGCATCATCCTGTGCGCCCAGAAGGACAAGTCCATCGTCCGCTACTCGGTCCTCCAGGATCACCAGCACCTGTTCGCCACCAAGTACAAACTCGTCCTACCGTCCGAAGACGAACTGCGCGCCGAACTGGTCCGCGAGCAGCAGTTGTTGGCCGAACGAGCCATCCAGCGGACAACCGACGACAAGGGAGCACGGGCATGATTTCCGACCTCAAACCATATCCGGAGTACAAGGAGTCGGGACTGCCGTGGTTGGGGAAGGTGCCGGCGCATTGGGACACGCTTCGAATGCGACATACCTGTGAAATGCGTGTCAGCAACGTCGACAAGCATTCCAAACCAAACGAACAAGCAATTCGGCTTTGCAATTATGTTGATGTATATAAGCATGAAAGGATTACTGAACATCTGAAATTCATGCCTGCCACTGGAAGCAGCGACGAATGCTACCGTTTTCGTCTGTGCAAGGGCGATGTCCTGATCACGAAGGACTCAGAATCCTGGAAGGACATTGGGGTGCCGTCGCTGGTGGAACACGAGGCCCCGGATTTGGTCTGTGGATATCACCTTGCCATCCTGCGCCCCCGCGCGGGACTCCTTGGGGCATACCTCCATAGAGCGCTTCAATCGCCCCTCATTGCTGCACAGCTTCACGTGCAGGCCAACGGGGTGACTCGCTACGGTCTATCGCAGGGAGCCATTTTGGGCGTCTCCATCCCGGTCCCCACTCCCACCGAACAAGGCGCAATCGTCCGCTTCCTGGATTGGGCGAACGGCCGCCTGGAGAGGGCGATTCGGGCCAAGCGGAAAGTGATTGCGCTGCTGACGGAGCAGAAGCAGGCGATCATTCATCGGGCTGTGACCCGGGGACTCGATCCCAACGTGGCGCTTAAGCCATCTGGGATTCCGTGGTTGGGGGCCATTCCGGCGCATTGGGAGGTTCTGCAATTGCGGCGGGTTGTATCTTTGGTAACGTCGGGTTCGCGTGGCTGGGCCAATTACTACAGCGACGATGGATTGATTTTCCTGCAAAGTGGGAATCTTGGCCGTTCGATGTCTCTCAAGCTTTCATTCATTCAGCATGTTTCTCCGCCGGACGGAGCGGAAGGGGTGCGCACGCGTGTCAAGAAGAACGACGTTCTCGTTTGCATAACTGGTGCGTTGACTGGAAACGCTGTAATAGTGGACCAGGAATTGGATGGACCGGCATTTGTGAACCAACACATAGCACTGGTACGTCCGAAAGTTGACATAGTGCATCCTCGCTTTCTTGCTTATCTTCTTCATTCAGAAGTCGGGCGGGCTCAATTCAAGACAAATGAATACGGAGGCACCAAACAGGGGCTTGGCCTTGGCGATGTGAAGTCTATCTTCCTCCCGTTGCCTCCTTTGGCGGAGCAGAAGGCGCTGTGCGATCAGTTGGACAGCCACACCGAACGCTTCACTGGCGCCATCGCTAGGCTGGAAAGGGAGATCGCCCTTCTCCGTGAGTATCGTACTCGCCTCGTCGCCGATGTTGTCACCGGCAAACTCGATGTGCGGGAGGCTGCGGCTCGCCTGCCTGATGAAGCGCCGCTTGATGTGGCCGATGTGGACCCGGAGTTGGCCGACGACGATGAACTGCCGGACGAGGAGGCTGTGGAATGACCACCGACACGACCGAACGCGGACTCGAATCCCTGATCATGCGGCACATGACCGGCACCGATGGCTTCGCCGTGGTTCCCGGGGCAGCGACTGACCCGGCATCCGTCTCCGGCGGCACGGGCTACCTGGCAGGCAGCGCCAAGGACTTCGAACGGGCCTACGCACTGGATGTGCCACAACTCTTTGCCTTCCTTCGGGCCACGCAGCCCGAGGCCTTCAAGAAACTGGGCGTTGCCGATGCGTCGAATTCCAAGGACATCCAACGCCACCAATTTCTGACTCGCCTCTCCGCTGAAATCGGCAAGCGAGGCGTCATCGATGTCTTGCGTCGGGGCGTGGACCATGGGCCTGCGCACTTCGAGCTGTTCTTTGGTACGCCCTCCGAAGGGAACGCAAAATCAGCGGCACTTCATGCCCAAAATCGCTTCTCCATCACCCGCCAATTGGCCTACAGCAACGACGAAACGCACCGGGCGCTGGACCTCTGCCTGTTCCTCAACGGGTTGCCCATCGCCACGTTCGAGTTGAAAAACAGCCTGACCAAACAAACGGTACAGGACGCCGTGGCGCAGTACTGCCGGGATCGTGACCCTCGGGAGAAGCTGTTTGAGTTCGGCCGATGCGTCGTACACTTCGCCGTCGATGACAGTGAAGTTCGCATGTGCACGGAACTCAAGGGTAAGGCCTCCTGGTTCCTGCCCTTCAACAAGGGCCACAACGATGGTGCGGGCAACCCGCCCAATCCAACGGGGCTCAAGACCGACTACCTGTGGAAAGAGGTTCTCACGCCTGCCGGCCTGGCCGATATCCTCGAAAACTATGCCCAGATCATCGAAGTCAAGAACCCGAAGACTGGGAAGAAGAAACGCACGCAGATCTTCCCCCGCTACCACCAGCTTGGCGTGGTACGCCAGGCGCTGGCCGACGTGGAGTGCCACGGAGCCGGGAGACGCTACCTGATTCAGCACTCGGCAGGCAGCGGCAAGTCGAACTCCATCGCCTGGCTTTCACATCAACTGATTGGCACCAAGCGTGACGGTAAAGAAGTGTTTGATTCGGTCATCGTGGTCACCGATCGACGCATTCTGGATGAGGCGATCCACCGGACCATCAAGCGGTTCATGCAGGTCGGCGCAACCGTGGGCCACGCCGAGCACTCGGGGGACCTGCGGAAGTTCATCGAGCAGGGCAAGAAGATCATCGTCTCCACGGTTCAGAAGTTCCCCTTCATCCTGGACGAAATCTCCCACGAGGGAGGCAAGACCTTTGCCATTGTCATCGACGAAGCGCATTCCAGCCAAGGCGGCAAGACCTCCTCGGCCATGAGCAAGGCCTTGGGTGAGGCGTCCGAGAAGCCGTTGGAGGAGTTCGACCCCGAAGACGCCATCAATGACGCGCTGGAGAAACGAATCAGCGACCGCAAGATGCTGACCAACGCCAGCTACTTCGCCTTCACCGCCACGCCTAAGAACAAGACCCTGGAGATGTTCGGCCAACCGCTGCCTCCCGACCCCGACGGCAGGATCAAGCACCGACCCTTCCACTGCTACACCATGAAGCAAGCCGTAGAAGAGGGGTTCATTCTGGACGTTCTGCGTAGCTACACCCCCGTGGACAGCTACTATAAACTAATCAAGAAAGTCGATGACGACCCGGAATTCGATACCAAGAAGGCGAAGAAGAAGCTGCGCAAGTACGTAGAGGGCCACGAGCACGCCATCCTGCTGAAGGCCGAAATCATGGTGGACCACTTCCACGAGCACGTGCTGGCCTCCAATAAGATTGCAGGGCAGGCCCGAGCCATGGTGGTCTGCAGCGGCATCGAGCGGGCCATCCAGTATTTCCATGCTTTCAAAAAGTACCTGATGGTCCGCAGAAGCCCATACCAAGCCGTCGTCGCCTTCTCGGGAGAGCACGAATTCGACGGAGTCAAGGTGACCGAAGCGTCATTAAACGGATTCCCAAGCAGCGAAATCGCCGATCAGTTCAAGAACGACCCCTACCGTTTCCTCGTGTGCGCCGACAAATTCCAAACCGGGTACGACGAACCGCTATTACACACGATGTACGTGGACAAGCCGCTGGCCGGCGTCAAGGCGGTGCAGACCCTCTCTCGGCTGAATCGCGCCGAGCCTCACAAACACGATTGTTTTGTACTGGATTTCCAGAACAACGCCGAGGCGATCACCTTCGCATTCCAAGACTACTACCGCACCACGCTGCTGAGCGAAGAGACCGACCCCAACAAGTTGCACGACTTGAAGGCCGCACTGGACCAGGCACAGGTCTATTCCGCCCAGCAGGTGCAGCAGGTTGTCGAACTGTTCCTGGGCGGCGCCGACCGGGACAAGCTGGATCCCTTCCTGGACGTATGTGTCGACGTGTACAACACCACCCTGGACGAAGACCAACAGGTCGAGTTCAAGGGCAAAGCCAAGGCCTTCTGCCGCACCTACGACTTCCTGGCCTCGGTCATGCCCTACACCAACGTGGAATGGGAAAAGCTCTCCATCCTGCTCAACCTGCTCACCCCGAAGCTGCCCGCACCGAAGGAAGAGGACCTGGCCAAAGGTATCCTGGAAGCCATCGACATGGACAGCTACCGGGTAGAAAAGAACGCCGTGATGAAGATAGCCTTGGCCGACGAAGACGCAGAAATCGCTCCCCTGCCATCCGATACCAGCAGCCACAAGTCTGAACCCGAGTTGGACCGGCTCAGCAACATCATCAAGTCGTTCAACGAGCACTTCGGCACCCTTTTCACCGACTCCGACCGCGTCGCCAAGCGAATCAAAGACGACATCGCCCCCCTGGTCGCCTCGGACACGGCCTACCAAAACGCCCGCACCAACACTCCCCACACCGCCCGCATGGCCCACGACCAGGCCCTTGCCAAGGTCATGCAAGTCCTGCTGAAGGACGATACCCAGGTCTACCGGCAGTTTGTGGAGAATGACTCGTTCCGCCGCTTCGTGGGGGACATGGTGTATGCGCTGACGGGGGGGTAGGACAGGGTGTCCCTGTCAAGCGTCAATGGGACCACCACCCCCCCAAAAAAAGATATTCTGGCATTCTACAACATTCCATTTCTTTGTATCCGTTCGCCTGACCGTGTCTGGCGCCGAGTCAGCTATTGAAGCATCCTTCCGTCGAGCTTTTGGTTGCAGCAAGGAAGGAGCGCAAGATGCCAAGGAAAAGAGGCGAGGCCTGCTGGCGAGAATTAGTGAGGCGTTTCAATAGCCGTGCGGAAGGGGTGTCCCTATTGGACTTCTGCCTGGAACATCGGGTGTCGACGGGGCAACTCTATGCTTACTGCCGTCGGTTCGCTGAGGAAGGGAGTAGTAGCAGGGAGTAGTAGCGTTGAAGATGAGCAATCGACGTTGCCCAAGCTTGTGCCGGTAGAGGTTGTCGAGGCGCAGCGTGCGATTGCGACGTCGGGGGTTACCGGGGAACCTGTGGAGGTTGCGGTCGGCAGCAATGTTCTGCTGCGGTTCCGGGTAGGAGCGGATGCCGAGTACATGGCAGAGGTGATTGCGGGGGTAGGCAGGAGACTGGGATGCTGACGCTGCCGTCGTCGGTGCAAATATGGATGGCGTCTAAACCAGTGGGCCTGCGGCGTGGAATCGACAGCCTGATGGCGCTGGTGCGAACGCAGTGGGCCAAGGACCCCTACTCATGGCACCTGTTTGTCTTCCTGGGCCGGGGGAGGAACCGTGTGAAGATTCTGTACTGGGATAGAGGCGGATTCGTGTTGTTCTATAACCTACGAAACTCATTACATCCCGGGGCGCTTCATCCGCCGCAAGCACATACAGCAGGTCTTTCGCTGTGCCTGCGGGGCCTTCCACAAGGCGCCGATGCCGACCCGAGTGGTCTGTCGTGGGGACAATACCCCGGAAGTTATCGCCCACATGCTGACGCTGAAGTACGGTAACTCGATTCCCTACAACCGGCTGGAGCAGCAGACGGCCCGGGAAGGCCTGGCCATGCCTCGAAGCACGATGACCGACCTGACCATGGATGCTGTGACCCAACTGCAGCCGCTCTATCTGCGCCTGGGCCAACTGGTCCGAGAAAATGCCAGTCCTCGACGCCACGCTGTCAAGTCCCCGCCTCCCTTCTTCACCCCACCATCCGTGCCACCCAGTCCGTGGCGGTCTTCACGCATGCCTCGGCAAGGGCGGCGTCCACTTCTACCCCCTGCTTCTCCAATTCGGAGATGTCTTTGAGTTGGCTCAAGGCTCCGGCGGCCAGGGCAGAGACTTTGCCTTTCGGGATAAGCTCTCTGTAAAGGTAGGCGACCAGGGCACCGTGATCCTGGGGATTCAGCGAGTCCGGTGCCAGCGATGCAATCGCCTCGGCCAGCGCATCGTACGCTGCCTTGGCTGCATCGGCATAGAACTCCCCGTGCAGCACCACGTTGGCCAGGCGAAGGCGGTCTTTGGCTCGTTTGGTCCTGGCGACAACGTGGGGCTCTGCGGCGGGGGCGGTTGGAGAGTGAGGGGGGCCGGCCGGAGGCTGGGGGGCGGCGCTTGGCCGAGGGCCGGTGGGCGTGGTTGAATCGGTTGGATGCGCTGGAGGAGTTGGAGGAGTGGGCGGAGTGGGCGCAGTCGGCCTGGGTGGTGGTGGAGTCGGAGCGGCCGGCTGCGCTGGCGGTTCGGTTACGGCTGGTTCGATTTGCTCCTCTTCGTCCCCGTAGCCGTCGCCTTCCGGGTCTTCGTTCTCCAGTTCCAGCATAACTTTGTCCATCTCGTGCAGTGCAGCGATGAAACTCTGAATGGTGACTCTCTCCTCGGTGCTGTCCATGTCCAGCGCTGCCATCTGCAAAGCCTTCTTGCTAACCAGCATCTCCTGGATGCCTCGCTCGATGCCGGACTCCGCTACCAGACGGATTTCGATGACGCTGCGCTGCTGGCCCATGCGGTGAGCCCGCCCGGTCCGCTGCTCCAACTTGGCCGGGTTCCACGGCAGGTCCAGGTGGATAACATAGTTAGCTGCCTGGAGGTTCAAACCGAGTCCCCCTGCATCACTCAGCAACATCACCATCTTGGAAGGATCTTTGAAGAAACTCTTCACCAGCAGTTCCCGCTTCTTGGCCGGCACATCTCCTATAAACATCAGATGCTGGATGCCAAGTTTGTCCAGCTCGGCACCGGCCAGCTTCAGCATCTCCACCCACTCGGAGAAGACCAGCACCTTGTCTGCCCCCTGGGTGCGCAAGGCTTCCATCTGCATGGCAAATTCAGCCAGCTTGGGCGAGGTGCCCGGTTCCACCCCCGGTTCACAAAGTTCGGCAGCGTTGCAGGCTTGCCTGGCCTTCAGCAGCAGGGCGGTAAGTCGCCTCATCTCATCGGGAGTCAAAGGGTGCTTTCGAGACTTGGCCAGAAGACGCCTGGCGGCCTCACGCCGGTCGCCTTCCATCTTCTGCTGGGTGGGTGTCAGCGGCAGGTGATGAATGATGGTTGTCTTCTCTGGGAGTTGTATCTCGACGTCCTTCTTCGTTCGCCGGAGGTAGTGCGGCCGCACCAAGTCACGAAAGCGACCCATATTCTCCGGAGAACCGGGGCGCCCCCGCTCATCCAACGGCTGGAAGTTGTAGTTGAACCACCACAGCGGCCCCAACATCCGCTTGTCCACCAACTGGCATAGCGAGTAGATCTCATCCAGCTTGTTCTCCACCGGAGTACCCGTCAGCACGAACAAGAACCTGGAAGATATCTGCTGTGCCGTCTTGGCCGTCTTGGTGCGGAAATTCTTCGCCCGTTGCGCTTCGTCCATGATCACCAGGTCGAAGTTGGCCGCCAGAATCTCCTCTCGGTCAACAATGGCGGCCTCATACCCCATCACGTTGAACTGGGCATGGCTCGCCAGCAGCCTTGCGCGCTGGGGTTTCGTCCCCACGACCGGGACTGCTTCAACCCCTGCGAACTTCTTCAACTCTCGTGCCCACTGCAGGCGCAAAGAGGTGGGACACAGCACCAGACAGCGGCGAACCTCACCTCGCTGGTGCATGACTTGGGCAGCGGCGATGGCTTGGACAGTCTTGCCGAGGCCCATGTCGTCACAAAGGAGGCCCCGTCCCAGCGTCACAAGGTGCTTGGCACCCTCCAACTGATAGGGATGCAACGAGAACTTCAAGACATCGACATTCAATTCGCCCGACGCCAAAGCCGCCTCGACCTGCTGACGCCGAGTGGACAAGAATTGCCGCTCGTACAGCTCTCGTGCCAAGGCAGCGGCAGCGTGGGTGACACGGGCACGCCCTGGAGCCCAGCCGGGCATAACACGCTCAGGCTTGGTCGGGTGCAGTTGCTGTTTACGGCCGGTGCCCACCAGCCCCAGATCGTCCCGCAACTCCTTGGACCACGCTCCGACCATGTTCAGCATGGGTTCCGATTCGTCAAAACGCACGTTCAGCAGTGGCCCCGAGTATTGCTCCGGCAGGGCCCGGAAAGACTTCCCCAATTCCTTATTCTCTCGAAACAGCCGATAGACGGCCTGCAAGTGTTTGCATGTGCCAAAACCGCCGGTGAGGAAATCCTGACAGTCGCAATTGTCGTTACTGCCGCCGGCGTCCACGATGTCCACAAAGTGGCGCTCCTTGCTGTGGCCGGTAACGCCCCACACCCCTACTGTGCCGCTGTCCGGCCCAACCAGCGTATAGCGCTCGATATGGGCCCTCTGAAAGCGCACCTCCCGGCCGTGGCTGAAGACTTCGGCCAGGTTTGTATAGTCCAGACATTTCGGTTCCGGCATTCGAGCCTTCGGCAGTTCGTATGTTCGCATCTCTTCCTCCAACGTGGTTCTGACATACGTGATTCGATGGGGCTCTGTCCAGGGTAAAGATGGGGCCTTCGACAGACTTCTGAGAAAACGAACCAGCCTCAACACACAATCGCTATCCCCTCTCAGCGGCCCACGCTCCCCCAGCCTCCGCCGCCGCGCCGGGCTGAGCCACTCCCCCTAGTCCCGCGCCAGCACCACAAGCAAATGTTTGGCCCGGCTGGTGGCCACGTAGTAGTCGGATAGCGAGAAGTGCGGTGTGGTGTCGGGTTTGGGCAGGTCCAGAAGGATGATGGCGTCGGCTTCCAGGCCCTTGAAGGCCCGGATGGTGCTGAAGAGCACGTAGCGGCCCTTGTACCAGGTCTCGAGTTTCTCGGTGATGCGAGCTCGGCCTAGCTTGGAGAGGGCGGCGAGGGGGCTGTTTTCCATGCTGCGTGGGCAGAGGATTGCGATTCTGCTTGGCTCCAGGCCCCCTGGCTTCAGCCACTCTGAGAGGTAGTGCTCGCAGCGGCGAAGTTGGGCTTCGGGCGTGGGATGCACCTCGTGGATGGTCTTCTGACCCTCGGGAGCCTCGGTCCGCACCCGAATCTCGATGCCTCGCACCTGGCCGCAGTAGGTGGCGATGCTGCGGGTGTTTCGGCAATTGAGGTCAAGCACCAGCGGCACCGAGAGCTTCAACTCCTGGCACGGGTCCCCCTCGAAGAGGTTCT
>CAZQHM010000036.1:0-41878 GCA_964593355.1 uncultured Myxococcales bacterium
CCGGCGACGGAGCAACGCAGCAGGTGCCCCGATATGGTGGTCAGGAGGAGGCTTTGGGGATGGGGGCGACATACTTATCGTCGGTCTCTTTGCACATGAGGTATAGGCAGCGGAGGAAGGGGGACTCGGTGCTGTCGTAGAGGTGCAGGGCGCCGCCGTTGCAGTGGGCGTACTTGTCGCACTGACCGCACTTGCCGACCTTCTTGGTCCAGGAACGATCGCGGAACGGCTGGTAACGGTTCTCCCAAACATCCTTGAGCCGCTCGGTGCGGATGTCGCCCTGGTCGAAGACCGGGTTCAGCTCGGGGCATGCGCCTATCTTCCCGTTGGCCCGGATTCCCGCCACGGTTATCCCAGCTCTGCACTGAGACAGGTAGGGGCGCACTATGCCCTCGAAGCGATATCCCAGAAATCCCTCTTCGCTGAACTCGGGGCGCGGCAGCTTGCCGTCTGCTCTGGACATACGGATGTACTCAAGCAGAGCCCGAATATCCAAAGAATCTGGAATCAATTCAGGGTGTTCCGCTGCTCTGCCGATGGGCATCACCGGAGCGGCACGCCAGAGCCGGATCTGGTTCTGGGCCAGATAGCGTCGCATCTGGTCCAGCGACTGAATCGCCGGCTTCGTAAGGGTCGAGATGATCTCCAGCTTCCCCGAATAGCCGGCCTCGCGCAGGTTGGCCACGGCCCTCTCAACGCCCGCACTGCACCCCTTGCCACGCAGCGCATCGTTGATCTCAGGCAGCCCGTCCATGGAGAGGGAGATGCTGCCTATACCAACGCGCACCAGCTCTTTGGCAGCGGCCTTGTCCAAAAGCTGGCCGTTGGTGACCATTCCGTAAGGGAAGCCCTGGGTCTTGAGCTCCATCATGATGTCGAAGATACCCTCCTTGATGAGGGGCTCTCCGCCCGTCACGGCGACCATGACCTCCTTGGGCCGGAAGTCTCTGGCAACCTGTCGGATAATCTCCACCCACTCCTGAGAGGTCAGCTCTCCCTCGGGGGCACGGCCGGTGCAACTGCTGCCACAATACTTGCAAGCAAGGTTACACTGTCTTGTTACCTCCATGAAGAGGTACTTCATGGGGTGGGTGCGATGCAACAGCGCCATACGATAGTGGTGGCGCCTCCAACGGAGGTAGTTCCTTACCTTTGCTCTTAGTGACATTTTTCCCACATACTAATTATGGTTTATCAAAAGCGGATGGTGGGAATCCCCACCTTGTGCACCTGGGCACACGGGGCTAAACAGGCGCTATTTCTCTTTGCAGACGGGATAGGAGATTGGTTCGCCACAACCTGGGTCGACCTTGTTTTCTGTATCGCAGTACCAGTCGGGGCCGTAGTTGGCCTTGCACTCGTCATCGGTAGCGCATGGCGGCGGGCCGTAGTAAGCCATGGGCTCACAGTCCTCGGGGGTGACGTCCACGGGCTGGGGGCCGTAGAGAGGCACCATGGGGCTGTCGTCGTCGATGTCTTGCACGGCGTCCACGGGCGGCGGGCCGTAGTAGACGACGTAGTCCTCTTCCACACGGTCTTCCACGGCGTCCACGGGGGGCGGCCCGTAGTAGACCACGTAGTCTTCTTCGATGAGGTCCACGGGCTGCGGCCCGTAGAGAGTCTGAATCGAGTCAATCTCCGAGACCTTGTCCTCCTCCACGGTATCAACGGGCGGGGGGCCGTAGTAGGTCTGGGGGATCTCGGGTTCGTTCAAGTCGGCAGCGGAGTCCATGACGTCCACGGGCATGGGGCCGTAGTAGACGGCGACGTCGTCGTTGATGGATGCGTCGTCGGAGGAGTCGTTTGCCGGAGGCGGACCGTAGTAAGCCTTGGGGTCGCCCCAGTCACAAGCGTTGGTCAGGAACGAGACCGCTGCCAGCAGCACAAGCAGTACCAGCGTGGCGACCTTGTTGCACAAGCGATTCCATGCCCTTTTCATTGCGTCCTCCGAAAGGCAGCGTTGTCAGTTGGGCGAATAACGAACCGAGCAACTATACACTGCGTCACCAGCGCTGTCCAATGCTGATTCATTCCCATTGTCGGCGACAAAGAAGACCGGCTTTGAGGCTGGCCAGTTCCTCGGAAACAAAGAGCCATTGAGGCGTTGCCAGGCGGGCAAGTCTGTTCAGACCAACCAGAGCAGGAAGAGCAGGCCGATGATGTTGAGAAGCGCCGGAATGACGACCCCCATGAGGGACCAGAAGAGCCTGCGCCTTGCCCGACGCCGCTCCTCCTCCGAGATCTCCTGGCCACTGCCCGTGACCCGGCTCAGGCTCTCTTCGGCCTCCTGGGTTCGTAGGAAGACCACGGCGAAGGCCCAGAGGACCAGACCGGCGCCCACAACCGCCACGGCCATAAGCAGCAGCCCCTTCTTCTCGGCGACGTCAGCCTCACCTGCGGCCCTGGTGGCCTCGAAGCTGTTCTGAAGCCTGGTAAGGGGCAGCTCCGGGGGCTGCAGACGTCCCAGCATGTATGCCGTCAGCAGCTCCGTCGCCCCGGGGGCCTTGGCCGCCTCAAGGTATGATGCGAATTCAGGCTCCTCCAGCTTCAGCGCCGTCCCCAGCGCCTCGACCACCAGCGGCCCCTCTCCCGGCCCAGGAAGGGGGATGGTCGCTGCCCAGGTCCCCGCTACAATCTCTCGTGTGCTGCAACCAAGCCACAACAAGGTGGAGGTTGGAACGGTTACTTCAAGAGATGAGGTGTGGTCTTTGGTAACCCCCTGAAAGTAGGCAGTTGGGATACCTTTGGAGAATGCAGTACAGAAGATGGCCTCAGAGGGGCCCACGGTACGAACGGTGACCGAGTAACGTCCGGGCGCCCCTTCAAGCTCGGAGGCTCTCAACTCCATGGTGCCGTCGGAGTGGATCTCTTGTTCCCACGTAATCTCCGTGGTGGGGTCGGGCCAGATCTGCATCTTCAGCATGTCTCCCATGCCCCGCAACTCCACGTCCAGGGGCACCAGAGCCAGCGGCCCCACGGCGCCATGGTCGGTCCAGAGCTGCTCTTCTTCCGCAACCTGGTCAGCGGGCTGGCCCCCATGGACATCAGGCTCAGCACGGTCGCTATCGGTAGCATCCATCGGCCCATGTACCGGGTCGCCCATGGGTACCAAGCGCTGGTTCTCCATTCGCCAGAGCAGGCGGGCAGCGGAGAGGGGCTTGCCCTGCTGGTCTGCAAGACGCACCCAGAGCCTTGCTTTGCCGTTGGCCACGGGTTGGTTGAATGGGGAGATTACCTCAACCTTGATGTTTCCCTCGGCCCAGGGCGTCATCTCTGCGGCCCGGGCCTTCAGCTTATGAACGGCCGAGGTGCCGCCCGGCTTGAGCCTCGCAACTACGGACTCGCTGCTGCCCAACTGGTTCTCGACTTCCACCTCCAGGGTCCATTCTGAAGCGTCCTCCTCCAGCGTGGGGAAGCAGAGCACCGAAGGGTCGCCCACGCGGTTCCCGGGGCATGGCACCGGGCTCAAGGTCTGGCCTGCGCTGGACTTGAGCAGGGCCGTAACCTTTCGGAGCTTCGTGGCCTCATCCGAGGTCTCGCTGGAAGCCGTCACCAGGAACCCGGGGGCCACGCCCTGTTCCACCTGCCCGTTGCCGTAGATAGCAACGCTGAAGGCCACCTTTGGTGGTTTAAGCGTCAGATACAGGACTGCCAGTGAGAAGAGAAGAGCGCAAGATGCAATGATTACCAGCCAGTAGTGCCACGGCAGGCCCGTGGAGCGGCTGCGGGAGCTCATGCCTGACTATCTTCCAGGCCCATGATATCGATGGTCTTGAGCTCATCGAGGTAGCGGGCGACGCTCTTCTCGAACAGCTCCATGTACTTGCCGGGCACGGGCTCGCCGCCGGGGAAGTTCTCTTTCATGTGGTCTACGTTGCGCTTGCCTTTGCGCAGGGCGAAGAGGAGGTAGGCGCCCTCTTTGCCGGCCTTCTCCTTGACGTTGCCGATTACGCTCTTCTGGAAGACCTGAGCGCCCTCGGAGACGCCCTTGGTGATGCCGCCAAGGTGGGTGTATCTGGAGACGTAGCCGCCGGAGTGCTGAATCTCAACGACGAGGCCGTCTTTCTTGCTCTGCCCGGCGAAGGTGACGGTTCCCGAAGCAACGGACCAAACCGGAGCTTTGGGAGGTGCGGGGTACTTGTACCCGGCCAGATCGCCCACCCTGCTTCTCCTGGGCTCATATCCGGCCACCTTATCCCCGCTGCCTCCCTCGGAAGAGGAGTAGTCCACGGGGACCTTGATGAACTCCTTCCTTAGGGCCTGGCCGTCGAGGGTGTAGTAGCCGTCGATGCCCTCGGGGTCTCGGTAGTGGAACACGGAGTATTTGCCGATGACCTGGCCCTCATACTCTGCGGCGAGGATGCGGCCGTAGTTCATGAACTTGCCGTCTACGTAGACCTTCTCGATCAGCATGCGGATGGTGTCACCCTCTCGGGCCTGCTCGAAGAAGTTGAAGTCCCAGGCGAAGAGGTTCATGAACATGTTTCCAAGTTTGCCATCGCCGCCGCAGCGCTTGAAGCTGTTGAAGAGAGAGCCTTTGATAGTGCAACCGATAGCGGTGACTTTGGTTTCTGTTGGCACTTCACGTTTTGATGCGTGCAGTTTGCCCTGGTCATTTCTTTGAACAACGTATACTTCTGTCGTCGATTGTTTGTACTCGAAATTGATTACCTTACCGACCTTATCCATTTCCACTCGAAAACTGTTACCGGCTCGGGCGGTACGGAAGTCCATAACGTCTTCCATGGCTGAGATGAGGGGCAGGGCCTCTTCGGTCTTGACGCCCAGCGTCTGGAGGGCCTGGAGCACCGTCTCTCCGGAGTGGAGTTCACCTGCGACGGTGGTGCTGGGGATATTCTCGGGGGTCTCGATGGGGATAGCGCTCTCCTCGCTGTTGCCCGTTGGGATTTCGACGGTGGGAGGGGGCTGCACCGTCTGCTCGCCGGCAGGGGAGGAGATGGTGAGGTTATCCTTCAGGAAGACCCAATAGTTGACGAGAATCAGGGTGATGATAAAGATGATAGCGCCTATCTTGGAGCCGACGTTTCGTCGTTTCCCAAATTCGTGCCTCACGAAGAGGTTGTCTCTTTTGGCCATGACTCCTCCTGCGGTGGTGTACAGACTCCACCGCCTGGGGCGGAACGCTACGATCACAAAGGGGTTTTTGTCAACCAGGAAGCGCTTGTACGCTGCCGGAGTGGCTCTGCGGTACGTGGCGAGTCTTGGCGTCGGGCCGATGCAGGCTCAGTGACTTCAATGGGTTCCGGGGTGCTTTGGGGCCGAATCGCCGCTTGTGGTTGGGGGTTTGCAATAGATGGCGTTGGGGTATTTCTCGCAGCAGTGGTCCGACGTTGGTCTGCCCTCTTCCAGATCGTAGCGTCCCGGGACGCATTTACAGAGCCCCTGGCCCACGGCCTTTTTGGAGCGGAAGCGGATCTCGCACATGTCGGCCTCTTTCTGGCCCGAGGGCACGATGGCTCCGTAGACTCTGCAGTCCTGGGTATCGAGGTAAGCAAGGCTCCACAGCACGCTCTCCGATGGGAGCTTGATGAGGCTGAACTTGCCCCACTGCGGGGTGCCCTGGGCGCTGCATGCCAGTTCGACCCAGAGGGGAATAGAGACGGGGCCCTCATCGGTCTGCTTCTTACCCGCAAGGGGGTGTCCCACATCCTGGCCGCCGGTGGGGCCGCCGCAAGCGGCTAGGATTAGGCTCAGGGCAAGGGGTGCCAGTAGCTGTCTCATATGGAGTCACCGTAATCGTCGTCGTCGTCATCGTCATCGGCGGGCTCAAGAGGGCGCCTGGGTGCATCGGGTCTCGCCTCTTCGCCGGCATCGTCGCCACCATCGGCACCCTGGCCGGGATTAGAGGGCTTGAAGTCCAGCTTCACGCGCTGGTCAACGCTCTCCTTGATGGCCTTGTTCATGTCGGAGCCCAGGCGGTCAACCTTGCCCTTGGTCTCGTCGATCTTGCCCTCGAGCTCTTCCTTCACTCCATCAATCTTGCCCGAGACGGCGCCAATCTCCTTCTTGAGCTTCTTCTCGATGAAGGTGACGTAGGCCTTCTCGGCCTTTTTAGCGAGCTCGGTGACCAGGTACTCTTTATCCTTTTTAAGTTCGTCGACGCGGCCGCCGATCTCCATGTTCTGCGTGCCAAGCTCTTCTCGGGCAGCGGCTATCTTGCTGTCAATTTCTTTGCCGGTGGTGCGCAGAGCAAGGTGGATCTCCTCCAGGGAGCGCAGCAGCTCCGAGACCCGGGCCTCTTGAGAAGTTTTATACTCGGCCAGTGCTGCCTGGTTGTCGGTGACCGCCTGCTGCACCTTGCGGATCTCCTGGGCAAGCTCTTTGTCACGCTTGTCCAGCGCAAGCATCTGTTCGTTGACGGCGTTCACAGCGTCGGCAAGCGCCACCTCAAGGGTGCTGTTGGCCTTCTTGGACTCCTCCAGCGCTCCACCAAGCTCGGAAATTGAACCCTTCAAGCTGACCACGCTGGCAACCAGCGCCCCAGCAAGAAGCACCACGATAACAACAACGCCGATGAAGGAGGCAAAGCTTACCCCCTTACGTGGCTGCTGCACCTGAGTCGTGATCTCGTCGTCCTTGTAGCTCATGCGTTCCTCCTGAGCAGTTCCGCTTCTGGCCCATAACAATGCGATCGGGACAAGATTCCCGATAAGGCAGGGCTTGATGATCATATACCGATGCCGAAAGAGGGCCAAAATCCCGACGAATCTGCAGACAGGGCGGGCCCCTGGGGTGGAGTGGTCCCGCACCGTTGTTGGTGCTTATCGTCACATTTCTTCTTTGAAGTGGCTCTCTGGAACGATACATCTTTCGGGGGGCGCCTGAAGCCCCGATTCTTCGTCATCAAGAATGGAACGGAGGTCGCAATGAGAGCAGCCCCGAGAACTTGCTGGGTCGGCCACAGCGGTCTATCCGCTGGGGAAGCCGCCTGTTCCGCTTGCCCCGGTGCCCGTTTCCGGTCACAATGGGCCTCATGAAAGCGCACTACTCACTCTCTAAGGGCGATGCGGTTGAGTGGCTCGAAACACTCGCCAGCGGTTCTGTCAACCTGGTCATTACCGACCCGCCCTACGAAAGCCTCGAAAAATACCGGGCCATAGGGACCACCACTCGCCTCAAGCACTCCAAGGCGTCCAGCAACGACTGGTTTTCCATCTTCCCCAACTCTCGGTTCCCCGAGCTCTTCGCTGAGGTATACCGAGTTCTTGCCAAGGACTCTCACTTCTATATGCACTGCGACGCAGAGACCCTCCTGGTCGCTGTTCCCCTGGCTGAGCTGGCTGGATTCAAGTTCTGGAAGCCGTTGGTGTGGGATAAGAAGACCATCGGAATGGGGTACCACTACCGGTCCAGGTACGAATTCATACTATTCTTCGAGAAGGGGAAACGCCGTCTGGCAGACCTGGGAACACCGGACATTATAGAACAACCTCGTGTTCGCAACGGCTACCCGACGGAGAAGCCGGTGGGGGTTGCAGATGTTCTGGTTCGTCAAAGCTCTCTTCCTGGAGACCTGGTCATTGACCCGTTCAGTGGATCAGGCAGTGTCGGCGTTGCCTCACTTCGACTGGGACGACTCTTCAAGGGGAATGATGTCTCGGATGAGGCCTTAGCCCTGGCGGACCAACGTCTCAGAGATGCTGAAGGTGAAGGGATAGCTTCTGGTTTGTTGGAATCTCACAGATTTGTATCGGAACAGCCGTCCGATTCTGGCCTGACGCCAGGCGCTGTGAGAACCCCGAAAAAGCAGCGAAGTCTCCTGTCTTGATCTACGCCGGAACGGGCTTCTCCGACGGTGTTGTCCATCTGCTGCAGGCCGCGAAGAATGCAGCCGCTTGTCTTCCCGACGAGGATCTTTGTCGCACTCGGGCGACCAGCGAACTCGATCACGTCATATGTATTCGGTTCCGTTGGTGGGATGTCCTGGTAGCAGGAAAGAAGGCCGTTACCCATTCGTAGATGGCCCCCGGGCCGATTGGTTGGACTGGGACGTTTATCTGGCAATACTATCATGGTCTTTGTTCTGAGAAACTGCGGGGGCCGCTGTCTTTCGCAACGCATCGGTAATTTTGACCACCGGTGCTACGAGGCGCTTCGCAGGGCCGGATTATAGGGCAGTCGGGGCGGTGCGGAGGACTTGTGGGCTGGGCCTCTGTCGCTCAGAGAGAGGAATCAAGGACGCCCGATGCCTATCGACAGGGCGGGCCGCCTTGCGTACACTGCTGTCGATTAAGCTCTTGCCGCTCATCGAGGTTAACATGCGACATGGATTGTTTGTGGCTGCACTAATATTGTTTATCGTTCAGTTTGGATGCGACTCAGAGCCAACAAAAGCCAACAAATGCACAGACGAAAAGGGCTGCGTTGTGGGCTTCGTGTGTGTTGAGGGCACCTGCAGCCGAATCGAGTGCCAGAAGGACTCCGACTGCCCCACGGACTTCTGCGCTCCGGCGGGCCTCAACCCCGATGAACCTGGGAAGCGGTATTGTTCGCCGGTCATCTGTCAGGCGGACAGCGACTGCGACGAGGGCGCAACGTGTAATGAGTTCAAGCAGTGCGAGGTTGGCAGGCGAAGTGGCGGCGACGACGTTGTTGACCTCAATGAGGTTGTTGACCCCAATGAGGTTGTTGACCCCAATGAGGTGGCCGAGGAGGTCCCGGTCATTCCTGGTGACCGAACAAAGAGCTGCGTGCCCTGCGGCACCGACACTGATTGCACCAACTCTACGTGCAAACCGCTTGGTAGCGGCATGTTCTGCTTCGAAGAGTGCACCAGCAACGATGATTGTTCAACCGGTTGGATGTGCTATGCAATCACCGCCTCGGGCAAGCAGTGCATTCCCGCCAGCTTCAGCTGCGAGGCGACGTGTCTCACGGACCCGTGTGTGGCAGGAGTGGCCTGCGACCAGGAGACGGGCGAGTGCATGGAGGCCAAGCCTCAGTGCGGCACCTGCCAACAGGATTGGGAGTGCAGCGAGGGATTCCGATGCTACCAGATGGGCAACTACTGCGCCCCCATGTGCGCTGAAGGCGGCATCTGCCCCGAGAACTCCACCTGCCGGGAGGTCAACCAGGTGAGGGTCAGTGTATGCGTCTCCAGCAGCGCCCCGTGCTGCTACGGGCCCACTTGCGAGGGTGCTACCTGCCCGGCAGAGAGGCCCTATTCTATGAACGGTGTCTGTGTGCAGTGCCTCCACGACACTCACTGTGCTGGGGGGACGTGCAGCATCCAAGGCGAATGCGCGGTCGCCAACCCATGCCCCGAAACGAGGCCATACGAGAAGGATAACGGGTGCTACCAGTGCCTTACGGACGACCACTGTGCGGCCTTTGGTTTCGGGCCTGAGTTCAAGTGCCAGGCCCTTCAGTGCCGAGATTCCACCCCTCCAGCGCAATGCTCCTACTGCGTGGACCCCTACGCTGCTTGCGTGCAGATCAACGGAATCTGGTCCTGCGTGCAGTGCGCAACAGACTCTGACTGTCCTGCCGGCATGACCTGCGACACCTCGCTGTTCAGTTGCCAGTTGCCCGGCGTTGGCCCTCCAATCTGCGGCCAGTGCAGCGGTGACGAACAGTGCGTTTCCAGCCTGGGTCTGACGCTGAAGTGTGACGTGGCCAGCTCGTGCTGCTATGACGCTGTTGGTGGAACGTGCGATGCGGTCGAGGTCAAATGCAAAGGGGGCGCCAGGTGTGTGGGTCTGAACGACATTCTGCCGCCAGGTGGCGGCGGAATACCGGGGATGCCTTCTCCCACCGAGATGGTTGCAGTCTGCGAGTGCAAGGACCCCATAACCGACCTCAATGCCCTGTTTTCCTGCCTCTCGGGTGGTTGCCCCGACTCCGAAGAGTGTGCCATAGGGCTGTGCATCGCCCCAAGCCTGCTGGCAGCTCTGCTGGGTCCGGGCGCAACCCCTCCCACGGCCACGGGCCTCTGCATAGACCTCTCCATCATGATGGGCTGGGTTCTCTAGGCAGACGTGGCTGCCCGATGGAACACTGGACATGAGGTGCCCGCAACAGGAATACGCCCTGTTCTGGAAGGACCTGGGGTCGGACGACTAGAAGGGCTCATGGGCGCGCAAAGAAACGAGATGTACGAGCACCGTGTTGCAACAAAACCGTTGCCTTTCCTTCAAAGCACTTGACGGAGCCTTTTGTGCCCTGGATAATCCTCCGGTGAGCCGGAAGCATCTGGCAGAACTTCCGAGCCAAGAATCCCCAGGTTTTAGTCAGGAGGTTGCCCATGAAGCAGTTGACCCGTATCACTATGAATCCTGAGGTCATGGGTGGCAAGGCTTGCATAAGAGGCTTTCGTGTGACGGTTGGAACCGTGCTGGGCCTTCTGGCCACTGGTCATGGTCGCCAGGAAATCCTCAGGGCCTACCCCTACTTGGAACCAGAAGATATCGACGAGGCTCTTGCCTATGCTGCGTGGCGTGTCGAGGAGCGAGAAGTACCCTTGGCTGTAGCATAAGCTTGTAAGCTTCTAAGCTTCTAAAAATGGAGTGAACGAAATTCATTAAGGTGAGGTAGCCATGGCTCATTCGTCCTGTCCGAACTGTCATTGTACATCGTCTGGGGTTAGTATTTACAAGTGTTCTACGTGTGGCAAGGTCTTCTGTGGAATGTGCGCTAACGGATTAATAACCACTCGCTGTCCTGTGAGATCCTGCGATGGTTATGTGGGGAAGATAGGCTATATTAAATAATCTGTGTGCCAAAGGGCTATTATGACCGGCCGCTATCCAAAATCGAGTAATGCGGCCGGCAGTTTTCGACCTCAGATGGTCACTTAACGACCACTTCCCAGAATTTCTATTCTGGGAACAGCTTTGGCGACGGGCCAGGATGTTTGGGAACGCGATTGGCAGAGCAGGTACCCCGGGGGAGGCGGTGGGATTTGGTGACTATCGAAAAGGCGGTTTCGACGTTTTTTTGTAGGTTGTTTGCGACAGCATTTTGAGGGCCAGCGGACTTGGCATTAGAGGGGGACGGGGTGAGGAAGGTGGGGCCGATTGTCGAAAGCGGGGTTGGCGTTGGGCGTGGTCGTTGCCTTCGCAGCATAATGCCTGGTTACCCGGTCTGAGGCTTTGTCGAGAGCCATTGGGGCCTGGGGTTGGCTGGTCGGTCGTTCGTATCTCTGGACGTTGGTTAAGGTGTTTGGTATTTCTCGTGTGCCCGTGGGTCGGGATGGCAGTGTGAGGTGAGGATGGCAGCGAGACCGCCTGTAGAATCTGGAGCGGGCCTCGGCGAGGTCATTGATGAGTATATTGAGGAGCTGCGCGCACTGCGACGGGCTCGGGCGACGCTGCAATCATATCGAACCAAGTTGGGGTGGCTGCTTGCTCTAGTCGGGGACAAACCGATCAACACAGTATCTGCTGCAGACTTGGCGTACGCTCTCACGGCTTTGGCCGACGGCTGGCCAGGAGAGAGTTGCAGGTCGACTACCACTGTGAATCAACTCCACTCGACCTTCTTGGCCTTCTTCAGGTGGGCAGCGCAGCGGGGGTTCGTGGCGTGGGTACACCTGAGAATGCCGATGCCCGCCAGAGCTGAAGCTGCGCCGGTGCCGGCGATGCCTGACGATTGTCTGGTGCGTTTGTTAACGGCGGTTATGCAATCTAATGAGACACTTAGTGGGCGAGACTTAGTGGCGTTCGTGCTGTATGCTTCCACGGGTTTGCGTAGAAACGAGTTACTTAACGTCCGAGTGCAAGATGTGGACATGGAGCTTTTGCAGCTTCGTGTTGTGGATCTTAAGCGCAACGCTCATTTCTCACGACCTGTGCCAGAGAGTGTAGCCAGACTGCTCGGGCGGTACATCTATCGGGGCATCCCGGGAAAGGGGATTCGACCGGAGGAGGTGCTTTTCGCCGGCCAGACTTGGACCTAACCCATGAGCGGCCGCGCGATGGACCTGCCCTTCCGGCACTGGTGCTCGATAGCCAATATTCCAGCCGACTACTCACTGCATTCGTTACGCTCCGGGTTGGCCACCAGGCTCTACAAGGCCACCAAAGACGCTCTGTTGGTGGAGCGAGTTCTTGGCCATCGCCAACGGCACACTGGCAGCCCCTATGTGCAGACGTCGCCAGAAGAGACGCGAACCGCTGTCGAAACGGCATGGCGCAGCATTGCCAGGAGCCTCCCCAGGCACTGGACAGAGAAGAGTTTCACCACCGCATCTTGAAAGGCCGATAGGCGCCGTCGCCCTGGAACGAGCGGACCAGAGCGGCGACCTGAAGGTCCAGGATTTCGGCTGGAGAAACGTCCTTCGACCTCCAGCTCATCTTCTTGTGCCAGTGCCTCAGGAAGCCTCGCACGAGAACATGCCTGGAGCGCCCCGAAAGACGCCCGTCCGCTGCCACGTCGGGTATGAACCCCCTGCCCAACAAGCCAAGCACGAAGCGGTCGGCCATTGGTGCCCGGAATTCTTCAATAATGTCAAATACCAAGCTTCCGTGGTCCCGCTCACTGCCATGCATCAAGCCAAAGTAGGGGTCCAGCCCTGCGCGAACGACGCTGCGCCACACCTCACCATAAAGCATTCCATAGATATAGTTCAAATACACATTGAATGGGTCAGTGGCTCCTCTTGTGGTGCGAGCAGCGATTGTTCGTGGCAACTCGGCATTAGTAAACAGTGTTGAATATTGGCATTTACGGTGGTGGTCGTTAAAGAACGAGAAATATGAGTATACATATCGTGAGACAAATAGACAGACCTACGTTCTGTGTGGCTCGGATGGAGGCTGGAAGATTCACGACAATCTACGACCTGGACCAAGGACGAGCATGCCCAATCGGCGACTGAGGTAAAGGGCCGCTTACGAACGCCCTTGTTGGACCCTGCAGATGGGCATCATACTTGCGACTAATGCATCACGCCAACGACCGCATGAGTCAGTTCGCTGCGCAGATGTTGGAGGGAGCATCGTCGGGCCAGTCCCTGGTTGCCCCACATTCTCCTTGCCCACCCGGGCGCAACCGGCTAGAAAGGGAGTAAGGGGGGGGGGAAATGGCGTTTAAGAAGTATTTCAACACTGCGGGACCGTGTTTGCCAGAATACCACTACATGGTAGATGCTGTGAGGCGCCTTGGGGACGTGGACGTTCTGGTTGAGCAGATGCAGTTCTTCGTTCTTCACGCTCCTCGGCAGAGCGGCAAGACTACTTCGCTTCGTGAGTGGGCCAAGAGAGTGACTGACCAGGGGCGTTACGCTGCTGTGCACTTTTCCTGCGAAACAGGCGAAGTGGCGGGGGACGATTTCGAACTGGCAACAACGGGGATCCTGGCCGAGTTGCGAACTGCTGCCGCTCGCTCCCTGCCCGCCGATTGCCAGCCACCAGCGGTATGGCCCACTTCTGCACCAAACCTCTTGCTGACAGCGGGACTTGGGGCGTGGGCCGCTTGCTCAGCACGGCCGCTCGTACTCTGCTTCGACGAGATTGATGCCCTTCGAGGCGAGTCTCTGAGGTCGGTATTGCGTCAGCTTCGTTCCGGGTTCTCGAACCGGCCCAGGGGCTTTCCGTCATCGGTGGTGCTCTGTGGGCTTCGTGACGTTCGGGACTACAAGGCTGCGGCAGGGGGAGATGCTGATCGCCTGGGCAGTTCAAGTCCCTTCAATATCAAGGTCAAGTCTCTGACTCTGGAGACGTTCCAGCGTTGTGACGTGGAGGAGCTGTTCGCACAGCACACGACACAGACTGGCCAAGTCTTCACTTCCGAGGCTATTGATCTGGCCATGGCTGTGACCGGAGGGCAACCCTGGCTGGTGAATGCCTTGGCCAGGGAGGTTGTGGAGGAGATGCGGGTTCCTCAGCACACTGCGGTGGTGTGGGAGCATATAGAAATGGCCAAGGAACGTCTGATTCTTGCCCGAGCCACCCATCTGGACTCCCTGGTTGCAAGGCTCCTGGAGCCTCGGGTGCGGAGAATAGTGGAACCTCTTCTATCGGGTGAGTTGGCCCCCCCAAATGACTCCTTTGACGATGACCTGACTTATGCGCAGGATCTGGGCCTGCTGACCAGAGAACCAGTGCCGAAAATCGCCAACCCCATATACAAGGAGGTCATTGTCCGGGTGCTCTCCAGGGAAGCGGAGGCCCGCGTTGTAACCGACCCACGCACCTTCGTCAGGGCCGATGGCACGCTGGACATGGAGCGAATGCTTCACGAATTCTCACTCTTCTGGAAGGAGCAGGGGGCAGCGCTCTCTGGGAACATGCCGTATCAGGAGGTGGCACACCAGTTGGTAATGATGGCCTATCTTCAGCGGGTGGTGAATGGAGGTGGCTACATCGCCAGAGAGTACGGGATGGGGTGGAAGCGCATGGACCTACTGGTGCGCTGGCCTTTCAGCGACTCTTTGGGAAAGCGCCATTGGCAGGTAGAGGCCATGGAACTGAAGGTATGGCGCGACGGCCGCCCAGATCCCATGACCGAGGGGCTCAAGCAACTGGATGGATACCTGCAACAGGCATCCCTGGATCATGGCTACCTGGTGTTGTTCGATCGCCGGTCATCAGCAAGGCCGGTGGAGCAACGGGTTCTGTTCGAAAGGCACACCACCCCATCGGGCAGGCCGGTCCTGGTCATGCGGGCGTAACGCCGTGACGTTGCCACTTGGTCATGACGGGTTGTAGAAATGTGGCGGAGAGAGAGGGATTCGAACCCCCGGTGCCTTTCGACACACCTGATTTCGAGTCAGGCGCCTTTGGCCACTCGGCCATCTCTCCAAATCAAACGAGGGTGGTATTTACACGGGAACCGCCGGGAAGTCCAGTCAAAAGAGAAACAACACCTCGGTTCCGTGGCAGCCACCGATGCCAAAAATTACCTTGACTTCCGGAGGTAGTCCGCTAACATCCGCCGCCGGTTGGCTGTTTGTGAGGAGGATTCACATGTACGCAGTATTCAAGCTGGGCGGAAATCAGCACAGGGCCCAGGTGGGCGATAGTTTCAACGTCCAGCGCCTCGATGGTCAGGTGGGCGACAAGGTGGAGATCACCGAAGTGCTCATGGTCCGCAAGCAGGACAAGATGCTCCTGGGTAACCCCACCGTTGCCGGTGCCAAGGTTGTTGCCGAGATCGTGGACCAGGGACGCAACAAGAAGATCCTCGTCATGAAGTTCGCTCGTAGGAACAACTACCAGCGTAAGGTTGGTCACCGCCAGCCCTTCACCAAAGTCGTCATTCGTGACGTCATCGCCCCATAACCCTCGGAGGAAATCCCATGGCGCATAAAAAAGGTCAGGGCAGTTCCCGTAATGGACGTGACACATCAGGCAAGCGCCGTGGCGTGAAGCGGTTCGACGGTCAGTTGGTTCCCGCAGGCTCCATCCTGGTCCGCCAGGTAGGCAGCAACGTGCACCCAGGGGACAACGTCGGCTGCGGCAGGGATTATACCCTCTTCGCCAAAGCTAATGGTCGCGTGAAGTTCCACACCAGCGGCACCGGTCGCGTCTCCGTAAGCATTCTGCCCGTCGAAAACGCATAGGCAGTATCGCCCCAGGCCTCGCTGAATCGCCCGGTTCCCCCGTACTTCCGCTGTGGCGCTGAACCAGTGACCATACATCTTGCCCCTACCCACCGACCCGGCCATCGCCGGCTCGGGTTCAGGGCTGCCGGGGGGTAGTGAGACTTGTGCAGCCGTGCAGAGGTGGCTCATGTTTGTGGACGAGGCCGTCATTGACCTTCAAAGTGGAAAGGGCGGCGCCGGTGCAACCACCTTCCGCAGGGCCCGGGGTATTCCCCGTGGCGGCCCCGACGGCGGCGATGGCGGCAAAGGCGGCGACGTCTGGATCGTCGCTGACTCCCATAAAAATACCCTCGTAGACTACCGCCACCTCGGAATCCTTAAAGCCGAATCGGGCGCCAAAGGCGGCCATCAGAAGATGAGCGGACGCTCGGGCAAAGATCGCATACTCTCCGTCCCCCCGGGAACCCTCGTCTTCGTTCACGAAACCGGAGAACTGCTGGCAGACCTGGCCCAGCCAGGCAGCAGAGTCAGAGTCGCTGCCGGCGGCCGAGGTGGCAAAGGAAACACCTTCTTTGCTACCTCCACCAAACGGGCCCCACGATACGCTCAGCCCGGAGAACCCGCAGTCCTCGTCAGAGTCCGCATGGAGCTCAAACTCGTCGCCGACGTCGGAATCATCGGCTTCCCCAGCGTGGGCAAAAGCACCCTCATCAGCACCATATCCTCGTGCCGACCCGCCATCGGGGACTTCCCCTTCACCACCCTGGTGCCAAACCTCGGCGTCGTGGAGCGCTTCGCCAACTTCCCCTTCGTCGTCGCTGACATGCCCGGCCTCATCGAGGGCGCCCACGAAGGCAAAGGCCTCGGCATCCGCTTCCTCAAACACATCCAGCGCACTGCCCTCCTCCTCCACCTCCTCGATGCGGCCCGAGAAGACCTCGTCGCCGACTACATCGCCATCAACCACGAACTGGCCTCCTACGACCCGGAACTCGCCGCACGACCCCAACTGGTGGCAGTGAACAAGTCCGACCTCTTCGAACCCGAAGAACTCGCCCAAAGGCTCGCCCCCCTCCAAGCCCACCTGGGAGCAACAAAGAAGCGCCTCTACCTCATCTCCGCTGCCTCGGGCGCCGGCATTGACTCGCTGCTCCGGACCCTCGCTGCCAAAGCCAGACTCCTCAAACGCTCCAGAGAGAAACTCTCCCCGGACCCCATCGACCAGAACCCTGAGACCACGTAGCCCGCCGAACACCCCCCCCACAAATGCCCGACTTGTCGATCTAACTCCACCTCAACCGGGCCTCTGGTTCCTCCCGCCGAAGAGGTGTGGACCTCTTCCACGAAATCTTATAAGGTACTGCGTGGCTGATGCCGAGGGGTCTCATGGATAAGTTCAGGCGAGTATTGATTCACTTGACACAAGAGGTCGACAAGAACGTTACGCCCGACGAACTTGTGGACCTGGCCGTGGAACGCACCGGTGCCGAACGCGGGATGCTGCTCCTGAGACGCTCCGTGGACTCCGAACTGGAGCTGGCCTCAGCAAGAAATATCGACCGTGAATCCGTGCGGGGACGCCAGGCCCGCCTGCCTTGGACCCTGGCCATGAGGGTAGTGGAGACCCAGAGCGCTCTCCTCCTGGGTGACGCCCAGGCAGATGCAGTGGTGCCCCCTAGTGAATCGGCCATGGACCTGGGGCTGAGATCCGTGCTCGCCGTGCCCGTCTGGTTCCAGGGCGAGGTCGCAGGCGTTCTCTACGTGGACTCCCGCTTCCTCCCCGATGCCTTCTCACAACAAGATGCCAAACTCCTGGAGACTATGGCCGATTTCCTCCGAGTCTACCTCTGGAGAGCCCAGGCCCTTCGCCTGCTGGCCGACTCGGAAGCCAGAGGAAACAACCTCTCCTCGGAATTGGAGCAGCTCAGAACTCAGCTCAACTCGCTCCAACGCCTCGTGGATGCCAGCTCGGGCAACCAGCGCCAGCAGGTCCAAGAGGTATCACAACGTCGCTTTGCCCCCATCCTGGGCGAGAGCCCTCCTATGCTGCGACTCTATTCCATAATGGATAAAATCGTACAGACAGATATAACAGCCCTTATCCTCGGTGAGAGCGGCACCGGCAAAGAACTGGTTGCCCAGGCCCTTCACAGCTACGGCAGACGAGCCCCCCATCCCTTCGTGGCCCTGAACTGCAGCTCAATCCCGGCCAATCTCATCGAAAGTGAACTCTTCGGCCACGTGAGAGGGGCCTTCACCGGAGCCCTGCGGGAAAAACCCGGCCTCTTCGAAGTGGCCGACAAAGGTACCCTGTTCCTCGACGAGTTGGGGGACATGCCCCTGGAGATGCAGGGCAAACTCCTTCGAGCCCTCCAATATGGCGAAATCCAACCCCTTGGAAGCGTTGTCACCAAGAAGGTGGATGTGAGGTGCGTCGCCGCAACCCACCGAAACCTCGAAGAGATGGTGGCCCAGGGCTCGTTCAGGGAAGACCTCTTCTACAGACTCAACACCGTGACCCTCACGGTGCCCCCGCTTCGCAAGCGGCAAGAGGATATCCCCCTGCTGGTCAACCACTTCGTCGAAGAGAATCGCCGCTCTGGAATCAGCCAGGTCAAAGGCATCACCCCGGCGGCCCTCATGACCCTCATGCGCTACCCCTGGCCCGGTAACGTGCGGGAACTGGAGACCACCATCAAGAGCGCCTGCCTCTTCGCCGATGGCACTATGCTCGATGTTGCTGACTTCAGCACCCTGCAGCGCAGCACAACCATCGTCACCACGGGATCGGGGATGGAAATTGAGGGACGCACCCTGGCCGAAATCGAGAAAGAGGTGATTCTCGAAACGCTGAAACGAAACAAGGGAAACAAGAAAAAGACTGCGAGAGACTTGGATATAGATAGACGTACACTTTATAATAAGCTGGCCATTTACAATATGGAGTAGCAGTTGCTTCGTCGGCCTGCCAAGGGTCCGGTGAATGGCAGGTTTTTGAGTTGACGCTAGGGGTGGTCGACTCTATCGTTCCAGCGGGATTGCTCTGTGGTCCGCTTGTTGGAGTTCAGGCAGCAGGTGATGACGAAAGCAGCGGCGCAGGCACGCCTTCCAGAGCGCCGATTGATTTGGCGGACCGAGCCGGGCGTGGTGCGACGGGACTCGGATGCGAGGCGGGCGACCGAAACGTATCAAAAGACTACGTTGCAGGGAGCCCAACGACGCAGACGGTCTCGTCCCACCCGCCTGGCGACGGGAGTTCCAAACCGATCGGCGCTGTAGGCATTGGTCCCGGTATTGGAGGTGGTGGCTGTGAGCGCTAGCTTTGCTGAGAGGCCCCTGGTCTTCGTGGCCAACAACGCAACCGACGACATGACCGTCATTGACCCGGCGTCGGGCCAGGTTGTGGCTGAGGTGGCCGTGGGCGAATCACCCATGGTCATCGCACAGATCCCCGGCGGTAACCTGCTTGTGACCAATACCGACGGCAAGGATGTGGCCCTCATCAGCCGTGATAGCTTTGAACTGCTGAAGCGAATCCCCGCCGGCTTCGGTGCCTCGGGAATCGCCGTCTCTCCTGCGGTCATGCGGGCCTTTGTTGCCAACGAGTTCGAGGATACGGTGACGGTCATCGACCTGGTCACCATGGAGCCGCTGCAAACGGTCCACGTGGGCGAGGGGCCATGCGTCGTAGTCACCACCCCCGATGGCCGCTTCGCTGCGACCAGCAACGAGGTCACCGGGAACGTCTCCCTCATCGATGCCACCACCCTTGCCGTAACGCACACTCAACGCTACATGCTTGCTCCTATCGGGCTGGGGTTTACCCCCGATGGCAGCGTGGCGCTCCTAGCCGACTATCTCTCAAACGCCGTGGCGTTCATAGATGCCGGCACCTGGCAGGTGCAGGTAAGCCTGGACGTGGGCACCAGGCACGTAGGGCTGCGCATCTCCCCCGACGGACGCAGGGCCCTCGTGGGCAACGTGGACAGCGGCACCGTATCGGTGCTGGACATGGCCCGTCGCCGCGTCGTAGCTGAGGTGCCCTGCGGCGACGCCCCAAGCTATGTCATCTTCACTCCCGACGGGAACTCAGCAATCATCGCGAACCAAGGCTCTAACGACATCGCCTTTCTAGATATGAAGAGCCTCCAGATCACAGCCCGGGTAGCTGCGGGCATCTCCCCCCTGGGGGTGCTCTATGGCTGATACCGCCGAAACCAGCCCTTCGAGGGGTAACCATGCGTGACTTCAAGGCACCCGTCATTGAGGGGCTCTTCGTCTCCGCCGGGAGACGCTGCAACCACCGCTGCACCTTCTGCACCCTCCAGGAGAGAGAATCACTGGTCTCGCTTCCGGAGTTGGAGCAGGCCTCCAAGGACGCCATCGCCTGGGGCCACTCCAGGGTCATTCTTGCGGGAGGTGAACCCACCCTTCGCAAAGACCTCCCCGATGTGGTCGCTTCGTTCAAGGCCAAGAGGCTCTCAACGGGTCTGGTCACTAACGGACGGATGCTCCTTTATCCAGGCCTGTTGAACCGCCTCCTTGCAGCAGGCCTCGACGCCGTGATTCTCTGGCTGCATGCGGACAAAGCAGCACTGCACGATGAACTGGTGGGGGTGCCGGGCGCCTTCGCTCAGACCACCCAGGTGCTGGGAACGCTGCTGCGAATCCCCTCGGTGCATCTGGAGGTGCAGAGCCTCCTGACACAGCGCAACGTCGACTCCATTCCGTCGCTCACCCGCTGGCTTGGGCAAATTGGCGGCGCTGGTCGCATCACCCACACCATCACCTACCCCTCATCCCCAGCCCTGAACCAGGCCCCAACACCGGACCCCGGCCTTGCCGTTGCGGCCATGCAGCGCTGCGTCGCAGCCGGCAAGAGAGTGCCGCTTAGAGTCCTGGTGGACGGCCTGCCCCACTGCCTGCTGGGTGACCTGGCAGACCTCGATGCCAACAGGTTCGCCCGTGAAGCCTGGCACCCCCAGGGTGGTCCCGCAACCTGCCTCGCAGGTAACGCAGTAGCCCCCGTTCGGGTCTTCGCCTGCGCCGAGTGCGTCAATACCCGCTCCTGCCCAGGCCTGCCCGGCCACATCGCTGCCGGCTTCCCCAACCTGGAACCATCCCCACTGCGAGGCGTGCGCTCCAACTCCTTCGACTTCGTTGAGAGTGGCCCCCTCCCCGATTTCACGCCCACCCAGTCGCTATGCACCGGTCACCTCCTGCCTATGCATAGAGGCCACATACCAAATATCATGCTATGCGGGCCCGATGGTACAAAGTTATACCAAACTGACACTGCTGATTTTTCTAATGATGAGATATTTGATATTAAGCATCTGCATCAACAGGTGTACATTGATACGAGCACCAAGGTGGCCCTGGATGACTTCGACAAGGACGTCAAACAGCTCCGCATGATGCCCCAATGCAAACAATGCCCAACCCGAAGCGGCTGCGCCACAGCCTGGCAGATAGACCCGGCCGTGCCCTTCTACCGAGAGGAGCGCTGGCTTCGTGGGGAAATCGGCCGCATGCAGGGTCGTGTGCTGGACGTCGGCTGCGGTGACCTTCGCTACCAGGAGATCGTCCGGGGCCTCGTACAGAAAGGGAAAATCGAGTACCACGGACTCGACCCCGACAAGTCGGCCCTGGAACGACTCAGAGCCAGCAAGATTGACATGAAAATCCATATTATGGATGTAGAGGAGTATGACGGAGAGTCCGGATATTTCGACTACGTGCTGATGTTGAGAAGCATCAACCATTTTAAAGATTTATCCGTAACGTTCCGCAAGATTCAGAAGTTGCTGAGAAATTATGGCAGCCTTATCATAGCGGACTGCATAACGTTTGCATTGCTCCGCAGCAGGCAGAAAGCGGATGATGCTCACCAGTCCATGGTGCCGATCTTTGAACACTATCGCAACTTTACTTCGAATCAGGTGCTTGAGTTTTTCCGGAAGGAAAAGCTATCGTTTGTCTTAAACATTCATCGGCCAGTAGTCCCGAAGACAAGCAACCTGTGGCTGATGAAATTTATCAAGATAGAGAAACCATGACAGATACTGAAAATAGCGGGCGCCCGATTCGTGTTCTTTTTGTAACACCTCCAATTCTGCTTCCACGAATCTTTGCGCATTACCCAACCTTCAGCAACCTTGGTGCCCTGTATAATGCCGCTCTGCTCGAAAAGGAGGGGTGGGAGGTCTCCTTTCTTGATGGGTTCTTCCACCTCCCGAACTTGACCATTCGGCCGGCAGAGGAGCACCTCACCCACGTCGGGCTGGAGCTTGACCAGCTTGAAGAGGCCCTCAAAGGACGCAAGGCCGACGTGGCTGTCCTGGTCATGACCATGTTCTCGGACGTATACAAAATCGACGAAACCTACGTCGCCCAAACCGCCCGACTCATGGCCCAGGCTCTGCCAGGCACACCCATCATCGCTGCCGATTGCCACGTCTGCGGCATGAACTACTTCCCCTTCGACCCCGCACAGCTCATGAAAGAGGTGCCCCAGATCTCTGGCGTCATCATCGGCGAGGGCGACTACAAACTGCGAGACGCCCTCAGGGCCTTTGCCCTGGGTAAGGTGCCGGAGAATATCCCCGACGTTACATGGCTGGGCCCCGACGGTCCCGTGACCAACCAGGGTAAGAGACCCCTCGTCTATGAATTGGACCAGCTTCCCGTACCAGCCTTTCACCTGCTCAACATGGATAACTACTTCTCCTGTATGGATGATGCTGTACGAGCCGACCTGGTCCACGAGTACCACTCGCCACGACGCTTCCTCCCCCTAATGACAAGCCGGGGGTGTAACTACTCCTGCTCCTTCTGCACCCAGCAGGTACTCTCTTTGCCTTGGCGCGGCCACTCCGTGGACTACCTGAAGCAGATGATAGAGGAGCTTCAAACTAAATACAATATTGATATGTTTTTCTTTATTGACAACAATATAAATGTCAATAAAAAACGATTCAGGGCACTGGTCGAATTCATGTCCCAGCGGGGGTGGGCCTGGGATGCCGTCAATGGCTTTCGTGCCGACTTCCTCGACGAAGAGGACATCGCCCTGCTCAAAGAGGCCGGCAACCACAAGGTCACCATCTCCGCCGAGTCCGGCGATGCGTCGGTGCTCAAAGGCGTGGTCGGCAAGCGGCTGGACCTCAAACACATCGTCAAGGTGGTCAAGTCGGCTCAAGCAGTAGACCTGCCCTCCCAAGTGCACTACGTCATAGGCATGCCCGGTGAGACCCGCCAAGCCATCAACCGCACCCTCGAATTTGCTGCCATGCTCTACGAACTCCACGGCGCCTGGCCCCTGCTGCAGCACGCCATTCCATTTCGAGGCACGGACCTCTACCGGGAGTGCAAAGAGAAGGGCTACTTCAAGACCGACCCCGACGACCTGCCCACCCACGAACTGGAGCGCCACCACCTCATCGAGACGCCAGAGTTCAACCCCGACCAGGTCATGCGCTTCAAGAACAACTTCCGGGCCCTGCTTGATGCTATGGATACCCACCGCGTGGTAGAAATCCCCGCAGGTGACAACAACATGGACCTGCTGACCCTGCCCGTAAGCAGGGGAGCGCCCGACCAGCTTGACCCCCAGCGCTTCTTCGAGGTGCTCGACAAGGAGAAGAGGCGAGGCGCAAGGGACCTCATCATCCATGGCGGTGAGCCCCTGCTGGCCCATGACCTGGTGGTGCAGATTCTGGAGCGGGCCAGGGAGCTGGGCTTCGTGAACCGGCGCCTGGTCACCAACGGTCGCATGGCCTCATACCGAACCCTGGTCGACCGGCTGGTCGCAGCAGGTCTCAATGCCGTAAACGTCACCTTACATTCTGTTGTGCCAGACATCCACGACTCTATTACACAGGTTAAAGGCAGCCAGGCACAGACACTCAGGGGTCTGCGGAATCTTATTATGGCCGGAGTGCCATCTATCGATGTTACCATTGGCCTCACAGCAACCACCATTCCAACCCTTCATGAGACCGTGAGCTTCCTGGTGCGCCACAGGCTGCGCTCGTTCCATCTCGCCGGCCCCATACCCAGGGCAAGGCTGCTTGACCGCCCGGAGCTGGTGGCCCCATACCCCGTGGCGATTCCGGCCATCACTTCGCTGATGCTGGCATATCCCCAACTGGATATTGCTGTGCAAGGCATCCCCTTCTGCCTTCTGCCCGAATCAGTGAGGCATCGGGCGCGCCCACTGCCCTTCTTCCTCTTCCCTGAGATCCGCCCACTCAAGGCCAAGCACGGCCTCTGCTCGGGTTGCACAGAGTACATCCTCTGCATGGGGTTCTGGAGAGAGAAATATGAGGGGCTCTACCAACAGGCAGAGCTAATGGGAGCGGAGCTGGAACATGGATCCCCGGAAGAGTAACCAGAGCCTGGTCCGCCTGGTAGGGCTCTTCAAGCGCCTGGTGGACCCCCAGGCCACACAGAGCTTCAGCCTGGGCGGCTATGTAGATTCGCTCACCAGCACGCCCTACAGCCTGGCAAACGCCTATCTGAAGGTATACTGCGAGGCCGACGCCGACCTGGCCCGGCGTTACCGCTTCGAAACCGTGACCATCGTGGACCTGAGCCGCACCGGCCATCTCGACCCCGTGGAGGAGGTGCGCCTGCGCAAACAGGACGTGGCCAGCCTGCTTGAAGGTGGCCCGACAGCACTCTGCTTCTCCTGCTACGCATGGAACGTTGAGGCGGCCATGGCCGCTTGCGCCGAGGTTAAGCAGCAGGCTCCAGACGTGGTCACAGTGCTGGGCGGCCGAGCTGTTGAGGCCGTGGGCCACGCCATAGTCTCTCGCTTCCCCTTCATCGACTTCATCATCAACGGTGAGGGCGAGCTGCCTTTTGCCGAACTGGCCCGCCAAGGCTTCGCCAAAAGCAACCCGATTCCCGGAGTAACCTTCAGCCAGACCGATGCCCAGGGGCGACGCAGTGTGGTCAGTATGCTCCCTGGGCCTCCCGTCATGGAGCTGGGCGATATCCCCTCGCCGTTCCTCAACGGAGCCGTGGAGCCCTCGGTTGACGGCCTGCTCATGGAGCTCTCCAGGGGCTGCAGTCATGACTGCGGCTACTGCGCATGGAATAGCTGCAAGATCCGCCGCCGCTTCCCGGCTCAACGCATCGGCCAGGAGTTGGCTTGGGCCGTGGCCAACGGCGTCAGGCACATAACCTTCATTGATTCGGCCATCAACTACGAGACTGCCCTGCTTGAGGAGTTTTCCCGGGAACTGGCACAGGCCGACCCTCAACGCACCCTGGAATTCACCTTTAACCTGCGCCACGAGGATCTCGACCAGCAGCAGTTCGAACTACTGGAACAGATCCCAGCCAGGCAGATTCTGCTGGGCATGGAGACACTCTCGGACCCGGCTATGGAGGCCAGCAACCGCTCCAGCTTCGATACCACAAGGTTCCGCTCGGTGGTGCATCAACTGTCAAAGTGTGCTCCCCCCGTGGTTGGCGTGGTCCTTGGCCTGCCCGACGATACCCTCGACGGCTTCAAACGAACTATGGAGTACCTGGGAAGCATCAACGACGAGATTCCGGGCTCTCTGGGCGGCATTCTCGTCTCGCTGTTGCAGGTCTACCCCAGCACAAGGCTTCACAAAGATGCCCGACGTTTCGGCATGAACATCCGCCCAAGGGGTATCCCATATGTGCTGGGGCACAACTCTTTTCCCCTGGAGGAGCTGAAAAGGGCCCTGGTCTACCTGCAACTCTTCCGCCTGCGTCGCCCAGGTCTGGTCAAAGGCCCCGAGGGCCAGGCAGCACTGCTTGGCAAAGAGCTGCAAGGGCTCTTCATGGAGAGCGTTGCGGCCTTGCTGGTACCCCATCGCCCCGGTGACTCTGTGGCAGGCTTCCGCTGGCTCTCCACCACGGCCTACTCCGACGGCGAGGGCTTTGGAGCTTTCCACTTCTCGGCCCCAGGGCAACCGCCTCTCATGGTCCGCCTCGATGGCCGTGACCCACGAAAGCCCTGCTTCACCCATACCAGCCACTTCAACATCTACTTCTCTGAACAGCGCGTCTCCAGCCCCGCGGCCTCGGCCCTCATGGCTGCCGTTAAACAGCTCGTCCTCAAGAATGAACTGTTGCTGCCTTTGAACCAGAGCTTATAGTTAGTCATGCGGGAGGCAGAGTTCGTGGCTGGAAAAGTAAGAAAAAGGGTGAGGAACCAGTGGAGATCCCTGAGAATGGCCGCCCCAATCGCCCTCCTGACGTCGGGGGTGCTGGGGCCCGTGGTGTTGATTTGGGCAGCGGGAGTGGTTGCTCTGGTCCTGGGGAAAGCAACCCATGAAATGGTAATCGGCCTGATAGTAGTAAGCCTCGGCGTTGCTGCCACCGCTGCCGCAATCGTGGTCGCCGTGCTGCTGGGCCGGCGCAGCAGGGTGGCGCGACTGCAGTCCGACCTCCTTGGAAACGTCAGCCACGAACTGAAGACCCCCATCGCCGGAATTAAGCTATCGGCTCAGACCCTGCTGCTTCCCGAGGCCGCAGGAAACGCCGAAATCGTCAACCATTGTGCCAACGCCATAGTTCGAGAGGCCGAATGGCTGCACAACATGGTGGAGACCATGCTCACATGGCGGTCGGCCATGCGAGACCGTGAGGACCTTCAGCTTGAGCGGTCGTCCATCAGCACGGCACTCACCGAGGCCCACCAACGCTTCATGACCATGCTCCCCCCTGAAGGTGCTCTCGTCGACTTCAAGATGGAAACATCGTTGCCCGTGCAGCACGACCCCAGGGCAGTTGTTTCCATAGTTGTAAACTTATTAACAAATGCTTATAAGTATAGCAAAGATCCAAAAAGAATAGCGCTCTCATCCTACGACGTCAGTGATGGTGTTGAGATCTCCGTGTCGGACAATGGTCTTGGTGTTGCTCCCGACGAGGTCGAGAAGATATTCCAGCCCTTTTACCGTGTGGACAACGGTCTTGGGGCCCGGGCCTCGGGGGCAGGCCTTGGGCTTGCCATAGTATCGCACCTTGTGGCGGCAATGGGCGGCAAGGTCAAGGTGGTCTCCCAGGCAGGTCAAGGCAGTACTTTTGTAGTCTGGTTGCCGGCGTCATGAGCCGAGGAGGCTGTATGGCATTGATGTTCGTCCCAGAGGAGGGTTAGGTGGAGAAGCAGCGCATTCTGGTGGTGGAGGACGACAGGACTCTGCGTGAGGGACTTGCTATGAACCTCCGCATGAAGGGCTACGAGGTTATCACCGCTGCCGACGGCGAGGAGGGGCTGCAGCGCGCCTTCGCCGACAAGCCGGACCTGCTGGTCCTGGACATAATGCTGCCTGTCTACTCTGGCTTGGAACTGCTATCGGAGATGCGGGAGCGAGGCAACAACACGCCGGTCCTGATTCTGTCGGCCAGGGGACGCACGGACCAGAAGGTGCAGGGTCTCGGTCTAGGGGCCGACGACTACCTTGCCAAGCCCTTTGAGTTGGCTGAGTTGCTGGCCCGCATCCAGGTCCTGCTGCGCCGTTCGGGCAAGGCCCAAAGTGCGCCCCCAATGAGCTTCGGCAACGTAGTGGTGGATACAACCCGCCGCACGGTGCAAGTGGCCGGTGCAGACGTATCTCTCTCAGCCAAGGAGTTCGACGTGCTGCTCCTGCTGGCCAAAAGCCCCGGCCGCGTATACAGCCGAGACCAGATCCTGGAGCAAGTCTGGGGATGGGACTTCGAAGGTACCCCCAGAACAGTAGATAATCACATAGTGTCATTAAGAAAGGCCCTGAACGAAGACCCAAGAAACCCCAGTCACATCATAACAGTAAGACAGGTGGGCTACAGGCTAGACCCCTAGGCCCCCCCAGCAGCCCCCCTCAACGTCCGAAAGGACGGCCCTCACCCTGTCCCTCTCCCAAAGGGAGAGGGGATGTCCGAATTGTCCCAATCGTCCGAGTCCAAAAGGTCCGAATCGTCCGAGTCCAAAAGGTCCGAATCGTCCGAGTCCAAAAGGTCCGAATTGTCCGATCCTTCCCCTCTACAGCGTGGCCGCCAGGGCCTTGAGGAAGGCGTAGACTCTCTCGGTGGAGCCGATGTGGAGGCGCTCTACGGGCGAGTGGACGTCGTGCATTGTCGGTCCAAGGGAGATCATGTCCATGCCGGGGTACTTCTCTCCGATGATGCCGCACTCCAGGCCTGCGTGAATGGCCGTGGCATGGGCATCTTTGCCGGTGAGATCCTTATACGCTTTGAGCGTCTTGGCCAGCAGTTTGCTCTCCATGTTGGGCTGCCAACCTGGGTAGCCTGGCTTCTGGTAGACGGTGGCTCCGGCCAACTCGGCGACGGAGTGGATAATCTCCCTCTGCCTTGCGACGCCATTGGCCACGGAGGAGCGGCTGGAGTTGAGAATCTGGGCCTCGCCTTCGCCCCAGAGGATTCTTGCCAGATTAGTGGAACTCTCGACCAGTCCCGGCATATCTCTGCTCATCGCCTCAACGCCGTGGGGCAGGGCCAGGATGAGGTGGAGCAGCCGCTTGGACTCTGCGGCGGAGATGGCCTTGTCAGCCGTGGCAGGCGTCACAGTGAGTTTGGCATCTTTCTCAATCTTGCCGTACTCCTGCTTGAATCCGGCCATGGTAACTTCGGCCTGGGCTTCCAACTTCTTGATGGTGCCCTTGGGGCCTGCGACTACCAGGTCTGCTTCACGGGGAATGGCGTTGTGCTTGTCGCCACCGGTGAAAGAGGCAATGCGCAGTTCATCGGTCTTGACGATTTCGTGGAGCCAGGTGGCCATAAGCTTGAGGGCGTTGCCCCTGTTCTCGGCGATGGTGAGGCCCGAGTGTCCGCCGATGAGGCCACGCACCTGGCAGAGGGCCACTTCGTAGTCGGCGGGGATGGGGGCCATAGCAAAGGGGAATGTGGTTTCGGTGTCGCCGCCGCCGGCGCAGCCCACGAAGATGACCCCCTCTTCTTCGGAGTCGATGTTGATGAGCAGTTTGCCCGTGAGCAGGTCTGAGCCCAAGTTGAAGGCCCCGGTGAGGCCGGTCTCTTCGTCCACGGTGAAGAGCAACTCCAGGGGTGGATGAACAGCCTCTGGGTCGATAGCGAGTGCCATGGCCATGGCGAGGCCTATGCCGTTGTCGGCGCCGAGGGTGGTGCCTCGGGCCTTGAGCCAGTCGCCATCTCTGTATACGTTGAGCCCTTCGTTCATGAAGTCGAAGGTAACGTCCTGGTTCTTCTCGCAGACCATGTCCAGATGCCCTTGGAGCACGAGAGCAGGCTTACTCTCCATGCCCTTGGTGCCGGGCACCTTGATTACCAGGTTCTTTATGGGGTCTTGTTTGGCCTCGAAGCCGTGTTCTTTGGCCCAGTCGAGCATGAAAGCGATGATCTTCTCCTCATGCTTCGAGGGGCGTGGGGTCTTGGTAATGGCCTCGAATGAGCGCCACAGGACTTCTGGTTTCAGGCCGTCGAATGCGTTGGACATCTCAGTTCCTCCAAATTGGCTACAACAAGTCAGGGGAGGAGTCTAGGCCCCCGCACAAGCGCAATCAAGAGGTTTAGGAAAAAAGGAAGGCGAAATTCCCGATGTTCGGCGGGGGACTATTTGAGCTTCTTGAGGCGCTCCAGTTCCGACTTGACCCGGTTGTACTCGTTGTCCCACGTGGTCGTCCCCTCGGAGTCCTGGAGATGGCGGATCTTCGACCGGACCTCTTTGTCCAGTTCGTCTTCCAGGGCCATGTGCTTCTTCAGGATGGGGGCGATAACGCGGTTGATCTGGTGGTCCTCGCCATAGACCTCGTCCACGTGAGCGCTGCTCATCATGATCTCGATCATCTGCTGGACCATATACTCAAGGGATTCGTCGTCGATGCCGAAGCTCTTTTCCTGGGCCAGCGATCTGCGAATCTTCGCAATGCTGGAGTAGTCCATTCCCTGCTTGGCGACGATGTCCTTGGCTTTCTCGTTGATCTCACGTTCCATGCGCTGATACTCGTTCAGCACCGACTCAAGATCCTTGCGAACCTCCTCTACCTCTTCAGCCTGGACCTCGACGAGTTCCTCCTTGATGAGGGCCTCAACGATTTCCTTGGTAGCGGGTTCAATTCGGCCACGGTAAATACGCATCCGGTTTCCCCTTATATGCGGACGCCCCGACTCTATCCCGATTGGGGCCCCGGCGCAAGCCTTCTTTTGGCAGATTCGGCCCATTTTGTGCTGTGGCGATCCTGGTTTGTAAGTGCTATGATGGCGGCCCATGGGAGGGCATATGGCCGACCGTTACGAGGACAAGCCGCATCTGCAACAGCAGCGTCGCGAGGAGTGCGAGCGGGAACTGGACCTCATCGAGACCAAGCTGGCACGCCTGAGGGTGCTCTATGACCAGTACTTCATGGGTGTCGAGAAGTTGGAGCCCATGTCGGCTCGTATGGACATAGAGAAGACTCTGCTCCGCTCCAAGATCCAGTCGCTGGGCTCCACAGTGCAGAGGTTCCGCTTCAGGGCCTTGCAGCAGCGCTTCACGTCGTATTGTGGTTATTGGGACCGTATAGTGCGCCTCATTGAAGAGGGGCGCATTCGCCGGGGAATCGTTGGTGTGGCGGCCCGAAAAGCCGGTGTTGCCGATGAGGAGACCGCAGCCCCCCTCTCGGCCATGAGAAAGCGGTTCAAGAGGGAGATCTTCCGCGGCGACGAGGAAGCGGCTCCACCCTCAGAACAGCGCACCGAGTTTCGCGCCGACGAGGTCGATGCCATATTCGGCAAACTCGTGGCAGAGAAGACGGCCGCCGGAGAGTCGGTGGAAAAGCTCTCCAGAGATGTGGTCGCCAGAAGCCTCGAGAAGGTCATGGCCAAGCTGGGCAATCAAGACGTCCGTATCAAAATCGCAAAGAAAGATGGCGCTGTCTCTATGGTGGCCGTGCTGAAGAAGCCGGTGTCTTGAGGGGGTCGGACGATTCGGACCTTTCGGACGCGGACGATTCGGACGTTTTGGACGCGGACGATTCGGACGTTTCGGACGCGGACGATTCGGACCTTTCGGACTCGGACCCTTCGGCAAAGCAATGGCATCTTATCGCCAGGGCCGTCCCTACGGTCAGGGATATCCCCTCTCCCGTTCCGGGAGAGGGCAGGGTGAGGGCCTTCCTTTCGGACGTTGGGGGGGTTAGGGGCTTATGCTGGGGGCTGCCATTAGTAGTGACTTCAGGTCGTCGTCCGTAAATCTGATGCCTAGCGATATGAAATAGTCACGATAACTGTCATTTAGTATGTCGTCGGCGCCGCCTGCCAGGAATAGGTGCTTGATTATCTCCCACTGGACTATGCCTCGCAGCCTGGGGTTCGTGTTCATGGTGAAGTCGAAGAGGTCGAACTGGAAGTTCATCCTGTCCTGGAAGAAGTGGAAGTCCAGGCCCAGGCCGCCTGTGTTCTCCATTATGCCGAAGCGGCCCGTCAGGAAGTAGAAGGTCTTGGCGAACTGGAACGAGAACTTCAGTGAGTGAGCCGTGGTCTCGATGCGCTCCTTCAGCATGGGAGGCTTGTCTGTGTCATTGGTCTCTGTGACAATGAATTTGTCTGTTGTGTATCCTCTTGGATCGTCAACTATTTGCAAAAGGTAATACTTGTCATCCTTGGGGTGGAACTTGATTGAGAATACGTTTTTGAAGGATTGTCCCTTGTAGAAGTAGCTTGACGCTAGATTAACCTCGGTCTGCATCAGACTGTAGCTTTTAATGAAGTCCTTGGTCTCGGTGACGATTTCCTCGACCTCCTTGATCAAATGGTCATCCGTGAGCAAACGCCCCACGGTGCCCCTTCCTGCCCGGAGGTCTGAGCTGATGCTCCGCACATTCTCCGCCGTCTCGTTTATCCGTTGCAGCGACTCACTTGCCACATTCAGAGCCGTACGCACCGAGCCTATTGTCGCCTCGATATCGGCGTCGGACTTGTCCACAAGAGCCACCAACTTGCCCGCAAAGACCCGCACGCTCTCCACCGTCTCGGTCAACGCCGGCGAGTTTCGCTCCGAGAACCTCGCCAACTCCACAGAGAAGCGCTCTACGTTCCGGAAGATTCGGTCCAACTGGCCAATTCTGGGCTGAATTCCGTTCTTAACCAGATCCCTCAGGTCCACCCCGATGGCCGCAAGCTGCTCCGAAGTGGCGCCGAGGTTCTTGACCAGATTGTCCACATCCCCGGCTTCCACTATGCGGTTAACTCGGTCTGAGATAGAGCGGGCATCCTCGGTCACCGCAGCGATGTTGTAGGCAATGGCCCGCAGCGTCCCGTCATCGGTTATGGCCTGCGCCTCCTCCGAGACCACCCGGGCGTTGGCAGCGATGACCTTGAGTTCGCCGCTGGCCAGCCGCAGGTTGTCAACCATCTCCGACAGCGCAGCGCCGCCCTTCTCGCCCCCAAGAGAGATCGCAAGCCCCTTGGTCAACTCCTCAACGTTGGTGGCGATTCTGTCCAGCTTGGGATACAGGTCCGACAGCTTTCCAGCTTGCTCCAGAACCGCTTCGATACCGCTGCTGCCTATCACCACGGGGATTTCGTCCCCGGGGGCCAGTTCTCGGCCCAAAGCCCCAGGTGTGATGGAAAGGAAAAAATCTCCCAGAATGCTCGACTGCTTCCTTATGACCGTCGCAGCCCCGATCAACTCCCCCTTCTCGTTGCGCTCCCCCGAGTAGAGCACGATCTCCGGGTTGACCCTTATGCCAACCCTCGCTTTCACACCGTCATCTACAGAAATCCGCTCCAGTGACTCCACCACACCTACGGGGATGCCCACCATGTTCACACTGCTGCGAACAACCAGCCCCGTGACATCATCAAATATGGCGTAAACAGTATAGCTACCCTCTTTTGTGCCCATCGAGGTCTTCACTACACTGACCATGTACGTGAGCCCGAGAAGCCCCGCTACCACTACCATTCCAACAGCCACCGGGGCCCTGACGTGTTTCCACTGCATGCCGTCCCTCCCTACACCACGCTGCGAACGTGCGGACTCGATGAGGCGGCCAGGAAGTCGCGCACCACAGCCTTATCCGTATCCATAAATACACCTGGATCGCCGTATTCCACTATCTCTCCCTTGTATAACATCGCAATCTTATCAGAAATCCGAAAAACCGAGGCCATGTCATGGCTAATAACTATCGCCGTAACCTTCAGTTTCTCCTGAGTCTCTTTTATCATGTTGTCAACATTAAGCGTCATTAATGGATCGAGCCCAGTCGTGGGCTCATCGTATATGATCACCTGGGGATTCAATACGATGGCCCGGGCCAACGCAACACGCTTGCGCATGCCGCCCGAGAGCTCCGCAGGCGTCTTCCGCTCAATACCCTCCAGGCCCAGCAAACGCAACTTCTCTTTTACAATCTCCCGAATCTCCTTCTGGCTCTTCTTCGTGTGCTCAATCAAGGGGAAGGCGATGTTCTCCTCCACCGTCATCGAGTCGAAGAGCGCCGACTGCTGAAACAGCATCCCGAAGTTATTCCGCACCGGCGTCAAAGCCTTGGGCGCAAGCTTCGTTATGTCCGTTCCTTCGTACAGAATCGCCCCGGAGTCCGGCTTCAAGAGACCTATGATGTGCTTCACCAGCACCGACTTCCCAGACCCGGACCCGCCAATAATGGTGGTCACACCACCACGCACGATGTCCAGATCAACCCCTCGAAGCACCTGCTGCTCGCCGAAACTCTTCCGGAGGTCCCGGACCTGTACAATAATGTCACTCATCAGAACATTATCGCTGTCATAACATAGTCCAATACAAATATGAGTACCGATGAGAGCACCACAGCCTGCGTCGTTGCCTCACCGACACCCCTGGCGCCACCGTTGGCCGAAAAGCCCTTATGGCAACCGATAGTAGATAATGTTGCACCGAATACAGCCGCTTTTATAATGCCAGATACTACATCTTTCGTACTCATAAAGCTGGAAATCTTTGACATGAATTGACCCTGATCGACATTCATCCAGACCACGGCTACTAAGTAGCACCCAACCATGCCAACCAATGTAAATAATATAGATAGTATGGGCAGCATAAGGGTGGTTGCCCAAACCCTGGGGACTATGAGATACTGAATAGGGTTGACTGCCATCACCTCCATGGCATCAATCTGCTCGGTCACCCTCATAGTGCCAATCTCCGTGGCCATGGCCGACCCCACCCGCCCAGTTACCATCAGTGCTGCCAAAACCGGCGATAACTCCCTGGAGAGCACCAGGGCCACACTCCCCCCAACCATGGACTCGGCCTGGATGATCCTGAAGGCGTAGATCCCCTGCAGCGCCATAACCGCCCCAGCAAAACTCCCTGTCAGAAGAATGATAAAAAGAGAGCCAACACCAACGAATTCCATCGCAGAAAAGTAGAGACGCAATCGGAAGGGAGGGCGGAAGCTCCAGTAGATGACTTCCACTAAAGTCATCACGATGTTTCCCATCTCTGCGAAGAACCGAATAACCGCTCCCATGAGCCCTCTTCCCTGCAGTTTCCGCCCCGGGGGCGAAGTTCACAGACCACCACCCAAGAGAAGTCCCGGCCACTATAGCCCGGCCGGGCCCGATGCGCAAATTCGCTGGAGCAATTACAAACTGTCGGCTTCCCGGGCCAGCCAACAGGGGACTGTCGCACCCCTTCACCCCCATCTTCCGCCATGCACTCTCAGGCAGCAAAGCGGCCGAGCTCCCGCTCCGAAGCCCGATTAGTGGCCCAAAGCTTGCGATAGGGGGCGCTGCGAAGTACAATGCGCCGGTTCTGGCCTTACCTTAATGGCTTTTGGAGGATTACCATGATAAGTCGCTGGTCTTTCGGGGCTCGTTTGGCCCTGGTGCTGATGCTGGTCTCCGTAGTTGCCGGGTGTCCCAGCAGTGACCCGCCGGCGCCCTACCAGTCTGACTCGGATTCGCTCTCCGACCTCGTAACGTCGGAACTCATAGATTCGCTTCAGCCCGACATCGGGCCCGGCGACACCGTGAACCCCGAGGGCTGTCTCTCCGATCTCGACTGCCCCGCAGGCAAGTGCAACCCCGTGACCAACACCTGCGTCGAGTGTCTCACTCATACTGATTGCCCTCCTGGCAACCGCTGCGACAAGTGGACGTGCGTCGAGACGGCTCAGTGCGGCGAGGGCAAGGAGTGCCCCAAAGGCAGCGTGTGCGAGCCAGTGTCTCAGTTGTGCGTCCAGTGCCTTGAAGATGGAGATTGTACCGACGGTGCCCTCTGCGTGGGGATGACCTGCCTTCCCCCGTGCGACGGAGGGTGCCCCGAACCCCTCTTCTGCCACGACGAAATGGGCGTCTGCGTCGAGTGCCTTGAGGACGGCCAGTGCGAGCTGAGCCAGTGGTGCAACCTTGACGAGTACGCCTGCTATCCTGATGGTTGTGAGGCCGGCGAAACCACCTGCATCGGAAACAGTATCGCCCGCTGCGCCGACAACGGCTCGGGCTGGGCCTCTATCGAGCCCTGCCCCGATGGTATGCAGTGCGATGGCGACGCCTGCTGGGGAGCCCCTTATTGCGAACCCGGCGCCAGCCACTGCCTCGATGAGACCACCTTCGAGAGATGCAACGAGGATGGCACACAGTACATCGAGGGTGTCTGCCCCACAGGTCAGCGCTGCGAGGATGGGCTCTGTTTCGGTGAATGTATCCCCCTCTGTGACGGGAAGGAGTGCGGTCCCAGTAACTGCCCCGGCCTCGATTGTGGTATCTGCCCCCCAGACCTCCTCTGCTCCGATGATGGAAGGTGCTTCTCCAAGGAGTGCGCCCCAGGCGAAAGAGTCTGTCTGGAAGGCGGCGTAGTGACCTGCATGGATAACGGTGAATGGAGCGATCCAAAACCCTGCGCTGCCGACGAAACCTGCCAAGACGGCAAGTGCGTCGAGGTGGTCATGGTGTGCCAGCCAGGCTTCAGCAAGTGCCAGGGCAACTTCGTGGTAACCTGCAACGCCGACGGAAGCGCCTGGGGCCCCGCCGTGGCCTGTCCCGATAACGCTGTCTGCCAGGATGGCTTCTGCAAGGCCATTCCCCCCGTTTGTGAGCCCGGTCAGAGACTGTGCGCCGGAGAGCTGGCCTTCATCGTCTGCCTCGAAGACGGCAAGAGCTGGAGCCAGGAGAAGAAATGCCCGCCGGCTACCTTGTGCAACGATGGCGAATGCGTCCCCAATCCCACTATCTGTCAGCCCGGATCGCTCAAGTGCGACGGTATGGTGGTGGTGCGCTGTCGTAACGACGGCATGGCCTGGGAAGACTACCAGGCGTGCCCCCCCGGTACCCAGTGCCTCAGTGGAGCCTGCAAACCACTCACTCTGAAGTCCTGCGCCAACGTCCTTGCCTGCTTCGAACAGGCCCCGTGCGAGTTGCCCTTCGCCGAAGGGTGCTTCCCCCAGTGCTTCGAAAACGCTGAGCCAGAGGCATTTGAGATTTCTATGATGCTCTATGAGTGCGTTTTCAAGATGTGCGGTAGCTGGGCTCCGAAGAAACAGTGCTATAAGAATGCTCTCAGCGGTCAATGCTATGATTATTACTTCAAATGCACTGGCGGTTGTATGCCTCAGTGCGCAGGGAAAGAGTGCGGCGATGATGGCTGCGGAGGCTCTTGCGGCTTCTGCGACGAGGGCTCTGCCTGCCTGCCCAACGGCACATGCCAGGGCTCCTGCGTTCCCAACTGCTTCAACAAAGACTGCGGGCCCGATGGCTGCGGCAGTTCTTGCGGCACCTGCCCCTTTGGAAGCTCGTGCAACAGCTCTGGCATCTGCGTACAAAGCTGCGTGCCCAACTGCACGGGCAAGGTGTGCGGCTCCGATGGATGCGGTGGTGTCTGCGGCCTCTGTGGCCCCGATGAAGCCTGCAAGTCCGGAAAGTGTATCGTCTCCATGGACTGCAAGAGCCTCCTCGAGTGCAACTGGAGCTGCCCTGACGGCCCCGCCGGAGAGCAGTGCGGCAATGAGTGCTGGGCCGATGCCTCGCCCGAGGCCCGGGCACAGTGGCAGGACCTCATTTTCTGCGTCCTGGATGTCTGCGGCGACAGCCCAAGCGGTCCATGCTTCCAGCAGTCTATCCAGGGTGCCTGCAAGAGCGTCTGGAACTCTTGCCAGAACTGCACTCCCGCTTGCACCGGGAAACAGTGTGGTGCAGATGGCTGCGGCGGAAGCTGCGGCAACTGCCCGGCAGGGTTCGCTTGCGACAGCTTCGGCTACTGCTTGTGCCAGCCCCAGTGCGCCGGCAAACAGTGTGGCAATGACCTGTGCGGCGGCTCGTGCGGCACTTGTCCCAACGGATCGGTCTGCAACTATCTTGGCAAGTGCGTCTGCATGCCAAAATGTGACGGCAAGCAGTGCGGGGCCGACGGTTGCGGCGGCACCTGCGGCACCTGCCCCGCCGGTCAGGCATGCAACCCCCTTGGTATCTGCGAGTCGCCCGTTCCCCCCTCCTGCGGCAACGGCTGGTGCCAGCCGGACAAGGGCGAGACCTGCTCCAATTGCCAGAAGGACTGCGGCCCATGCAACCCCGAATGTGGTGACGGCTACTGCTCGGGCTGGGAAGATTGTTACAACTGCCCGTGGGACTGCGGCGAATGCCCGTCCATGTGTGGCGATGGCTGGTGCGACTACGACATGGGCGAGTCATGCGAGTGGTGTCCTGATGATTGCGGTCCATGTGAGAGCTTCTGCGGTGATGGCTATTGTGACTACGACATGGGCGAGTCATGCGACTGGTGCAAGGAAGACTGCGGACCTTGCGAAGGCTACTGCGGCGACTACTACTGCGACTACAACGCCGGCGAGTCCTGCGACTGGTGCCCCACAGACTGCGGCCCCTGCGAGGGGGTTTGCGGAGATGGATACTGCGACTACAACGCCGGCGAGTCCTGCGAGTGGTGCCCGGAAGACTGTGGCCCCTGCGAGGGGGTCTGCGGAGACGGATACTGCGACTACAACGCCGGCGAGTCCTGCGAGTGGTGTCCCCAGGATTGTGGTAGTTGCGGTGGTTACTGCGGCGACCAAGTCTGTGACTACGTCTCCGGCGAGAACTGCGCCAGCTGCCAGTTCGACTGTGGACCCTGTGGCGGCGGCGACTGCTGCTATCCCACGGGACAGGCCGGTTGCCAGGACGCCAACGTGGTAGAGTGCGTCTGCAGCTTCGACCCCTATTGTTGCGAGGCCTCGTGGGACGACATCTGCGTCGAAGAGGCCCAGGAACAGTGTGGCCTCTACTGCGGCGGCTGCGAGCCCAACTGTATGTCCGCCGATGGCCAGATGCTGCAGTGCGGCTCTGATGGCTGCGGTGGCTCCTGCGGTACTTGCCAGCCGGGCCGCGTGTGCCAGAACGGTCTCTGCGTGCCCGATGGCTGTGTGCCATCCTGCTACACGGACTTCGGCTTCCCAAAGCAGTGCGGCTCTGACGGCTGCGGCGGCTCCTGTGGTCAGTGCCCCCCAGGCACCACCTGCGATGAGAACATGGGCTTCTGCGTCCAGACCTGCGTTCCTAACTGTTCGGGAAAACAGTGCGGACCCAATGGCTGCGGTGGAAGCTGTGGCACCTGCCCCAGTGGGTACACTTGCTCGAGCACAGGCCAGTGTGTCTCATCCGGGATGTCATGCAAGGCACTTCTGGATTGCGCAATGCAGTGTAACTACGAAACTATGTGCATGTTCGGATGCTTCAATCAGGCATCCCCCGAGGGTCAGCAGTATGGACAGAGCCTCCTGACCTGCGTATCGAATCTCTGCGGATTCCAGCCAACACCAACCTGCGTCCAGAACGCCTTCAACACCACCTGCGCCCAGCAGTACCAGGCCTGCCTGGCCCACTGACAGCCCCCGGCCCCTGCGGCGGTAGCCTGACATGAAGTGCCTGTAAGGACGGCATCGGATCAATCAGCTTGATATCGGGTTGGGGTGTCGGCCGAAGGACGAGTCGAGGGGGGACGAGAATTAGTTCTCCACTCCGGGGACTTTGCGGGCAGCGGTGGCGAGGGGTTGGATGAGGTAGCGGGCGGTGGCGGTGCGCAGGGCTTCGTTTCGCTCAAGAAGCCTGGCAACGGGGGGAGAGACCTCGTAGTAGGCCGCTACCAGCAGCCGGCCAGCCCTGTTCTTCATCAGGACCTTGTCACGGAATGAGCGCAGCGTCTTCACTTCGCTGGAATCGGCTGAGCCCATGGCGGCCGTGGCTATGAAACACCGGCCTTTGTCCTTGATTCTTGGGTCGCTGTTAATCTTCTCAAGCATCACCTGAGCGGCCTTGCCTGCCTCTCCGTCGGGATCCAGTTCAAGGACCTTGCCCAAGAAAACCTTGGCCTTCTTGACTTCCCTTCGAAGCACTTCCAGTTCGGCTATCTTGACCAGCAGCATGGGGTCGGGCTCGAGCATGAAGTGGGCCTCAAGAGCCGATACCGCCGACGCAAGGTGCTTCTCCTGCTCCTCCGTGGCCGCTTCGCCATCCTTGATGCCCGGGGCCAATCGCCTGGCCGCAACTTCGTATATGGCCGCCTCCAGCCTTCTGGAGCGCTGTATCAACGCACTGCCTTTCTCCATCTCGGCTTTCGCCTCGGGATCCATGGGCTCTTCTTCGCTTTCTTCCTCCGAAGGCTTGGCACCGGCCGCATCCAGGGCCGATGGTCCAGCCATGGACTGCCTGCCCGGCACCAACCCGCCAACACCGCCGCCACTCTCCATCATGGAATCAGGCTGGGCCTCCTCGGGCATCTGCGCGTCACCCTCCGTAACAAGAAGCTCCTCGGGGTCCGGGGCCTCCTCCTCCATCTCCTCCTGCTCGTCGAAAAGCAGCTGCTGCGCCTGCTCTACCTGTTCCAGCATCGGCTCAATCTGCTTCTCCAGCGCCGCTGCCGACAGGGCCTGCCCCTCGGGGCCGAATTGCTTGAGTGAACTCTCCACCTGGTCCAGCAGCTTAGCGGCCCTCTCCATCCTCTGGTCAATCGTGTTCAATGGTCCTCTCCTTCTGCTACCAGTCGACCTTCCGCATGAAGATGTCGGAATCCAGACCAGCGTCTCCCTCCCATACCACGACAAAGGATGAGTCGCCAAGAGCGCAAACGCTGGGATCCTTCTGATTTCCGTTGGTTTTGACGTTTAGCTGCATCTCCTCAAGGTGAGGCTGGCCAGTCTCGTCGATACGCCGCCCGTACACGCCCCGCAAATCTCCGTCCTGCTTGAAACTGCTCCAGACGCCAAAGGCCCCGCTGCCTCCCGACGCTACAGCAGGAGCGCCATGCTCGCTTGGGAGGTATTCATTGAGGATTACCGGAGCCACATCATCGGCGCTGCCCTCTTCCAACCAGGCGACGAAGACGTCGGCCTCCTGGTCGTCGTGTTCCGCGGACCAGAGCACGAAGAGGTCGAAGTCCTTGTTCGCAGCTACCGCTACGCCGTTGGGGAAGTCGCCCACGGTACCGAGACAGGGGTTGTAGAAGGGATTCGAGGGTAGGCCCGTCTGGGCCCAGGTGGCCACACGAATGCATGCCTGCTTGTCTTCAGATGCCTTAGAATCGTAACCGAACCATACGAATGCCTTGTTCTCTTTGGAGTTCACCGCCACGTCTGCCAGACCGACAATAAACGTTGAGATATCCCATGGCTGCACCTGGTCGTTGACCTTCACGGCGTTTCCTGCCGAGACGCCGTACTGATTGAACTCCTGAGCCCAGATCCAGTGGGCCTCGCTGCCCGACGCACCGTTGTCCTTCATGGCCTGGGTCACTACGAAGCCCAGGGCGCCCGGGTATCCTGCCATCACCGGTCTGCCATATCCCGGCTGGGAGAAGGTAGTTGCTTCGCTCTTCGGCACGCCCTCGCCGTCGTACAACCGCACCTTGGTTGACCACGCACCCTGGCTGCTCTCCTCGCCCCAGGCTACCACAAAGCTGCCGTCGCCTCGGGCGATAATGTCCGCACCGGAGATGTCCTCTACGGGCTGCGTAAGGAGTGCGATATCCTGGCCTGCGGGCTCTCCCCACGAGATGTACTTCCTAGCTACCAGCGCATAGCCTGCGCTAGAGTACGACTGCCATAATACCACAAAGCTGCCATCCTCCCACGATGCCACTCTTGGGCTGAACTGTTTATTGCTTACGGCTACGTTTACCACAACCTCGTCGAGGCACTCTGCGTCTACTTCTGAGCAGTACTGGTCGCTTTGGCATGGATTACCGGGGGATTCGCACATCTTCTTTGTTTCATTGCAGCCGTCAAGCTCGGAGCCGTCGCAGAAGACGCCGTTGTCGGCGCAAGGCATACCCTGCTGGATGCAGCCGCCCTGGGCCTCGAGGCAGACCCCTGGGCCGTTGCAGAAGATACCATCATCACAAGACTTGCCCTCGGCGAAGGTCCAATCTTTCTTGTTCACGTCGGGGTCGCACTGCAAGCAGATGTCGTCGGGGTTCGGGTCCAGGCGGCCGAAACATTGCCCGGCAATCTCGCAGTGGTCGCACTCGAGCACGAAGGTGACCTCGTCTTCGTAGAGAGCGCTTCCATCGGCCAGGTTCACTGTGCGCTTGGCAACGGATTTCACCGACGGTGTGCATGAGAAGACCTGAGTGGTCTCCGTTCTGAGGGTAAATGAGAGGCCGGCACAGTTCTCCACAGAGGCCGTGAGCGTGTCGGGCAGGTTCTGTCCAACGATGGTGAAGCTGGCAGCGACGCCGACCTTGGCAGTGGTTGGTGTGATGACGGTGACCACGGGGACGGGGACGGGGTCGCAGTGGATTCCCGAGGCCACGTAGCCATCATCACACTGGCACACGGCCGAATCGTCCACGATGCGGCACTGGCCGTGCCCATCACAATCCACGTCGACGCATTTGTCTTTGGATGCCTCACAGACGTACTCGTCGGCGGTGATGCGCAGGGTCTGCGTCTCGCCGCACTTGGGGTACTTGCAGACCACCTGGCACTCACCCGTGCCCTGGCAGTTTCCAGATACAGAGACCTCTCCCAACTCCTTGTAGGAGCCGTCGGCGCCGCACGAGCCACTGGCCTCTTTGGCGAAGAGCATCTCGGCGCCCAGCGGGCAGCTCTGGTCGCAGTCGGTGCCGGCCTTGATGGCCTCATCGGCGCTGCAGCCGGAGAGAGAGCCGGCAACCAGTGAAAGGGCGGTGCACAACAAAAGGGTCTGAAAGATCTTCATGGGTATCCCCCAAAAAATAAACGTTCGTACATAGTGTTCGGGCTTCGACAAAAGCCGATGGGGCGGAGTTAACCCACTTGTCGCGGCAAAGTCAACGGGGAAGGCCCTCACCCTGCCCTATCCCGAAATGCCCACGTGATCCGGATTAGGGGTGTTAACAAGTTACCCCGTGGGGGCAGGTGGCTGCGGTTGGCCCAAAGCAGCACTTCGGTGTGGGTGACGTCAGCCATCTGGGCCGTT
>CAZQHM010000037.1:0-41340 GCA_964593355.1 uncultured Myxococcales bacterium
CGCGTCCGAAAGGTCCGAATCGTCCGCGTCCGAAAGGTCCGAATCGTCCGCGTCCAAACGGTCCGAACACCACCACCTACCGCATATGCAAGGGATTGAAGAAGAAGAGATACGCTGCCGCCGCCTGCCGGCATGAGTCTGAGTAGCCGTCGAAGCGCCCCGACGAGCTGCCCGATGAGTTCCGCACCGTGCCGCCCGAGTCGATGCGACCGATGGATGATCCGCTGCTGCCTCGCAAGGTGCCGTCGGAGTCAACTCTACCTATCGAGGAGCCCGACGAGTTTCTGATGGTTCCATCCTCGGTCACCTTGCCGATGGAACTTCCCGAGGAGTTCCGCACCGTACCGTCGGCGTCGATGCGGCCGTCTCCCGAACCGCTGCTGTCCCTGACGGTGCCGTCGCTCTCCAGCCGTCCCACGGATGAACCACTGCCATTTCGCACGGTCATGCTGCACCGGTCTATGGCGGATGCTTCATTAGAAATCATTGGCATAAAAACCGAAAATACAAGAAATCCAATCAGGGTTCTAAGCATAAATAATGCCTCCAAAATATACCACCACCGGGCCCCTCCCCGGAACGTGAGCCGCCCTTGGACGCAGAACAGCCCAATTTATTTCTTACGGTCCGTAAAGCCTGCCGGGCGCCCTGTCGGCCGACGCCAGGTAGAGTAGCAACAGCAACAACAGCGACACGGCTAGTGGAATAGCCCACCAACGCCATTGCTTCCCAAGTTTTGTTAACACTGGTAACCGTTCCACGGTCAATGCTTGCCTCCACTTTCCTTGGGGCGGGTTGCATTCTCGTCGGGGCGTGTTCCATCAATATGGCCCAGTCGGGTAAGCTCCCGGGCCAACCAGCCAGAGTAGTAGCTATGCCCCATCGGCGTAAGATGCCCATCAAAGTCAACAGCGTCCAGAAAAACCTCGCCAATATCGTGTCGTTTCAGCAACGATGCAAAGGCGGGATTGCTGTCAATCACGGGCACACCGTGGGAGGAGACCAGTTGCTTCATCTCGTTGAGCTGAGTGCGTACTTCGGGCAAGTTCTGTACTCTCGGGTCCAGGGCATCAAGAAATGGGGTTACGGCGAATACGATCTCTACTTGAAGCCTCCTGGGTTCAGCTGACCCGGCGGCTGGTAGTCTTGCAGCAGCAGCAACTCCAGCAGCGCCAGGGGCAGCAGTAGGACCAGCAATAAGAGCAACCAGCGCTTGAGCAATGGCGCACCCCGAAAACAGAAGCCTCATTCACCCAAGCGGCTGCACCGGCAAAACGCCAGGCAGATACGCTGCGGCGGCGCCGTTTTGGGCACCGCTTGCGCCTTGGGTATTGAGGCCGTTGGGCAGAGCGAGAGCTCGGATACCATACTCTGCAAAGCCCGGGCCGGAGCTGCGGGGCATGCACCGGAGGGAGGGAACCCATACGTTCCCATCCCATACTTGTTTCGGCACTCAATGGAACCTCTGTAACACCGGTCGAACCACAAGGCAACAAAAAGAGAACCGGGCCGCATACTTTGACCTGTGCAGAGGCCAATTCTCAGAAGGCAAGCCTCATGAGAAGATAGGCCATGTAAGGGGCCGCACCGAATTCTGTAGGAATGGTGAGTTCAGGCATGCCTCCGGGAACCGGATCCAGCGTTGGCGTTGCACCAATTGGAATTATGCCTCCGGCCATTATTCGGGCGTTCTCCATGGCCGACCAACGGAGGCCTCCAAGTAGTATGGCGGAACCGTCGGCGAGGTTGGTCAGACCGGAGATGCTGGCCGTGAGCACAGGCAGAACTTCCTGGGATAGGGCCAGGCCGGCATACATCGCTCCGATGTTGAACGCCTCACCTCGGGCCAGTCGTTCCCCAAGGTTTCTCCCTTCTCCCGCTGTAGCCAGCATGTACTGCGGGTATTTGTCGCTATCCCAGGTCCCGTAGCCGTTGTAGAAGAACTCGCCCGCCATGGTCAGCCCAAAGGGGAAGCGATAGTCGCCGCCGGCCACGGCCTCGACGTACCATTCGCCCGACTCCTCGGGGTAGTTCAATGCAACCTCGCAGCGCACGCCCACCAGCCCCACCTCGCTGGTGAGTTCCAGACCGCCCATCCACTCGCCCTCTTTGTCCGTCTGGAAGCGCACCAGCGACATGGCCAGGTCGGTTCTGCCCACGGTTGTTCTGCCCCTGGCCCCGGAGTGGAGCCAAAGCTCCCGATCATGGTTGTCGTGCCGCTCCCCAACAACCAGCAGGTCGATGCTGCTGCTCTCGCCCAGATACCATTCAGCCCGCACGGCGTCCACGCCACGCTTGACCTCGGGGTCTACGTCCGTGGGACTGAAGGGACTGAACCTGTCCGTGGGCTTCCAGAACCATGCGCTGCCCCATGTGATGGCCTGCCTGCCCAGGGTGATGTCCACGGGACCCACGGCAAACCGGGCCATGGCCCTGTCCAGATTGTGCTGAAGCTCGAAGCCGTTTCCTTCACCAGGGGCCGGATCCCAGAGCCTCGGTTTACCCGTGGCAGTGGCCCCGGGCAGAAGCGCCGATGACCCGCCGATTCCTTCCGAGTACTGCACGAAGGAGAGTTCGTACTCGGCGTTGACTTTGAGGTCGTGCCAGAACCAGGTTGCCCCAAGGCGAGCCCGCTGCACCGACTGCGCCCCGTCGTCGGGGAAGAGGGGAAGCTCCCGGAAATCCACTGCAAGGGCCTGAGCCTTGAAATAGCCCCAACCCTCAACGGCGGCATCACCCTCCTGTGATGCCCACCACTCCGAGGCATCAGCCGTTGTGGCCCAGGCAGCGGCCATCAAGAGGCAAAGACCGGCCCTGAAGCCCAACGCAGGCCCACAGCCTGACCTGAGCAGCAGCGAAGGGGAGGAGAGTTGCTCCGGGAAAGTCCGTCTCGACCCATTCCCAGTCCCTTGGCTACCTCTGGGCTGTGTCGCTGTCGATCTTTCCATCCTTCAACCTTATCAGTCGGCCTGCCGCCGCCATTACCATCGGATCATGGGTGCTGAACAAGAATGTCAGCCCCTTCTCCAGGTTCAACTGCTTCATGAGGTCCAGCAGGGCCCTGCCCGTCTCGGAGTCAAGGTTGGCCGTCGGCTCATCGGCAAGGACTATCACCGGCTCTGTGACCAGGGCCCGTGCTATGGCGACTCTCTGCTGCTGGCCGCCGCTGAGCTGGTTGGGGAACCGGTGCATCATGTCGCCCAGCCCAACCGCAGTGAGCACCTCTGCCGTCTTCTGGCGCCGCTGCGATGCAGGCAGCTTGCGAAGGATAAGCGGATACTCGACGTTCTCCCAAGCGGTCAGCACAGGTATCAGATTGTAGGCCTGGAATACAAAGCCGATGCGCTCCAGCCTGAGTCTCGACAACTCGTGTCGTTTCATCCCCCCCAGAGAGCGGCCGCCAACAATGACCTCACCCGAGGTCGGCTGGTCCAGCCCGCCGATGAGGTTAAAAAGTGTGGTCTTGCCCGAGCCGGACGGCCCTGCCACAGCAGCGAACTCTCCGGGCATCACCACCAGGTCTACCCCCGCCAACGCACGAACCTGCTGCGTCTCTCCATAGAGCCGGAAGAGGCCCCTGGTCTCAACAATGGGCGAATCGGCTCTCTCAACCACATGGCTCATACTGCTCACCTCCGCATCAGACTTCATGTGCCGCTCCCCGATGCCAAACCATCCAGGGCACCCATTCTCGCCACCCGCAGCGCAGGCCAGAAGGCGAAAAAGAGCGTGCCCAAGAAGACCACTATGGCCGGTTCGTAGAAAACGCCGGGGCTGTTGGAGCCTCGGTAGACGCTCTCCACGTACAGGCCCCGAAACTCGAATCCCCCCAACAGCCAGCTCAGGTCGATGCCGTACTCGACCAGCCAGGCCACACCCGCTGCACCAACCACAAGCCCCGCCACGCAAGCCAGCAGCGCAATGAAAAGCGACTCGGCCAGCAACCCGGCAAACAGTTGCCTGCTGCGGACCCCCAGGGCCAACTGAACGCCGAACTCACGTTTGCGCTCTAATACGACCATGAACATGGTGGTAAGTATTCCGGCGCTCATTATTATCATCATCAAGCCATAGAGAAATGATGTCATTGAGCGGGTCATATCGATCATCTGGCTTATGTCCGGGGCAACCTTGTACCAGGGCAGAACCTCGCCAAGCCTCTCATGCCCCAGCGCATCCACCTTCTGCTGAATCTCCGTCGCCAACTGGTCCAGGTTCTTGTGAGAGTCTGCCATAACCGCTATTTCGTGCACCGAGTTCCCGGCCCCGGTCAGCGCCTGCAGCCCCTGCAACTCTACCATCACCATCTGCGAGTCGAAGCTCTCGCTGCCTGTATCAATGATGCCGGTTACATAGAAGGCTGCAGCGGTGGTACCCCCGTGGAAACCGGCGCAGTCCACCCTGACTTTGGAACCAATCTCCACCCTGAGCTGCTGGGCCAGTCTCCGACCCATCAGAATCCCTTTTCGTTCTCTATACCTCAAGGGAGCGTCGGGTTGCAGCGCTTCCTGAGGCGGTACAACGAAGCCGCCTTCTACAAGCTTCTCTGATAGGGCGCTGAACTTTCCCTCCATCTCAGGATCGACTGCAATAACCTTTACAATCTTTACTGAACTGGATGTGCTGCTCCTGATGCTTCCACTCAATATGAGACGCTGACTGAATGCCTCGACGCCGGGGTGCTTCTCTAGAATGGCCGCTACCGAGGAGGCGTCCCTGAGCACAAGGCCCGTTGCCTTCTTCTCAAGGTAGTCTGGATGGTGGATCTGTACGTGGCCGAAGCTGGACCTCGCAACCTGATCCACCATCATCTCCACCATGCCCTCGATGAACGAAACCATGAGAATCAAGACGGCAAGCCCAAGACCAACAGCAGCGATGGTGAGCGACGTTCGCCGTCGGTTTCGCCACAGATTGCGCCAGGCCATTCTCCAGATCACGGCATCACCTCACACGAACTTGATAGCATCGATAACGCTGATTCTACCGATGCGCACTGCCGGGTAGATGGCCCCCAAAAGGCCGAAGAAGAGCACCGTACCCACGGAGAACAGCACACCATATAGAGTCAGCTGTGTATTGTATACCGTATTTATGACGACGCCAACCGCCTCCATCTCTCCCATGCCGAAGTCTATTCCTTCTGTCTGGAAGTGCCACGTTGCGCCCAGGCCGGCGGCCCCGCCTACCACCGAGAAGAAGAAGGTCATGAAAAAGGTCTCCAGCATCAGACTTGCCGATATTCTCCAGGGCGGCTCACCCATGGCAAGGCGAACCCCGTACTCCCTGGTGCGCTCCATTACCGCCATTGTGATAATGTTTGCAACTATTACACCAACGATCATGACGAAGAGCACCAGCATCACCAGCAGGCTTGCCTGGTCCAGTTTGATAAATGCCTCGAGCTCCGGCGCCAGTTCCTGCCACGGCAATACCCTCAGGTGCGGCGCAAGCTCCTCCACCTTTGGGGCCAGCGCCTCGGCGGCCTCGCTTGAGCGCTCGGGGTTGTCGATGGCAACAACCAAAGTGGTTGCGGCGCCGCCCATTCCCAGTCCATCGGCAAGTTTTTCCCGCTGTGTCAGAGCGAAGCTTCGGTTGATGTCGAGGCTGCCCGTCTTGATAATCCCAACTACCATGTAGAGCGATGCAAAGGTACGCCCGTCATTGGTCCCCGTGGTCAAAGCAACCCTATCTCCGACTCCAGCGTCAAGCAGGGCCGCCAGGCCCGACCCAAGAACCATCTCACCCAGGTAGAGGTTGTCGGGGTAGGGACGCTGGCCTTGCAGGAAGCGAGCAGGGGCACAATAATCGGTGAACTTCTCCTCACACTCCAACTCGTCGCACAACGGGTCGTCCTCAGGGCATCGGTTCCGGCACAGCTCCTTGGCCGCCTCTTCGCACGCCTCGAAACCACCCTCATGGTTGCCATCGCCTGGCACCATGGCGCCGGCCTCCATGGCCTTGTTGCAGAACGAACCGCACGAAGCGCTGTCCACGTAGAGCATCGCCAGCGAGTTCCCGCATCCCCTCATGCACCGTGCTTCAGGGTCATCGGGAACGAGGCTCCGGGCCAGAGTGCTCACCTTGGCCTCGGCCTCGGGGTCTATGCCCACCACCACCACGCCTTCAGAAGTCATGCTGGCCCAGGCAGCGGTGTCATCTTCGTCTTTGGGTTCGGGCACCTTGCGGCTGAGCAGTCCACCGGTTAGAAGACGAGGGGCCCAGCCAACGGCCTGGCCCGACCCGCCAAGAACCTCGCCAAGTTGCTCAATCTCCCGTGCAGAGATGGTCTTCTCCAGATCTGGCTCCTCCAGGTAGTCCTGGCGCTGCACCTGGATGTGCCCCAGCAAGGAATCCGTTGCTGACCTTATCTGCTGCAGGTGGGCTCCGTCGCCCAAGGCGATGCTGAAAATCATCACGGCCACAGAAAAGGCGATGACCACTCCGGTCAAGAGGGTTCGCCTGCGGTTCCTCCATAGGTCCCTCCAGCAGATTCTAACCAGGTGCAGCAACATCTCTTTCTCCGGTTAGCGGTTGCCCAACGGAGCCCAATCTCTATCGTCCCCGCTTCAGATTTCTAATAGAAAAAGTCTTCTCCGGCAATGATTCCAGGAACTCCATCTTCTTGACCCTCACTTCGGTGTATCGGCCAGGTTCCTGATGGTTCTCCATCTTCCAGAGGTAGGGATAGTTGCGTCCGTCTGAGAGCTTCTTGTAGTCCGAAAAGATCATGACTCGGGCAATCTTGCCCTTCTCGTCATAGTACTCCTGCCGCAAAGGACGCTTATCCTCCTGGGCCACCTCAACTACGATCTTCTCCCACACCACGGGGCTGGAGGGCTTGGGCTTCAGCGCTACTCTCCAAGTCTTTACATCCCCTACCTTTCCAGATATTGCCTCCCCAACGTCGTAGTCCAGCTTGATGCTGCTGCTCCTGCTGATGTCGTCGTTAGTGAAATCCGAGCCCATCCATGAGTCCAGCATCAACGAAGGCGGAATCTTCTGAACCTGGTCCACCTTGGGATTGTAACTCCACAAGTCCTTGCCGAGCTTAAGGCTTCCCACGCCCGCATCCTCCGCCGGGGCAACCAGCCTCACCAGGCTCTTGTCCGGATAGAGCTCCCAGAAGCGCATGCGGATGGTCCGGTCCCAGCGCTTGATGTACATCTCCAATTCACCCTCCGAGGCCTGGCCCCTCATCAGGTTCTCCATGTAGTCAATCACCGCTCCAGCCGTCCCCGGCGGCGCTGCTTCCTGTGCCACCGCAGGAAGCCCATGCAGCATCACCACCGCCAGTATCACGGCTCTGAACCATCTCAGCGTTTTGTTCCTCTCTGCAAACAATCCGAGCATCATCAGGCTCCTCCACTGTAAGGCAGCTTGCGGCCTAAACCACTGCTCACCATCCTCGCACCCCCTTCGACTCGGCCCTGGCCTCGCTCCCATCGAAGGGCCTGAGCGGCCCCCTCTGGGCCGTCGAAGGCAGGGTACACGGCTGCTGGGGGGATCGAGATATCTGAGCAGCCGTGTAGGCCAGCCCACATGCTACCTCACGAACAGATAGTGCTCCACCAACTTCAGCAACGCTTCCAACTTCCCCCTCATCGCTGCCACATCGACCTTCGTGTCACCGTGGGAGAGGCGCAAGAAACGCCCCTCGATATAGCCAGACCCCCTTCTGTCAGCGGCACTTATGGCTATGTTGAGCCTGAACTCAGATTTCACCAGATCGAAGCGCACCGTGAACCCCGTGGTCTTCTCAATTTCGCTGCCCAAATGGCCCAGCGTCCAGCCGGGAAGCGGTGATGCCGGCGAGGCAGCAAGGGCTGACAGTAGAGTCTTCAGCAGAGGAAGCCCAATCTTGAGCTTCGACTCGTTGGGGCTGTATTCGTAAGCATGTTCGCTGATGAACTCCTCTTCCGACACCTCTGGTTCATCCTCCCGGTTCAAGGCCAGTCCCTGCTTCTCCCTCCATCCCCTCTGGGCGTTGAGCTCTCGGGCCGCATCCAGAAGCTCGTAGGTGGTGCCCATGGAGGGCCACCTGCGGCACGCCTCAAGCAACGTCTCCAGCATGATGTCGGTGCGTCGCTCGTTGCCCCTCAGAAAGTGGTAGTAGTCGATGCAGGCCTGGAACCTTGCGTCGTCCCTGGAGAAGAAGGCCCCGAACAGGTGCTCGTCAATGTGGGCGCAAATCCTCACCACCGTCTCGAACAGCACCGCAACGATTGGATCCTTGAAGCGCCAGTACTTCTGGAAAGGCCTCAGCGACTTCGACACAAAGGTGGCGTACAGGTAGGCCGCATCCGTAGGCTCTTCACCTAGATAGAGGTCGTCACGAATGGTCGCCTCGAGCATAGGCGTATTATAGTCAAGCTGCATCCCAGTAGAGATAAGATATGGACTGAGTGTAAATCCTACCTCCCTGGCAACATCAATATTAATTTTTATGTCGTTTAGCGTTGTCCATGGATTGAATAAAATATACCCAAACTCTTTTGTCGAGAAGTTGTCAGGATACTTCTGCTTCAGACTATTGATTGCCGCAATAACATCTTTCTGCTCTTGCAGGGAGATGCCTTTATTGTATCGCAACTGCTCATCGGGTGAGAAGTTCTCCAGTCCGATTCGCAAGATGTTTACGGAGTATCCCGCCTTGACCAGCCTGGGCATTATGCGCTCCAGGGCCGGAGCGTGCGTCAGCATATCGTTGATTCTCGGCGAGAAGTGGAAACAGCCCGGTGGAAAGCCCATCTCCAGCAGAATCTCGAAGAACCTCTCTACCTCATAAAAAACCCATGTGTCATAGATGTCATATTCGCATGAGTTACGCCCAGTTGTCCCCGTACACTCGATGATTCGCTTCAACTGTCTTATTGCCTGCTCCACATGGGGGCGGGGGTACCGAATCATCCTGGCCCCAAGACCGCTCACCTGACAGAAGGTGCAGCCCTGCTGGCTCTTCCAGCGAGAGAGGTCCAGACCCTTGAAAAACGGGTTGTTCTGCCAGCGCACCTGCGATGTGCAGTGGTGCCCCCCAATTACCCTGATGAAAGCCCTCACTCGGAACGCTGCCTCGTTCATCATGCGGGTGGCGTACATTGCATCCAGGTCCACCAGGAAGCCGTCGGGCACCAGCTCAGGGCAGAACCACTTGTAAGGCATGTGCTGGGGGTCAAGAGAGAGCTGGTCCCACAGGGTAGAGATTCGCCGTGTTGATGGCAGCTTGACAATCTCACCCTGGTCCAGCAGGGCCGTCTGAGCAAGGGTCGTGGGCTCGGCCAGAAAGTAGCCCCAGTCGCTGAACGAGAGATACTCGGCATCAGGAGCAATCTCGGCCAACGCCATAACCATCGCCTGAGACCATATCTCGCTGCTCAAAATATGCGTGGGCCTGAACTGCCTCACAACCCCGGCCAACGACTCAAGGTCGTCACCAACCAGGTCCACCGTATAATAGCCGCAATGGCCAACACGATGGTTAAAAACATATTCGGCGCCATATGAAAGATACTCGACAACAGCTCCTTGTTGTTTTGCAAGGGCAGCGTAGAATGGGAAAAAGTGCAATTTATCGTTACGACAGCGCTCCGATTCAAGGAATTCAACAAGAAGTAGCCGTCGTGTAGTCCCGTTCAAGTAGCAACCTCCGTCGGATTGGGGCAGGAAGGCCACACAGGTCGCCGGAGGCCTGCACCCGACGTATGACTGTAGCCTGGGGGCGGGCTACGTCAAGGGTGGCGTTTTGGGGAGGCGGACCATTGGGACGCGGACGATTCGGACCATTGGGACGCGGACTATTCGGACGTTTTGGACGCGGACGATTCGGACGTTTTGGACGCGGACGATTCGGACGTTTTGGACGCGGACTATTCGGACGTTTTGGACGCGGACGATTCGGACGTTTTGGACGCGGACGATTCGGACCTTTCGGACTGGGGGGGAGAGAGGAGGGGGGTTAGGTCTGGGTGGTCGCCGGCCTCTTGGCTTGCGTAGCGGTATCGCAGTTGGCCTCCTTTGCCGATTAGCAGGACGCCCCCGTTCTGCATGGGGTCGCCCAGGGTTTTGGTCTGGCGGAAGCCCTGGCTCATGGCTTTCATGGCGTGCAGCACTACCTTCGGTTTCAATACACCCCCTACACCTCGATGAAACTCTGCTGCTCTGTAGCTCCTCAGCGAGGGGTCCGTGTATAGCGGAAAGGGCAACGGCTGGGAGCTATGGAAGGCCCTGGCCTGCTCCACCGTTCCGTTTCCAATAACCACGATGTTCACACCCCTGCTCTTGAATTGGTGGGCCACGTCGCGCAACTGCGCAACCTGCTGCTGGCAGAATAGTCACCCGTAGTGCCGGACGAACACCAGGAGGGCATCGCTCTCCTCCCACAAAGAACGCAGGATGACAGAGTTCCCTTCCAAGTCCAATATTGTAACATCAGCTAGTTCACGGGTAACTTCGACGCTCATTAGATATCTCCTTTGTGATCGGTGAGTTGCTGGCATAAGTTCCAAAGCGCCTGCTCCTTGGCCTGCTCTTGATCCTCTCGGGACTTGGTCCAAGGCAGAAGGTGTTCCGGGCGCTCTTTGCGGTCGAACCAAAAGCCGCCGGGTCCAGGGGCCGGTTGCCTCACCGCAAGCCACACTATGGTGTCCGCCCCCTCTTCCGCAGTGCGGAGAATGGCGCTGGTCAGCTTGTGGAATCGGGGAAGCGAACTCCTGACACCCGCCGTGTCCGCCCATCCTGGGTGCATGGAGTAGAGCGAGACGTGGGAACCCGCAAATTGGCCGGCCCACGCCCTGGCCAGTACTACCTGCATCCTCTTCGTCTGCGCATATGCAACCACGCCGTCATAGGCCCTGGTTTCCCAGGCAAGGTCCTCCAGGCGCAGGGGCTGCGTGTACATGCCCCCCGATGAGACGAATATGACCCGGCTCTCGGCGCCGGCCCTCAATGGCCCCTCCAGCAGCCTGGTGAGCAGGTGCGGTCCCACAACGTGGGTGGCGAAGGTTAACTCCAACCCCTGTGGAGTCAGAACTCTTGTGCTCGGAAGAGACCCTGCATTGTGCACCAGAATGTCCACCTTCGAGAGGCCGGCGCCGCCGACGAATCGTCTCACGGAATCCTGGTCGGACATATCCACAACGTCCACTTCAACCCGCTTGTTTCCCGTGATGCGCCTAATCTCGTCCCTGGCCTCGTGACCACGCTGCTGGTTCCGGCACAACATCCGCACCTCGGCCCCTCGCTGAGCCAGCGCCAGCGCTGTGGCCTTGCCCAGCCCCGAGTTGGCCCCCGTCACCAGCGCACATCGTCCCCCCAGGTCAGCGTCGAGGTCCCCACTCTTGAACCCCAGGCGGTGAACCCGAAACCCAATTCGATCAAATGATCCAATCATCGATGCCTCATGCCAGAATTGGCCAGATTCTCAAGGTTGCAAACCGGTTCGTAAGCTAGGCATTCCAAGGTGGCCCAGCAAGGTCATTGGCGGCCAAAGGGCAGACTCACAACAAGAAGACCCCGGGGGCCCGGCAAGACCATCAATTCGCTGCGGTTCGCAGCCTTTCTACTTCTTGCAAATGCGTGATTAAATGGTACGGTACACGGTGTTCCGAGTGTACCGGTATTGCTGGAGGGATGGTATGGGATACTCACGACGTGAGGTCGACGCACCGCGGAGTGCAGGCGCCTCGCTGGCATTTTTGGCTTTTCTTGCTGAGAACCCGCTGACCGCCGGGCTGGTCGCGGGGATGATGTTTCCCAAGGTTGGCATAACCCACATGCGTGCCGCTGGGGCCCTGGAGAGCGCCGTCTACCGCCTCCCGGGACACGCCGAGGTTGCCCGGAACCTCCAATGCTGGCGATCCGAGCCCCCCGTCGCTGATGCCAGGGCCGTCGCTGCCTCCTTCCCCCAACCGGGGAGGCGATTTCCGCTCAACCACTCTGCCCAGTATGTTGAGGCCTATCGTTCCGGTACAACCACCCCCGTGGAGGTGGCAACCCGCTTCACCCAGGCCTTGGAGGCGTCAGATAGAAGTAACCCGCCAATGCGATTCCTCGTCGCCCACAACGCAGAAGACCTTCTGGCCCAGGCCACTCAATCCGCTGCCCGCTACCGGGAGGGATGTCCTCTGAGCCCCCTGGATGGCGTGCCCGTGGCGGTCAAGGATGAGATGGACCTCGCCGGCTACGGCACCACAGTGGGCACCAGCTTCCTGGGCAAACAGCCCGCCGAGCACGATGCGGCCTGCGTGGCAAGGCTGCGCCGGGCAGGGGCGCTGCTGGTGGGCAAAGCCAACATGCACGAAATAGGCATCGGTGTCACAGGCCTGAACCCACACCACGGCACCGCCCGAAACCCCTTCGACCCATCCAGAGCTACGGGCGGCTCCTCCAGCGGCTCGGCGGCCATAGTATCGTCGGGCCTCTGCCCCATTGCCGTTGGGGCCGACGGCGGGGGCTCAATCCGGATCCCCGCAGCACTGTGCGGCGCCCTTGGGCTCAAACCCACCTTCGGAAGAGTCAGCGAGACCGGTGTTGCCCCAGTCTGCTGGTCCGTGGCCCATGCAGGCCCCATCGCCTCCTGCACCAGAGACCTCGCCCTGGGGCTGGCCTACCTCTCCGGCGGCGACCAACACGACCCATTCGCCAGCAGCGCCCCGCCACTGACACTCACCGCTCCATCGACCTCGCTGGCCGGAATCAAAATCGGTATCTACTGGCCTTGGTTCAACGATGCCACCGAGGAGGTCGTAGCCCGGTGCTCCTTCCTGCTCAATAGATTCGTCGAATCCGGCGCCAAGGTACATCAGGTGGAAGTGCCACATCTAGACCTCGTGGGGCCCGTACACCTCGTCTCCATCGTCTCAGAAATGGCCGCTGCTTTTGCCGACCACTACGGCAGCCGCCGCAAGGAGTTCGGTCTCGATACAAGGCTCAACCTGGCCCTGGGACGGAGGCTCACCGCAATAGACTTTGTGAACGCTCAACGCCTGAGAAATAGAATCCGCACCGGCGTGGACCGGGTCCTCGAACACGTGGACCTCATCGTTACCCCCACCACCGGCATCACAGCACCCCAACACCAGCCCGACGCCCTGCCCAGAGGAGAGTCAGACCTCTCCAAGACCTTCTCCCTCATGCGCTTCGTTCAATTGGCAAATCTCACCGGATATCCAGCCATATCCATTCCCACGGGCTACGACTCCAAGGGACTGCCCGTGGGCCTGCAGGCCATGGGCCGCGCTTGGGACGAGAACCTCCTGCTCCGACTGGCCATGGTCGCCGAGACAGAAGTGGAGCGAACAGAACCGGCTTGGCACGCATCGGCCCTGAACCCCTGAATCTATCCTGAAACTGTACAGATATTCTTCAAGCAGCTTCCCAACGGGCTACTTCCATGCCTGTGAGATCTTCGCCAGGGCTACCCCCGGGGCGTTCTCGAAGTAGAGCACGTTGAGCGTCGGATGAATCACGATTTCCCCGATGAGAGGCGGCTGCTCCAGAATGAGCAAAACAAGACGCTGAATTCTCATGTGAACCATCCAAACCAATATTCAGGTAACCACGTGCGTTGCCGCTTTATTACCAAATCGTTCCAAAGCACCTGGCAAAAATTCACTAGGAGGCTGTAGGGCATTGATGTTCGTCGCGAGAATTCGATAGGTGCCCCAGATGTGGACCACAAGATGTGGGTGCATATCGGGAATATGTGCCCACAGGTTGGGGGCCGCAGATGGGGTGCATTGCGAATTCGCAGTAGAACGGGCAATGTCATACAGCCTCCTAGATGGCACCCAATCGACGACAAAGAGCCAGCACCAACGCTACGAGACTTGCAGGGAACATAGCAGACCGAGCGGTTCGAAATCAAGAAGAAAGGGCCGCTCCGCTACGGCAAAAAACGCCGTTTCGTGGAAGCGCCGTTTATTGTATGCTCACCGCTTCATTTCTGGAGGTTCCCATGCGTGGCACTCTCTTCGGGCACCGCTTCCTGGGTGCGGCAGTTCTTCTGGTGGTGGCGTCAACCCTCTCCTGCTCGACGCCGGCTAAGAATGGAGCGTTGGAGGATACGGGCTCTGACCAGAGTGGCGGCGACGCCATGCTGGACGGCGTGGCTTTGGATATCCCCGGCAACGACGCCGATTTGGGTAGTGCCGACATTGGAGCCGACTCTCTTGGGGAGGTTTTGCCCCAGGACCTCCAGGACCTTTTCGAGGCTAATCCCGGCGACACGTCGGATGTGGCCGATTGGGGTCCCGACTTCATGGAACCCGACGGTGAGACCTGGGACGCTGAGGGGGAGACAGGTCCCGACATTGAGGAGACGATGGACCTATCGGACGACGGGGATGGCGGGCTTGATGTTTATGATGACCTGCTGGACACGCTGGACCAGTCCGACCAGGCCGAAGTGATCCAGTGTGCCGACGAACCTTGCACCGTGGTCGGTGCCAAGAGTTGTTCCGACCAGAAGAACGTTGTGGAGTGCGGCGACTTCGATGCCGACGGATGCCTTGAGTGGGGGGCGCCCTCCACCTGCCCGGGGAACCTGATATGCTCGGGCGGATTCTGTGCCGTTTCGTGCGTCAACACTTGTGCCGTCAAGGGTTCGGTGAAGTGCGATGTGAACGACGTGGTCAGTTGCGACGACCACAACAGCGACGGCTGCCTCGAGTGGGGCAACCCCACGCCGTGCGGCGAGATGAGCTGCGTCAACGGCTTCTGCATGGAGCTTTGCCAGAACCAGTGCACTGCCATCGGCGCCAAAGAGTGCGAGCTCAACTCCGTAATTACCTGTAATGACTACAATTTTGACGGCTGCCTCGAGTGGGGCACGCCTCTGGCCTGTGCCCAGGGGCTCGTCTGCTCGGGTGGAAAATGCACCCTGGCCTGCCAGGATGAGTGCTTCGTTGCCCTATCAAAGTCGTGCAATGCGCTGGGGCTTGTTGTCACCTGCGATGACTTCAACGACGACGGCTGCCTCGAATGGGGCAACCCCGTCGCTTGCCAGCAGCCCTACGTCTGCGACCAGGGCAACTGCGCCCTCTCGTGCAGCGATGATTGTCCCATCGCCGGTCAAAAGGAGTGCATCCAAGGTCTCGAAGACTCCTTCCACATATGCGATGACTGGGATGAAGACGGTTGCCTGGAGTGGGGCTCGAACCAGCAATGCGGCGGAAACCAGCTCTGCGTGGGAGGGAACTGCGCCACCTCGTGCGAAGACGAATGCTTCGAAGAAACAGCGCTGCGTTGCCTCGACCAGGAGACAGCACAACTCTGCAGTGACCACGATCAGGACGGCTGCCTTGAGTGGGGTGCGGACCAGTATTGCCAGTTGTGGCAGGCCTGCTCTCAGGGCCTCTGCCAAGACCAACCTGCGCCTGCCAAGCTGCTGGTCAACGAACTGCGCTATGACGACGGCGGGGCCGGCAGTGAACTCTTCGTAGAACTCAAGGGCCCCGCTGGGACACCGCTGGTGGGATACGCCCTGGTTGCCGTCGATGGCAAAACGGGGCAGGAGAGGGTCGTTGCCCTTCTTGAAGGCGTGGTGGCAGGGGACGGTTTCTTCGTGCTGGCCCGCAGCGATGCATCCTCAGCCTTGTTGGCCACTGCAGACCAGCTTCTGGATGACCTCGGCCCCCTGTCGGCGCCCCATAGCCTCTTCGTGGGCTATGGACCTCAGATTCTGGATGCAGTGGGTTACGGAACCTTTGACTCGCCCGAACTCTTCGCAGGAGAGGGCGATGCAGCAGCAGAGGTGCTACCTGGCCAGAGCCTGGCAAGGGACGCCTCAGGCACCGACACCAACAACAACCTGGCCGATTTCCTGGCCGTTGCGGAACCCACCCCGGGCATGCCCTACGTGGCCCCCAACCAGCCCCCCAACGCCCACCTCAGCTGCCCTGCTTCCGCTACCGTTGGAGTCGCCGCACCATTCAGTGCCGCAGCGTCAAACGACCCCGATGGAACCATCGTTCTGTATGAAATCGACTTCGGAGACTCCAATAACTATAGCGGAAGCAGTTCAACTGCCACCAATAGCTACGATGCCGCGGGTGATGTGACCGTGGTGCTCACCGTGACCGACAACAAGGGGGCTACGGACAGCGCCCAATGCGTCGTCACAGTGGTGGACGGGGCCGGACCCCTGGTCACCATCGTCAAACCCTCCGCCGACAAGCAGGTTACACAAGGCACTGTTGTCCAGATCACCGTGGACGCTGAGGCAACGCCGGGACGCTCAGTGGCCAAGGTTGACCTCATGGCCGATGGAGTGCTTCTGGGCGGAGAAGACCTGCAGCCTCCTTACAATTTCTCCTTCACAGTCCCAATGTTGCAACCCACCGACTCCGAGATACTCATCGTGGCCAAGGCAACGGATAGCGCCGGGGCCGTCGGGCTCTCGGACCCCGTGAAGCTGCTGGTCAAGAACGACCTGCCGGTGCCCAGCTTCACCGCCGTGGTCTCCGGTGCGCTCAAAGTCACCGTGGATGCCGCGTCAACCTTCGATACGGAGACCGCCGCAGAGCAACTCCTGGTGCGCTGGGACTTCCAGAGCGACGGCACCTGGGACACCGATTGGTCAACAGAAAAAGTACGTGAGACCACCTATGATGCCGATGGCACCTACACCATCACCATGCAGGTCAAAGATGGTGCCGAGCAGGTTGCCTCGACAGCACGCAGCGTTACCCTATCCTCCATTCAGTATGTGGGCGGAAGTGTTACTACAACCACCTGGACAGGCACTATCGTGGTCACCGGCGATGTGACCGTAGGCAGCGGGGAGACCCTGACTATTGCACCGTGTACACAGGTGCTCTTCGCCTGGAACGACCAGACCGGTGATGGAACCGGCGACTGGGGCATGCTGGTGTCGGGTAAGCTGCTGGTGGAAGGAACCGAAGAGTGCCCGGTCATCTTCACGTCGCTGGGAACGGCCCACAGACACCCCAAGGCGTGGGACGGCGTCAGGCTCAATGGGGCGGGCCACAGCATCAACTGGGCCATATTCGAGTACGCTGACACGGCCCTGGACCTGAGAAGTGCAGGCAGCTTGACCAACAGCGTGGTCCGGTACAGCAGACTCGGCATCTTCGCCGGCACCGGCTCAAACTTCCAGCTTGCCGACTGCGCCGTAAGGGGTAACACCGATATCGGAGCGCGCATGGAGGCCGGCCAGATGAATCTCAGCCGCTGCACCATTGAAGAGAACGGCACCGACGGCATACTGGTATCCAACGGCACGTTGACGCTTACCGACAGCACCTTGCAGAACAACGGGGCCTCGGGCCTTCGCTTCTACGGCAACGGCACGGGTACGGTGACCAGAAACCTCTTCACCGGGAACGCCTGGGAGGGGATACGAGTGGAGACCAATGGGACCAACGACCCGACACCTGTGATTAATTATAACAACATATATGGGAATGCCGTCGTAGGAGCACGCGTAGTGCAGTCGGTGAATCTATCGGTTACACAGAGTTCGACCTACGGAACAGTCTCGTCTCAGGTCTGGTCAACACCTGATGGAGAGACTATTGATTGGGTAGCCTACAATTATACAGAAAGTGATTCTGGCTACTACTGGGGCTATCTGACCAGCGGTTCGGGTACGCAACTGTTTGCTCTCACAAGCAGTTCAAGTGGGTGGAGGGATGTGCAGGCCTACGATGTGAGCGACTTTAAGTGCCAGGTTCAGTCCACCAGCTACAGCAGTTACAGCGGCACCATGAAAGCCACGGCCGTGGCCTACGTAAAGGCCGGGGCCCAGCGTGAGCTTAGCGTTATCACCAAGAGCCACAGGCTTGACGCACGGCACAACTACTTTGGTGTCTTCCCCGATGTGCTCGACGTTGTCTCCGTTGGCAATACAGACCGGGCCAACGTCGAGGGATTCGTTGGTGTTCCTTTCGACTCCACCTGGAGCAAAGGAATCTACTACGGCGGCGAGACGCTCTCTTCGGAGACCCTCTGGTTTGGCGAGATTATTGTTACCGGGCAACTGGATGTGACCAATGTGGCATTGACCGTGGAAGCAGGCACCACGGTTCGGTTCGCTTGCGTGGATTCAAATAATGACGGCATCGGCGACTGCGACATCGAGGTTGGAAACGGCCAGCTTATCACTCAGGGCACCTCTGCGGACCCGGTTATCTTCACATCTTGGAGGGAGACGCCGGCGCCTATGGATTGGTCGAAGGTGCTTGTATATGGCAGCGGTGGGGCAACCCTTACGCATACGAGGTTTGAGTATGGAAACATGGGGCTGGAGGTTCGTAGCGGGACCCACTGGCTGGACAGAGTAACCATGGCCAACAACGAGCAGCACGGCCTGTTGATGAAGAGCGCCTCCAACGTTGTTATCACCGGCCTGGTCTCGGAGTACAACGGTGCCGATGGTGTCAGGGTCGACGGCTCTACGGGAGTCTCGCTGGACAAGTCGCCGGGGCAAGTGCTAACCCTGCGTTACAACCAGGGCAACGGTATCTCCTTCGTGAGTTCGAACACCGGCATCTCCTTGCGGAACGCCTCAATAACCTACAATGATGCTATAGGAATCTGGGCCCTGCACAGCAAGCCGGCGATTTCGTATTGCAATATTTCATATAATGATTATGGTGTTTTCTATGAGGGCAGTGCGGCAGGTACACTGAATGACAGCAACGTGAAGTTCAACGACCGGGAGGGGCTGTTCCTCCTGGCGAACAGCAACGAGCCCAACCCGGTCATTACCGGAAACAACATCTACGGGAACAGCGTCTCGTCCGCTGGGTCTTTCTTGACCACGTCAATCAGCGCAACCAAGTCCAGCGACTACGGCTGGGCCTATTCGCCCGTCTGGTCCACCCCTGACGGACAGGTAGCCGAGTACATGCGGGTGCAGTATTCGGAGTCGGATTCGGGCTACTATTGGGGTTACGTTTACAAGGACAGCAGCTCGGGAAGCCAGGTCTTCAGCTACAGCACAAGTATTGGGCATCATTTCCGTGACATCCGCTCCTACGGAGCAACAAAACTGGTCGCTGCGGTACAGTCCACCTCTTACTCCAATTACAGCGGTACCACCACGGTTAGCAAAGTGTTCGTTCATAAAGACTCATCCGGAGGCTATGTGAAGGAGTTGGCAGCGGTGACTAACTCCGGGACGGTGAATTGTACAGATAACTACTGGGGATTGGGGCTTGAGCAGCTTAGCGAGATTCCGTCCAGGTTCGAATTGGGTCGACCCGAAGCCGTGGACTACTCAAGCTACGTGGGCGTGGAGAAGTCGGGCACTGGACCGCAGTAAGAACTCAGTAGGCCTCGAACATCACCGGCGGAGCCTGGGCGCTGGTCTCCTTGTCATAATACATGTAAACCTCTGCCTCTGCCCCTGAGGCCTTGACGGGCATGGTCGCCAGCATGGCGAACTCCAGCTCCAGGGGAGCGTCCACTTCCAGCGACTGGATGTAGAGCAGCACCTCCCTGCCAGTAACCTCGAAGGCCTGAATAAGCCCCTGTTCCTTCAGAAGCCCAAGGTCCTGGGTCACGGGGGCGAACCCTGCTGGTATTCCTACTATTACCATTACGTTCTTGCCGACGTTGAATGGATCGGTGTTGCTAACCGTAACCTTTATGTGCACCAAGTCGTCAACCTGAACTGTGGTCGTATCCATGGAGACCTCCACCGATAGCGGCCCCGGACCCGGGACGACAGGGCCCCAGGGGATGTGGTGCTTCTGAGCAACCTGCCACTGCAGCATTCCGCTTCCCTCCAAGTGCAGCTCCACCAGGTTGTTGTCCCCAGCCAGCTCATCTCCCAGCTCTACCTGCCAGACTACATCCTTATTGAACTCATTGAATTGGCGTGCGGCCACGGAAGCGCCGTTGACAAGCACCTCCACCGTGCCGTTGACCTCAACGTTCTGGGACCCGGCAACAAGCAGGGCCTTGAGTGCCAACACAGTGGCCTGGGTGTTGTAGCTGCCCCAACCGCCGTTGGGGTCGCGGGCCTCGGCCAGCCAGGTGCCAGCCTTCACCACAAGATCCGGGCGGCTGTTGGTGGCCACCAGGGCCAGCGTTGCCAAAGCCGTCAACTCCACCGAGGCGCTGCTGCCCATGGAGCCGCACCAGGTGTCGCCCGAGGTCGACCAGCTTGCCCCATTGTCGCTCTCCACAACCAGCGCTACCAACTTGTCGATGGCTGGGGGCAGATTGGCGGAGCTGGGCTGTGAGGCAGCAAGGGCGTTGGCGCAGAGGGCGATGGTGTATGGGTCCTGCTCCGACGGAAGGTGCTGCTCAATGAAGCCGGTCGATTTCTCCATCGCAGGAGAGTTCTTGAAGCCGCCGTAGGCCAGGGACCAGTTCACGTAACAGGTTGTGCGAAGGGCGCTTGCCCCCAGCCCCTCGTTGCCCGCATGAAGCTCCGGTACCTCGGCCCACGAGCCGTCCCACCTGTTTGTCTGCTCCAGGAACTGACTGGTGCGGTTCACAACGGCCAACTCCACTGCGTCGTGGACCTCACGAGTGTCGGTCAGCATCTGGATGGCGATGGCAGATAGAATGGTGTTCCCGAACTTGTCGCCCTCCCACCAGTTGAAGCCGCCCTGCTCGGTTTCAAAGGTCAAGATGCGCTGATAGCCCGTGTTTATGAGGCTCACCGCCTTCATCTCCAGCTCAGGGCTGCTCTGCTGGGCCGCTTGCAGGTACTTGAGGATAAGCACGTTGGGCCAGGCCGTGGCCGTGGTCTGCTCGAAGCAGCCGGTCGGCATCTGAAGCATTGCGTCCAACCCCTGGGTCGCTACCGCCGACGGCACCCCCGAACTCACCGACACCAGCGCCCGGGGTGATCCGGGAACAGCGTCGTCCGGGAACTGGACCTTCACCTGGGCATGATCCTCGGGAGCCTCCGACAAACCCACCAGAGTCCCCGTCGTGGTCGCCGCCACTTCCGCGCCGTCAGGCTTGACCTCCACCGAACGCATCACCGCATCGGACATGGCGCTCCCCTGGCCGCTGACCGTCACCGAGTGCCACCCCACCTCGTTCACCCGCACCGCAAAATGGACCGAGGTCACCTCGCCAGCCTCCAATTCCTTCACGGCGCTGCTGGTGCCAAGCAGCGTGAACCACTCTTGGGGCTCCAGATTGATTTCTACCGTCTGGGGCTCTGAAAGATAATTGTATATCAGAATTGGAAACGTTATTTCGTCACCTCTAACCAGATATTTGGGTAGATCTATATCGATGAAGAAATCCTGGAACACGATGAACGAGTCTGTACGACTTCCAAGCAGCCCCGTGGTCGTGGATGCCAGAGTGTTCATCCTCCATTGCGTAATCGAATCGGCGATGGGGAACGAGATGCTGGCCTTGCCGTTCTGGTCCGTGATTACCGAGGGGGCAACAAAGAGGGTCTCGGGGAACCACTGCCGCACCCGGATTCCCGCGGGCCCCTGGGTGCCTTGAGTCGAGTCCCCCTCCCACGCACTGTCTGCCCACCCGCCAACGTCCTGCCAGCCCGTCGAGGCGTCGGCCACCGCCCATACGTCGTCCCACTGAGAGCTGTCAGGGCGTTGCCTGTAGCAGTTAAGCAGATCACGAAGCTGCCATTCCTTCACGCTCAGAGAAATGTCGTCGTCGCTCTCCACCTCATCCATGCCCAGGGAGACCAACTCGAAATGGGCATTCCCGTACTCCTCGCCAAGCTCCTTTCGGATGGGATTACCCCAGGGGTCGATGAAGGAGATCTTCTCGAACCCCTCCTCCAGTGGCAACGTTTGGGAGTTGCAGTCAAGTTCAACGGACTGGAAGGCGGCGACAACGTTTTGCTGCATCAAGTCGACAACTGCGCTCTCGACCCACCGGTAGGCCGGTTGTTGCTCCCCTTCGTGCCAGATGGTAGCCACGCTGTTGCCCGAGGCCAGGTCGCCCTTGGTGGCCAGGAGGGCCTGGGCCACCTGCTGTGCTGCGACCGCTTCGGGGCTGTCGGGGTCCTGCTGAGAGGCTTTCTGGCTCAACTCCCCGAAGCTCTGCTGTCCCGGGGCGAAGCTGGCCTTGGCCTGCAGGATGGCCTCTTCCAGAAGGAAGTAGAGCTTGGCCAGCCCCGGCTGGCTCTCGGCCAGTGCGAAGACCGCCTCATCAACCACCTGAACCCCAAGCGCTGCAACTGCCGGCGAAGAGTCGCCATCCTTCACCGTGAACTGGACCGTGGCGGTATCCCCCGGCTCATAGGTCTCTTTGTCCAGGACCGCCTGTACTGTCAGTTCGCTGTTGTCGATTACGGCTACGAGGCGGCTGTCCCTGCCCATGAAGCCGTCGCTCTGCAGCCTGTACACGTGCAGCTCCAACTCTCCGGTCATGGAGCCGTCCAGGTCCAGGATGGCCGTGCCCCTGCCCTGCTCCATGGGAACGGTTATTGTAACAACCGTCTGCCCGGCCCTCACAACGTCCAGGAATGCATCTCCGATGCCGTCAGAGGCGAAGACGTCCAGCAGAATCTCCTCCCCCACCTGATAGAGAGCCCTGTCCGTACGCAAGAGCAGGTTGCTCTGTTCCGACGCACAAAGCTGGCGGCTCCTGGTGAACACCACGGCCCCCGAACTGGCCCGCTTGGTCACCACTAGCGACAGACAGCCACTCTCCGACGCTGGCTGGGCCAGGCTGAGAATCAGGGGCCCGCTGGCCGGCATCTCCACGTTGTATGGTCCTGTGTAGCTGGATGTGGGCTGGCAAGCCACCTCAACGGTGCCGCCAACGCTGTCGCCCGCAGGGTTCGTAAGGAACACGTATACCTGATTCTCGACGCCGGATACCATTGAGCCGCTTTCGGGAATCACGGTCAGGCTATACTCGCTTAGTACCACTGGCACGCTGAAGCTCTGCTTCTCCGTGTGGCCGGCAAGGTCGGAGATGGTCAACTGCACCAGCACAGAGGCCTGCCCCACTTCTCCCTCTTGTGCTCCGTCGAAGGGCGTTCCGGCAACGTAGTCAGGCAACTCCACCTCCAACGCCGCAATGCCCTCGGAGTTGAGCTGGCTCTCAGTGCTGGAGTATAGCTCCCACTGCCCCACGTAGCGGAACAACTCGAGGGTCATATTTCCCTCCACAGGCTTGCCGAAGAAGTATCGGGCGCTGATGTCGAAAGCAGCTGTCTGTCCGGGCTTGTACCAGGGCTTGTCCCTCTCAGCCTCAATCTTGAACCTGGGCAGGGCGTACCTGTCCACCTTTATGGTCTTCTCGGTGACATCCTCGTCAACGCTGGCCCGCAGTCGCCACACCCCCAACGAGACCTGGCTACCAATCTCCATGGTCGTCGAGGCAACGCCAAAGGCGTCACTCTCCAGAACCACCTTGTAGATGCGGTTGTTGTTGCCATCGAATCCCTCCACCAACACTGGCCGGTTGGCCAGCGGCGACCTGCTGAATCGATCCAGGGCAAGCACCCTCATATGCACGAACTGGCCGGGCTGGTAGATAGGCTTGTCCGTCGTCAGCAGAATGCTCGACCGGCGCTCTACCGCAACGTTGCCCTCCACCAGGTCGTAGCCCCCCTGACTGTCAGATGCCGTCACAGAGACATTGCCCTCCCCCGATGGGACTACCTCCGCCTCGGCCTGCCCACGCTCATCGGTTACCAGCGTGAGCGTCTCATCCACGCCAGGCCCCGTGGCCCGGACCCGCACGCCAACGTTGGCAATGGGAGACCAGTCACCAACCCTGCCCAACCTCACCCTTATGGGCAAGGGCTGCCCGGGAACCACCGTGGCCGGAACCATCAACGACAGGTCACGGTGCTGAAGTACCAACGGCAGACCACGGGAGCCTGTCAGGGGGCCAAGCGGTGTCTCCAGGCGCCACTTCAAAACGTACCTCGGCTCATCCTCCACGGAAGGCAACTTGCCCCCGGAGATGGAGAGCAGCAGCGCCTCGGAAGTCACCTTGCCCGACGTCATGGTGACCGTCTGAACCGGGGATGCCAGGCTCGGCGCGGAGCCACCCACAATCGCCAACTCAGCATAGAGTTTGGCATCAACAGCCTCAGCTCCATTGTTGGAGATTACGAACCTGGCCAGAACTCCGCCCTCTACCCGCTCCGCAGTGACCTCCGCCTCGGCCAGCCCGAACGGCCCCAACTCCTCCTTGTCCTCGGGATACTCCACCGGCGGAGTAACATCGCCCTCAATGAGGTCATCCTGCACCTTGCGCGGTGATTCGGTGCATGAGACAAGCGCCGGCATCAGCATTGCAGCAAGCAATAGTGTAGTTCTTTTCCACATAGCTACCTCCGTGTGTTACCAATCTTCCAGGCCGCCCCGGCCACACCTCCGAGAAGTTCCGCACACCCGCAGGCACCAACAAACCCGCTATTGCTGCGACGCTTCTCGCCTGTGCGTTGGCTGCCTCTGCATCGGGCGTGCCAAGGTGGTCGTTTCATCACGACGCGATGCGTCATATAACCGGCTTCTTGATGCCAGAATGCCCTGCAGGCAGTGCTGGTCGCTATTGGGCTGACGGACCTGGCGTCACAGCTCTCCAAGCAGATACGGGCTGTTGCGATGCTGGCGCCTGTAGCGGTGGTCCAGCATGGGGGATATCGTTAGAACATCTCCGTACGAACTTCGTTGACCCTGCCCGCCAATTTGGTACGGTGCCGCCGAACTTTGCTGGAGCGGCGTCACACATGAATACTTACGAGATGACGGTGAGTGTCCTGGGCGGCCTGGCCCTCTTCCTTTTCGGCATGCGAGTTATGTCCGACGGTCTCCAGAAGGTTGCCGGTGAGAGGATGCGCAGCTTGTTGGGCGTGATGACCGGCAACCGCTTCGCCGGCGTCTTCACCGGAATGTTCGTCACCACGGCCATCCAGTCCTCAAGTGCTGCCACTGTGATGCTCGTAGGATTCGTCAACGCCGGGCTGGTATCCCTGCACCAGGCCGTGGGGGTCATCATGGGGGCCAACATCGGCACCACGGTGACAGGCTGGCTGGTGGCAGCGGTTGGGTTCAAGGTTCACATCTCGGCGCTGGCCCTTCCCTGCATCGCCGTTGGCTTCTTCTTCCGATTCTTCGCGGGGCGACGCCTAGCGAACTGGGGCGAAGTCCTGCTGGGCTTCGGCATCCTCTTCCTCGGGCTAGACTTCATGAAGGAGGCCGTCACAGACCTCAAAGACTCCCAGACCATCGTGGCTATGATGGCAACCATGAAGGCCGACACACTGCTGTTCCGAGTGGTGGCTGTGGTCGTGGGGATGCTGGTTACGTTTATCGTCCAGTCCTCCTCGGCTACTATGGCAATCACCATGACGCTCGCAGCAGAAGGGCTCATCGACCTGCCTACCGCATGTGCACTAATCCTTGGGGACAACATCGGGACGACGATAACGGCCAACTTGGCGGCTCTTGGGGCAAGCCGTGCCGCCAAACGGGCAGCACGAGTGCACTCTCTCTTCAACGTGGTGGGTTCAGTCTGGGGTGTCGTGCTCTTCGTGCCGTTCATGGAGGTTGTGGGGCTCTTCGTGCCCGGTGCCCTGGAGACTGGCGCTTCGCCCATTATGATGGCCACCTATCTTGCTGCCTATCATACTGGATTTAATGTTATTAATACTATTATCTGGTTGCCATTCGTGAAACAACTTGCATGGCTCGGAACGCTGCTTGTTAGAGACTCTGCCAAGGATGAAGCACCACATCTCAAGTTCCTAGACGTCAAACTCATGGACTCGGCCCCCATGGCACTCTTCGCCGCAAGGCAGGAGACCCGTCGCATGCTCGACGAGGTGCGGGCAATGCTCGACAAGACCCTGGTCCTGATTACCCATCCCGACGACAAGCTTGGCAAGGTCGCCGAGGAGATCTTCCAGTCGGAAATCACCGTTGACGCTCTGGAGAGGGAGATTACACAGTACCTCGTGGAGGTGGTCCGCCTTGATATCACCAAAGAACAGAGCGCCGAGGTAGCCGGCCTGCTCACCTCCCTGCACGACCTCGAGCGTATGGGCGACCACTGCGAGTCCCTCACCAAGCTTGCCAAGCGCCGCTACGACAAGAAGCTGCCCTTTGGCCAGGAAGCAATGAAAGATATCAACGAGATCGGTGGCAGGGTGAAAGAGTTCCTCGAGCTGCTCTCCAAAAACATGCAGGAGCCATCAAAGGAGTTGCTTCCCGTCGCCAGAAACATCGAGAACTCCATCAACGCCATGAGAAAACAGGCCAGAAAGGGCCACATCCAGCGCCTCAATGCCGGTGAGTGCGGCGTTGACCAGGGGCTCATCTACATCGACATGCTGAACAGCTTTGAGAAGATCGGCGACCACGCAACAAACGTCGCAGAGATGCTAGCCGGCCACAACTGAGGTCAGGCACAAGGGGCAGAGGCCGGGGCTCGCTTCTGAAGGAAGCAAGCCGCAAATCAATCCAGCGGTACCCAAATCTCCGTTCTAAGATCCTGGGGAGCAGTGTCGTCGGGGCTGTTGAGGTAGACCTCGAAGCAGGGCTCGTTGCCCAACTGGTGACCGCTCTCGGGCATCCAACCCGTAAAGATCTTCTGGTAGGTTCCGTAAAACTCCTCGTAGGGCCCGGCATGCATGAAGACAGCGTACTTGCCCCCCGCCACCTGCTTCGTATTCACCTCTCCCGAGGTCTCAACAGGCCGGGTAATGGTCAAGCAGGCGTCGTAACGGAACTTCGACTCATCGGTCACCCCTGGATCGTCATGAGAAATCCCAATGAATCTCGTGCCCTGCCCAATCAGGCCCCGGGGCCCAGCAAATCCACACAGGGCCCCAAAAGCGGCGCCTGCAGCTTCGTAGTAAGGCCCGGTTTTACGCACAAACAGCACAGAAAATGGTTCAATTGTTCTAATGTCAGGGGTCATCATTGCTGCTTCCTCCAGCGCAGTGGTCAGCGATAACAGCCTGTTGCCCACCATCGGAATCCCGTGACTCCCCCGCCGGTATTCCGTGGGAGAGACGCCGAAGCTCGCAGAGAAGGCACGGCTATAAGCCGACGGGGTTTCGTAGCCCGATGCCAACGCTATGTCGGTTATGGGCACATCGAGGTGAAGCAATGACAGCGCCGACTTCTCCAGCCGTAACCTCCGCACATAGACCGCCAACGGCTCACCGGTGAAAGCCGCAAAGATCCTGTGAAAATGGTGCGGCGAGAAGCAGGCTACCTTGGCAAGGTCGCCCAAGTTCATCGGCTCTCCAAGGTGCTCCTCGATGTAGAAGATCACCCTGTTGATCCGCTCCCTGTACTCCCTTACCGTAGTCTCTCTGGATGCCATGGCAACTCCTCTTGACGCCCCTTCTACACCAGCCCCAACCCACTCCGCTTTCCCGTTCTTGCGCTTTTGCTCTCCAACTCCGGAATGACCCCGGGGAAACCCCTTAGCTACTGCCATAGCGACCGCTACGAACTCGATAGCTGCTTTGTAGGCGTCAAGTTCCTCATGGTGCAAACGGGGCGTGTCTCACGGTGTATCCTCTCGATGCCCAAGCTGTTTCGGCGACGGCGACGGCGACGTCAACGGCAACGCCGACGAAGGAGCAGAAGCAGCACGGGAAACGGGGCAGGGAGAGCAAGAGATTCCACGCCCTAAAGCCTCCTACCCGGAGGCTGCCACAGCTCCACCCGGTTCCCCTCGGGGTCCGTCACCCAGCCAAACTTCCCCAACTCCGACACGTCAACCTTCTCGTCCACCAGGCACCCCTCTTCTCTCAGCGCCACAAGGAGTGCCTCAAGGTCTTCAACCCGATAGTTGATCATCACCTGCTGCTCGGGCCTGCCGAAGTAGTCGGTGTCCTGAGGAAACATGCTCCAAACCGTGACCCCACCGTCGGGCTCGGGCCGCTCAGGGTCACTCCAGCGCAGCACCGAGCCACCCCAGGGCTCCAGCTGCAAACCTAGATGGCGACTGTACCATCCCGCAAGCACTTCTGGATTCTTCGCCCTGATAAATACACCGCCAATGCCCGTTACTCGTCGCATAGTTGAAGCCTCCTTAACCCCTTAGAATGTCTTCGTATGTCTCAACATGTCGACGGGCCACCGCCGACCAGAGAGTCTCAGAAGCATAGGTAGCCAGAGCCTCCCGAGAAGCATCCCGCAAACCCTCGTCCGTTGCCAGCGCCTCCATGGAGCGGGCCCATTGGCCCGGCTTGAGAGGATCGGCCAGCAACTGAGGAAGGGCCTCCAACCGCTCCATGCCGTCAGCAAACTTCGGGCCCCGGGCAACGATTATTGGCTTTCCCGCCCCCAACGCCTGGTGGAACACCCCCGATGCCGACCCATACTTCTGCCAGTGGGGAAGTAACACCACATCCGCTGCAGCAAAATGGTCGTTCACCCGCTCGGGGGCCACATACTCGTCCCGGAATTGAACCCGCTCCCCCAAACCCGCTGCCTTTACCCGCAATCTCATGGCATCCATGTAAAACTTGTTGTACCAGTTCCCACCGAAAGGCATCCCGGCTATAACCAGTCGCAATCGAGGATGACGCTTGGCAACCCGTGTGAATGCCTCTACTACCGTGTGCACATTCTTCTGAACATGAATAAATCCGAAGAACAAGAAAACAAAAGAGTCCTCGGGAAGCCCAAGTGCCCGTTTGCTTGCGGAAGCCTCGGGCAAGGCCATGGCCGTGGTGCCGTGAGGAATCACCACCAGCCTCTCTTTGGCCACTCCCTGGCCCACAAGGCTGTCGCCCATCCCCTTCCAATGGTGCACCACGATGCGCTGCGCAGCCGAACCTAGCTCCGAGTGGAAGCGCCGGCTGGACCAGCGCCCCGTCAGGGTCAGCCAATCTCTGGGTCCATACACGGTGTGCAACGTCACCACACTGGGAATGCCCTCCCTGGCAAGCCTCCGCATGGTTTCAGGCAGCCTCTGGTCGAAGCCCAGCAGGTCCCCCGCATGCTGGAAATGCACCAACTGAACCCCTCGCTCCTTGGCCCCCCGAACTATGTCGTCCTGGTACTGGTCCTGGCGCCCATAAGCCTCGACGCTCTCAAGACGACCCTCGTTACCATTGCCCGAGCCACGCTCCCCAAGCACCAGCAACTCCAGGTCCGGACGGGCCTCCACCATGGCTCTGGCCAGCTTCTGTGTATAAACGCCAATGCCGCATCGCATGGGGGGATACGTACTTACAAACGCAGTCTTCATCAGGATTCTCCATTACCGCCAATCCAACATGGTCAATCAAGCCTGAACCAGTACTCGAAACTCAGTGTTTGCGAACCGTTCTTGACGTTGCCTATCTTCACCGTGTAGCTCTCGCCATCCTTCAGTCCGGCAACTTTCCACTGCAGGTGGTTGGGCAGTCCGTACCCCTCGTTGTTCCACTCAACGGCCGAGACTGCCTGGGCCACGTTGCCCGGTCCCGTCACCGCGATGGTCGCCCCCGAAAAGCTCACTGACGCGTTGCCCCAGCGGCTGGTCTTGTCCACCAGAGCCGAGAAGGAGAGATACCAATCCTTCTTGAAGTACTCTGACGGATAGTCTTGGTATGGGTAGGCGATATAGCCAAGAGATGAGCTGCTTATTGATGCATCTGAATCGAAAATAACCTTAAGTGTTGAAGACACAACGTATGGATAAGATGAGGCCACCTTCGCCTTCCCGTGAACCGAACCGTACGATACCCCAGGCAGGAAGGGGTCAAGCAGCCAGCGCCGGTGACCCAGACTCGGGACACCCTCGTCGATTAGGAACGCCACGATGGAGTCCGATGGGTGGAAGGGGCCCTGCGGGGCGGTGGAACTGGAGAGGTGCAGGTTGCCCGAGTTCGAGCCGTCATAGCCGCTCTGAGTCCAGCAATGCCAACTGTTGGGGGGTGTATGGCTCAAAGCAGCGTTCGCCGCCATCATCAGAGCCGAATTCTGGGTCTGGGTGTCGCCAGCAGGGACATAACTCACGGCCTGAAGAGCAGAAACCTCCCGAATGTGATTCACAACCTGCAGCGCCTCCAGCTTGGTCGCCTGAGTGAGGCTTCCCCCTGTGCAAGAGGCAATATCTGGCGCAACTGCGTAGTGGCAAGCCTGGGTCCAGGCCGGGGTGCCGGCGCAGACCTGGCCTGAGCACGTATCGTTCGTGGTGCACGGGTCGCCATCATCGCAGCTTCCCGACGACGGTTGCTGCTGGCAACCCACAACCGGCATGCAGACGCTGGTGAAGCACTGGCCGGCTTGGGGGCACAACGAATTGTCCGGCGTGTTCGTACACTCACCATCAAGACCGCAGAGGTCCTTGGTGCACTCCACACCGTCGTCACACTGGCCGTTCTCCAAACACCCGGGCACCAAGTCGGGCGTGTGGACGTCGGGCCCTGTCTGGTCGTGGTCCAACTGGTCAGCCTCCCCTTGGTCGGCGCCGGTAGAGCCGTCATCGGATGTCTCTGCGCCTTGGAGGTCGGCACCGCCGTCTCCAACGCCGTCGTCACCAACTGGCAAGTCGCCCAGGGAGCCGTCACTGTTCTGGATAGCGTCGCCCGTCGCATCGGAAGGGTACTGGTCGGCCTGGCCCGCCGTGTCGGCCTGGCCCGCCGTGTCGGCGTTGACCGAAGAGCCGCTGCCCCCCAACAGCCCGTTGCAGCCCGTGGCAAGCACCAGAGCCAAAGCAATACCAAGTGCCCGTGCCAGGGCCACGCCCGGTGGCCGCGGCAGCGCAAAACGCTGACCTCCGGGGCACCAGCGCACCCCAACGCTACCAGATCTCGCGACGTCCCCAAGTCTCCATGGCCCCATCATTCGATCCTCCAAGGTTCGGCACCCTCAGGCAGCATAGGGTCCACATTCAAGGGGCAGTTGGCAAGACCGATGCAGTTCCATAGTGCCCGGGCATGGTGCCTTGCGGCTTCTCTTCGACGCAATCTGAGCAGTTGACGCCGCCAGAGGCTCTGCGTAATCTCCCGCTGAACTTCCCTGGGGGACTCACATGATAAGTGGACGCATCTTCTCCGCTCTTGCCGTTGCTCTAACCTTGACCTTCGCCGCAGCGCCTCTGTTGGCGCAGGAGCCCGTGGTGGATGAGAAGCCAGCGGGCCAGCAGCCGGTGAAGTTTGAACTGGCGGACAGCAGGCTCATCCTGCCCGGCCCCATCGTCTTCGAGACCGGCACCGACACCATCACCGCTGACAGCGAGCCGGCTCTGCTTCACGTCAAGGCCTTTCTTGAGGCCAAGGAATACGTCACGCTGATGCGCATCGAGTGCCACGGCGACAACAGCGGGTCGCCCGAGGAGATCCAGGCGTTGACCATGAAGCGCTCCAAGGCTGTTGCAGCATGGCTGGTAGCAAAGGGTGTGGATTGCAAACGACTTATTCCCGTAGGCTTCGGAGACACCAAGCCCATAGCCAGTAACGCTACCGCAGAGGGCCGAGCTACCAACAGCCGTACTGCTTTCGTCAACGCCGAACTGCGTGGCCGGGCCATTGGAGGCATGCCGGTGGATGGTGGTGGCATGGTCTCCGGAGACCCTTGCATCAAGTGATTTAGCTGATTAGTTAACATCAATAGAACATCCAACTGATTACGCTGCTTCGGCCATGTTCAAGTACAGAATCCATTCCGCCCTTCGTTGGCTGGCCCGGCTGCTGCCGTCAATGGCCCGCTGGCTTTGGGTAGATACCATCCTCATGCTGGCCACAGTCTTCTCCTTGGGGACGGTAATATGGCTGCTCTTTGGAGTAGGGGGCTATGCAGCACCGGGTGTGACCCTGGAGAGCTGGCGCATGGTCGCTGACTCTGCTACTGGCCGCTGGGCCGGGCTGCTGGCTGGTTTGGTTCCTCTCTGGCCAACTCTGCTGGCAGGGCTTCTGGTGATGGCCATGTTCTACATCCCGTATCGTGACGATTTGACCCTTGGCGCCTTTCGAGACGTTGTAGTAGTTTTGATGATGGCAGCGTTCATGGTTGTGCTCACTTCGCACGGGCGTGGGGAGGGCTTAGACTCACGGGCCCAGATGGACCTACTTGCTCTCAGCGCAATTATTTCTACCTTCCTGGTAATTTCTATAGGCAATTTTGGTGGGTTGGGAGATTCAAGCGGCGACGTCGCTATTGAACTCCTGATAATGACCGTCGCGGCAGGTGCCGCAGAGTCTACCCGGTTTCATCAAGGGGTTGGGGCTGTGGAGGTGGTTGTCGCAACGTTTATGGATCTTGCCGCAATCTACGTATTGTCCTTCTGCGTCAAGCTTCTGCTGTTCCCAGGGGACTTCCTGACCATTAAGCTCTCCTCTGCCGCTAGAGGGAGCCTCTTTGCCTTGGCATCGTTGACCATTCTGCTGCCGGTCGCAGCGATGCTGCTGGCGCTGCTTTGCGCCGTTCCGGCAGGGGGGGCAGAGATGATCTTCGGCCAGCCCGAGGTGACATTGGGCGGGAGTCTCTTGCTTCCGTTGGCTCCCCTTCTTGGGGGAACAGCGTGGGTTACCACCCTCTTCGTTACTCACCCAGTGGCGGGCATCGCTGTGGTTGCCGGGGCCATTTTCTCTGTTGCCCGCTTTGCGGCCGACCACGCTTCCGATACCTGCTCCCCTGTGGGCCTGCGCTCACGCCTGCCCCAGATTCTCGTTCTTGCTGCCTGTCTTGTTATAATTGCAGTTGTTACGTTGTGAATTGAATCTCAGGGGTTGTGCTTTGTGCGCCTGTGGAAGTTGCCGTTACGGAGCGGAGGGCAAGAAAGTTGCCACCACCGGGAGGTGGTCCGAGATGTAGAGCGTATCGTGGTTGCGAACCTGGGATTCTGCCACCTTCAGCAGGGGCGAGTAAAAGAGGTAGTCGATTGTTCGGTCCGGCCCCACTGCCCGCACTCCGTTGGGGAACTGGGTGAACCAGCGGGCGAAGTCGGCGCCGTTGATGTCGTCGATTGATGGCACACTGGCGAAAGAATCGAATAGAGGTGCGATTTCGGTTTGGGGGTTGAAGTATTGTTGCTCCTTCGGGGGCAGTCTAGAGTACGAAGGGCCGGGAGCCAGCAGGTTGAAGTCACCCCCGATTATCCATGGCTTGCCCTGAGCAGTCAGCCCATCCAGCAGCGCCCCCACCGCTGCCACTTGCTTCTCCATGGTATCGGTCCCCTGGGCGAATGCATCCAGGTGAGTGGACATCACCACCAGTTCCGTTCCGTCGCTGCGCTCGATGCCCACCTCAAGTACCGCCCGCTTGAAGTTGAAGGGCCTGACGATGAAGTTGTCGGGCATGAGGGGCAGTTGGTGCCGGGTGGCTCTGGATATCCTGTATTTAGAAATGATCGTCAGTTTCATTCCTACGCTGCCCAGAATCTTTGGATGGGGCACGAAGGGGGCCTTCCAATAGAACGCCGAGGCGTGAGCGCTGTAGCTGCGAGGTAGCAGGGCCAGCAGCTGCTGAACCTGGTCACCCTTGCCAGTTCGGGCAGCACCGTCGTCAAGCTCCTGGAGAAGCAGGATGTCGGGGTCTTCGTCCAGAACGATTCGAGCGACCTCCTGCAGGGTCCGCTCCACGGCCTGAGGCGATGGCCGAGTGTCGGGGCCCGAGCCGTCCAACAGATCATAGAAAAAGACGTAGTCCTTCCCTGCCATGTACTGCACATTCCAAGAGAGCACCTTCACGGGCCTATCAGTGGGCAGGGGCGGAAGCCCCTCGCCCGACGTATACACCGCCACTGGCTCAACCGCCGAAGGGCTGTAGCTGAACAACCAGACCAGCGCCAGCACCAGAAAAAACAGAGAACCAACCAACGCCGCCAAGACCAGCAAAACGATCTTGATCGGCCGCCGAAGCCCTTTGCCAGACTCGTTCTTCCGCTGCGTCACGCTGTTCATGAATCCACCTCCGCCCCCCAACTGCCCCAACGATTACCACGCTGCCAGGCCGATGTCTATCAAAGGCTGGTTGTCCAGACTATCAGGGACGAACAACTGCTGATACGGCTGATGCCAGGGTGAGCGATGTCAGGCATGTTAGCCTTGTCGTCTTCAGGCCGACAAGATACCCGGTAGTCGGCTGCTATTCGATTGTTAACCCGAAGCAGAGCCAGTCCAGTGGGAGTTGCAGCAGCCACTTTGGGGTTCATGATGAAGGCCGCAGAATTGTTCGCAAAAATCGCAGAATGCTTCGACGCCGAAAAATGGTATTAAATTGCCCTTGACACGGCCAACAAGCTGCGTAGTCTAAGTTCTTGCCCCGACTGGCAATCGCCGACTGCTATTGGGGCAGAGCTACAGAGCAAGTAGACACGGCCCCGATGTGTCGATCTAGCATCAGCGTTATTGAGACGCATTAGGGGTATTGTGGGGAGCGCCTGTCTGGCCAGAGGTTGTTCTCCATAGTGTGATGTTGCCCTTTATGCTCTTACTAACAAACTGATCGGCATGGAGAAAGGCAATGAAACGCCCCCCCATTTTTTGTTCAGTGATGTAAGTAATTATGCTATTGGTCTTACGGTAGGTCTGGCATTGGCCTGGGTCTGCCCAGCGCCAGCAGAAGCAGGCACGGAACCGGGCCTTGTTCTCCCAGAAGAGGCGACAGCCGAGTGGGTTCAAGTGGAACAGAGTCTGAAGGAACAACGAGATTTGTACGGAGCGCTGGACCCGGCCCTGTGGGATTCGTTGACGAACAAGGCATGGGATGAGCCTGTGGCGCTCTGCGTGTGGGGAGTCATCCAGAGCCCGCCGCAGAACGACAAGGCGACCCGCCTGACTGACGCAAGTTCTGTAGAAGACTTGTACCGCAGGCAGGCAGAACGAGCCCGGGCGGTAGCCGACGCCCACTGCGAGGCATCGTTTGAGGTTGCAGAACTCCTCGGAATTGAGCAGACCTACGCCGTCGCCCCTTCAGGACCGATCTGTCGCCCATACGTGTGCGCGGATGTGGCAGCAGGAGATGCTCTTGCTCTCTCCAGAGACTCACGGGTCTTGAGGATTACGGAGGCGCCAAAGCCTGGGAAAATAGGGCTTGATGGTCTCCCCGCTGTCATTAGGGGGAACTTGAACTGGTGGAACTCCAGCTACATCTCTGCCATCAGGGCAAGGTGGGGATTGAACGGTCAAACTAATGCTGGTGCACGATTGGCCGTCGGCGTCTTGGACATGGGCTTCCCTGACTACATGTTCCGGATCAACGGGTCGACGGGCTCAAGGGACAAGATGAGTTGGCGGATGGATAAGCCCCCGAGGGATGATGTGCTGGACCTGGTGCGCGACTCGGAACCCCCCTGGGATTTTCACGCATACAAGATGCTCTCCCTGCTCCTCTCGCCGGACACCATTGGGTTCGGCGTAATGACGGAGGGCGAAGGGGTTTACGCCGCTGTCCACGGATGGTTACCTTCAACGGGCTTTGGCGAGCGTTCGGCCCTTGAGTTTCTGGTAGACCAATTGGGGTACGGAGGGACGCTGTCAAGGAGCCTTCACCTGGACGGTGACGGTGACAGAACCTGCACCGGCGCAGTTCCACAGGCCGCACTTGAAAGGGAGTGGTATGCAGCCTTAGACGACTACAGAACACTGATGGTCTTTTCGGCCGGCAATGACGGTTTGGCCACGGGCATTTGTGCCGCATTCGGTGAGAACGTGTTTATCGTTGGTGGGTCTGATGACCAGGGCACTGATAGCCGACTTGACGACACAATATACGTTGATAGTAGTTCTCGCAACCCCACATACACCGGCTTCTCCAGCCTTGAATTGCCCCGGATCGTCGCACCTGCAACAGAGGTGGCCACTGGGCTCTACCCAGACGGGGAATCCTTCTCTGTCAGCGGCACATCCATAGCGGCCCCAATGGTTGCCGGCGTCGATGTCCTGATGAAGGAGAGGGCAACGGACTCAAACGTTTTGTGGGGCATCATCTTCGCCGGTTTTCCAGAGGTTAGAAAGGCCATTCTTATGGTCACCGCCAACAGGAATGTGGATGGCGTCCAACTCAACCTGCTGGATACCACAGACGATCGTGATGGGGCCGGACAACTGAACGCCTGCGCCGCCGCGCTCATCTCCGACAGCCAGCATAGCAGGAAGCTGGACGGGACCGATTCGTTCACTGAGGCAGGTGCCGCTGCTGCCTACCTCGACACATCCACTTGCTCTCCGTGGTGTCCTGAGTATGGCAAGGTCCGAATAGCGGCCGGGTCGACGGTGGTCGCTGCCTTGGATTGGCTTGTCGACCCAGCATGTGTCTACAGTGGGAACGACTATGTCTGCCAAAATATCGTGCCGCAGAATTTTCAGCTCTATTTGAAGTGTGGCACGGTATATAAGCGTAGCTCGACTGCATCGACTAGTCCATATGAGTATCTTAGATGGACCAACGATACCGGTGCGACAGTGGACTGCGAGCTAAAAATCTATTATAGCGGCTCAACACCTAATCTCACGATTCCAGCCGGTATGGCGTTTATTTCTGATAGCTACATAACAAACAACACCTGCGGGATGTTTGACTAGGCGAAGTTTGAGGAGGCTGTTATGCGATACTTGGCATTAGTGATGCTGCTCTCGTGGGTGTGGGCTTGCGGCGGAACAGCCGCAACACAATCACAGGACATAAGTGAAATCAAGGACATGTCTGGTCCAGACGATGTGAGCGCCACCTTGGACAGCGACTCTGGTGCCGAATCGCTTGAAACTGAGGATGCCGATGCCGGGAGCGACTTCTCCGTTGAGGCAGGAGAACTCCCGGATTCGGCCGCCCACGACGGTGTCCCAACGGACCAGTTCGAGGAACTCTCTGTTCCAGAGCAGTGCTATGAGTTCTCCGACTTTGAGAAAACTGCCTGTAAGCAGCACGCCAAGAACTGCAAAACCCTCAAGTTAACCTGGGGGCGGCCCCTCGAGCTGAGACTTTGCCTATCCGATACGATACTGCATGAGAGCGGTTGTGGGCAGTTTGACAAGTCAGATTTGATTATCGACTGGAGGGTTGCCCTTGTGGATACCAAAGATATCATTTGGTGGACGGGGGCCCTTGTGGAGGCGGAATTGTGGGAAGAGTCTGGCATGTTTCTTAAGACACTAACCTTTGTTAAGCCCGACATTGATCCTTGTCCTTTGTATGTGCTAAATGGTGAAGATCCCTATTGCACTGGGCGTGTGCTATCACTCGACAGCGGATTGTTGCCCATGACGGATTGCCCCGCAATTGAGGAGTATTACACAATATTTGGTGGTTGTAGGACTAAAGGTTACGTTAAAACGCCAAATGGGCTTGGTGGATTTGGTATTCGCGTTCATCTTCCCGCCGGGAGGTATGAGGTCCGACTGGTGTTCTTCCCGGAGTACGCAAGTGGTCCAGCAAGTTGGCCACCCGACCGCTGCCTCTCAAGTGTGGCCGAAGGATTCCTTGACGAATACCCGTGGCCGGCCCAACAGGAGTACATCGCGATTCCGTTCGAGGTCGTGAAGTAGCTTTGACACCGTGCCACGATATCGCAGCTTTCTCATGGCAAGGCGCCAATCCTGAGTGGTCATAAAAATGGTAGAAAAGTGATTGCTTTTGCAGAACACCAGGTGGATACTTTGGTGGTGTGACGGGGCAGTCACTTGCTCGTTATCGGTTGTTGGCTGGATCGTTGTTTGGCGCGGACTTTGTCGAAATCGGCCCACGACGGTTTTGGGCTCTTCAGGCCAAGCGATAAGCGAATTTTGGTAGTGGTTGTCCAGGGTGTTCTGAAACGTCGGCAAGATAGAGGGTGATGATGAAGCGGAATCTCTTGGGTTGTGTTACGGCGGGCACAGGGTTGAGGGCGCCTCTGGACCATTCCTGCACGGGATCGGGAGACCGGACTTGGGTGCGAATTGGAGGTGACCTGGGGTTGCTGCCAGGGGCTTTGGCGGCCCTGGGGCTCGTTGCGTTGGTGACGGCGGCGACGGGTTGCGGGACCGGCAGTGGGAACCCGCCGCCAGATGTGAAGGGCGCAGAGGATGCGGCCAACGGCGCAGCGGACCTTTCACGCGAGACGGAGACCAACGATATTGGGGTGCACGACGTCGGCCTGACGGACTTCCAAGGCGCCAAGGGGGATGCTGTGGCGGATCTGCCCAATGAGACCGACGCACCCGGTGAGACCGCTGACTTGGCCAATGATGATTTCACGGGGCAAGAAGAATTGCCCTTGTCACCCGTGTGTCTCCCCTGCTCCAACGACCAGGAGTGCAGCGAGACTGAGGATTGCCGGCAGGTGAGCAACGGCAAGTACTGCGTGAGCCGCTGCCTCGAACACAAGGACTGCTTCCCGGGCTGGTACTGCAGTTCGTCAGATGGGCCCCAGAGCAACTGCCTGCCCGATTCGCTGTGGTGCGAGACCGAGTGCCTCCTACAGGGTTGCCCGTCTGGTCAGGTCTGTAACCAGCAAACCGGAGAGTGCACCAGCCCTCTAACCGAGTGCCAGGCCTGCACCGAGGATTGGCAGTGCGCCCCGGGAACCAGGTGCTTCTTCCAGCTTGGTTACTGTGCGCCACTGTGTGATCAGCAGAACCCCTGCCCGGCCTTCTCCAATTGTGTGGAGAGATCGCTTGGAACATGGATCTGTGCCTCCAGTTGCCAAACGTGCTGTTATGGTGAGGCATGTGATTGTCAAGAAGAGTGTCCTGGGGATAAGCCATTTGTAACCACCAATGGGTGCGTAGGTTGTATGGGGAATAATGACTGCCCTGAGCCTAAGGTTTGCTCCAGTGCCGGTGAATGTGAATATCCGTGTTGGTATTCTCCGTATGAATATTTGGGACTTGCGGTTCCTTGTCTTGAAGATGCGCACTGCAACCGATGTGGAGAGAATTATATATGTAGTGCATATCTTTGCATGCCATATCAAGAGGAGTGTGGCGCCTGCTTGAGTAGTGAGAAACCGCATTGTTTGATTGCTGACGGAAGCATAACATGCGAGGAGTGCACGATGGATCAGCATTGTACAGTGGGGCGATGTGAACAAGAAAGTCACACGTGCAAGGAGTGGACGCCACCACCGGGAGGAATCCCCTGCGGCCAATGCCTCCTGGATGGCCATTGTCCATCCCAGAATCCCATGTTCTTGAAGTGCGACTCGTTGTCCGGTTGTTGTTACAACAAACACGGATCGGCGTGTGATGGTCAGAAGGTGAACTGCAAGGGCGGTCGCCCATGCTTCAAGGGGGCTATTGGACCACTCCCACCGCCGGACCCTTACGGTGTCTGTCAGTGCGATGAGCCCTTCGACAACTTCAACGATGCCCTGGCCTGCAAGTGCGACGGTTGCCCTGCCTCAGAGCCCTGCCAGGGTTTGAGCGTCTGTATGTACCAGGATGCCACGTGGAGCCTGATGACGCCGCCAGAGACTCCATTCAAGGGACCGGGCATCTGCATCGGCTACTCGACATTGTTCGGAGACGGTTGCTCAGAACTGCCATAGATGTCGCCAGCCCCCTTCCCAGCTCAAGCCTGGAGTTGCGGCCCACTCAACCCTCTTGCCCAGGGGCCCCGAGGCCGCTATCATTGCCGTGACCGACGAACACCAGCGCCCGTTGTCAGGCCTTATGGCTCATGCCCGGTGTGAAGCGCTGCTGTGCATAAGGCGCTCTTCGCAGGGCCGTGGCTGGTTCGTCGCACAAGGAGGAGAACAACCATGAATCGTCGCACCAATTGGCGGGCATCCAGTGCTCTCATCTCTCTGACCCTTGGCCTTCTGATGGCATCCACAGCCCTGGCAGCGGAGCCACAGCTTATTCCCGTGAAGAAAGATGGTAAGTATGGGTATCTTAATGATAAGGGAAAGTTTGTTATACAGCCACAATTTGATAGTGCAGCAGTGTTTTCTGAGGGGCTTGCTGCTGTTGAAATAGATAAGAAACATGGCTTTATTGATGGGAAGGGGAAGATCGTTGTTGAGCTTAAATTCGATTCTGCTTGGAGCTTTTCGGATGGGGTGGCAGCAGTGGTCGTTGGAGTGCGAAATGCTGCCAGGACTGGATATGTTGACAAAACGGGCAATGTAATAATAAGTCCACAGTTCCGTATCGTTTATCCATTTCATGATGGACTCGCCGCAGTTTTGGATGCTGGAACGCAGAAATGGGGATACATTGACAAGAAGGGGCAGTTGGCGATATCGTACAAGTTTGATGGATACAGTCCTGGCGAGTTTAATGGTGGAATAGCTTCGGTCGAGCAGGGTGAGAAGTGTGGATATATTAATAAACAGGGCGACTGGGTCGTTCAGCCAGTCTACGACAAGTGCCTGGACTTCGAAGGGGACATGGCTCCAGTAGCCAAGGGCGGCAAGGCAGGCTTCATCGATCGGCAGGGGAAGGAAGTAATTGCCCTTCAATTCGACACAGCCTACTGGTTCAGACAGGGTCTGGCGCCCGTGAAGCTCAACGGTAAGTGGGGATTCATCGATCCCAAAGGGAAGATGGTTATCGAGGCAAAGCTCGATGAGGCCAGCGGCTTCTACGATGGCTGGGCCAGCGTGAAACTCGATGGCAAGTGGACCTTCATCGACAAGAAAGGGCGCAAGTGGGCTGGCCCTGACCGCACCAGCAGCGCTATGGTCGTCCACGGCATGGTTGCCGTCCAGGATGACGACGGTGGCGTGCAGGTCTACAACATGAAGGGGAAGGTCATCTACTCTGGCAAGACCCGTTGATTGTCCCCTGAATGCCAATCCCGGTTCCCCGGCCCCGAACCGCCCCGGTGGCCCGCCCAACTGACGACTGGGGCGAAATCGCTCTGCGCCAACCTATCGTTCCTGCCGGCCACCGGCCCTGACGGTCCTTCCCACAGCTCCGCTCATCCTCGGGCCCCCATCTCCTACCACCCCATCTCCTACCACCTCCACGGTGACGTGCGCCAACTCAGGAATCGCCTCCAGCCTCCTCCGATACCACTCCGCCGACCTCTCGCCCCCCGCCCTGAGCGCCACAATCGCCGCTAACTTCCCAACCCCAACACACCAGATATGCAGGTCCAGAAGCTCCGCATCCTCCCCCTCCAGCACACTCCGCACAACCCGCTCCCTGAACTGCTTGGATACCTCCATGTCCAGAAGCACCGACGCAGTCTGAATCATCAGCCTCACCGCCCAAACCATTATAACCGCTGCCCCAACCATTCCCGTGGCCGCATCAAGCCAGTTCCACCCAAACGCCTTTCCCGCAAGCAGCGCCATGATCGCCGCAACGGATGTCACAGCATCGGCAAGCACATGTATGTATGCCCCCCGTAAGTTATGGTCCACAGCATGGTTCCCCTCCCCAGAACCGTGCCCGTCCCCCTCCTCCCGTTCCTCCCCGTAGCCGTAGCCCTTGCCGTCGCCGTCGCCGTCGCCGACCCCATGCCCGCCCCCGTCCTCGTGCTCGTGCCCGTCCCCCTCCTCCCGTTCCTCCCCGTAGCCGTAGCCCTTGCCGTCGCC
>CAZQHM010000038.1:0-37648 GCA_964593355.1 uncultured Myxococcales bacterium
TCCCTCACTGCCTTCCCACGCCACTGGGCCTACCTGCGACAGCGCGGATGGCTCTCAAGTCGAGTAGGAGGAAATCTTTTAGTAGCGGGGGGTCGGACGCGGACTTTTCGGACTATTCGGACTCGGACGATTCGGACCTTTTGGACTCGGACGATTCGGACCTTTTGGACGCAGAGAGGGCTAATCCCCTCTCCCGGTCCGGGAAAGGGCCAGGGTGAGGGCCGGAGGGACAGGGTGAGGGCCGAGGTGATGGCCTACGGGGCGAAGAACCTTACCGTCAGCTTATCGCCCTCGAGAATGAGCAGCTCTTTCTTCTCGGCGGTGCTGCCTACGCTGGCGTAGCGGATGTGGCTGGCCGTTATTCGTTTTCCGTTCTGGATGTGGCCGCAGAAGGCCCACCTTATGTTGGGATAGTGGGAGAAGAGGTCGTGGAATCGCTGGCTTCCTTGGAAGGCGTTGGCATAGCGCACCAGCTTGGGCATCAAGAAACGGGGGCCCAGCAGAAGGTCTTTGTGGGGCAGGTGGTGCAGGCAGGCAATGACGTACTTGCAGGCCGAGAGGGAGTCCAGGTGCTGTCGCAGCAGGTCTATTTGGTTTTGAGTCACGGTCTCGTCGGTCTGTCCCCACTTGGCATAGAGCGCGTCGTTCCAGCTTGGCAGGGCGTGCCCCGGGAATATCTTGTTCTGGTAGGCCGAGAGGGGAACCTCAATATCATCCCTTAGGGAATAGTCGTACCAACCCATGGCGCCGCAGACACCCAGAGAGCCAAACTGCATCGGCTGGTCTTCCAGGTGAGAGAACCCCATACCCCTCAGGATGTGGACCATAGCGTTTCGCTTGTCCCAGGAAGAGGCCTCGGTGCGGCTCCATGCCTCACGGTTTCCAAGGATAGCGCTTTTGGCACACGGCAGGGCGTGGAACAGGGAGAGCACATCCCGAAAGTCGTCGGTGGTCTCGGCAGCATTGCCCAGCAGGAGGAGCAGGTCGTTTTCCTGAACCTGCAGCTTCAGCCAGCGGGACATCTCCACAACGGCCCGATCGCCCTTGGTGCTGGAACGCCACAACAGATCCGACGTAACGAAAATCTTCATCAGCAAACCATGCCAGTCAGATTCGTCAGTTGTACAGCGACTGGCCAGTGAGCTCAAGTCATAAATCGTCCCCCGTTCCGACCGTGGGAAGGGAGATTCCCCGTCGCCAGACTCGCCCCGTGTCTGAAGCATCAAGGTCGTCGATCTGTGGACCTCAAAAGGCTGCGCTGCGGGGGATTGCAATACTGCCCAGATTCACTTCACCGGGCTCTGGTGGGAGATTGCGTTTGTTTTGTTTGCAAAGCGTGGTGCCTACCGATTATCGTCGGGCCATTCTGTCAAAGGGGAGGGAACATCATGACGGAAGAGTTGGAGAACAAGGTCCCTGAGGATACTGGAAGGCGTCGTTTTCTTGGCGGCCTGGGAGTGCTTTCCGTGGCATGGCTTGGAGCGCTGGTCTACCCGGTCTACAAGTATCTTGCCCCCGCAGCACCGAAGGATCCTTTTGATAAGGATGGGAAGGCGCCAATCGAAGGCATGACCGCAGCGGACGTGGCCCGTCCGGGCCAAGGGAAGAATGCCGGCTTCGTGGGTGGCGGGCTCATCGTCATGCGAACGGCCGATGGTCAGTTGCGGGCCCTCTCATCCAAGTGCACCCACGCCGGGTGCAACGTGGAGTTCGACGGTGACCAGCTGATCTGCCACTGCCACGGCGGCATCTACGACCTCGAGGGTAAGAACGTCTCCGGGCCCCCGCCCAAGCCGTTGACGCCTTATAAGGTTGTGGAGCAGGACGGTCAGCTCTTTGTCATGCGACCAGAAAACGTCTGATTACTTGGAGGCATCAATGTCAGAGCACATGCATCCGATCCCCCAAGAGGCCCAGGACTCTCTGCCGCCTGCCGACAAGTTCTCGGGCAAGGCAGCACGGGCCCTGCTCTCCCGCTTCCCGGTCTGGCCCATTGTTGAATTCCTGGCAAAGAAGAAGGTACCGGAGCACAAGCACTCGGCCTGGTACATGATGGGGGGCATCGCCCTCTTCTTCTTCATGATCCAAATCCTGACAGGCATCCTGCTGATGGTCTATTACAGGCCCGGCGACCCCTGGTCCTCGGTGCAACGAATAGTGATGGAGGTCCCCTTCGGGAATCTCGTCCGCAGCATCCACCACTGGTCGGCCAATCTCATGGTTCTGGTGCTCTTCCTGCACATGTTCTCGACCTTCTTCATGAAGGCGTACAGGCGCCCCCGTGAGGGAACCTGGCTGGTAGGTCTGGTCCTGTTGGGATTGACCATGGCCTTTGGTTTTTCGGGCTATCTGCTCCCCTTCGACGACCTCTCCTTCTTTGCTACCAACGTGGGTATCACCGAGATGGAGAAGGCCCCCGTCATAGGGCCCTGGATGGCCGATCTGCTGCGTGGGGGGCCCACGGTATCGGTAGATACAATAGGTAGATTCTATGTTCTTCACGTTGTAGTCCTACCACTTCTTGTCATTGGTCTTATCACTATACATTTGCTTTTTGTCCAAGTGCAGGGGATGAGCGAGCCTGACTCCTTTGCTGCCCTCCCCCCGGAGAAGAAGAAGTACAAGAAGTTCTTCTGGGACTACTTCGCCACGGAGATACCGGTCTGGTTGGCCGCATTTGCTCTGCTTGTGGCTTTGTCAGCCATCTGGCCCCGGACCTTGGAACCCCAAGCCGATCCATTTGCCGCTGCCCCTCTAGGCATTAAGCCTGAGTGGTATTTCATGGCCCAGTACCAGGCTTTGAAGCTCTTCCCAGGCAGCCTGGAGTATCTGGCCATGGCGCTGATGGGGGTGATTCCGGTGCTCTTTGCACTGGTGCCCTGGTTCGACAAGTCGGTTCCAACAGACAAGCGCGGCAAGCAAGTTGAGCTCATCGGCGTTGTACTGCTGCTTGGGCTGGTAGTTCTGACCGTGTGGGGTTGGATCTCATAGTTGGAATAAACATCGCCACCCGATTATTGAGGGGGACAATATGAACTATCCGGTTTGGGACGTAGCGGGACTTGGTTCGGGTCTCGTTGTTGCCATCATCGCCATCATCCATGTGCTTATATCGCACATCGCTGTTGGCGGCGGGGCCTTTCTGGTGGTTGCCGAGATATGGGCTCGCAGGCAGCCCGACGGTGACCGCATTCGGGAGTGGCTGCACAAGTTCGCCACTTTCTTCCTGGTCTACACTACGGTGATTGGAGCCACCACGGGGGTGGGAATCTGGTTCTCGATTCAGCTGGCCAATGCCGAGGCCACAAGCCTCCTTATTCACCAGTTCGTCTTCGCCTGGGCCATAGAGTGGGTCTTCTTCCTTGCTGAGCTAACGGTACTGTATCTCTACTTCTACGGCTTCAAGCGGAACTCGTTGGGGATGCAGATATTTCTTGCCGGGGCCTACTTCATCATCGCCTGGGGCTCTCTGGTGGTGATTAACGGCATCCTTACGTTCATGCTGACGCCCGGTGAGTGGACGCTGGAGAACAAGGACGTGGCTGCGGGCTTCTTCAACCCTGGCTACTTCCCCTCTCTTCTGGTTCGTACGCTGGTGATGTTCCTTGTGGCGGGCCTTGCGGGGTTCCTGGTGGCGTCCCGCATCGAGGCCGAGGACCTCAAGGCCAAGATAGTGACCTTCTCGGCCAAGTGGGTCGTTCCTGCTGCGCTCCTTATTCCGCCGCTGCTTTATTGGTACTTCACGACTCTTCCTGCGAACACCGTGACCATTCTCTCGGGTGGCACCGTGGGTACCGTGGGAGGCACGCTCTCTGCGCTAGCCCGTATGGCGCTGCTTGGCGGCATCGCCGGCTCGCTGCTCATCATCGGCTCGCTCGTCTTCGCTGCCGCGCCCAAGACCGTTACGACCACGGCCGCAATAGCGCTGCTGCTTGTGGCACAGCTTGGAATCATGGGCGCCGAGTTCTTCCGTGAAATGGGGCGTAAGCCATACGTCCTCCACAGCATCCTTTACTCCAACGGGCTCTGGGCCGACCAGGCCAAGGACGAGGCCTACCTCAAGACCTCGTACATCGACAGCGCCAAGTGGGCCGAGGGCACTCTGCCCGGCACCCTGGAGCACGGCGAGCAGATCTTCAGGCTCCAGTGCTCCGCTTGCCATACCCGGGACGGCTACCGCTCGGTGGTATACCGAACAAACACCTGGACGCCCGATGCGGGCTACAAGTGGCTGCCTACTATGCAGGACATGAAGGTGATGCCTCCTTTCCATGGCGATGCCGTGGACAAGGTCGCCCTGGTGGCCTACTTGCTCTCACTGCGGCCCAATACCGAGCCCATTCAGCCGTGTCAAGTGGCCATGGAGGTGATTGCCAACAGCAAAGAGCCAATTCCTGAGTTGGAAGGCATGGTCTGCGCTCCACAGGCCCTTCCCGTTGCAGCCGCGGAGGTGCAAAGATGATTACCACCACGCTCAGCACAGCTTTCTCCGGCCTCCTGGCCAACGTCATTCCAATGCCCTCGCCAGACCCGCTGGGGTATCCGCTTCCCCCCATCCTGTTGCAGATCCTCTCATACTTTACTCTTACACTTCACTTCCTGGCAATGAACCTCACGGTGGGAGCTATCTTCATCTACATCTGGCTCCGAATAGCCAAGAAGCCGCATGACGCTGGTTTAGCAAAGTATCTTGGGGCAATTCTTCCGCTCGGTGTGTCTTATCTTATTACTTTTGGCGTTCCGCCACTGCTTTTTGTTCAGGTTATGTATGGGCAGATGTTTTATTCGTCTTCAATTCTCATGGGATTCCACTGGATTCTGGTAATACCGCTAGTAATCGCCCTGTACGGAATTTTCTACTACCAGAAACTCACCAAGGATCCCGGACGGCCCAGAGTCTTGATTCTCTCGGCCCTTGGTGCCCTGGCGCTGCTGCTGGTCGGCTTCTTCTACGTCAACAACATCACCCTCTCCATGACTCCGGACAAGTGGCTTGAGATGTACCAGAAGTCCCCGGGGGGCCATAACCTGAACCTTGGGGATCCCACGGTCCTTCCCCGCTGGCTGCTCATGCTCGTGCCTGGCTTCGCCGTTGCCGGTGTTGCCATCATGTTCCGAGGCACCATGCTGCTGCGATGGGGCCTGAAGGATGCCGGCGAGCACAGCCACAAGGTAGCCATGAAGGTTGCCATCCTCGGCATGGGTCTCGAGGTTGCTGCAGCGGCATGGATGCTGGCAGCGCTGCCTGAGTCAATTCGGGCCTACGTTCTGGGTGGGGGCCTTCCGACGATACTTCTTGCGTCGGGGGTGGTGCTGGCGATGCTTGGCACGGTGATGATTCTTGTTGGGCGGAACAAGCCCGGCTTGCTCTTCCCGATACTTTCGTCGCTGCTGCTCTTCCTCGCCTTGACGCCGCTTGTTATCCTGCGAGACCTTGTGAGGCAAGAGTACCTGAAGCCTTTCTTCAGCTTGGCGGACGTTCCTGTTCACCACCAGTGGGGCATGTTCGGCCTCTTCGTTGCGTTCCTCCTGGCCGGCCTTGCCTTCCTCATCGTGATGCAGATTCTGGTCGTACCGAAGCTTATCAACGGTCGTAAGGCGGAACTCCTCAAGACCTAGGGCTAACCCCCGAGAGGCGAACCTGCTTCTCCTTGCCCCAGACTACTCCTTGTCGCCCAAAGCTTCGGAAATCAAAAAAAAATGCCTCTTGAGCATACGGTAGCAGGGTCTATAATGGGCCGTCACGCGTCTGGGGGTTACATGGCTGAGAAACAGCGCTACAAGGTGGTCCGGAAGATCGATGCGGGCGGAATGGCGGAGATCTTCGTGGGGCAGGCTTCCAGTCTCGAGGGAATCCACCGAACCGTAGCGATAAAGAGGGTAAGGCCTCACCTGGCCACGAACCGTCGGTTCATTCAGATGTTCATCGACGAGGCCAGGCTCTCCATGAGGTTGACGCACGCCAACATCACGCAGGTGTTTGATGTGGGCCGGGCCCAGGGAACCTACTTCCTGGTGATGGAGCTTGTGGATGGGGCCAACCTTCGCAAGCTGATTCAGTTGGCATCAGAGCGAGACTACCGTATCCCACCGGAGTATGCGCTGCACATCTGCATGGAGGTCTCCAAGGGCATCGCTCACGCCCACGAGGCCAAGGACGAGCAAGACAAGCCGCTGCGCATCGTGCACAGGGACCTCTCGCCCCCCAACATACTGCTCTCCAAGTCCGGCGAAGTGAAGGTAACCGACTTTGGACTGGCAAAGGCCAAGTCGCACATTGAAGCCACGGATCCCGGCGTCGTTAAGGGGAAGTTTTCTTATCTCTCGCCCGAGGCCTGCGAGGGGTACGAAGTAGATGCTCGGGCGGATATCTTCAGCCTTGGCATCATCCTTCATGAGTTGCTCACGGGCCGGCGCCTGTTCCTCGGGAAGACGGACCTCGAGACGGTGGAACTGGTGCGCCAGTGCCAGGTCCCGCCTCCGTCGGCGTTCAACGCCAGGGTGGACCGGGAGTTGGACGGCATCGTGATGCTGGCGCTGGAGCGAGACCGTCGTAAGCGGTACCAGTCGGCCAGGGACCTGGGCGATGCGCTGGCGGGGTATCTCTTCTCCAGGAATTTGAAGGTGACTGGTTTCGACATTGCCAAGATGGTTCGGATGCTTCTGGACGATGCCGAAGTCACGATGTACCCCAAGCGGGTAGTGGAGATTCTGCACGAGGAGATTATCAACCTTTCCAGCCTGGGTGCTCTGCCCGGGGTGAGTCCGGGCCTGGCCTCGGGACCTCTGGACATCGAAGCTTACAGGAGCCGGAGGACTCCCTTCGAGGACATCTGGTCGGAGTATGAGGGGGTTCAACAGGAGACGGAGTTGTCGCCCATGGGTTCTCGGGCCAGCCCGAACCCTTCGGCCCGATTCGGGCTTGACGACTCCCGCGAGAGCTCGGGATTCGGCGGTTTGGTGAGCAGTTCATCGGTTGCAATCAAGACGGGCACAAGGAGCGGCTTGAGCCCGTGGGTATGGGTTCTGGCGGGGGTGGTAGGTGCGTCGGCGGTGGGCACGGCGGTCTACTTCCTGGTATTGCGATGAGTTGGTTCTCCATGACATTGGGCGGTCTGCAATGGCGAGGCTGATAATCGAATCGTCCCGAGGGCTTCGAGAGGCCGTTGAGCTGACGGGGACGCACCATATCGGTCGCCACCCGGACCAAGACATCCAGATAATAGACCGCCTTGTCTCGAAACAACAGTGCGTAGTGCAGCGTTCCGCTATGGGTTGGGAGATTGTGGATGCGGGGAGCCGAAACGGCACCTTCGTGAACAACAAGCGAATTGAGCAGGCTCTGCTGCTTCAGGACGGGGACCGCATCATGCTTGGTGCCACCCGGCTGGTGTTCGAGGCGGACCAGACGGCCCAGGTCGACGTGGACATATCCGGTGACGGCGAAGCCCCCATGGTGCAGTCGGTGCTTGATGCCCACGAGGCCATGGAGTTTCAGCCGGCGCAATCCATAGTTGACGATGAGCAACTTCGCCGAGACTACGAGAAGCTGAGATTCGCGTACCAACTCCATCGTGAACTGGCTCTGGAGTTCAACCTGGACGTAGTGCTGGACCGAGTGCTACGGATGCTCTTCACCTTCTTGCCTGCGGCGGACAGGGCGATGATTCTGTTGACCCAGAGAGGGCAGCAATCGTTCTATCCGGCCAAGAAGCTCTACCGTCAGGGCATCGATGAGGCACAGCGCATTGCGGTAAGCTCCACGATTCTGGCACAAGTCGCCGCGGAGAAGCGTGCGTTGCTGACGAACGACGCCATTGTGGACAGCCGGTTCGACGGCTCCAAGAGCATCGTGCTGCAAGGGATAAGGTCGGCTATGGCAGTACCAATGCTGGGCCACGACCAGGAGGTACTTGGGATTCTCCACGTGGACTCGCTGAGGAGAATCGGTGCCTTCTCAGAACGTGACCTCAACATCGTCTACGGCTTCGCCAGCCAGGCAGCTCTTACTATCGAGAACTCCTTCTTCGCTGACAAGATGAAGGAGGAGGCAGCAAACAAAGAGAAGCTACAGCGCTTTCTCTCTCCGAACCTCGTTCAGAAGGTGCTGGCCGGAGAGTTGCTGATTCAGAAGGGCGGCGAGGAGCGCGACGTCGCCATTCTCTTCTCGGATATCCGACAATTCACGCCCATGGCAGGCCGTCACCGGGCCGGTGTCATCGTCGATTTGCTGAACCGCTACTTTGAGCGTATGGCCGAGGTAGTGTTTGACTATGACGGTACTCTGGACAAGTTCATCGGCGACGCGCTCATGGCCATTTGGGGCGCGCCCATTGCTTCGCCCAACGACGCCGTAAACGCCGTCCAGGCAGCGATTCGAATGCAGCTTGCCATGCGGGAGTTCAACATAGAGGCCGAGGAGCTTATCGGCCAGCCCATCGGCATAGGCATCGGCATCGACTTCGGACCTGTAGTAGCCGGTCTCATGGGCAGTTCCCGCACCATGAACTACACGGTTATCGGCTCCTACGTCAATCGGGCAAGCAGACTCTGTTCAAACGCCGGCCCCGGGGAGGTCATGGTCTCTGACTCCATGTTCCGGGCCATAAGCGGCAAGATTGCCTGCCAGCCGGCCACGTCGCTTCATCTTAAGGGCTTTGACCAGCCCCAGGCTGCATACAAGGTGCTCTTCTGAGGCAGGAGTTGCTCGCCATGGGTTGCTGCCGGGTGGGTCGAAACAGGGAATCCCTCCCAGCCTGCGGCCTTATATGTCATGCGCATAGACAGAGGGGAAGTCATATGGTCACCTATTCCAGATTCGGAAGACACGGCAAAGTTCATGGGATTGAGCAGGACGAGTTGCTGGGCCAGGGAGGGTATAGCATTGTCCCCAGGCTGGTGCAGTGGATGGTCACCGCCCGCTGTGACCTTGCCTGCCCTCACTGCCTTGCAGTTCCCGATGGACAAGGGGAGCTGACCACGGGGGAAGCGCTGCATCTCATTGAGCAGGTGGGGGAGATAGGGGTTGGGGAGTTGCTGCTTACGGGCGGAGAGCCCCTCTGCCGCGGGGACTTTTGCGAGCTTGTTGATGGACTGCGGCGTCACGGGGTCAACTGGAGCCTCAACACGGCAGTTGAGCCCAGCGTGGAGCAGAAACGTGCCATAGCATCGTGGCCTCCGGGCTTTGTGGCGGTGAGCCTCGACGGGCCGCAGCGGTTCCACGACAAGTTTCGGGGGCGCGCTGGGGCTTACGACGAGGCCATGCGCTCCATGGCCTGGTTTCGAGAGCTGGGCGTTGAGGTTGCGGCCGGAACCACCGTAACGGCGCTGAACTACGCATACCTTCCGGAGACCTTCACTCGGGTGGTGGCAAGCGGGGCCACATCCTGGGGGATTCATCTCGTTGTACCCGAAGGTCGTGCTGCAACCAGGAAGGGGCTGGAGCTTTCGGCATCGCAGTTGCGGGGTCTGATTCAGTTGGTAGCGGAGAAGCGGCGCCACTTCCCGGTGACCGTGGCAGACGAGATCGGGTATTGCGGGACGTGGGAGCCCCTTTTGAGGGACGGCCCATTCTATTGTGGCGCCGGCCGGAGCGGGTGCGTGGTGCTCTGGGACGGCGAGGTTGTACCGTGCACGACCACGGACCGGAGCACCAGCGCCGGTAACGTCAGAACTAGACCACTGCTGGGCATCTGGCAGGAGGGGTTCTCGGAGTTGAGAAAGCTGGAGCCCATATCGAAGTGCCGGCGTTGTGACTACTGGCTGGCCTGCTCAGGCGGCTGCTGGCTTCAGCGGCGCAAGGGGCTCCACTGCTTCAAGGAGGCGTGGGAGAGCAGCGGCACTGCGCAGTTGCTCAGAAGGGCCGCTGCTTTGGCCGTGGGCCTTCATCTGGGCGCAGCAGCGGGGTGCAGCGCAGCTCAGGAGAGACCCGCTGCCCAGCGAACCCAGGCCCAGCCGGAGCAAGCCGCAACGCCCGGGGACGCTGCCTCGCCTGCCCGCCACGAAGTGGCCGGCGGACAGCAGCTTCAGCAAGCGGTGCTGGACTGGTATGCTGCTCAGCTTGGTGGTCACAGAGCCCCTCGCAGGGAGGCCGTGATTGCCCGATTGCGGGCCGCTTTGGGGGCAGACCCTGTTGTGGACTACATGGCCCGCTTTGGGACTGCGGAGCAGCGGGCCCTGGATATCGTCCAGCTTGAAGAGGCCACTAAGGTTGTTCTGGCCACTCCCCACCGCTCCCTGAGCTTCTTGGCTTTGGTGTGGCGTGACCTGATGGAGTGGTCCATGGACGGCACAGCTCCGGCCAAACGCACCGATGCCCAGTCGGAGGCGTTGCGAAGGTCTGTAGAGCTATTACACCGTACGGCCGAGGCATGGCGTCTGGAGATCTTCGAGAAGAAGCTGGACAGCTACCTCTTCCAGCCCCTTAACCAACGCCACTTCATGCGCTCCAAGGCAGGCCCCACGCCTCAACAGCAATTGGAAGCCAATGTGGCCAGCCGGCAGTGGCAAGGAGGGGAGGACGTCACCCGAGAGTTCCTGGCGCAGCACAGGTTCGGTGAGCGGCTGGACCTTCAGCTCAGCGTGTCGGGGGACGGCGATGGGGTGCTGATTCGAGAGGGGAAAGGTCAGGCGCTCAAGGGGCAGTTCACCATGAGGGCATTCGACCTCATAGAGTGGCCATCCACCAAGAGGATGCTTCAGCCCCATGAGCAATGGGAAGTGCTCCTGAGCGTGCAGGTTGCCGGCCGCACCCTTATGGCTCGCCTACCCTACCCTTGCCTGGTCAGCTACGGCGACGTACTGCGCCTCTTCCACGAACAGAATCCCGAGGCGTTCCAGGGAGAGGGGCTCAGTGCCATCATGCGAGACGCCCCGTCATCGCCCCTGCTACTGCCAGAATACCGACGCAGGATGGAGGCGTGGAATAGGGCCAATCCTCAGTCTAGCCCCGACATGGACGGCGTTGGCACCAATTACCACGAGCTTTGGCGAATAATAGATATATATTTATTTTAGTTTATTGTTTATTGTCAGTAAGAGGTGTATCATGAGAGTGCCGGAGATACGGGTCAGGGTGCTGAATCCAGCTCCGGTGCGCCGCACCGGAGCCTACGTGCTATATTGGATGACGGCCAGCCGGCGACTGCATGACAACTTCGCTCTGGACCGGGCGCTGGAGTTGTGCGTGGAGTTCCAGCGGCCGCTGCTGGTCTTTGAGGCGGTGCGGATTGGATATCAGTGGGCCAGCGCCCGCCTGCATACCTTTATCCTTCAGGGCATGGCCGAAAACCAGTTGGAGGCCCAAGAGGCTGGAGTCGGCTATCTTGGGTACGTGGAACCGGAAGCGGGTGCGGGTAAGGGGCTGCTGGCAGCGCTTGCGTCCCGGGCCTGTGCGGTAGTGTCGGATGAGTATCCATGTTTCATGATTCCGAGAATGGTGCAGGCTGGGGCGGCGCAGTGCGGGGTGCATTTCGAGGCGGTAGACTCCAATGGATTGCTTCCCATGGCGTCGGCGGATCGGCAGTTCGACCTGGCCCACTCATTCCGCCGTTTCCTGCACAAGAACCTGCCGGAGCACCTCGCTGACGCCCCCTCTGCGGATCCAATGAAACAGCTGCCGGCCGCTCTGTTGCTGCCCGGCCTTCCCGCGCTGGGGTACGAGTCGGCGCTCCAAGCGCTGGTGGGTGGGGGGCTGGAGCCGTGGCCCTATGCCAAGGCGTCTGATGTACTTCAGAGCGAGTTGGCATCACTGAATCTGAACCGCAGCGTGGAGGCGCTGGGAGAAACGGTGGGGGGCGCTGGCGAGGCCAACTACAGGCTGGACCAGTTCCTTGCCAGGCGGTTGAGCCGATACCCGGAAGAGCGCAACTTCCCTGAGCAGAACGTAACATCTGAGTTATCGCCCTATCTTCACTTTGGGCACATTTCGGCTCACAGGGTCTTTCGTCAGCTAGCGGACAGCGAAGGATGGAGTTTGGAGAAATTGGCGGAGAAGCCCACGGGTCGACGTGAGGGGTGGTGGAACATGTCCCAGGGGGCCGAGGCATTCCTGGATCAACTCATTACCTGGCGTGAGCTTGGGTTCAACATGTGCTGGAGCAACGACTCCTATACCAAGTATGAGTCCCTGCCCCAGTGGGCCAGGACGACGTTGGAGGAGCACCGACACGACACCCGCCGCTGGGTCTACCCGTTGGCGAGGCTTGAGAGCGCTTCTACCCACGACCCGCTGTGGAATGCCGCACAGAGACAGTTGGTTCGCACAGGTACTATCCACAACTATCTGCGGATGTTGTGGGGAAAGAAGATTCTTGAGTGGTCAGCCTCGCCGCAGGATGCTCTGGAGCACATGATCGAGCTCAACGACAAGTATGCGCTGGACGGGAGGGATCCCAACTCCTACAGCGGCATCTTCTGGGTACTAGGCAGATACGACCGAGCTTGGGGCCCCGAGCGGCCCGTCTTTGGCAAAATCAGGTACATGAGTTCTGAAAACACCGCCAGAAAGGTTGATGTCGAGAGCTATTTGCACTGGTTTCGTGACTGAGAGTCCCTATCATTTTCTCGCCCCGGCCGCCGGCCCTTCCAAGGACCGGGCGGCTTTCAATAGCAGCTTTGTTACGTTTGTGGTTCAGTTCTAAGTGCTCATTTGCTATTAGAGTTGATGTTGCTGTTGTTCCAACCTGAATGTTGGGGGCGGATATGGCTACCTATCATAAGAGTTCTACTATTCCCGTAACACCCGAGGCCTTGTTCGCATGGCATGAGCGTCCTGGGGCATTCCTGCGTTATTCGCCTCCTTGGCAGAGGATGGAGGTGGTAAAGCCTATTGAGCGGCTGGAGAATGGCGCCACCATGGTCTTTCGTGTGAAGGTGGCGGGCACCTGGATGGATTGGGAGGTGCTTCACGGAGGCTTCGTGCCGGGGGTACAGTTCTTCGATGAGCAGGTTCGAGGCCCCTTCAAGCGATGGAAGCATCTTCACAGGATAGAGCCTGCCTCTGGGGGCGCACTGCTGGTAGACGACCTTGACTACGAGCTTCCGGGTGGGGCCATTGGGCGTGCCTTTGCGGGCAGCCACTCGACCAGGACGATTGAGAGACTGTTCAACTACCGTCATCAGAGGGCCGCCTGGGATGTGCCCGCCCACGAGCGCCTGGGTACCGGGCCGATGACCGTGGCCATTACCGGGTCGTCGGGGTTGGTTGGGACGCAGCTGGCGGCGTATCTGGCCGGAGCTGGTCACAGAGTATTGCGGTTTGTGCGGCGCAGCAGGGATTCTATGGCTGGTGGCGTTGTGGAATCGGGGGGCGGTGGGGCGGGTCCTCTGAGGGGCCTTGTTGCTGGGGATATCGGCTGGGACCCCAGGAGCGGATGGGTGGAGGATGGTGGTTTGGAGGGGGTGGACGCCGTGGTTCACCTGGCCGGTGCGGGGGTAGCCGACGCCCGATGGACTCCGGAGCGCAAGCACGAGATATTGTCCAGTCGTGAGTTGGGGACGCGGGCGCTGGTGGATGCAATCGGGGCATCCACAAACGGGCCCAGGGTTCTTGTGAGCGGCTCGGCTATTGGTTACTACGGCAGACTTGAGAGCCAGTGGGTGGATGAGGGGACGCCGAAGGGAAGCGGGTTTCTGGCCGACGTTGTTGATGTGTGGGAGAAGGAAGCGAGGCGGGCTGAGGCCTTTGGCGTGCGAGTAGCCATGATGAGGTTTGGGATTATCCTGTCGGCCCGAGGCGGGGCGCTGGCAAAGATGCTGCCTCCGTTCAGAGCTGGGGCAGGGGGAAGGCTGGGCAGTGGTCAGCAGTATATGAGTTGGGTGGGGCTGGATGACGTGCTCTCCTCTATAGAGTGGGCCTTGGCCAAGGGTCGTGGTGTGATCAACGTGGTGGGGCCCAACCCCGTGACACAGGCCGAATTTGCGGCGACGCTGGGCCGGGTGTTGTCGAGGCCAGCGGTGTTTCCGACACCGGCCTCGGCGGTGAAGGCCTTGCTTGGGGAGATGGGAGAGAATCTGCTTCTAGGCGGTGCCCGGGTGCGGCCGGGATTGCTTCTTGAGGGCGGCTACGAGTTTCACCACCCTACTGCCGAAGCGGCGCTGCGCTTCGAGTTGGGCCTATCAGCTATCCACCAGTATGGTTCCATAGATTGAGATTTCTCCGATTTCGATCCAGAAGGGCTCAGACTGTTCGGTGTCGGTGAACTGGAAGCGTATTCCCCGGGCCGTGGCATCGGTCTCAACATGTATGTATGAATACCACATACTCTGCTCTGCCCCCGTCCATTGGCCGGCCACTGTCCAGACTGCGGCCGGGTCGGCGGGATCGTCAGGGGTCACCGACACCTCCACTATCGCCTTCTCAGCGGCCAGCACGGTAGCGTTGTGCATCCAGATCTCCGAGAGTTGGTGAAGATTGCCCAAGTCGACTCTCAAGCAGCGCAGGTCGGCAGCGGAGAGTCCCTCCTGGCCAACCAGTTTGGCGGTACCTTCGGGGCCCCAGAAGACGCCGTCGTTGACGTCGAAGATGGCCTTACCAGAGCATGTCTCGGCGCTTCGGGCATCGCCAGCCTGGTCCATGCGGTACCAGACCCCAATTCCTTTGGGGTTTTCGGCGTCGAAGAGGTGAGCCGCAGTACGGTATCTGATTCCTTCGGCCAGTGATATTACCTGAACAGCGTGGGTCTTGAGTGGCTGGCATTTGTCAGGCGAGTCGACCACGGGATTGATGCATGGCTGCAGGGCCGTGAGGGGAATCTCCAGGCTGTTGCCATCAACCTCTTGGGCCCAGGATCCGTTGCCGAAGATGACCAGGTAGCGGCCGTTCTTTGGGGCCACGGGGGTGTCTGCCCAGGTGACCTTCACGGTCTGGTCATTAGTGGTGACAGCTGCGGGTTCAAGGTCCCAGAACCGAAGCTCAGGCATCTCCTTATCGAGGTTCTGATTGGAGAAATGGAACGCCTCGGTTGCCACGGCCAGTTGGTTGTATAGGTCTGTGGGTGAGACTGCATAGACGAAGAAGTAGGAGGCGAAGCTACCACTCTGAACATTGGCTTCGGCACCCGACATGACGAATTCGTAGTAGCCCTGGGCATCCGTGGTGACCTGCTTGAAGGCCGTAGCGTCGGCATTGACGATGCTGCCCACGGAGACGTCGAGGTCCAGGCCAAGGGCGTCGGTTTTTTGGAGTCTCACGGTGACTCCGGCAGCGGGGGTGCCGTCGGTGTTGAGCAGCACACCAAAGGCCCGGACCGTGGCTTCGTCCGAGACCGGGGGCTCGCACCCGGGGCCAAAGAGGGCACCGGCGATAAGGACTGCGGCGAGCAAAACAGTTCCTGCTATGATTCTCTTCATGAAAGACCTCCCGAATTAATTGGGGCGCAGTCTACGCACGAGCGGGCCGCTAATTCAACTTTTTGCTGCAGCGATGCTCAAGGATCGGGGAAGTCGGGAGTTACGCCTTTGGGACGTGGGGTCACGGCGTGAGGCAGCAGCGGAACCCTTTGGCGCTGATGCTCGATGCCTGGAACTTGAGCTGGCACTGGTGCAGGTACTCTGAATCGCCGCAGTTGTATGCGCCACCCCGGAACCACGACTCGCCGTTGCCCGAGTCCACCAGTTCCCACACGTTGCCGTTGAGGTCGAAGATTCCGTACTCATTCACGCACTGAGGGAATGAGCCTGTGGGCATGTGGCGGAAGGCAGCACCGCAGCCCATGTTTATGGCGCCTTCAGGGCTGAATAGGCGGCAGTGGGGATAGGGGCACTGGGTCAGGCCGGCGCAGTTGGGGTGGTCGCAGTTGCAGAAGGCGTCGATTCCGTTGCAGGTATCGGCTTGGTAAGCAGCACCGTAGACGTAGGGCATCTTCTCCTGGCCCTCGCAGGCGAAGAGCACCTCGGCATCGGTGCAGAGTCGCTTTCCGGCAGCAGCGCATGCTGCATTAGCCACGGCATAGTCAACAGGGTACCAGGGAATCACTCCGGGTTTGCTCATGGCCATGGAACCATTGGAGCCTCCCCACGTTGACGACGCATCCACCCGGGATGCCTCATAGATGTCCATGCACCAACTCTTCACGGGAGCCATGCCCTCGGGGCAGCATGGGCCGCAGTCGTCGGGGCAGGCGCCACAATCCTCTCCAAGCAGGGCATCACAGACGCCGTTTCCGCAGCAATCGCCGCAGTCCTGGGGGCAGGAGGCACAATCCTCGTCCATGAGAGGGTCACAGGTGCCGTCACCGCAGCAGGAACCACAATCGTCGGGGCAGGCCATGCAATCCTCCCCAAACAAGGCATCACAGACAGCATTGCCGCAGCACTCTCCGCAGTCCTGCTCGCAATTGGCACAGTGCTCTCCGTGGTCAGGGCGACACTCTCCGTCGCCGCAGCAGGCACCGCAGTCCTCAGGGCAGGAGTCGCAGCCCTCGCCCTTCCCGGCGTCACAGAGGCCGTCACCGCAGCAGGCACCACAGTCCTGGGGGCAGACTACGCAGTCTTCGCCGTGACTCGGTTCGCAAGCACCATCGCCGCAACACTCTCCGCAATCCTGGGGACAGCTCTGGCAATCCTCGCTGAGCAGGGGCTGGCAGGTTCCGTTGCCGCAGCAATCGCCGCAGTCCTGGGGGCACACTGTGCAGTCTTCACCGTGAGTCGGTTCGCAGACGGCGTCGCCGCAGCAAGGGCCACAATCCTGTGGACAACTCTGGCAATCCTCGTTGAGCAGGGGCTGGCAGGTGCCGTTACCGCAGCAGGGGCCACAGTCGCAGGGGCACGTCTGGCAATCCTCCAAGGGGTCGCATGTTCCGTTTCCGCACGTGATCTCCAGTTCGCACCAACCCTGGTTACAGACCATCCCTTCGGGGCACGAACCGCAGCTTCCGCCACACCCGTCATCACCGCACTGACGACCATCGCAAGCGGTGAAGTTGCAGCTTCCATCCACGCACTCTTCTCCGCAGCCGCAGTCGCACACGGGCACCAGATCACTCTGCACGTCGTCGACTACTTCCTGTGCAACCTCCCCGGGCAGATCGTCGGCCAGGTCGTCTGGAGAAGACTCATCGTCCATGAGGTCAGTTATTTCGATGTCAGTTATTTCGATGTCAGTCGCTTCTACGTCGGACACTTCGGTGACTGTCACATCCGGACCGGAGGCATCATCAACCTCATCGGCAATCTCCAACTGGTCAGCAAGGGCATTACCATCACTCAAATCAGCGGCGTCGCTGCCCGGTTCATCGAGCAGATCCTCGGGCGAGTGCTGGTCCAAACGGGCGTCAATTCGGCCCATTGAATCGGCCACGACAGTGTTATCCGCCCCAGAGTCATGCTCTTCGGTTTCCCCACCCTGCCCGCAACCGGCGGCAAGAAGCAGGCAAACAAGCAGACCGACATGCATTTCAATAGGGTTTCTCATCTTATTGCTCACTTATCTAACGCTATTTCGTTGGTTCCCCCCTTGCTCTCGGACCAAGCGCAAGCCAAGTCGCTGCACCAGACCGAGGAGATTCCGAACTTCAGGAACCAGGCATCATAGCCAAGCATTGAGAGTCCGCCGGCGACGGCCGGCGATTTCTGGCCAGTGCAGTCGTAGACCAACACAGGTTTCGACGAATCCAGCTGTGGGTAGAGATCCTCGAACCGCACAGGTTTGGCCGAGTCCAGCCATATGGCGCCGGGAAGGTGTGCTTCTTTGTAGTCGACGCCGGAGACGTAAGCGAGAATGGTGTAGTCCTGGAGTTTGCTGGCCACTGCCGCCCAGGTCAGGGTCTTGAACGAGGCGACCAGTCCCATGGCATGGTCCAACATCAGGGCGTTCAAGTCGTGTTGGTCCCCAAGAAAGGGCGAGTTGTGGGATCCAGGGGGGGTGACTGGTTGTGTGCTTTTCGCAGCCGTAGGATCATTGGCACATGCACTCACCCACATATTGCCCACGGTATCGTTCCAGGCCGGCATCCCCCACTCCAGCGACACCGCATCGTACCCCAAGAATGACAACATAGCCGCTGCCCAGGCCGATTGCTGCCCTGCGTGGCACACCAGCAGGATGGGCTTCTTCTGCGGCAGGGCACCGCTCTCCGCCAGTTCGGGGAGTTCAGCCATGGTGTGTGCCACCGCCCCCGGGATGTGGCCGCTGCTCCAGAGCGATTCCCCACGAAGGTCGATGATGTAGTAGGCGTCGGGGTTTTCCGCCAGCACCGTGCGCAGTTCGAGTGCACCTACCTGGATGCCAAAGCCGGCCAGGGTATCCGAGACCAACTGGGCCAGTTCGAGCCATGCCGGGCTTGCCACTGCCACATCCGTCTGGGGAGTCCCATCGTTGCCCACATCCTGCGGCCCCACGTCGTCGGCCAAGTCGCCTGCGCCGACACCATCAGGTTCCGACGAGTCATCGGGAAACAGGAGTTCTGCTTCCATAGAGTCGATTTCGCTTAGCGAATCGCCCTGGAGACCATCATCCTGGTGGCACAGTTCGCAGGTTACGTCGCCGTCAGGCCCGGCCCCTTGCGAGCCGGCTCCGCAGCCGTGACCAGAGAGCGTCGAAGCAACAAGAAGAGCCAGGGGCACTGTGACTCGGATGCGCGGACCAAACCAGCCAGAGTTTTTGACAATCATTATATTTCCTCTTCAACACTTATCAAACAATATTAATCAAGCCAGAGACCATTCTCTTCTTCCAAGGGCTCAACGCCCGACGGAGGCAGGCTCCGAGGCTTGTCTTTTTCGTGGGTGCTGGCGTGGGAGGCGTTGCCAAGGAAGATGCCTCCCACGGCGAACAGTCCCAGGGGTGGCACGACGTTTGTTGCGTCAACGAATACTGAAACGGACTTCACCCTCTCCCCTTTGGAGACGTTGACGGCCCTCTTGATGGGGAATCGGAAGTCGTGCCAAGCTCTGCGTGCCCTGGCCACCTTGAATTGTCTGACAGTTCCCAGGGTTCCCTTAACTCTGACATAAAGCGGATGTATATTTTCGGAAACTTTCTCGCCCCGCAACCACAAATAAATGAACTCATATTGCGACGGGTCATGGTATTTATCAATAGCAATTTCCACCCCCATAGGGGCCTCTTTTCTTCCGTACCGCTGCTTCTTTCCAACGTGATAGTTCACAGTGACGAAGGTTGCTGTCGGACCATCGAATGCTTCTGACACCGCCGTGGCCGCAGCGGTCTGGTCTGCCGGAGCATCGGCACTGGGCTCCCGGGAGGGTGTGGGCCCAAACTGGTCGCTTGCGGAGAAGCGCAACCCGGTGCCGAGGGTAACTTCACCGCCCTCATCGAGGGGGGTGCCTGGCGTAGCTCCGCCAGGTGTGGTCTGGCAGTCATGCAGGAGCGTTGCCCCGGCCGGGGTTTCTGGAGCAACTCGGTGTGTGATTCTGAGGGTTAGGTTCTCTTCGGTTCCGCCGGAGGTAATGGCTCGGACCTGGATGCGCTCGGGTGAGGGCGGCAGGTCCAGTTCGACGACGGTGTTGGGGTCGACGAAGGGGGTCTCGAAGAGGGGAACGTCGGCGAGTTTAGCGCTGAAGCGGAGTTTCTCTTTGCGATTTTGGTAGAGCGAGCGGTCCCAGCGGGTGGGCACTGGTGAGACCACGGTATCCCAGGGCAGCGGGCTGCGCAGGACAACGGCTTCTGAGGAGGTGACGCCTTTGATGTCCAGGGAGACCATACGGCGCACCTCTCCGAACTCTCCGGTGACGACGACGGCGATCTCGATTTTGCTGCCTCGGCAGTTCTTGGGGACATGGTAGGTGAGTTGTGGGCCTTGGGCGACCATCTCCCCGTTGCAGGGGTCGCTGGTGGCTTCGAAGCTGATATTGATGGGTTCCCCGGAGACGACGGAGCCCAACTCGACCTTTACGACCACATCTCGGCCCGGCACGGCCATATCGGGGTAGACTCTGATTCGTACCGAGGGGGCCATGCGCTCCGGTGGCGGCTTCGGCATGGCCTTCTGGGCTGTGGGCTGAGGGGCTTCTTCGACCCTTGGAGCGTTGTAAGTTGCTTCTTCGTTACCACACGAGGCCAGGGCCAAGAGCATAGCAGCGGCGGCCGTGAGCCGCCAGGAGGCCGAGGCGGCCATAAGAAACGAAGCGACACCTTTGAGCGTGCCGGGTTGGCGCTCTGGAAGCGGCGAGTGGCGCATGTTCAACATCCTCGTTCAACTCCGGGGCAGCGTTTGAGTGGCCGTTGGGCTAGCGCTGCCGGGGCCCAGTACATCCCCCGACTGTGAGCGATGCGGGGGCATCATAGCACAAAATCGACTATCCAGTCATGCAGAGCGAATTTCGTTGCCAGCGCCCAGTGCCAGAGAGGAGCAGCGGCCAGCGCTGCTGCCAGGAGGCCCATGACCCAGGGTGACCATCGGCCCGCGCTTCTGGCCAAGGAGGCAGCACCGAGGGCCGCAAGGCCGGCCAGTGAAGGAAGCATTGCGAGGCTTGCGCGGCTGGCCCAGGGTGTATCGGGGCCCAGCGTGCGAAAATAGAGGACCAGGGTCAGCATGAAAGAGGCAGCTAATGGCCAGTAGAGCCATGTGAAGTCGCCTTTCCAAGGCCTGGAGGCCACTGCTGCGGCCCACACCACCAATATTGGGAAGGGCATGAGGTAGTAAGAGAAGACCCAGGTGCCGAGGTGGTTCGTCAGGGCACCCAGTTCAAAGTCAGAGTGGAGAAACGGGTCGGCATCGAGGTTGAGGTTGTGCAAGGTAGCCATCCTTACGACCGTTGCCAGCAGGAGCATGAGCAGTGGGAACCAGAACCAGGTTTGCCGCCACGCACCCCGGTTTGCGTAGGCCAGGGGCGCAAGAATCAGGGGCAGCATGAGCAGCGCTCCTTCGGGTCGCAGGAAGAGGGCACAGGCAGCAAATGCCGCCGCCAGCAGGTGGAGCCTGGTGTTGCTCAACCGTGCTGCTGAGAGTGAGAAGAGCAGCCAGAGCATCAAGGTGAGCGGGAACCAGATGAAGACCGACGGGCTGTTTGAGATGTGAACGTGCACTGGCCACGTGGCAACGAAAAGGCCTGCGAAGAGGGCGCCCCACGGGGCCTTGCTCACCAGCAGCCGTGCCACGGCCCACGCTGCCCCGGCCGACAGAACCCCTGCGGCAAGGGAGATGTTTGCCAGGAGCGGGGCATTAACCGGTGTGAATCGGGAGAGGGTGTGCCAGAGCCAGTGACTCAGGGTCGGGGGGACCACAGGGGGGCCATCCCAGTGGGTGGGAGCCCAGGCAGGCGCATGGCTGGCGTAGAGCAGCCTCCAGAAGAGAGCCACGGCCAACACCGCACCCATGGCGAGCCAGTCTTGCCAGGAGAGGCGCCGGGCCAGCTTCAGAATGGGACCTGCGCATAGAAGCAACAACAGGAGCAGCGTGGAGACAATGAGGTCTCCCACTATTCGGGAGTAGTGCGCTGGTGCCATCTGAGAGGAGCCGACGGTGACGAAGGTGTTGGGGCTTAGGATGGCAGAGCCTTCGGGGTTCGGCCCCAGGGTCAGAGGCGCTTCTGGCCAGAAGGTCCCGTGGTCGTTGGCGGAAATGGCGTTGGCCAGCCGTTTAGCTGCCTCATCCTCCAATTCTCCTGAGCTGACGATGACGAAGGAGGCTGTGGTGCTTGCCGCTGGGGCTTTTGAGCCTGGAGGGAGTAGGAAGAGCGATGCGGAAGAGTCGGGGTCGGATATGGTGAGTTCTATCCAGTGGCGTTCTATGGTGACCCCGGTCAGCCTGGAAGAGGGGCCCAAGGAAGAGTCGAGCCAGAATGGAGCCAAAATGGACCTAATCTTCTGCTGGGCATCGGCGGGGATCCGGTAGATGGAGTCTGGGCTGTCCAGATGCTGAAACTGACTGGGCTCGGGTCGCCACCCTTTAGCTACGGACGGCGAGGCGACCAGGAGCGCAACGACAGGGGCCAGGAGCAAGATGCTCCTTGTGGCTGCATAGTGGTGCCCCTTCTCCACGGGCATCATGGGGCGACCCGACGCCGTTGCGAGGGGCAACCTACGGCGGCATCGACGGATGCTGCGCAGGGCAGCACCATTTGGGCGCCCACTCTCGGGCCCGGCGTCGAAGGCTCAGCCATTGGCCGGGGGCGCTGCTCAGCGGGCTGCATTGGTCAAGATCGGGATCAGTTCGAGCAGGCGGCCCGCTGCCGGCTGGGGCCACTGCTGCGCCAGGGCATGGAGGCCCGGCAGCACCATAGGAAGGGGGCCGATCTTCTGAAGGTTGGTGAGCAGTTCTTCGGCAGTCTCATGGGAGACTGTGGAGGAGCCTTGGCTCAGGCGGAGGCGCCACTCTGGTTCGAGCACCTCGATGAAGTGTCGCTTTCGGTCGATAGAGAGAGAATCGGAGAATCGTGTTGCCCAAATCGGGAAGTGGATTCCTGCCAGCGCAAGGGCCTCGACCTCGAAGTCGGCCAGGAGTTGGGTCAACTGCTGCTGCACCCTGGCCATTTCCCCCTCCAGCTCCGAGCTGAGAGCATTCACCCCCAGCGGAGCGCCTGCGAACTCGGCATAGACCTTGTTTTTCGGCTCAGTGCCCGAGGGTCGAAGGATGAGACGGACTCCATTCTCCAGGTGGAAAACAAGCACATCCCGGCTTGCCTCGTCGGTCTGGCTCTTGATAGGCCCGAAGGGACCCTGGGGGTCCATCCTGTCGAAGACCGACGCCACGGGGATTCCGGCTATGCGCTTTGGTGGGTCGTTTCGCAGCTTGTCTTGGATGGTGCGAATGTTCTGGAGGCCCACGGCCCCCTCCATGATCATTGAGCGCAAGGCCGTTCCGAAGTATCCGTACTCTTTGTATATTTCCAGCAGCAGTTCCCAAAGGGTCGTGCCCTGGTCCATGCACCGGGATGCCAATTCGGCCAGGAGCAATGCCCCGTTGGCGGCATCCTTGTCTCTGATTCGGGGGGAGACGAGCAGCCCATGGCTCTCCTCCATGGCCATGAGAAAGTCCGACTGGTCGGCCACGAAGTCGTGCCAGCGGCCCGTGCGGGCTACCTGGTCCAGGACGTCGCCGATATACTTGAAGCCCACCAGGAGGTGCCCTATGAGGCGCACGTCGAATGCCTCGGTCAGCCGTTCCAGGGCCGAGGTGGTGACCTCGGTTTTGACCATGTAGTTTGACGGTGAGAGTCTGCCCGCTGCCTTACGCTCGGTGAGGATGTAGTAGGCCAACAGCAGGCCTATCTGGTTACCTGTGAGGCAGTGCCACTGGCCAGTGCGGTCGGGCACGGCGAGGCCCAGCCGGTCTGCGTCGGGGTCGGTAGCCAGTGCCATTTGTGCGTTGCCGGCCCTGGCCACGGAGATAACTGACTCCATGGCTGAGGGCACCTCGGGGTTGGGGATTCGGAATGGGACATTGGAGAAGGCACCGTCGAAGGCACTCTGGTTGGCGTCGAGCAGCACCTTGAATCCGGCCTGCTCCAGCACGGGAAGGGCGGATGTTATGCCCACACCGTGGAGAGGAGAGAAGGCGACTGTGGCGCTGCGCAGCTCCTTTCGGATGCTGAGCGAGAGGTTTTCTGCCACATAGCGCTGGCGCTGCTGGTCGGAGATGAATCGAATGAGCCCCTGCGCAACCGCCTCTTGGAAGGGCATGCGCTGGGCATCGGCCACCGTGGAGACAACATTCACCAACTCTTCGTCGAAGGGTGGAACCTCTTGACCACCGGCCCCATTGTAGAACTTGCTTCCATTATCGTCGGGGGGATTGTGAGAAGCGCTGATGTTAAGGCCGCCGCTGGTCTTGAGATCGTAGATGTGGAACGAGAGTTCAGGAGTGGAGAGGTAGCTGTCCACTGCGGGGTCCAGCATCCAGACCACCACCCCGTTTGCGGCATAAACTTCCGCTGCGAGCCTGCACAAATCCCTGGAAGAGATGCCTAGCAGAGCACCCAGGGAGGGCTTGTGGTATAGGTTTCGCAGATCATTGAACACTCTTGTGTCGCAAGCGGCCACAACCTGCAAAGGTGTGTTGGGAAGGCGCTGCTTGAGAAACTGGCAGTGGCCCTGGACCGAGGTAGCGAGGGTGTATGGGTTCATCCTGTTGGGGCCAACGCCCACGGCCCCCCTTCTGCCGCCTGTTCCAAAGGGAATCATGCGATAGAAGGAGTCCACCAGGAGGTTGAAGTCTCCTCGCTCAATCATGCTGGTGATGGCTGGGACATAATCTGCAAATCGCTGGTCTGTGAGCCACAGCTCAATATTTGAGAGCGCCTCGGCCTTGAGGTTTGCCGGCAGGGGCAGGGTTCTGAAGCCGTTTTCTGCGGTGGAGAGGAGTTCTTTCAAAGGAAACCTCCAGAAGCCACGGGCCAGGCTGCGCCGGGATGGCACAGGTGCCCAGGTCTGACGATGGCATTAAGACCCGTTTCCGGTTCATCGTCAAGCGGCGCAGCACATGGCTCGATTCCATCCACGGACCAGGCTGATTGCGGTATGGCGAGAGGTGAACCGATGGGGTTGGCATGAGTGGCACGAGAGCTTTCCGCGGGTGTGAAACGGTTCACGTGGCGGAGGGGCTTTTTGGGCACTTGACCTTGCCACGGCGTTGGGGTATTCGCATCTTGCGCCCGGCTTTTTGCCGGAGCAATCTGGGGGTGACTTGGAGAAGTGGAAGGGATACGGGCGGCAGATAAGGTCGGCTTACTCCTATTCTGCCGTGGGTTTGGAGATGGGGCTGGCGGTGGCCGTGGGTTACTTCCTGGGTTCCTGGGTGGAGGGCCAGACGGGTTGGGCGCCTTGGGGTGTTATTGGCGGGGTTGTGTTGGGCTCCGTTGCGGCGTTTCTGAGCCTCTTTCGGACTCTGAAGCGACTTCAGCGGCAGGTTGAAGGTGGCTCCGATGATACGTAATACCCTACTGGTTCAAGCCCTACTGGTCGTTTCGGCGACGGTGGGGGCGTTGGTTCTCTCGGGGTGGGAGCTGGCCCTGGCGGTGTTGGTGGCCGGTTTGGTAGCTACAGGTGATCTGGCGCTGCTGGCCTACATCGTCAAGGCGCTGTTTGACGGCAAGCAGCGAAACCGACTGGCAATCGGCGTGATACTTGGGCTCAAGTTCCCCGTGCTCCTTGGAGCGGTTTATCTTATGCTGAACGTCGGCGCCCTGGATCCCCTTGGTGCGATTCTGGGTTTCTCGACGCTGGTTGTTGCTGTATTGTATGCGTCCGTTGCGTTTGGGCTCCAGTCAGGCAAGGAGCGGAAATAGATGAGCAAGGCATCGAAGATCGTTCTGGCGATAGCGGCGGTTGGGCTGATAGGCCTCTCCTTTGCCGTACCGAGCTACGAAGGCCACCTGGGTGGTGACGAGTCGAGATGGAAGCATTTGAGCGGCGAGCACTGGTCGCTCCTGGTTCAGGTTTTTCCTGGTCTGGTGCAGAACGTCCACAGCCTCATCGAGCACAACCCCTCCTACATCGCCGGCGAGGTACCCAACAGAGTCTCCCATATGTTTATGGCCGCACTGGTCACGTTCATCCTGTTGGGCCTGGGCATAGCGGTGAAGCGACGGCTGGACCGGGAGACTCCCATGGTGCCCGATGCAAAGCTGACCCCTCTCAGCATTCTTGAGATGATCTCCGAGGCGGTGCTCTCTCTGATGGAAGGGGTTATGGGACGGGAAAACTCTGTTCGGTACTTCCCCCTCATCGGGACCCTGGCCGTCTTCATTCTGACTTCCAATCTGCTGGGGATGATCCCGGGATTCGTGCCGCCGACGGACTCGCTCAATACCACACTTGCGCTGGGCCTGGTGGTCTTTCTGGCAACACACTATTACGGTGTGAAGTCGCACGGGCCGGCCTATTTCAAGCACTTTCTTGGGCCAGTTATTAAGTGGTATGCTCTTCCCCTCATGCTGCTCATGCTGGTTATTGAGATGATTAGCCATCTGGTCAGGCCGGCCTCCCTGGCAATGCGACTCATGGGCAACATCATGGGTGATCATAAGGTTTTGTTCATTTTTATGGGTTTTGGCATCCTATTGGTTCCACTACCAATTATGGCTCTCGGCCTTATCGTAGCCATAGTTCAGACGCTTGTGTTTTCGCTGTTGTCGATTGTTTATATTGGCCTTGCCGTTGAACACGAGGAAGGTCACCATTAGCCTTGAAAGGAGAGTGCGGATGGTCTCAACGTTGAAGAGAGTATTTATGGGTCTTTCTCTGTTTGTGGTTACTAGCGTTCTTCTGCCCATGGCTGCTTTTGCGCAGCAGGTAGCCGGCGCTGCTGACAACGAGCACACCGTGAAAGTCTATCTGGCTCTCGCTGCCGGATTCGGCATTGCCTTGGCGGCCTTTGGCGGGGCGCTTGCGCAGGGCAAAGCGGCAGCAGCGGCGCTGGACGGAATTGCCAGGAACCCGGCAGCATCGGGCAAGCTCATGGCTCCGATGATTCTCGGTCTGGCGCTCATCGAGTCGCTGGTCATTTACGTCCTCATCATAGCCTTTGTGCTCTCCGGCAAGATCGTGTAGGTCAGCGATCATCCCCGTATGGTGCGTCAGGCGTCGCATGGCCGTGCTCGGCGTACGCAAGTACGCCTGCGCTGCCATTGGCGACGCCTTCCTTCCCTACGGGGCGCTCGCTGACCTACCCCACCGCCTTGGCTTGGGCTACAGGAACGAGGGGCTCGCTGACCTACCCCACCGCCTTGGCTTGGGCTACAGGAACGGGGGGCTCGGCGTACGCAAGTACGCCTGCGCTGCCATTGGCTGCGCCTTCCTTCCCAATGGGGCGCTCGCCCCGGCCCCACCAATGGATGACGAACAAGGAACAACAACCAGTTCGGAGGAGTGCTCATGATATCTATAATGGCGATCATGCTCCTTCTTCTGCCGCCTTTGCCTCAGCCATTGTTGTCGGCGGTCACCATCCCGGTGTGGGCTTACGGCACGGCGCAGGGGGCTCGGCTCATGGCTGGGCAGATGCAACCCGAGCGTCCGGGGAACGCTGATGGCGGTCCTGTGGAGAGCGGAGTAGACGACGGGGTGGCCGAGGCGTGCCGCGGAGAAGGAATTGACCTGCCCAGGGGCCGACAGTTGGTTGGGGCAGCCAAAGTGCGGGCGCTTTGTGTGGACGGCCAGGCCGTCGCCGTGCTGGACGGCGTTGAGCAGGTGGCGGTTGCCAACGTGGACGGCGAGGAGGGCCCCGAGTTGGTCGTCAACTGGCGCCCCAAAGAGGAGGCTCCTCTGAGAATCCACGTGTACGAGCTTGGCTACGGGAATCTGCCTCCCATCTGGCGGGGAAGCAAGATGAGCGGTGACTTGGAGTCCTTCACCATCGTTGAGTTGAAAGGCAAAGGCCCCACCCTGGTAACACAAGAGCGACTTGGCAAGGTGCGGCGGTTCGTGGCCCACTCCTGGAACAACTTCGGCTTCATTGGCCTCTGCTCGGCAAACATTGGACCATCGGGGAGTGCCACCCTCACAGGCTGTGGCGAGACCACGCTGACCTGCACCGAGGGCCCCCTCCCCTCTGGACCTGCGTGCCGATAGGGCAATGTGGGACTACGGTTTTCCGCTGCCATCGATGGCTTGCTGAAGCGGGACCTTTCAGCCATTGCAGAACGGGTTGTCATCAGATGATTTCAGGGGTTAGAAGTGAGGGCCACGCTACGTGAAGGCCGGTCCAGAGTTGCCAGGAGGCAGCGGCCTGACGGGCCAGTATTTCCAGGCCGTCCACGGTGCTGGCGCCCGAGGTCGAGGCCGTGGCCAGAAAAGGGGTGAGACAGGCAGAGTAGGCAAGATCCATGGCCACCATGCCTTCGGCCCAGGCCAAAGAAGGAAGTTTGCCCGAGGCCAGGGAGCCCATGCCGATTGGAGTTGCCTGCACCACCACATCGCCAACCCACCGGTTCAGCGGAGAGGTCCAGGGGTGCAGTTGGCATCCCCTTGAGACGAACCATTCGGCATCCTCGGGCCGCCTCCTGGTGGCTACGGTGATTCGCCTGGTTCCCAGCAGTTCCAAGGCCCTTACCGCCGCTCTGGCAGCGCCCCCGGCACCTAGCACCAGGGCAGCGTGGGGCACACACCGACGCTCCTCCACGGCATCTCGGATGGCGATGGCGTCGGTGTTGTAGCCAGTTGCGGGCAGGGGAGAAGGTGGGGCCGACGACGCCTCCGCCTGTCGAAAGGCCACGCAGTTGACCGCCCCGATTTCCTTTGCCTCGGGCGAAAGGTCAGATATAAGGGGCAGAATCGCCTCCTTGTATGGAATCGTGACGTTCAGCCCGAGAAAGCCTTCCAGCCAGCACTCGTTCAGTGTCTCGGCCAACATAGGCAGAGTGGTTTCTACGGCATCATATTGAGCACAAATAGAGGCGCTCTCAAAGAATCCGCCCCACATCGCAGGGCTTGCACTGTGCGCAAGGGTTCGGCCCAACAATCCAAACCTCATTTTCTGATGCCTTGACGCCGACGGTGGGAAAGGAGAGTTCATCTGGAGAGCACCTTCTGCAACATTGGGTAGAACTCTGGACAGGACTTAGACTCGCAATCCACATCGATAATAGTTGATGTTCCTTGCGCTATATGTGCTGCCAGAGTAAACATCATGGACATACGATGGTCGCCGCATGGGTCGAGAGTAGCACCCGATAGTGGAGTGGGGCCATCCACGAATACCGAGTCTCCGTCCACGAGGATGGATGCCCCCATGGCTCGCAGGCCAGCAACGGCGCACCTGATGCGGTCGGTCTCCTTCAGGCGCAGCTCCCCTACTCCGTGGAGAGCCGTGCGCCCCTCGGCCTGAGTGGCCAGGAGGATGACCAGCGGCACCTCATCTACCAGGAAAGGTACAGCCTCAGAGTGGATCTCGATGGGCCTCAGTGGCGACCAGCGCACCGTGACATCGCCGTGAGGCTCAAAGGAGTCGCCGGCGGCATCTTGCTGAGCAACGTCGGCCCCCATCCACGAGAGGGCCTCGAAGAACCCCATGCGGGTGGGGTTGGTGCTCATGTCTCTAATGGTAAGGCTGGAGTTCTTGCCCAGAGCTGCTGCAGCGGCGAAAAAGGCAGCGGTTGAAGGGTCGCCAGGAACGGAAATGGCAATGCCGTCCAGCAGCCCGGGCTCGACCACAATGGCCTCTTTGGTCACCACTACACGGCCGCCCATGCGTGGAATCATCCTCTCAGCGTGGTCCCTGCTGCCCAAGGCCCCCCTTATCTCGCTCCTGCCGTCGGCAAAGAGAGCAGCGATGAGCAGGGCCGTCTTCACCTGAGCCGAGGCCACTTCCATGAAGAACTTGCCTGCGGAGAGGCGTTCGGGCGGAGTCACCACCACGGGGGCGAAGTCGCCCTCCCGGGCTTCGAAAAGGGCCCCCATTGTTGAGAGGGGAGCCATTACGCGGCGCATGGGCCGAACGGAGAGGTACTGGTCGCCCACCAAGGTTGTCCGTTGGCCCCTTGCGGCCACGGCACCCAGAAGGAGGCGCATTGTCGTAGCACTTCCCCCGCAGTCAACGACGGCGTCACGGGCTGGCAGGCGTCCTTTGCCTGTGCCATCGACGCTGATGCTGGTTCCGCTGCGCTCCAGCGGCACACCAAGGGCCTTCAACGCAGAGTATGTGCTGTTGACATCGGCACTTAGCGGGGCCCCCTTAATGAGGGTGCGGCCTCGGGCAAGCGCACCGAGAATCATGGCCCGATGGGCAATGGACTTATCTCCGGGAACATACATCTCACCAGCGATTTCAAATCTGCGATGAGCAGTGATAGTTCTAACCGTCATTCCACCCTCCCCAATGAGCCGGCGGCCCCCGAACGAGCCCCCCAAATGGTAGGGCACAGCCATGGAGAGGGCCTGCGGGCTACTGTAGGCCCCTCGGGTTGAGCTGGCAAGTGCGTCGGGAAGGAATTATACTCCCGTCGACATAGTGTAGGAGGAAGGGAAGATGGCGAAGATGAAGAAGGGCAAGATAGCGCCCGAACTGATAGAAAGGGCCCTGCCGGGAATCGGTGGAATCGAGGGCGAGGAGGCCCAGCGTCTCTCCCCGGAGGAGTTGCTGGAGCAAGCCGAGTTGCTCGCCTCCGACTACGACTACTTCGGTGCCGCTGCGCATTATAAGGCCGCTTTGATGCGTTCGGGCGGAGCGCCGGAGGTGGTCGAGGCCTTCGTCGAGTTTCTGGTAGACCAAGCCGGTTGGGTGGACGAGGCGCTGGCGCTCTTCAGCGTCGAGGGGTGCGTTGGAAGCGAGCGATGTCGCCGCCTATACGCTCGGAGTCTGACCTTGGCCGGTCACGACGCCCATGCGCTGGAGCAGTGGTCAGCGCTGAACGCTTCGACACCCGATGAGGAGAGCCTCACTTTCGAGGTGCGAATCCGGCTCAAGGCAGGCTTTTTCAGAGAAGCCGTGGCTCCGCTGGAACGCCTGAAAGCGGAGTACCCGGCCTTTTCGGAGTTGCGTGATCTTGAGAAGCTGCTTCGGGATGGAATGGCCACCTTCTGGGAGGCAGAGGTGGCGGAGGTGGAGGCCGAGATCGCAAGGGGGACGCCAGCCGAGGTGCTGATGGAGAGGTTCAGAGGCTGGGTTGGTCTCCCGGGCCAGCCGGCTCAGGCAGGGGCGCTGAGAGCGAGAGTGGAGGGGGCGTTGCAGCAGGCCGAGTATGCGGGCGCCATGGAGAGGGCCAGGGATCTCTTCCGGGCGGGAGAGTACTCTCAGGCGTTGGATGTTCTGTCCGATGTGAGGCGACGCTACCCAGAAGATGTTGAGGCGTTACTCCTGCTTGATGAGACATCGGAGGCGCTCGAGAGGCAAACGGAGGGGCTTGTCAGGGCTGAGGCCCAGGGCAAATTGAACAGCCTTGGTGAAGCGCCCTGGATTCTCTGGCTGGCGGGAAGCGGGTTGAGAGAGGAGCTCTGGCGACCCATCGTGAGTGAGATGGGGGTTTCGTGGCTGCTTGGAGAGTGGGAGACGGCCCTGGAACAGTTTGGGGCCAATGTATCGCTCCAGCAGTTGGAGGCGGTCATTCAGTTGAGGCGGGTGGACGAACTGGTGGACTCGGAGATGCTGGACGAGGCCGAAGTGATCTTGGCTGGGGTCTCGACCATCCTTGGGGGAAGCGGTGTGCTTCAACAGGCTCAGGGAAGAGTGCAGGCAAGCAGACTGGCGCAGCGGCGGCAGCAGGCCACGGCGATGCTCTCCCAAGCCAGAACACTCTTTCTCGAAGGAAACAGCGACCGCGCTGCCGAGGTTGTGAAGCGGATTCTCTCCCTGGAGGGGGTAGAACCCGACGAGGAGGTCAGGCGCCTGGAGTCGGACATCAACGAGACGCTCCGGCTGGTTAGAGACACGGAGAGTGCCCGGCGCAGGCTTGAGAGTCTCCTGGAAGCCGAAGACTTCTTCGCCGCCATGGAACTCCTGGAGTCTCCCTCGGGCCAGGGGCTGCGGCCCGAGGAGTTGGCAAGGGGAGTGTCGGCTGCGAAGGCCGGAATAGGCAGCAAGTGGCCAACCTCGTTCCGGCGGGTTGCCCCCGCCTCGGGAGGCCCCGAGTACCACTCCGAGGGTCAGGGCATCACGGGGATCCCCTCGGACGCTACGCTGAGACTGATGATCCCCGCACCGGGTGCCGAGTGCGTCGTGCTCAGCTCCGGAACCAGGCTCTGGCTGGTCAACGTAGCCAGAATGGAGATCATAGGAGAGGGTACACTGCCCGATTCGGTCAACCTTGATGACAACAGGGGCGTGCTTCTGGGTGACATGGTCTCGCCTGAAGAGGGTATGCTGCTCTATCTGCACCTTGGGAACAACGTTCTGTTGGACTACCGATGGAACAGCCAGGGGGTACGGCTCAACAACGCCGGAGCCCTCTCGGCCTTCTTGCCTCCCTCCAAGGGTGGCCACACCCGCTGGTTCGCCCCTCTGGCCAAGGAGGAGCGCTTCGTGGTGTGCCAGTCTGCACGGGAGGGGCAAGATTCCAGCCGCCTCATCTCCGTGCCCCTGGCCCGGGGCAAGAGCGTCTTGGACGTGGACTCGGGCTTCCCGCTGGGGCATGTAAGGCGCCTTGCCCAGACTGACAACCTCTTCGTGGTGCACCGCCACCCGAACCCAGTTCTCATGCGCCAGGGAGGCTACTTTTCGTTCGCATTCATGGACGACCGGTTCAAGCTCACAGAGCGCTTTCATATTGCCCCGGCACAGCTTGACAACGTGCTGGTCGAAGCGACGCGCTGGATTCGGATTGGGGCCGACGGCCAGAAAATCTATGCGCTCTTCAGCTACTTCGAAGGGATGACCGGCCAGCAGATCTCTCGCCCACTGGCCTTCGTGGCCATGGAGCGCTCGGGGTCGTTGCTCTACGCAGTCTCTGACTCGTCGACGCTGGTGCAGGACCAGGGTGACATCGAACCTACGGCGGAGGTTATCGAGTGGCGTGGCCGAGATTACATGGCCTGCGTGGCCCGAAAGGCCGACTCACAGGCCCTGGCCCTTGTGGACCTTGCCACGTTCAAGCTGGTGAAGCGCTGGGAGTGTCCCAACGGCGAACGGTTGCTGGCGCTGGTGCGAGGGTATGAACCAGGCACAGTGATCTGCATGAGCCTCGTGCGCTCCAGCGGAGCGCTGCGCATGAGACGTCACGCTCTTGCTGAAGTCATTAGATGAAGGGCCCTCTCTTGGAGGCATAACACATGAACCGATTGTTGGACCAGGAAGCCGTCCAGGAGATCCTGGAGAAGGCCAGGGCCATTGGGGCCCGGTCGGATTTGGACAGATTGGGGAAACTTCACGCCTGGTGCAGGCTGCTCCACGACGAAGTGGAACACTACCAGTGGGTGGGTTTCTACATCGCCGAGCCAGAGCGTCGGGAGTTGCGTCTCGATGCCTACCTCGGCGATCCCACCGATCACGTTCGTATTCCTTACGGCAAAGGGATATGTGGACAGGCCGCCGAGACGCTCAAGACCTTCGTGGTGCAGGATGTCGCCGAAGAGTCGAACTACCTCTCGTGCAGCCTGCACGTGAAGTCCGAGGTGGTGGTCCCGCTCTTCCACAAGGGATGCTTCGTAGGCGAATTGGACATCGACTCCCATTTCGTCGCACCTTTCACAGAATGGGATAGCCGATTGCTCGAAGCGATAGCATATTTGGCCGGCCCGGTCGCCCAGGCATAGGTGCGATGGGGATGTAGCAGCAGCACCGGCATAGCCGCTGCTCGGCATGGTGTCGTGCAGCGCACCGGGGCCCTTTTTGCGGCGCATCGAATCTGGAGGGGTAGATGAGAGTTGAGTCGGATTCTATGGGCAAGATGTCGGTTCCGGACGATGCATTGTGGGGCGCTCAGACTCAGCGTGCCGTAGAGAACTTCCCGGTGAGCGGAATCAGGTTCCCCCGCAGCTTCATACGCTCGCTGGGGCTGGTCAAGCGCGCTGCAGCGCTTGTGAACATCGAGTTGGGTGTGGTGGAGCGGGATGTGGGCGAGGCCATCGCCGCTGCGGCGCAGGAGGTGGCCGACGGAATGTGGGATGAGCAGTTCCCCCTGGACATATTCCAGACCGGATCGGGCACATCAACCAACATGAACGCCAACGAGGTTATCGCCACACGAGCCACTCAGATTCTGGGCGGCCGCAAGGTGCACCCCAACGACCACGTCAACGCCGGGCAATCGTCCAATGACGTTATCCCGAGCTGCATTCACATCGCTGCCTACGAGCGCATCGTTGTGGCTCTTCTGCCTGCCCTCCGAAAGCTCCAGAGGACGCTGGAGAGTAAGGCAGCAGAGTTCCACCCCATCATCAAGATTGGGCGCACCCATCTACAGGACGCTACCCCTATGCGCCTTGGACAAGAGTTCTCCGGCTACGCTGCCATGGTGCGCCACAGCACTGCCAGAGTCGAAGGAACCCTGGGACGGCTGGGGGAGTTGGCCCTTGGCGGCACGGCAGTTGGCACAGGAATAAACGCACCGGCGGGATTCGCCAGGCGCACAGTGGAAGGCATTGCCCAGGCCACAGGGTTGCCCTTCGTCGAGGCAACTAATCACTTCGAGGCGCAAGGTTCCAAAGACGCCGCAGTGGAAGTAAGCGGTCAGCTCAAGACCCTTGCGGTGAGCCTTCTCAAGATCGCCAACGACGTACGCTGGTTGGGCAGTGGTCCAAGATGCGGCATCGGCGAACTGATGATCCCCGCAGTGCAGCCCGGCTCAAGCATAATGCCCGGCAAGGTTAACCCCGTGATGGCCGAGTCGCTCATTCAGGTGTGTGCACAGGTTGTTGGTAACGACGCCGCCGTGACCCTGGGAGGAGGCTTCGGGAACTTCGAACTCAACGTCATGATGCCCATGATTGCTCACAACCTGCTGCAATCCATCGAACTGCTGGCCTCATCGGCCACGCTATTCGAGGAGCGATGTGTTGCGGGACTGAAGGCAGACGCTGAAGCATGCGAGCGCTCTGTTGAGCAGAGCCTGGCCATGGTCACCTCGCTAAGCCCCATACTTGGCTACGACACCGCTGCTTCTATTGCCAAAGAGGCTTATCAGTCGGGCAAGACCATCAGGCAGGTTGTCTCGGAGAAGGGGCTGTTGGAGCCCGAACGCCTTGCCGCGGCGCTGGACCCTCTGAGCATGGTTGACCCCGCTGAGTAGGCAGTTCACTTTGTTTGCGGCATCTATGCCTAATATTACTTTCGATTTCGGTGTAGTATGCGGGAAGTGAATCGGAGGCGGTAGCGCACTAATAGGACCAGACCCCGTCAGCGGGTCCGAAATTGACGCCGAAGCGCCCAAAGTCCTCAACAACGAACCATATAGCACCATTCACTTCGTATGGAATATCAATCTTAATACTATCTCCACTGAGAATCTTGTCTATATTCTTCTCAAACACTGTGATGAGAATATCTAGAATTGGCTCTGGGGCAACGGTGAAGGTCATTCTGAGTTCCAGGGTTCCACCGGCTGGGATCATTTTGACGGCCAGTTCGGGTGGGACCTGATCGGTGACCTCATTCTCAATCCAGAGGGAGATGAAGTCGGCGGCGGCGTCGACGAAATCTTCCACAGAGTTGATTTCGGGTTCATCGGAGGCGCATGCCTCGGTAGAGGGGCCACAGCCCTCTTTGGTTCCGTCGCAGAAGCGGATGCAGAGGGCTCCCAGCTCCTGGGCGTTCTGGCCTGGGAAGACATGGAGAGTAGTAAGCATCTCTACGGCGGGCACGGCGAAGTCGTTGTCGTTGGTCAGGGTGAGGGGCAGTTCGAACTGGAAGTACATCTGTTCGAGCGGCGGTCTGGCTCCCAGGGCGGCAGCGCAGATGCTCTCTACGGCCGCCACATCGTAGACGTATGGGCAGAAGTAGGCCGCAAGTTTGGAGAAGGAGGGGTATTTGGTGAGGGCGATGGTACCAACTTCGATCTCGGGGTCCAGGACATCCATGACCCAGGAGCCATCGCCACCGGCGAAGTCGCAGGATGGAGCGAAAGGAACCGAGGTAACGAGGAGGGCCAGGACGACAAGTGCGATGATATTGCGGCGCATGATTTCTCCCTGTTAAGGCGTGGGCAATGTTACCCAAGGGGGTGAGAGGGGGAAAGGGGAAATTGCACGGCCCGGCGACAAGGGCTGCGATTCTACGCTGCCCCGGCCGAGCACGTCTTCGAAGACGTTGCCAGGTATGGTTAGCTGCCTATTCCGTTGCGGCTTCGGGAGCGGCTTCGGGAGCGGCTTCGGGAGCGGCTTCGGGAGCCGGTTCTACGGGGTTGGCATCCTGGGCAGGTGGTGGCTCTTCGGCTACGGGTTTTGGGGCGCTGGCCTTGCTGATACTGAGGCGTCTGGTTGCCCCTTCGCCGACGCTCTGGGACTCGATGCCGGGCTGGGAGGCCACGGTCATGTGGACCATGCGGCGCTCCTTGGCGGACATGGGGAGGATCCAGACGGATTTGCCCGACTCCTGGACCTTCTGCACCAGTTGCAGGGACATCTCTTCCAGTTCTTTGGCCCTCTGGTCTTTGGCACCCTCGACCTGGACAACGACTCTGTATCTTGGGGGGAAGCGGTTTACGATCTTGTTGGCCAGGAACTGAATGGCCTCCACGACCCGGTTGTGTCCACGGCCGACCCAGTCGGGCAGGGCGCCAGTGATGGAGACGGTAATTTCGGCCTCACGGCGGGTAACGGCCACGGTTGCCTGGCCGCCCACGAGGCGGACGATTTCGTCCATGAGTTCCTGGGCTTTAGCCATCTTCTGCTCGAAGACGGCTTCGTCCACGACCTTGGTTTCCATCTCGTCATCGCCGCCATGCTCGCCCTCTTCCCGGCGAGGCCTTGGGGGCCTGGGGTCGTTTCTGCGGTCATTGGGGCGTCCGAATCTATCGGGCCGGTCTCTGCGATCGCCACGGTCGGGGCGGTCTCCACGGTCGGGGCGGTCTCCACGGGGCCTATCGCCGCCGCTCTCACCCTGGGGCCGGTCACCCTGGGGCCGATCGCCTTGAGGTCTGTCGAAGCGGGGTCTATCGCTGCCTGCCTCGCCCTGGGGTCGGTCGGGGCGGTCGCCCTGGGGCCGATCGGAGCGTGGTCGATCTCTGCGGTCGCCTCTATCCTGTCGTGGGGGACGGGGCCCACGGTCACCACGGTCACCACGGTCACCACGGTCGCTGCGCTCGGGGCGGTCGGCCCTTGGCGGTCTCTCAGCGTCGATTCGATTTCCCAGATCAGCGGGGGGCAGTTCAGGTTCAGGGGTGATTACGTTACCGGGCTGGGGACCATCTTCATCCTCTTCCCAGTTCGTTTTCGGGGCTGGTCTGGGTGCCGGCGGGCGGCTGAAGACGTCGCTGGATTGGCGTTCTGCGGGCATCCGCTGGGCCGGCTGCTCCTGGGCAGCGGTGCCATCCCCCATAGAGACCTCGATTGAGATCTCGGGGGAGAGCAGGCCTACGAGGCCGCCGCGACGGCCAACGACCTCGTACTGGATCTGGGACGCGGGTTTGCCGAGCACCTCGACGGCTTTGGCCAACGCCTCTTCTTCGCTTTTCCCGGTAAACTTTCTTTTGATCACGGTTACCTCCCTTTTGCAGAAGCCGTCCGCTGGACGGAAGTGCCGAAGCTGCGTCTGAGATACCACTGCTGGCCTATAGACAGGATTGTATTGACCAGGATGTAAAGGTTCAGAGCGCTCGGCAGAAATAGTGAAAATACGCCAAACATGATGGGCATAGCATAGAGCATCATTTTGGCTTGCGCATTATCCATGGTAGTTGGTGTCATCTTCTGCTGAAGGAACATCAGACCACCAAGAACAACGGGCATTACGAAATAGGGATCGGGCTGAGTCATATCGGTAATCCAGAGTCCCATGGGGGCCTGGAAGAGGTCAACGGAGGCGTAGATGGTTCTGTAGAGTGCTATCCATATGGGCATCTGGAGGAGCATAGGAAGGCATCCGCCCAGGGGGTTGACCTTTTCGCGTTTGTAGAGGGCCATGAGTTCGGCGCTCTGCTTCTGCTTGTCGCCCTCGTACTTGACCTTGAGTTCGTCCATGAGGGGTTTTAGGGAGGCCATGCGCTGCATCTGGACGAAGCTCCGCATAGTGGGGTAGTAGGTGATTATCTTGACCACCAGGGTAAGAAGAATAATCGCCACAACCCAGCTCGGGACAAGGGAGTGGAACCATCGCAGCAGCCAGAGCATGGGCTTCGAGATGAAGCCGACGATCCAGAAGTCGATGGAGTCTTCCAGTCC
>CAZQHM010000038.1:37748-41269 GCA_964593355.1 uncultured Myxococcales bacterium
TTGTAGAGTTCCAGGAAGGTTCCGCTCTTTCTTTCGCCGGCCTTGAATCCGGACTTCTCGGTAGGAGCTACCAGAGTTCTTTCTACCTTACTGGAGGAGGCGACGTCCCTGAATTGTGTTCTGAAGGGCAGATAGTCGTCTCGCCAGGTGGTGACCATATTGAGGGGGCCGGGCTCACGGAGCCAGGCTGGGATCTGCTCGGCCTGGGCAGCGGGAAGTTCTGGGGGGTTGGCGATGTAGAACTGTTCGTTGAGCAGTTCAAAGCAGACCATGGTGCCCGTGCGGCCGGAGAAGACGGCTCGGTACATGGGCTTTCCTTCGGCGTCATTGACCGTCCACTCGGCCCTCTGAGGCTCATCGGCTCCACACTGACCGGCCTGGGCAGTTGTTCCGGCGAAGAGTACGAGCGCAGCCAATGCGAGGGTCGATAGGTTCTGCGCTATGCGAGGATAGGTCATCATGATCTCCTGGAGTCTAAGGAACCGGGTCGATTCCCCCGGGGTTGAAGGGGTGGCACTTGGAGATGCGCCTGATGGCGAGGCCGGAACCTCTCCAGAAGCCGTGCTTTCTGATTGCCTCATCAGCGTATTGTGAGCAGGTCGGGTAGAAGCGGCATGAGGGAGGTAGAAAAGGGGATATTGCCTTCCGGTAGAAGGCGATGAGCAGAAGCGCCACCGAGGCGAATGCACGGCTAACCACCCGATAACCGGCCGAAGTAGCGGCCGAGAGCTTGCTGAAAATCTGCTTCATACTGCCCAAACCCGGGATCGTCGGCTCCCGGTTTGACTATGACAACAACATCCACCCCTGCCTGCAGATATGGCCGATTCAGGCGGAACACTTCCCTGACCAGTCTTTTGGCCCTGGTGCGCACCACCGCCTTGCCAACCTTTCGCGAGGCCACGACTCCAACTCTGGAGCCACCGTGCGAGGCCTCTGCTACATACACCACAAAGTGCTTGGTTTCAAGGCGTCTTCCGCGGCGTCTGACAGCGCTATACTCCGCCCCTGTCACGATGCGACTGGAGTGGGGGAAAGCGAAAAGAGGCGGACTGAGCGGCATTACTTCTTGGTAACAGCCACGCCCAACCGAGCCCTTCCTGAAGCACGTCGGCGACGAATGACATCACGCCCGGCCTTGCTGGCCATGCGAGCGCGAAAACCGTGGACCTTCTTCTTTCTTCTATTATGCGGCTGGAATGTACGCTTCATTGCTGTACCTCCGTTATTCACAGCGTCAAGGCGGTCGGATTATCCACAGCTCCCCAGTTCTGTCAACGGAAAGTTTCGGTAAAGATGCCGCCCGAGAAGCAAGAGCGAAACGAAGAGTGCTTTCGGCCCCTGACCAGGGGCCCCTAGCCCGGTGGAGGGGCAGGCCCCGCTCCGCTTACAGGATAGAATCCAGCGCTGCCACGAAGCGGTCCACGACGCTGGTCTCACGAAGCTGGCCTTGGTAGGAGACTGCCCAGTGCTGTACGACGGCATAAGATCTGGGCGCTGCGTCTGTGGGGTCAATGATCAGCACCAGTTCGCCGCCGCCGTAGGTTGCGGTCAGGGTCAGCCGATTCCCATCCATGGCATGCTTGAGCAGGCGAGCTCCTGCCATGGCACATGCTGCCTGGAGGGCACCAAACGGCGGCATAGGAGAGGTGTCCTGCAGCGGCTCTTGTTTCCACACGGGTTGTTCGTCAACGCTCTGGCCTGAGGGGATGCGCTCAGCCTCCACAGGGTGGTTGCCACGCCAGACGATACGGTATCCTGCCCTCTCCAGCGGCCCGTCCAACAGATCACGAAGAATCTGGTCAACTGCGGCCCCGGTGCGAACCATCTCCAGGAGCCTCTGAATCTGTCCTTTGGGCTTTCCGAAGGCAGCGGAGCGCAGGGCCCAGAGTTCGTCGCGCTGCACCAGGAGCGCCGTTGAGTGGGAGAGGAGGTAGGAGAGCCCAGCGGCATCGAACCAGTCATCCCGAGTGAAGGTTGGGGTGCTCACCACTGCATAAGGCGGGTTCTTGGTGAAGACCAGCCCCAGTTTCTGAGCCCTGTGGCGAAGGCCTGTGCCCCTGAGGGCCAGCAAAGGGAAGATCTGGAACCCCTGCACACCCACGTCGAGCAGCGCCTGCAAACCGTCGGTGAAGCTCTCCATGGTCTCCCCGGGGAGGGGGTACATCATCTCGGCAACCATGCGTCGCTTCACTTTAGGGGAAGCGGCACGAAGGTTGCTGAGGCCATCGACGGCCCAGGCTCGGTTGACCAGTTGAAGGGCTCGCTTGGAGAGAGTCTGAACACCAACGAAGATCTGGCCAACACGGAGATCATCAACCAACTTCTCCAGCCAGGGTTCGTCGGCGCTCTTCGGGTTCACGAATATCGAGCAGGATACTTCCTGCCTTTCCCGGAAAAACCTGGTTATGGTCTCATAAGATTCGGGTTCCGCCGAGCAGACGTGGGCGAAATCGAAATCGAAGAAGGTGATGTGCCTTACCCCACCTCGGTACATGTGCTCCAGGTCACTTAGAATTCGGGCTGTACCAAGTTTCCTTTGGGGCTGGTGGCACCAGAGGCAGTAGGCACATGCATTGCTGCAACCTCGGGAGCTGAGAACTCGGCCCGTTCCTCCCATGAGGTCAGGGTTTCGAGCGACGACGCTAGGGATGGAGTCGAGATCTTCCCCAGTGAAGTCCACGGGGAAATGTTCGAATCCCTTCTCCGTACGAATGGATGTCCCGGGGATGCGGAGCAGATCTCCGTTGCCGTCGAGGAGTCTACCAAGGAACTGGCGTAGCGGAACCTCGCCGTCGCCCTCGACCAGAACATCGAACTCGGGGTACTGCTGTACGAAATCGGGGCGGTCTGCCACCTCGGGCCCGCCCGCAACGAGAGTAATCTCCGGCGCCAACTCTTTGATAAGCCTGGCCACGGTGACGGAGGATTCCATATTCCACACGTAGAGGCTGAAACCCACTACAGCCGGAGGGTCTCTCAGCAGCAGGGATATGAACCGTTCGTGGGAGCGGCAGAAGTTGGTAACCTGCTGACCTGCGGGGGCCACCAGACGAAGCACATCGACATCGAGGCGGGACGTCAGCTCCGGGCAACTCTCCAGGTAGGCCTGCAGATGGTACTGAGCGCCGGCCGAGAAGACTCCCGTGGATGCCTCTTCACTGCACGTATCAAGTACTAGAAAAACCAGACGTCGGGCCACCGCCACTCCACCGCGAAGGCTGCCTGATGCTGCAGAACACTCCGCTCTGTCCAAAGCCCGCATCCGCACCTTGGTGCGGTGCTCTCTCTTGGTGTTGACCGTCGCCGAGGGTACAACAGCCTCCTGCGCTGTCAAGTCGAATGCAGTTGAGATTCGGCGCCTTCGTTGCTCTGCGCCACGGAAAACGGCGGCAATCATGGGTGCGGTTCCGTTGCCGGGGACCGGTACGTCCGCCGGGTGCATTTCGTGGCCGTAGTCCCGCCAAAGGCGGGTTGACGTCGCCGTCGCCGTCGCCGAACTGTCTAGCAGCGTGACAGAG
>CAZQHM010000039.1:0-40920 GCA_964593355.1 uncultured Myxococcales bacterium
GAGCCGGCCTGCTGTACGCCATGCAGAAGGCCTCCGAGGACGGCAACACCTGTCTCAGCCGCCCCGACTTCCTTCGCCAGTCTGTCGAGCTGCTCGTGCTCGATGACGACGATGCGTTTGACCGTGTGCGTGAGGCCCTGGCCATTCTGGTCGAAGGCAGCGAGTTGGTGGAGTTTCAGGGGGCAGATGAGCGGCCGTATGTGGCTCTGGCGTTCCTGCACAAGATGGAAATGGCCATCGCCGAGATCTTCAGGACCCGGGGAGTCGGCCATGCCAGATAGAAATCATCCGCCACGTGGGGCCATCCACGACCTCGCCACCCTCCTGGCCCTCGGCTACCTTCGCCACATCCGCGCCGCCCGCTGCTCAGCGGAGAAAGGTTCCGCCCGGGCACCCAAAGGCCTTGATGATGTCGCCCCAAGAGCGAAGGTCGCCCTCGGGCCGGTGGGCCCCCGCAACGGAGGGACCAACGATGGACGCTGACATCATCAGGCAACTGGCGGAACTGGACAGGCTGCCTTACGCAGAGCTCAAGCAGAAGTGGGTGGGGATGTTTGGGGTAGAGCCGCCCGGGTACAACCGGATCTTCCTCATCAAACGCCTGTCGTATCGAATTCAGGAACTGGCATACGGCGGGCTGCGTCCGGAGACCCGCTCCAAACTAGACGACGTGCTCGACGCCGAAGGCTTCGACCAACTGGGCAGGCCTAATGCCGAGGCCAAGCCGCAGATGCCAGGCGACGGCATTGTGCCGGGGACCGTGCTGGTGAGAGAGTTCCAGGGCGAGCGGCACACCGTCACGGTGCTGGCCGACGGATTCGACTACCGCGGGAAACCCTACCGGTCGCTGTCGTCGATTGCCCGGGAGATTTCAGGCTGTCGATGGAACGGCCCGTCGTTCTTCGGGCTGCGTGGCAAGGGGAAGACGACGGTTACAAGGAGGGGCAAGGATGGCAAGTAAGACACGAACCACGCCGGTGGCATTGGTAACGGCAGCGCCGGTCCGATGCGCCATCTATACCCGCAAGAGCACAGATGAGAACCTGGACAACGACTTCAACTCCCTGGATGCCCAAAGGGAAAGTGCAGAGAACTACATACGGGCACAGGCCCAGGAAGGGTGGCTGGCCCTGCCGAACCGCTACGACGACGGAGCGTTCTCCGGGGCGACGATGGAGCGCCCAGCACTTCAGCGGTTGATGGCCGATGTCAGGGCTCGCAAGGTCGACACCATCGTGGTGTACAAAATCGACCGACTTAGCAGATCTCTTCTTGACTTTGCGAAATTAGTGGAAGAGCTTGAGCAGTGCCAGGTTTCGCTGGTCTCCGTGACCCAGCAATTCAACACCACAACTAGCATGGGCAGGCTTACTCTGAACATACTATTGAGCTTTGCTCAATTTGAAAGAGAAGTTATTGCTGAGCGTATACGAGACAAGATGGCAGCCACTCGGAAGAAGGGGAAGTACGTGGGCGGGATCCCGCCGCTGGGGTACGACGTCGACCGGTTTAACAAGCGCTTGGTCGTCAATGCACAGGAAGCCGTGCTGGTGCGCCAAGTCTTCCGGCGATACCTGGAACTCGGCTGCGCCGTGAAGCTGGTCCAAGAACTGAACGCTTCCGGGCACACCACCAAGGCGTGGACCACCCAGAAGGGCGCACTCCAGCCGGGACAGGCCTGGCACAAGAACTACGTCTATCGAATGCTGAGAAGCCCAATCTACATCGGGAAGGTCGAGTACAAGGGCGAAGTGTACGCCGGCGAGCAGGACCCTATCATCGACCTCACACTTTGGAACCAGGTCCAGAAGGCCATTGCCGTACCGGCCAAGTCACGCAGCAACATGGCTCGGGCCGAAACGCCCGGGTTACTCAAAGGGATTCTGCGCTGCGGGCACTGCGGCACCTCCATGGCCGTCAATTTCACGGAACGGCATGGCCGCCAGTACAGGTACTACGTCTGCCACAACGCCTCCCAGACTGCCTACGAGAACTGCCCGGTCAAGAGCGTCTCGGCCGGCATCGTCGAGGACCTGGTCAAGGATCGGTTGCGAGTCGTATTCCGCTCCCCAGAGGTGGTGCGGCAGACTCTGGACGCCATCCGAAGCCAGCAGAGGGACGAGCGTCAGCAGATTGAGCGAGAGTTGGAGAAGGTCAGGGAGGAACTCGCGGGCGTCCAGACCTGCGGGCAGCAGCTTGTGCAGTCGCTCAAGTCCACGGACACATCCTTCGTCCGAGGAGAGTTGGAGCGGTTGGACCGCAAGCGGGTGGACCTCGAGGGCAAGCAGGCCGAACTGGAAGAACAGCTTGCGGAACTGGCTGCGCAGAACCCATCGTTGGTTGACGTGGGCACGGAGTTGGCTGTCCTCGACAGCATCTGGGACAACCTCTTCCCCGGCGAGCAGCAGCGACTGGTTCGGATGGTGGTTGACCAAGCCACGCTGTTCACCGACCGGCTGGAACTCGCACTGTGCGGCGATGGCGTCCAGGATGTAGTGGACTTGCTGCTGGCCGAGGGTGGGGCCAAGGTGGGGGTGACGGGTTCCAGGGGAGGCCGTGGTGCCGGCGGCAATCCGGTCATCTCAATTCCCGTCGTGTTCAAGAGGCGGGGCGGACGGCGTGAGATCATTCTCCCGGCGGACGCCCACGACGGCGAGGCCTCGACCAACAAGGCCTTCCTCATCACCTTGGCCCGGGCGTTCCGGTGGAAGGATCTGCTGGAGTCCGGGAGGTTCGGTTCGGTGAAGGAGTTGGCGGCGGCGGTAGGATTGGAGCGGTCGTACGTGGCGAAGCTGTTGAACCTGACGCTGTTGGCACCGAGGATCGTGGAGGCCGTGGTGGCCGGGGACGAGCCAGGGGGAATGTCGGTTGCCGAGTTGCGGCAGGGGGTCACTGCGAGGTGGGACGACCCGCGTTGGTCCCAGAACTGAACGCGGATGTGGCGTGAACCAATGTGGGGACAGGTGGGGACCTTCTGACCTTTGCACAACCTGGCCGGAACCCATGGAGCGCCTTGGCTCGGCTAGGGCGGCCCGCCCCCGGAGGCGCGTCGAGTTCTGGAAGCTCCTACGCACCGCCGCACGTCCGATCATTCGCTAGCGCAGGCGTTCTCGTCGATGGACCCATCGCAGTCATTGTCGAGGCCATCGCACACCTCCGCGCCAGGCGTCTCCGCATCGCACGAGGTGAGACCATTCTTGGAGCAAACTCGAGTTCCCTGACAGACGCCGTGCTGATTGGAGACCGAGCAGACGGTGAAAGCTGCCATCTCAACGTGATACGGGGGACAGTCACACTCGCCAGAATCCAACACGCATTGACCAGCCGTGCAACTGTACCCGCTGGGACAACCAGTTCGGTAGGGCCAAGAGTCACAATTGACGCCGCAAAACCCACCGTTCTCTCCGTGGATTATGCACTTGTCTCCCTGATCAACGGGATTCCAGGGCAGAAGGCAGTCTGAGTCGCTGACGCATGGACGACACAGCAACAGGGTTCGCTCCAGGCATGCGAAGGAAGAGTACTCCGACCCTCGAGGGAAAGGCAGACATTGCAGGTCCTGGGGACAGGGGTCTTCACAGAGCGGTGGGGTGCAGAAGGCTCCGCGCTTCCCGGGGACGCAGTACCCGCCGGGGCAGTCGGCATCCGTCACACAAGAGCACCAGGGACTTACCCACGGTCGGCATGATTCACGGCAACTCCAGGTCTCGCGTGGGAGGCAATGGGGAGACAGCATTTCCCTATCCACCCCCCAAATCCAAGACGTGCAGTAACTGCCCAAGGCGCAGTCGCCGTTGCTCACACATGGTGGAGCGCAAACCGGTGTGGCATGGCTGCTACACAATTCGACACAGTCATCGGGAGCAGCACTTCCTGAGCCGTCCCCTGGCCTTGCGCAATCGCTCGAAGAGAAACATGTACCATAATTTGTATCGTTGATAAGCCAATTGCAGTAGTATTTCCCGCCGACGCAGCGGCATGCAGTGTGGATCAACGAGTCGCCGACACTTTCCTGAAAGACACAAGGAACTGGGGTTTCAACCTCAAGGCAGTCAGCGCAGCCAATCCCCTCCCTTGTCTGAAAACCATGACCACAGAACTCCTGGCCGAAAACCCCTGGAGAGCATCCCTCGCCAACAGCATCCCCCTGTGAATCCGCACCGGCCACGCCGTCGCGCACCGGCATTCCGTCGCTGACGGCTGTGCCAACCTCCTCGCAAGCATCGGGCACTTCTGAATGTTCCCCCCCGGTATCTTTCGGGGACCTAGAATCCCGTGAGCACCCGCCCCAGGACAGAAGTGCGATAGTGGCACAAAGGCAACAACACGCTCCGCCGATTCCACCGCTCCTCCGTCGTGACATTACGGGCCCCCCAACTCGGAGTCTTTCTCGTCTATCCACGCAGCAATAGAGCCGGCCATGTCGAGGCTGCCAACGCACATGATAACATCGGGGTCCTGACTCAATAAATGGCTTATCACATTGCCATTAACTACTTCGTTGTATTTCCACTCTAAAGGCAATAGGTTGTAGGTAATCCCTTCCATGCTCATTGTCGTCTGGCCACCAGGCAGAACCTGTGCTGCGTGCTTCTTCAGATCTGCTTTCTCCTGGTTGTCCCCCAGCGCCAAGAACCCCGCCGCCAACGTACTGGGGCTGGCTCCTCCTCTGACCTGATCAAGCCAACTTCCCTCCCCCGGGCACTGGGCATCATTGTTGACTGCCAGCAGAAGCCGCCTAATCCAAAAGGTACGGTCCATCTGCTCATCTGCCTGGTAAAAAAGCTCCGCAGAAGCTGCCATGCCACAGACTTGAAGGCGTCCTATATTGTACCAATGGGCCGATAGCATATTTAGTATATCTAAATCATTAATAGAGCCAATGGGATTTCCATGGAATATTAGATGTACCATAAGCCATTCGGCGAACGGCACCCACATCAGGGACGGTTCGCCATATCTTTGTCCCTTAAATGCACACGCAAAATCAGCGTGAAAAAGGGAGAACGCACCATCCACCGAGCGGCAAACAACAGATGAATGCCCAATAGCGTCGGAACGGCGTATCGTGGCATAGTTGGGAGATGTTGATTGAACATTGCGCCCGATGATCGGCGTCATGGTGAATAGACAGGGGATGCCTAACGTGCGAGAAATGGCGGCTAGCAATGGTCCTGTGTACCAACAACCGCCGTAATTCCTTTCCAACAGCCCCTTGAGGCTGGTGTTCCCCGGGAACTTAGGCGGAACGATGCCACCTATGTTCCCATTATCATGCACATAAGCTCGATCAAGTAGCCAGACATTGGTGGCATAAATCGCATCACGGTGAGATGGCATACTATTATTTGTCATAAGGGGCTTAACGCCAAAAAATGCTATTTGCCACTCGAAAAAGGGGTCTCCAGACCAAACGCTCTCCATGTTGAAGCCAGTTCCGTCTTCAAAGAACCATTGTCCATTATTGCCGTTCAGGCCAGCGAGGTACGGCCCCGGATTCGCCTGGAAATCAGCTGCTGTCTGGACATCGCCAGGGAACCCCGTGCCCCTGGGTTGCGGATTCCAACCGAGAAGGGCGTTCCGGAGGTCAATCGGCAATTCATCAAGGGCCCATGGCCAGTGGGCGTTCACGTCTGCCCACAAGGCCACCGCCAGCCGACGCGCCCAAATCTTCCTCATCGTCTCTTGGGAGACTGTCTTCCCATCCGGGTTCATCGGGGGTTCATCAAACTCGGCAAAGAAGAGGCTGGTCGCCATCGGGATGGAATCGTCCGAGGGGACGGGCGGCATGGCGTTGAGGTGGGTCAGTGCCTGTATCAATTGATCAACAATTGTGGACCAAGCTTCATCAATGTCAGCGGCCCGGATAACTCCGAGTAGAATCGCAGGCTTCGCATCATACGATGTCAAGTCAGTGTGGAAGTAATGGCCATATGTACTGTAGAGTTCGGCGTCGAATAAATACAAACCCAAGGCAATCAAATTAAGCTTGGCCTTGTCATCTTCCGTCCATGGCAGAGGCGGAGGCTCCGGTGTGGTTGGGTCGGCAGATGGGGACGGCAGAATTTCATGCTTACACTGCCACCAGGAAGTGAGTTCCCATGGGAGAAGCAAGTCCCCGTTCACGAAATGGTCAACGACCTGCTCCGCATACGCCTCGGTGATGGCGGCTGGGAGCACGAGCTCGAAGACATGTTCAATCGCTGCCCGTGCTCCAAACGCATCCTTCCAGGCCAACAGACGAAGACCGGGGCCAGGGCAGAGAAGACTCTCCAATTCCTGGGAGTCAAGCCCACCTCCGATCTGTCCAAGGAGCCGACTCCAGTCCTCCGGCGACAAGCCACCATGGGCTATTCGGTCAGCCAACCGCCAGACATCGGAGACACGTTTGGGAATGCCCAGAGGCGTTGGGTCCTCTGGCATGCCACGGGAGCGAGCAGGAGCCACGGCCGAAGGAATTCCACGCCCCGCACGCTGCATCGCATCTCTCTGCAATGCCTCCCTGTGCTTGGAACCCACTTCCGCCATGTGGGGAGGTTCTGGCCGAAGCAAGGCCGCCTTGTGTGTAGAGCCAATCTCCTGGATATGCGCAGGCTCAGGCAGCAAGGCGCTGGCCCGATGAGTTGAGCCAATCCCCTGGATATGCGCCGGTTCAGGCAGCAAGGCTCTCGCTCGTTGAGTTGTGCCGATTTCCTGGATATGCGCCGGTTCGGGCGGCAAGGCCTTTGTCCGGTACGCTGAGAGTATTTCCGTCAGCCGCTGCATGTTGGTTTGGGAACTGCTCCTTTCTACCATCGCTCCCTCCCTTCGGTGGTCCAAGTCACATCCGGGCCCTGCAGCGAGTCACCCGAGAATCACCCCAACCATACTTGCCCAAGTAGGACTCGGTCGAACCGGAACGACGGAAAACGCGAGCTTACCCGTGCCGGAGTCCGACCGCAAGCACTTCCGTTTCAGCTATGACCCAAGTCTTACCACAGAGCAAACAAAACAAGAGCGGAATAGACAGAGAAGCATACACAAAGTCTCTCGCACGAAGCTCTCAGCTCCGGCCATGTCTGTCTCAAGCAGTGCGGCCAACGGTGCGGACTCGTCCGCTCCAGTGCCAACAGAATGTTGGGCCACCCCCGAGCCCTCGACTCATGACAGCTGGCGGCCTCCCAAGGGTTTGTTGGCGACGCGAGCATAGCACATGTAACTAGAACCTAGACCCAAGTCCAAAAACGCCAAAAAGTGCCTCTCACCCGCCTGGCACCTGCCTCAAACGCATGTCCACCAATCTATGGGCCTGACTCTCCAGGCCCGGGCTTTCAGAGACAGAGAGAGCGAAGTGGCTCCGAAGCACTGAGAATTGGGTGGTTGGCGGGCTGGTCCAGGCCCGTAGATTGGCGCCTATCACAGACCCCCGAAACCCGCCGGACGGCCTGGATACAGGCCGAGATGGGCGACAAATGTTTAGTAATTTCGTGAGGTTGGAGCCCTTCGACTCACTGCGTTCGCTCAGGGCACTCGCCTCGCTCACGGGGGGTGGCCTGCCACGAGCGAGCGAACGTAGTGAGCGAGTCGAGTGGAGGGCACGTCGCCCGGGTCGAAGTTCTCTACATCGTGGGAAAAGGCGTCGAGGCGCGCTCCGATGTGCCCGGAATTATTGGGAAATACTCCGGTCGATGGCTCACTGAAAAACGGAGGTGATTTCGACTCCAGCGATGGGCGGAGTGACCTCGTGTCGCCGAGAACGAACTTTCTCGCGATTTTGGGGCATTTCTCCAGGCCTCGAGATTGGTCGAACCACTCATCTCCGTTCACCCGACAGGAGTTCCCAAACGCGCTTGAAGTCCCCGCCTGACAAGTATGAAGCCGATGGGCGAATCCTGTGCCAGTCGTCGGCATCAAGGCCCTTGAGAAACTGGCGCACTTCACGAATAGAGCCAGCCTGCCCCGTCTCGCCCCGACCCGCCTTGAATGCTCTGCCGAGGCCCTCGGCCACAGTCCTGGGCACCGAGTTCATCCTCATGAGAACAGCTTCTTCCGTTCGGACTCCGTGGTACACCATCGCGGGGAGCGAGTTGATGGCCTTCCTCTCCGCATCGGACAGGGATTCGAAGTCAATCCCCGACAGCCGACTCAGAGCAGACAGCCCCCACGGACCTGCATTTACCAGGCTTCTATAAATGGCCTTGCACGCATCAGTAATGGCATCCGTGTTATCGCCCTTGTCGCTTGCAAAGAACTCTTTGGCAATGGTCTGGATACCCTCACCGTTGACCCAGGCCAAGGCAATTTCCCCAATTCGACGCTTCTCTTTCCCCGACCCGCCGAGTTCCTTCAAAGAACCCGCTAGCTGCGGCACATCGAGCATGACGCCGAACAACTCAGAGATCCCTGTCCCTCGGCCGAATAGACTTTCCGGGGACCAGTCCGCCGCGGTCATCTTCCGGTCTAGACCGCCAACGCCCCTTAGAGCTGCGGCCACGCCCTCCGGAGAGAACCCCGTCATGTCCGCCAATTCGGCGTGGCCTGGGTTTTTGGCCAAGCGCTTCGCATAGGCTTTCGTCGCTTCCAGGAGTCTTTCTGCCTGCCGCCGGCCAGCCACCGACCCTCGAAGCATGCCATACCCAAGAGTGTTTCGGAGAAGTTGCTCCGTATCTGCCAACACGGCGTCGATGCGCTTCTTCTCGTTCCAAAGGTGTGCCACATAGCAACGAAAGTCAGCCCATTGCTCCTCTTGTAGGACCGCCTCAAGATTGTTCAACTTCCCGGCCTTATCAACCTCGTCGAGAAGTCCCACGAGTCTAGATACCAATGCGCCGGTCGCACGAGAAATGTACTCCATGTCCTTCGTTGGGTCCTTACTGGCAGCTAGACCGACAATACCGACGCTATCGTGGTTGATGCGTCCGGCTCGCCCCGCCAGGTTCCAGAAGTCCCTTGGAGGAATCTCCACAGACCTACGTTCTTGAGGAACGAACCGAGAAGCCAAGAACACCGAAGAGACGGGGAAGTTGATCCCCTGCGCAATAGTGGACGTCGCACAGAGAACTCGAAGCTTGCTCTCCTCCGCCAACCATTCCACGAGAGCCCTGGCTTCGTCGGACAAACCAGCGTGGTGCACAGCAACGCCGTGGTCCAACATACCAACAAGCTCAAAATCGGGGCCGATCTCCGTCTTAAGAAAGTCCTGCACCAAGCGAATATCGTCCTGAGGAGGGGACAGGATTGGCAGGTCCTTGGCCAACTGACGGGCCATGGTCCACACGGAATCGATACGACCGCCGACGGCGATGCTGGTCCCCCGACCTGAAAACACTCGTGCCATCGCTGCGGTCTTTAGCCCCTGGGTCAGCGCCGACTTCGGGACACTTAGCGGTTTGGCTCCTCCGACGCTGTGAGTTCCACCGAGGTGGACCGTTCGGGGAGTCGTCGTCAAAGTGTCGAACACCATCCTCCAACCAGCTTTCGCGGAGGCGTCTTCAACCGACGTGAAAAGTCCCACGAGTCGCTCGTTCGGCTTCCACGGGCTTGTCCCAATGCTGATCGTCTTGCCGGGGGAGTCGTCACTTGCGAGCCACCTGGTGATGTTTTCCGGCTTCTCGACGTTTGGCATCAGTAGCAGGAAGTTGACCCGGTCTCCGCATTCACCCTTTATAGTGGCGAGAAGCAGCTCAATCCGAAGCCCCCGAGACTCATCACCGATATTGTGCGCCTCATCCATCACGACTAAGGCCAGCGGGCGTGGTACCTTCTTGTTCCGGATGACCAGTTGCAGTTTCTCCGGGGTGGCCACGAGGACGTCAAAAGACGAGCTCTCCCCGGGCTGGGACAGCAACTCGCTCTCGAATGCATCGACTTCTACGGCACCGGTCAGTTGTTCGACACGAACCCCGATTGGTTCGAAGTCCCTTCTCAGCCGCCGAGTAATCTGAGCCGACAGCGCCCGGGTTGGGGCCACGTAGACCACCCAGCCATGTTCGCGGTCAAACTGATTAAGGGCCTGAAGGATACGGAACTGTGCGAGGAGCGTCTTGCCTCCGGAAGTCGGGAGGTCAACGACAATCGCTCTGGCTGCCTGGTCCAGCAATCCCTGCTGTTGGAGTGCAGCCCGCTGGGGCGGCAACAACTCGAATAGAGCCTGCTGTTTGGTGACTTCGGTGACAAACTTGGTGACCCGTGAGTTCACGTGTGCAGCGACCCACCAGATGGACCCCGACACCATTTGGCGAGATGCACCATGCAGCCAGCGCAAAAGCATATCGAGCTGTGCGTCACCACTGGCACCCGCAGCGGCTGCCCCCGCCTCAAAGTGTTTGTCCAACAAGGTGCCCACCCCGGCGGGTTCCCCCTGAAGCATGTAGCGGGCCAGAAGTTCGGTGGCCTTGGCCCAGTTGTACAGGGCGACCAACCGGAAGGCGGCAGCACGGTCGTGGACGTCCGAGCCCGTCGAGAGCACCTCCGCCTCGTGGGGGGCCTGGTCGCCTCTAAGACCGGCGATAATCTCACGAATGCGGTCGAGATCGTCCCATCGTTTCTTCCGGAACAAACGAATCCAACACTCGAACAGACGGTAGAGTACCCGACGATCCCATTGTGCATCAGCGACTGATGGTACCACTATCAGGGCGTCGTTCTCTCCATACCAGCGCCGGAGGTCAGACCAACGGTCGCCGCAGTACGCCAGCGCCGAGAGGTGAAGAACGTGGTGAATCCGGCTCTCCGCCTTGTCTGGCAGGGGCAACAGTCTTCGGAGCTCAAATGCTCGATACGCGCCGGCGGTCATTTGGTCCCGGAGGTCATCGTCGCCGGAGCCGCCCGCAAGAGACGCCGAAAGGCCCTCAATGGCGGCGACCTCGTATGCCATGGACAGGCGCCTCATCAGGTCGTCGTCGGTCGATACAGATGCGAAGTCTACGGCCATGAGGTTTCCCACAGCCCGCTTGACAAGTCGGGCACCCGCCACACAGAGCCCTCGGTCGCGCTCGGATTCCCCGACAGCGAGGACCGCCCAATGTGAGTCGACTTTCTGGAGGGATTCGTCTCGAAGACTCATGTCTTCCCTCCTCTTCGCCGAACTTTGATTCTGCGCCCCATGCCGGGAATTGTGTTGCCTGGAAGGTAGATTGCCACCAGTTCAATCCGCATCCCCGCGGGTACCGCCTGGGCAAGACATGCAACTCGTGCATCCAAGTCCCCGAAGTGCGGAGGAACATCGCGCACCAGTACTCCGAACACTCTGACGTCGGAACTGTCGTTGGTGTAGCGAGCAAATGCCACAGCGAACCGCATCTTCCACGTGGCAGCGCAAGCTCGATGGGCCAGATACTTGACAAGGTCGTCCCGAATTTCCTGGCTGTCCCGCAAGTCCTCGAGCTGCCGCTTCATCCCTGTTCGGCCGTACATCAGCCCCGGGGGGTATTGGCTCTCGGACGATGTCTTCACTTCGCCAAAGGCAAATCGCTCAGTCGCCCCGTCTCGGCACAGCCCCACCAAGTCGGCGCCTGGCAGGCTCGAACCCGCCTTGCGTTCGTCGCGACTGTCGGGCCAGGGGAAGTAGCAGGAACGGTGCTCCGACAGGTAGACCTCGGCAAGTCCCTCTCCAACTCTCCAGTCTTCCGGGAATCCACCGACCGATAGGACTCTCTCAACACCGGCGGAGTCGAAGTCAGTCGATGGAAGGCTATCCAGGAAATCCTTCACCGTCTGGGTCCCAGAAGTGTCGAAGACAGCATCCGCCACGGAGTCGTGTAGGGCGGCATCCAACTCCACCCCTGTCAACGAGACACCTACGCCTGCAACCGGGGGCTGCCCAATTCGGTACTCGACATTTCCGGCAGCCATAGCCATTCTGCGGTTACCTCACATCGACAATCATTCTACCCGCCTCGCCACTACGGTCCATTTTCATGATACGATAGCGTGTAGTAAGGAGCTAAACAACCACTCTTGTTGCAGGATGTCGCCCGTAGGCGAGGCCCCCCGGGGTGCCCCCTGCCCCCTCCATCGACCTACTACACCATCCGATGGGGCCAAGTCCACTGCGGCGAGAAGCGCACCCCCGGGAAACGCAGAAGTGAACTCAGCCCACCCGCCGACAGGGCCCGAAACCTCTGTAACCCCACGCCAAGCCAATGTAGACTGCGCCGGTCGTTTCGTGTGAGGTGTTCATGTCGCACCAGCCCCCCGTTGAACAATTCATCCAGCGCTGGAAGGTCTCTGGAGCCTCCGAGCGGGCCAACTACCAGCTCTTCTTGTCCGAGCTATGTGATGTCCTGGGCGTGGCAAGGCCCGATCCGACCGGCCCAGACGAGGCCCAGAATAAGTATGTGTTTGAAAAGGCTGTCACGTTCAAGCATTCCGATGGGACAACCAGCAACGGTAGAATCGATCTGTATAGGCGAGGCTGCTTCGTGCTTGAGGCGAAACAGGGAGTCACCCCGGGTCATGCCCATCTCCTGGTTCCCCCGCCGCCCAGCAAGCAGAAGCGTGTGGGGCACGGTCAGAGAGGGACTGCGACCTGGGACCACGCGTTGGTGGCGGCCCGGGGCCAAGCCGAGCAATATGCGAAGGCTCTGCCGGCGTCTGAAGGATGGCCTCCGTTCCTGATTATCGTTGATGTTGGACATTGCATAGAGCTATATGCCGATTTCTCACTTCAAGGCAAAGCCTACTTGCAGTTCCCCAACGCCCAAGGGTTTCGGATCCCGCTTGAGGCCTTGGAACTGGCCGAGAACCGGGAATTGCTTCGGGCTGTGTGGACCGACCCGCTGGCTCTCGATCCGTCACGACGTGCGGCAAAGGTCACACGAGAAGTCGCCGAGCACATGGCGGTCCTCGCCAGGTCGTTCGAAGGGGTCGGGCATGCGCCGGGTACTGTGGCTTCCTTCCTGATGAAGTGCCTTTTCACGATGTTTGCCGAGGACGTGGACCTCATTCCAGCCGACAGCTTTTCTGAGATTCTCACGAGGCTCCGTGGCAACGCCGGCAAGTCCGTCATCATGCTTCGGATGCTCTGGGAGAGCATGGACAGGGGAGGCTTCTCGCCGTTACTGGCCACCAACGTCCTTCGCTTCAACGGCAGCCTGTTCGCTGACCCCGATGCACTTCCGCTGACCGAGGAGCAGTTGGACCTGCTCGTGGCCGCGAGCCGAACAGACTGGCGAGAGGTAGAGCCTGCCATCTTCGGAACCCTGTTGGAACGGGCCCTGGACCCGAGGGAACGTCACAAGCTCGGCGCTCACTACACGCCTCGTGCCTACGTCGAGCGGCTGGTCATGCCCACCATCATCGAGCCGCTTCGCCAGGAATGGAACGACGTCAAGATCGCGGCGGTAGCACTCGCCGGCCAGGGGAACCTGGACTCTGCCTGCAAGGAAGTGGATCTCTTTCACCGCCGACTGTGCGGCATCCGAGTCCTGGATCCTGCATGCGGCAGCGGCAACTTCCTCTATGTGACCATGGAGCACATGAAGCGCCTGGAGGGCGAAGTACTCGACACCCTGCGCCAACTTGGCCAGGGCCGGGGGCTGTTCGAGGAGTCCGCCAATGTGGGCTTCTCTGTCATGCCCGAGCAGTTCCTGGGAATCGAAGCCAACCCGATGGCCGCGGCGGTGGCCAGGGTGGTGCTCTGGATCGGGTACCTTCAATGGCATTTTCGTACCCGGGGGAAAACCAACCCTCCAGAACCCGTGCTGCGGACTGGCAGCAACATCGAGTGTCGGGACGCCGTGCTGGCGTGGGACGGGGAGCCGGAGTTGGTCTTGGATGACAACGGCCGGCCGGTGACTCGATGGGACGGGGAGAGCACGAAGCCGCATCCGGTGACGGGCGAGATGGTGCCGGATGAGACGAAGCGCATTCCAGTGTACCGGTACCGGAACCCGAGGAAAGCCGAGTGGCCGAAGGCGGATTTCATTGTCGGGAACCCGCCGTTTCTCGGGAAACTGCACTTCCTCGAGGCTTTGGGTGCAGGCTACGTTGAGGCCTTGCGGGGGGCATATGCTGGACATGTGCCCGATGGAAGCGACCTGGTCATGTATTGGTGGCATAAGGCAGCGGAACTCTGCTCAGCCGGGGAAGTCCTGCGGTTCGGGTTCATTAGCACCAACAGCATTATCCAAGCTTTCAATAGGCGGGTTGTCCAGTCGTGGCAGGAAAAGGGGCTTCGTCTGCTTTTTGCGGTCCCAGACCACCCATGGGTCGACGGCGAAGGCACGGCGGCGGTGCGTATTGCGATGACGGTGGGCGGGCTTGATGGATCTGACGGGACGCTAATGGAGGTAGTGGGCGAGCAGTCAAGCGTTTCCGGGGAGGCCTGCCTGAGCTTCCGCACCCGGCGTGGCTTGCTCCACTCCAACCTGAGGTTGGGGGCAAACGTCCCATCAGCCGCATCGCTATCTTCCAACTCAGGGGTGGCCGGGACAGGGCTTATCCTGGGAGGACGCGGTTTCCTAATCTCGAAAGAGGAGGCCTCTGAGTTGTTGGCACTGGGGGAGCCGTATGGCTCCTTGATTGCTCCACTTAGAGGCGGCGATGATTTGACTGGGAATTGTCGAAACGTATACGTTTTTGATACACATGGTTGGAGCGAGGAGGAACTGCGGAGAACGGCTCCGTTGGCCTACCAGCGCCTCCGCGACAGAGTCTTCCCTGAGCGTCAGGTCAATCGAGACCCGAAGCTGCGTGCAAACTGGTGGCTGTTCAGGCGCAGCAACGAGAAGGTCAGAGGTGCCATCCGGGGATTGGACCGCTACATCGCTACATGCGAAACGGCGAAGCACCGATTCTTCACGTTCCTCCCCAAGCAGATAAAGCCCGAGCACATGGTGATTGTCATCGCGCTCTCCGATGCCTTCTTCCTCGGAGTCCTTTCCAGTCGCCTTCATGTAACGTGGGCACTGGGCGCAGGTGGGACTCTGGAGAACCGACCGCGGTACAATAAGACCGTGTGTTTCGACCCCTTCCCGTTCCCGGATGGCACAGATGACCAGCGTACGAGAATCCGGGCATACGGCGAAGAACTGGATGCCCACCGCAAGCGCCAGCAGGCCTTGCACCCGGAGCTGACCCTTACGAACATGTACAATGTGGTGGCGAAGCTCAGGACCGGGGAGCCTTTGTCTATAAAGGAAAGGGTCACCCATGAGCAAGGCCTCTGCTCCGTGCTCAAGCAGATCCACGACGATCTGGACGCAGCGGTGTTCGAGGCGTACGGCTGGCCGAACAACCTGACCGACGAGGAGATCCTGGAACGCCTGGTGGCACTGAACAAGGAGCGGGCGGCGGAAGAGGCGAAGGGCCTGGTTCGCTGGCTCAGGCCCGAGTTTCAGAATCCGGAGACGCCCAAGGCGCCTGAGAAACCAGAGGCCAAACAGGCCCAACTCTTTCCGATGCCGGTAGGGAGTGCTGAGGAATCAGAGGAGGAGGCTGAGGAGACCAACTCTTCCGCCGGCCCCCCCTCGCCCACAGGCAAGGCTGCCCGGCTGCCCTGGCCCGAGTCGATGCCGGGTCAGGTGCAGGCGGTCCGCAACCTGCTGACATCGGCCGCTTCGCCGCTCAGTGTTGCTGAACTCGCTGGCAGATTCCAAGACCGCAAGGCTAGCCAGGTTGGGGACATCGTGGCCACGCTCGTGCTGTTGGGGCAGGCGAGGGAAGTGGAAGGGGGGTATGTAGGGTGAAGGACATCCAGCGGACCGCCCACATGGATTCGATTTCGTTCCAGTCGGGGGTGTTATGAACTGCCCTCTTGTGCCTCGCTCGGTTTGGCTAGGACACGCTGCTCCTTTCTACCACATAGGGAGCGCATGGTTGGCTTTCGAAGGTCTTCGCTCTCGGTGCCAGTCTGTCCAGCATCCGCCACGCGGGCGTCGGCATCAGCGTGGCCCCGGCATTCGCTTCGTTCAGGCGGTGGCGGCACTGCTTCCTGGAGATTGAGGCATTCGCAAAGGAATCTGGGAGAAACGGATGGGCCAGACCTACAGGTGCTACGCCAGTCCTCGACCCGACCGACCACGCGGTCAGTTCGCCACGCACAAATCGTAAACGCCGCTGCAAGCGCCAGCGAGTTCAGCAAACGCGCACTCAGGGGACGAATTGCTCGAACACGCTTCCAGGAGGCAGACCAAGACTGCCTCGAACGAATTCTGGGCCTCGATCGTGCCGGTGGCTCGGCAACTCAAGGCGCACGTTGACTCCATAGAGGGGCACGCACTAGCGCAGTCGAAGATGTTCTTGCAGGTGGCTTGGCCGTTGGTACAAGCCTGGAGTTCAGCGCCGCACGCTTCCCAGAGTGCATCGGTGCAAACCCCATTCCCATCAAGGCAATCGGCATAACCGGCGGTTGTCAGGCAACCTGCAAAAGCGCTCCACAGGATCTGGTCCCCGCTTGTGCCATCCGCCACGCACTCAGACCTGCAAGTCGCATCGGAACCCTCTTCTTGGCAGGAGAGAACACAGAGCAACACCTCTTGGCAAGTCGCCGAACCGTGGAAGCATGCGGCGTGTTCTGACGGGCAGCCATCGGATGCTTCTAACATGCATGCCATGTCTTGTGGCAAGCAACCAAAGTGGTCGTTGGCCTCCAGACAAGCCAACATCTGATTGAACACCATCTCAGCGCCCATCCCGTCTTGCGTAATGCAGATCTGCTGACATGGCTTGTCGTCAGTGGCGCAGAGGCTCAGACAATCGAAGATGGGCCCACAGGGACCGCCCTTCTTGTTGGGAACGCAAACGCCAGAAATGTCGCAGTACTCTCCCTCGTTGCACGTGCCACACTTATTGGCACAGCTGTCATAGCCGCATTCCCTCCCCGCACAATCGCACTCCAGGAATTCGCACTCTGCGCCGCCGGGACTGCATGTGCCCTCGCAGTAGCCACACTCGCCGCCACAGCCGTTTGGGCCGCATACCTCGCCTTCGCAGGACGGGATGCAGAAGCACTGCCCTTCCACACAGGAATCCCATGAATCGGCACACGTACCGCAGCTGCCTCCGCAGCCATCGGGGCCGCAGGTGCGGCCGACGCAATTGTCGACGGGATCACAACTGACCGTGTCGGCTTCGACCATGCTTAGGTCTGATTCTGGGACGTCTATGCCTCCATCCAGGTCCACTTCCTGAACATCGGCATCATCCACGTCCGTGTCCCTGGAGTTGGGACCCGAAGGGCTGCAGGCAACCGAACTTAGAGCCAGTGCCAGCAAGCCACAGACACTCCACCCACAAGTCTTCTCATTACACATCTCATGTTCCTCCACCCCATCGCCAGTGAAACGCATTCAAACCGTATTTTCGAACAGAACCATATATATCAGACGGCGAAGCTACCGTGACAGTTTACTCGCTCGGAACGGCTTGTCAAGCTGAGCGGGCTGCGAAAAGGCCGGCCTCCGGCGTGCTGCTGACAGCCGTCGAGCATGGAGACTGAGGCATCTTCATCCGAGCCCAAGACAACTTCGACTTCGGCCAACTCTCCGCCCAGCAAAGCCGACCGGGCCGCCAAGCACTGCCTTGAGCGACTCATCCGCTTCCACGTGATCCTTATCGATCAACTTAGCTACCTCGTCCTGAAGCCCGAGCAGATCAACCTCATCTTCAAGCTCATGGACGAACGCTACAGCGCCCAAGAACCCACACTCGTCACCAAAAACCTCGAAGTCGATGACTGGGGCCAGTTCCATTTGGGGAGGAACGCAACCCGCTTCCAGGACTGGCAACGTTCTCATGCCAACATCTGGCCACGTCATGGTGAGAGTTCGGGAGGACCGGAAGCACCTCCTCGTCGTGCCCCGTACTTCAGGTCTCGGTGTCCGATGAGGGCCCTTCGGGGGAAATGCGGTACATGGGGGCGACATGTGATGCCCCGTCCCGCCCACCTGATTCCATTTGCGTCACTTGGCCCCCTCTCTCTCCCGTCCCGCTCAAGCGGGTCCAGCCTCCACTCAACGCTCCCTCGCTCCGCCGAGCTCTCCTCCTTCTCGGCTTCCCTGAAGCGGCGCCTTAAACGCCTCATATCCGGAGCCCGGGGCAATGGTTGACAGACGAAACGCGTACGGTGCAGCGAACGAATTGGTTACCAATGGTCACTCTCAGGTGCGACCGGGACTTGGAGACCGACCCTAATTTAGTAACGTCCCCAAATTGTGATGTACTGCTGGTGTGGTCCGTTCAGATATGCGTAACGCACCAATGAATCCGAGACGTTTCGGACCATGGTCACTCCGGTGGACGATCATGTCGGACTTGGTGTGGCCTCAAGTCATGGGTCGCCAGGGCCGTGAAGCAGGCCAGATTCGTTATTGCGGGCAACGATGGCGAATTCGCAGCCGGATGGACTTCGCCCTACAGACTACCTCAGAAGCAAGAGCTAGCTGAAGTCGTTCCCGTTGCCAAGGTGCACCAACCATTGACGCATGTGCGACAAGGGGAGGAGAGGCAGGGGAAGACTTCGGAACATTCGGCGTCCTCAGAGCAGGCGTAGGCTTGCGGCCAGTCGGGTGCGATGCAATGACAAGGGGATGCATCGCCGCATGCCCCGCAGATGTATAGCGCCCCTTGGTCGGATTTGTACATGCACAGCATCCCGTTCTGGCATTGCTCGTGCGACGTACATTCGGCGCAGGAGGGGCAAGTGCCACCACAATCGTCCCGAGTTCCACAGTCTCCCAAAGAGCATTTGGGGGTACAGCATTCGTTGTGGTGGCACACGTCTCCGTCCGGGCAATCCAATCCACAGTCACAGACGAGACCTTCCTCGAGCAACGGGATGGGTATCGTTCCACACTTGTTAAAGCAGCTGGCGTTGCATGCCTGGAAGTCGGTGCCGACGACGCAGGTGTTCGTCATTTCGTCCGGAGTGCAACAGATTTGGTCCTTGCAGACAGCGCCGGCGGCGCAACTGCAATCACATGCTACCGGGAACGACACAGGCAAGGGTGGAATGTCGCAAAGGGAACCACAACGCTTGCGGCATTCCTCGGACTGACGATCCAAGAGGCAGAAACCGGATTCCGGGTCCATGCGACAACAACGGTGTGCCAGGCACGTGTCACCGTCCGAGCAGGCCCCACATTCGCAGCCCAGAACGGAGGAATGGGTCAGCTTCGCTGTTCCGCATCGCTCCAGGCACAAGGCCTCGCAGGCATCAGAGCCATTGTCCAGCAGGCATAGGCCAGACGGCTCATCGGCTGTACAGCATTGGTGCTCCCGGCATGTAGTGCCTGCCGGGCATTCTCCGCAATTGCAGGAGACATCGTCAAACGACGACTCCACGAAACCGCACATCCCTGGTTGGCATTCTCCCGGGCACTGCTTGGCCGACAAACTGCAACGCCCCGTGGCTGCATCCATCTCACAGCAGACTCGATCATGTTGACGTGCGTCTCCGAGGCATGTCAGGGGGGCGGGGCAGGAATCGCAATCGCACCAGTAGTATCCGCCGTGTTCGACCAGACCACACTCTGGCGGACTGGCAGTGGAGGCCGACTCGCAGACCTTCGTGCAGGCATCGGCCGGCAAGACAGACAGCCCATCACGGTCAAACACGCAGACGGAGTCCCAGTTGCAAATGGCGCCCGGTTCGCATGAACCACAATTGCACAGAATGCCAGTGCCACAGTCGTAGGTCTCGCCACAACTCATCGACTCACAGGCCCACCGACACTCCTCCTTCACGTCGACACAGATCCCGTACGGAGGCCTGGCGAACAGGCTGAATTCCAAGAACCCGCAACTGACATCGTGGGATTGAACACACTCGAGCCCCAGTGTGCACTCGCCGCAACTTCCGCCACAACCGTCGTCCCCACAGCCATTGGAGGGAGAACACCAGGGATGGCATTCCCAGAGGTCCATCAAGTCCGAACACCCGCCCTGTACCAAGGCAAATCCCAGGCACACGACCAGGCGCCAAGAGAACCTTATCCGGTGGTGACTCTGAAGCTTCACTTCCTACCCCTTCTTATAGGTGAACGCACACTGTACGGAGCAGCCGGATCCGGGTCAAGGCCGCATGCCTTGCCTACTCATTTGCCTGCCCTGACCGTCCGACGGGCCGACAGGAAGCGGCCGTCGTTTCTGTCGGATGCGGAGTGCAAACGAATGGTTCGAGAGGTGACAGCCAGGAAGGGAGCCGCTGCCGAACGAGACCGAGTCCTGCTGGAACTGGCGCTGGGAACGGGGATTCGGCTATGGGGGCTGGTCGGCCTGAACGTGGGTCACGTGGACTTGGATGCCAAACATCTGACCGTGCGGGTGAATGGCGGTCGGGTCGAGACTCGCTTCCTCTCCTCGGACCTGCGAGTGCCGCTTTGGAAGTACATGCGCCGTCGACGGCAAGAGGCCACAGACTCTTCGGCCCTCTTTCTGTTGAACCGAGGTAAGCGAATCTCGAATCGGCAGGTCCAGGGCCGGTTTCACCTCTGGACGGCGTGGGCCGGCATCCACCGACGGGGACTGTCCGTGCACAGCCCTCGCCATACCTTTGGAACGCGCCTGTACCGACAGACGCGAGACCTGGTGCTGGTGGGCAAAGCCAGTGGCCACCGCAGAAGCACGAAACCCGCCGTCCGGCCTGGATAGAGGCCGAGATGGGAACGGAATAGTTAGTGTTTTCGGGAGGTTGCGCCCTTCGATGCGGCCCTTCGGGCCTTACTCAGGGCACCCCACTTCCCCTGCGGGTTCTACGGCCAAGCCCAACTTCGCCGATGGCTCAGTCGGGCTTGCCCTTCGAAGCTCAAGAAACTCTGGAAAGAGTTTCTTGAGCGAAGTAGGGTGGAGCTAACGGGGATCGAACCCGTGGCCTCTAGAGTGCGATTCTAGCGCTCTCCCAGCTGAGCTATAGCCCCAGACACAAACCGGCGCCTTGCTACCACTTGTGGGGGCTGGGGTCAAGCTTTAACTGCGAGGTTGGGCCTCTCGACAGGTGGCCGTTTTGTTGGGGCTCTTGATTGACTTGACTTGGGCCCTCTCCTGAATTACCACGGGCGGCGCTACTTCGTTATGGGTAGCCACATCTGGGACATTCGGGGACGGAGATTCATGGAAGGAGCGCTTTCGCCTCGCCTTACTCGAAGTGGGCGCTTGACTGCCTCCCACTGCGCTGATGCTTCCCCGCTGGCGCCTGCCGTGGCGGAGCGGTTGATGGCAGCGTTTGAGGTCGGGGCTGGTGATGGGGTGTTGCACCTCGGGCTTGTTGAGACTGGCACTGCCCTGCCTGCCCCTTGGGCCTATTGGCGCAGCTTTGGGGCTCGCCTTGTCACAAAAGTATGTACTTCGGCCCCCTACGATCCGCCTCACGCACTGGAACTTGAGACTCTAGCGGCCTCTGCGCCGCCTATGACCGGGGCGGAATACCTCACCGGTGGACACCTGTTGGGGCTTTGGATGGAGATGGTCCTGGCGCTCCAACGACAACTGACAGACCACGGTGGGAGTGTGGAGGAGTTCCTTCGCTGGAAGAACCCCTCCTGGAATCTGGTTGGTCGGGTCCATTTCAATCTTGCGGAGAACCGCCGAGACCCGGATGCCCCCTTTGCCTTCCTGGCTAGCTACACAACGGGCCTCTCCGCAGGTGGGGCCAGGGCGCAGCATCTTCCCCTCGGGCAGGCTCTCAAAGAGTATGCCGGCCAGGCCAACCGCAAGGGGCTTATGGCCCTGCTTACCCCCGTGCAGAAAGCGGCGGAGCTATGCCCCTGGCTCAAAATCATGGTGGACTCACGAGAGATCTTTCACCCCCTTCGATGGGGCCCCAGAGAGGCATACCGGTTCCTTCAAGATGCCTCAACCCTTGAGAGCGCCGGCGTCATCGTACGCATGCCGGCGAATTGGCAGTTGGGTCGCCCGTCACGGCCCAAAGTAAGCGTCAGCATCGGCACCAACCCACCTGGGGGAGAGGCCCGCCGTTCGCTGCTGGACCTCGACGCTGCCCTGACCGTCGACGGAGAACCGCTCTCACCCGGGGAGATTGAAGAACTCCTGGCCGGCTCCGAAGGGCTGGCGTTCATCAGAGGGAAGTGGGTCGAGCTTGACCGCACCCGCCTCAGCCGAGTCATGGAGCGCTTCCGGAAGGCCCAGCAGGCAGCACTCGAGAACGGGGTGCCATTCGCAGAGGCCATGCGGTTGCTGGCAGGCGCAAACCTCGACGCCGCAGGCGCCGATGATCACCTGGATCAGGAGTGGGCCCAGGTGAACCCCGGCCCTTGGCTGGCTCAACTGCTCCAAGGCCTGCGCACACCTCACGGCCTGGCACACGTTGAACCCGGAGACGAACTCCGGGCGCGGCTCAGGCCCTACCAACAGACGGGGCTCCAATGGCTTCACCTGCTTTCCCGGCTGGGCCTGGGCGCCTGCCTGGCCGACGACATGGGGCTGGGCAAGACCATTCAGGTCATCGCCCTGCTGCTTGCCCTCAAGAAGGAAGAGCCGGACAACTCGACCCCAAGCATCCTGGTTGTCCCCGCCTCGCTCATGGCAAACTGGGCAACAGAGGTTGAACGCTTCGCACCATCGCTGAGGATCTGGATCGCACACACCTCCGCTACCCCCGCCGCTCAGCTCAAAAAACCGGATCTCCAGCGACTGGCCGCTACCGACCTCGTCGTGACGACATATGGAACGCTCCTGCGCCTGCCGTGGCTAACAGAGACCCAGTGGAGATTGGCAGTCCTGGACGAGGCCCAAGCCATCAAGAACCCATCGGCCCAACAGTCACAGAGCGTGCGAAAGCTCAAGTCGCATGCCAGAATCGCTCTCACCGGCACCCCCGTCGAAAATCGCCTGCAAGACCTCTGGTCCCTCTTCGATTTCATCAACCCCGGCCTGCTTGGCTCGGCAAAACAGTTTGCTGCCTACGCCAAGAGCCTCGCCGAACGCTCCGATAACCCCTACGGTCCCCTGAGAAACCTCGTTCGGCCTTACATCCTGCGGCGCCTCAAGACCGATAAGAACGTCATCGCAGACCTCCCCGACAAGACCGAGGTCACTGCCTGGTGCAGCCTGTCCAGGAAGCAGGTCGCCTTGTACAACCAGGCCGTGGATGAACTGGCCGCTGAACTCGAAGGCGCCGACGGAATCCAGCGCCGGGGCATCGTGCTGGCCTCACTCATGAGACTGAAACAGATCTGCAACCACCCATCTCAATGGTTGGGTGAAGGCATCTGGGGCCAGACCCAGAGCGGTAAGTTCCAGCGCCTGGCTGACATAGCCGAGACCATCTCATCCAGGCAAGAAAAGGTGCTGGTCTTCACTCAGTTCCGAGAGATTACCCAGCCCCTCGCCGCTCTGCTCGGTGATGTCTTCGGCTCCCCAGGCCTCGTGCTCCACGGCGGCACCCCCGTCAAGGAGCGAAAGAACCTCGTAGAGCGCTTCCAACAAGATGACGACTGCCCCTTCTTCGTCCTCTCCCTCAAAGCCGGCGGAACCGGCCTCAACCTCACCGCTGCCTCGCATGTTATCCACTTCGATCGCTGGTGGAATCCCGCCGTGGAAAACCAGGCAACGGACAGAGCTTTTCGAATCGGGCAGACCAGAAATGTGCTTGTGCACAAATTCGTATGCTCTGGTACTATTGAGGAGAAGATCGATCAACTCATACAGTCGAAGAGGCAGCTAGCCAGTGATGTTCTTGAGGGTGGTGGTGAGGCAATAATAACCGAAATGAGCGATGCGGAAATCATAAGTATGGTGAAGTTAGACATTAGAACTGCCGTTTCGGAGGAGGTGTAAGATGGGACGACGTAGAGGTGGCTCTCGTTACTCAGACTACGAAGATCAGTATCCACGATACGTACCCGTTGCTGAAAGGCGAGCGAAGGCGAACGAAGAAGTTGCCAAGATGTCATCAAATGGCAGGAGCGCTGACCCGATAGTGATTGAGGGCAGAAATATCGCAAGCACCTTCTGGGGCAAATCCTGGTGCCAGAACCTCGAGCGCTACAGCGACTACTCGAATCGCCTCCCCCGGGGGCGAACCTACGTTCGCAACGGCTCTGTGGTGGACCTGAAGGCCGACGGACTGGGCATCAAAGCCGTCGTAGTTGGAAGCGATGTCTACAATATCTCGGTCACAATCGCTCCACTCTCCCCGGAGCTGTGGAAGAGCATATGTTCAGACTGCTACGGAGAAGTCTCGTCGCTCATGGAGTTGCTCATGGGCAAACTCTCCTCCTCCGTAATGGAGCGGGTCTGCCGCACGGGAACGGGGCTCTTCCCCCAACCCAAAGAGATCAAGTTCCGGTGCAGTTGTCCCGACTGGGCCTCCATGTGCAAGCACGTCTCCGCTGCCCTCTACGGCATCGGAAACCGCCTGGACAGCGACCCCGGACTGCTCTTCCGCCTTCGAGGGGTAGACCCCTCAGAACTCATTGCCCAGGCCGGAGAGGCCGTAGTCGAAGAGTCCGGAGCCATCGCTGGTGGCAAGGGCCTGGATAGAGGAGAGGATCTGTCAGCCCTGTTCGGGATTGACCTGGGTGATGCCGGTCCCTCTCCCGAACCCTCCCCCATCACGACGAAGTCCGGAGCGAAGAAGCCGGCGGCCCCAGTGGCAACGAAGTCCGTGGCGAAGAAGCCGGCCAAGAAGGCAGCCGCGCCCGTCGGCACTAAGACTGCGCCCAAAGAGCCCGCTGCTAAGAAGCCCGTCCCCACGAAGAGTGCGCCCAAAGAGCCCGCAGCGAAGAAGCCCGCAGCGAAGAAGCCCGCTGAGCCAAATGCGAGCAGTAGACCGACCTCGAAGCCCTCCGCCGAAAAAGGGGCCGCCGTCAAAGGACCACCCGCCACCAAGAAACCGGCGGCCAAGAAGAGCGGTCCGAAGAAGAACGTGGACGCTAAAGACTGAGAAGCGTCCCTTCGTGCTCCGCAACGCCTTTCCTGCTATTAATCTAGACTGGCCGTTGGTACACTCGCCGCAAGAACTCCCCTATGAATACAAGCAGCACTCCCTGCTCCCGCACCAAAGTATGCAGTTTCCTTCGATGCAGGGTATCCCCTCTTCACATCGGCCATAACTAACGCTGGAACCCTCGGGGCCGTACTGCTTTCCTTCGAACGAAGGCGTCGAGGCAATAGGTGGCACGAAGCCCCTCCTTTGGTGCTGGGTGTTCACAGCCCAGAGAATAGTGTGTAAGGAATCATCACCTATCGGTCTGGAGAAAGGCCCGCGGCCAAGGAATTGTCGCATCCAGAAACGGTTTGGCATGGGTTGTGCAACGTGCATGCCGGTAACGCATAAGCGCCGAACAGCTATAGAGATGGAGGAAATCCTTATGAAGCGTCGATTGGAAACATCCTTGCGGGCCGTGTGTGTTCTCGGATTGCTTGCTAACTTCGCATGCTCCAGCGACGGGGAGGCTGGAAGCCAGTCAGAAGGGGACACCTTGGCTGACATGACAAGTCAGAAGGACGTGTCCGGAAACAGTGAGGAGGAGGACCCGTGGGTCTCGCGCTGGCCAGACGCCAGGACATCCGATTCCGCTTCGTACGCTCCGTGCGACGGCACTTCAGGTAGCTGGGAGTATGAATACTCCGATAGCTATGCCCTCCCTGAGCCGGACCTGGGTTCCACGGAACCGCCCAATACGGAACTGTACGGTCAGTACATCGAAAATGAGTTCGTAGCGACGGCTACGCAGTCCACATCGACGTTCAGCGTGGACGTGGATACGGCCAGCTACTCCAACGCCAGGCGATTCCTGAACTCCGGCACGCTGCCGCCCCCCGACTCCATCCGGGTGGAGGAGTTTGTTAACTATTTCAGCTACGACTATCCACAACCCGAGCTGGACCCCTTCTCTGTGAACATGGAAGTGGCTCCCTCCCCGTTTGGCGAGGGGCTGCACATGCTTCGAATCGGAATACAGGGCAAGATCATCCCCGAGGAGGAGCGCATCCCGGCCAATCTGGTCTTTCTGATTGATGTCTCAGGCAGTATGCAGTCGGACAACAAGTTGCCTTTGGTAAAGTTCCTGTTGAGTAAGCTGGTCACCGTGCTGCGCTCGGACGACCGGCTGGGAATCGTCGTATACGCCAGCCAGCAGGGAACGCTGCTTCCCTCCACGCCCGTTGAGGAGAAGAGCGCCATCCTGGATGCCATCGACGGCCTGGAGGCTGGGGGCAGCACTGCGGGCGCTGCAGGATTGAAGGCGGCTTACGAGATGGTCTCCGCCAACATGGTGGATGGGGGTATCAATCGAGTGGTGCTGTGCACCGACGGCGACTTCAACGTGGGCGTCACTGGGGAGGCTCTCATCACGATGATCGAGGCGTATAGGGAGTCGGGGGTGACCCTCTCGGTCTTCGGTTTTGGAACCGGTAATTATAAAGATATGTATATGGAGCAGCTTGCCGATCACGGCAATGGTAATTATGCGTATATCGATTCTCAGAACGAGGCGCTACATATAATCAGCGAAAAACTGGTTTCAACACTTCAGGTGATTGCCAAGGACGTGAAGGTGCAGGTTGAGTTCAATCCAGCGAATATACTCAGGTATCGCCTTGTTGGCTACGAAAACCGGCTGCTTGAGAATGATGACTTCAACGATGATACAGTGGATGCCGCCGAGGTAGGAGCGGGCCACACGGTCACAGCATTCTACGAGGTGGAGCTGGCTCAGGAGCTATCTGCGGAACGACTGGCGGAGTGCCGATTCCGATACAAGGAGCCACAGGGGACCGAGAGCATACTCATATCGCAAACGGTGATGCCGGAGAGCGTTGTAGCAACGGTAGAGGAGACATCCCCCGGTTTTCGCCTAGCCGCTGCCGTCGTTGAGTTCGCCGAGATTCTGCGACACTCGAAGCACTGCCAGGATGCCGATTTCGAGAAGGTTCTGGAACTGGCCCAGGCCTCAGCCGATGAGCAGCGCCCCATCGAGGCCGAGCTGTTGCAGTTGATAGAAGCCGCCAAGTCCCTCTGGATACAAGAGTAGATGAACCGGCGCAGCCTCATCATCCCATCCCCCTCCATAAGGTCCGAATAGTCCGCGTCCAAAAGGTCCGAATAGTCCGCGTCCAAAAGGTCCGAAAGGTCCGAGTCCAAAAGGTCCGAAAGGTCCGAGTCCAAACCCACCCAGTTGGGGGTAACATCAGCCCTTCGACAAGCTCAGGGTGCGCCCACCCGGCCGCCCCAGGCAAGCTGGGTGGGAGATGGCCCGACAAGTCCAACCAATCGGTCCGAATGGTCCCAAAGGTCCGACCCTCGCCCCAACCACCCCCACATTCGGAAGTAGCTTTCCCGCCCCTCAAAGGGCATGATTCCTCGCCGGGCCCTTGTGCCATGACTTGCCGTGACCGCTTGCGAGGGATAGAGATGACGCTGACTGAGAGAACTTCACTGCTCCTACTGCTTGGCCTGCTGGCAACTGGCTTGGGATGCTCCTCTGATGGAGGCAGCGGATCCGGGGCTGACGTAGTGGTGGACTCAGGCGGGGACGGGGCCCGCCTCGAACTGCCGGGGACGGAGACTATCGCCGACGCCGACGTTGGGGGCCCAGGGGACCTGGATGTGGTGGAAGATGCCACCCTTTTCGATTCCGAGCCCGGGGAACTGGTTGAGGTTGCCGATGTGCTGCCCGAGGTGGAACTGGACTTGGTGGAGACTCTGCCTCAGGCCACGCCTCCCGGGCTGAAGGGGCCCGTGGTGGTGGAGGTGCTTCTTGAGACCCAGTTGGTCACCCCCGACATCACTATCCCCTACCAACTTCTCAAGCTTGTTGCCGAGGGTGGCCACCCTGTATACGCACAGTGGTTTCCGCCTGCCCCGGAAGAGGGGGTCCGGCCGGTGATGATGGTTACCCGCCCGTACGACGGTATCGATTGGAGCGGCGACCCCGTGGATATCAAGTGGGCCGAACGTGGTCCCGGCGCCTACCCTGATGATGACGAGCCGGGCTACGGCCCGGGTTCTTCGCACATTGGCTACTCAACACTGCCGCACGAAAAGGCAGCGGAGGAGGCGCTGATATATCGGGTACATAAGATGGGGGCGCTGTTTGTATATGGGCGTTACTATGCAGGCGGGAGCATCCGGAACGAGGTCGACGATATGACCACGGGCCTGGCTTTTCTGGCCCAGCAGCAGAACGTCGACAAGGAGGCTGTTGGCCTCTTCGGCGCATCCTGGGGCGGATTCGAAGCCGTCTACGCCGCTGCCTACGCACCTCCCGAGCTCACGCCGGCGGTGGGCGTAGCCCTGGCCCCATTGGTTCTCATGGATCAGCAGGTGGAGTACGTTACCCAGACTCTGCCGGCCTCCAATGCCTCGCCCGAGCAGAAGCAGGGCTATCAGGCCTTCTTTGAGACCTATCTTCGGCGCATTTTCGCCTCTACCGGCGGGAAGCCCGATGACCCCGGGGCCGACTACAGCTTCTGGAACGCCAAGGCTCTGGCTCAACGAACCAAGACCCCCTTCCTGCTGGTGCACGACCAGTGGGACACCCTGGTTCCCTTCGTGCAGAGTGAGACCCTGGCCCAATTGAACCCGGCCGTCTTCAAGCCCCTGTTCATGTACCAGGAGTCTCCCAGGGATTTCTCAGCCCTGCCCATGGACCACGGGAATATGCTGGTGGTGGCCGGCGGCTTCCCGGCAATATATAGTGTTTTCTATTCGTTTTCACTAAGTAGGTTGTTGCCCGATGGCGAAACCATTATGGTGTTGTGTCATCAGCCATCTATGCGTGTCTTTTTTGAGGCGTTGAGGAGCTACCAATTAGCCTCCAAAGACGTATCTTGGGCAGCACCATTGCTTGTGGATATGGCGGGTCCTGATGTGTTAATGTTTGACATAGTGTCGGAACCTGCGGCCACGATTCCCGGCGCCCAGTACGTGGCTGATGAACTCAATGCGGTCTGGGGACTGGAACTCAAAGCTGAGCAGGTTGTGTCGGTGCTCGAGCAGGGGCTGCCGGAGTAGGTCGCAGGCTCCTCTCACCGTGGCCATCCTGACGGCCGAACCCAGCGTCACCGACCTGTTCCCCTTGTCCCGACCAATTGTCTCGACCGATCGTGTACGCGGATTCGCCTACACAAATGTGAGGGATTACGCTTCTACCGGAGCCTCCGAAAACGATGTAGGGTCCGTCACATTGGCGGGTCTGCCATACATACACGGAGGTATCGAGGATGCGTTTTCTGAGGACGGTTGCGATGGTGCTGTTTATAGGTTCGGCCTTCACGCAAGGTTGCGGGGGCGATTCGGACACTGGTACCCAGCAGGAGCCGGACGTTGTTGCTGACGACGTCAAGACGCTCGTCTGCGGCGAAGGAACCGTAGAGGTCAATGGCTTCTGCGTGCCCGAAGCAGGGGACGACGTTGTTGTGCCTCCGGACACGGCATCGGAAGACGTCGTGGAAGAGGATGTCGAGGTTCCCCCCACCTTGCAGTGCGGGCCCGGAACCAAGGAAGTTGATGGAGTCTGTGTTCTTGACGAGGACTACCTCAACGAAATGCTCAAGCCCGAAATCGCCTCGGTGGCGGTGAAGTCCTTGACCATCTCGGAAGATGGCATCAGATCCATCTATCCCATGCACGCCATGGGGGCCAGCATCACTCTTGATGTCGAAACATTTGACGAACTGGATACCGTTGTGGTGCTTGGGCTAGAGAACCAGGATGGTTCAAAGCGCTGCGTCGCAGGCTACTGGACTCTCAAGGCAATGGGGCGCGTCGAGAAAGACGATGCCGAGCCGGTGCAGTCCTTCACTCTGCAGGAGGAGTTCTACGTTCAGCCCTCCTGTGATGTGCTGGTTGGGCAAAGCAACGTCAAGGCGTGGGTCTCCTTCGACCCCTTCGACCATACCAACGTTGCGGGCCGCACAATCACTCCCGATGAAAACATGAGCGTCACCGACTTCTTGCAGCAGTCCAGGCTCTCCCTCGATGAATGCAAGAGCGGCTCCCCGGATCACCTGGATAGTTGCGAGACCGCCCTCACCGTCGAGGCCTCGCCGGGCAAGGACGTGGTCCTCACCGGAAGCAACCTCTCCTCCACCGTAGCGGTGCTCGAGATCCCGGGCTTCGTGCCTACCTACACCGAGACGTCCGTTACTGATGAAGAGGGCAACATTGTAGAAATGGAGCAGCCCAAGCCCATCGAGCAACTCTCCAACACCCCCCACTTCATCGTCAACGCCGACATGAAGGTCTTCGGTCTTGATGGCACCGAAGAAGAAGAAATAGAGGACGGCTCACTGTCACTGAAGTTCGCAATCAGGCCACTACTTGACCCGGACCAGGAGGTCGACTTGCCGCCCGAAGCACTGGACTGGCTGCCTCTCTACGCCGAAATCCAGGATGAGCCCAAGGCCGGGGAAGAGCCCACCATCAACTACCTGGAACAAGAGTTCATGAAGTCTATGGTCGGCGGCCAGGTGCTGGTACGCACCTCCCCAATCTTCATCAGCGGCGATACCGAACTTCAGATCGCAAAGGGAATGTGGTCCGACTTCGACCAGTTCGAGGTGCGTGTGTGCGTAGAGGCCGACTTCGCAGAGAACGGTGTGGCCGAGGATGCAACCGGCAACAACTGCGTCATCACCCCGGTGGTTGTCCTGCGCAAAGACATTACTTCGAGCCCATCGCTGGAAGACAATGAAGATGCCGCAACCTATACCGACGGCATCAAGCTCGGGCAGACCTTCGGTAACGTTGAAAAGGTGGGCATCAAGTTCACTCTCCAGGGTCTCCTCACTTCTGCATCCGACGGCGTTGCTGCCGGTGCACTTCTAGGAACCTACCTCAAGGGTTGGTTCGAACTGACACTATTTGAAGCTGTATTGAACGGGTGGGACTACTACGATGCTGGTAAAGCCGATAAGATCATCCCGTCGCTAACCATATTTGGTCTCAACTTCCCCGCACAGCAGAAGGATTTCAAATCGGGTGATAATGATATTGCAGGGATATCTTACACCATAAGCGGGCCCGGTATCCGCTATGGCTTCGACCTGGGCATAGTCTTCATCGGCGTCGAGGCGCATGTTGAGGGAACAATCGGTGTCGGTGCGTACCTCACCAAGGAGGCCATGGCTGCTGGCGGCAACAACAGCAAGTGCACAGCGACCGGTGCCGTGATTGTTGGTGACTACTGCGTGAAAGTGTTCAACGTTACTAAGAATCGTAAGGATGCAGAAGAGGCTTGCCGATCGGATGTCGGCTGGCTGGCCAGCCCCATGTCCATGGATGTTGTCAATGCCATCCTCCAGTCCCGAACGGCCTCGGGGGCCAGCAACGCGTATCTCTGGATCGACGGCGGCATTGCCTGCAGCGCTGTTGAAATGGCCACCATGGAAGAGGCTATCTGTGACATGTTTCTGAACATGCCTTTGATTCCACAGGACAAGAAGGAAGAAATATACAATAAATGTATGGCAGATGCAGAATCGAAGGTGGCTTGGTGCATCGCAGAGAGAGCGGATCTGAGGAAGTGGAGATTCTACATGCCGCAGATGGGGGACATTGAGATGTCGGGAGTGTCGTTCAACACCGGGGAGCCGAACGATTTCGGCCAGGGAGAGAAGGTTATCGCTCTCAAGTCCAACGGCAAGCTGGCCGACTTCGGCGCCGGTTCTAAGCTGCCTTACGCCTGCATGTACCCCAAGTCATACACCGCCGGAGGAAAGGTCTCTGCCACGGTCGAGCCTTACGCCACGCTGACCCTGGTGGGAAGCGCCGGCATCAGCCTTCTGCTTGTGGGAGCGGACCTTTGGGTTGCTATTGACCTGCTTACCGCCGCTCTGCCCCTCACCGGCTCGATTCAGTGGATGACGGGCACCCCAATTCTGACCCTTGCTACCGGCACTCTTGAGTTCGTGCTGAGGGGCTTGGGTGGGGCCATCGGTGCCACGCTCTGGGCCAAGCCGGGTGGCTCGTGGACCATTGAGATCTTCTCCTGGGACAGCATTGATTACGGTCGGTGGCTGCTCGGCTCGCTGGTTCCTCGCTGGCGTTCGCAGTAGGGCCGCTAACTGTCTGTGAAGGGCCCTCAACGATTCCGGGCCCTTCACAGAAGTGGGGCGTTGAGCCCTGTTCTCCCGCTTTTGGGCCACAGTGAGCCGCTTGATCGGGCAGCATCGTAAGCCACGGCGCTGCGGTGACGGTGCGAGGTCTAGATGAATCATCATAATCAAGGTTCTTCACGGCTGTTTGCAGTGATAATGCTTGTGGGGCTGGCCATGGGGTCCCTCTTGGCCTGGGGGATGTTGCGGGAGGGGGCCGCTGACTCCGGGGGTACTCCGGAGGGTGGGGTAGGCACGAAGAATCGTAAGGCCGGGGCCGATCCGTCAGAGCAGAGCGGAGCTGTTGTCTCTGAAGCGGGTGGCGAGGAGAATACCGACACCGCTGAGAAGGTCGGGCCACGCAGGAACTGCTCGTTCAGGGTGGGGGAGAGTGTTGCCTATGACGTCTCGGTGAAGGCGTCAACGAAGCTCGATCTTGGCCAAATGGGATTGGGAGGCAGTACACACCCCAGGAGCCTGTCGGACGCAGCAAGAAGCATTGCCGTGGATGCTGCCTGGCACCTCGAGATGCAGGCGCTGGAAACCGGGGCTGATGGCTCCATCGTGCTTGCGGCCCGAATGGAGCGCACAAGCCAGAAGACCCATGGCGCCGAGGCTACCGCCCAGGATGGAGGAGACATCTCTCCACCGTTCCTGGTCAGAATGAACCGGGATTGTTCGCTGGCGGAGTTCGCTCGCCTGGAGGATGCCCAGTTGCTGGGGGCACGGACCCAGCAGGCCCTCATGCTCTCGTTGCAGTGGCAGTATCCCCTGGACCCCCAGGTCACTCGCTACACGGCCACGGAGCGAGATGCCACGGGGACATATCGGGCTCGGTATGCACTGCTGGACGCCGGGGGCGAGACGGCCGTGGGGCGCAAGTTCCTCTCCTACGAAAGTCTGCACCGGCCAGACGCTACAGCGGGTTCTGCATCCAACCTGCGGGTGGGCGGAAAGGGGCTGGTCGTCTACCCAGGGGATGGCCCTTGGTTCAAGAGGCTGGATTCACAACAGACCATGGAACTCAGCATGGGCACAACCCGAATCGGCGAGGCAGAGTCCCTTGTGAACGCCGTTGCGGTCCAACCAAGAGTGGCGGATATGGGGACGGACCCTCATGCCCCCGGCTGGATTTGGGGGGACTTGCTGCATCTGAGCACCGGGGAAACCACCAAGCAGTTGGGCGAGATTCCCGCCTGGATCCGAGAACTGACCATGGATGATGCCCTGCTTAGATACAACCGCCTCGCTTCAGACCCGAACATGAAGTTTCGTGACTGGGTGGACCTGATGAGGGACTGGATTCGGTCTCACCCGGAACAGATCCCGGCCCTTCTGGCAGCACTGGCCGACGACCAATTCGAGAAGCGTCAGGCCGAGCCGGCTCTCTTCTTCGCCCTGGCAGAAAGTGGTCTTCCCGAAGCCCGGGTGGCTCTGCTGGCGCTCATGGAGAACCGGGACTACTCGGGGCTCAACAGGTCAAGGGCAGCGGTCGCGCTGGCATCGGGTGCTGAATTGCCGGAGGGGTACGTTGACCGGTTGATCAGCTTGTCCAGAGGCAGTGGCAAGGGGGCCGATGCAGAGCGGGACGACGTGGAAGGCATGTCTGCCGTACTTGGAATGGTGGCCAACCGTCAGAAAGAAAAGAACCCAACCGCAGCCCGCAAAGCCAGAGCCGACCTGTTTGGCAGACTGGAATCCGAGTCAGAGCCGTGGCGGGTCGCCGCTGCCCTCACGGGTGTGGGCAATATTCAGGACGACTCGATTCTGGAGCCCGTAGAACCCTTCCTCAGCAACGAGGATCCGGCGCTGAGGGCCATTGCAGCATCGGCCATGAGGGGCGTCTCCCCGGAGAAGGCATCGCCAATCTACGGTCCCATGCTGGAGACAGAGAAAGACCCGGCAGTTAGGCACGCCCTGGTTCACGCCTACCACTCCCAAGCTGTTAACGCCCGCTCGGGGCCAACGCAAGAAGTCCTTGCAGCATCGGCCAAGGCTCTTGGAAGCGAGAGCGACGTCAAGGTGGTGCGGCAACTGGTGGAACTGCTTGGGCTGGCCAGCCAGAGGGGAGACGCAAGCGCCAGGGAGGCCCTCCAGGGTCTGATGCAGAGCGAACTGCTGAAGACTCACAAGAACCTGGAACTTCTGCAGCTCTTGGGGCAGTATCTCTGACAGCGGTCTATGTGGTCTACGTGGCCTCGTTGTTTGGTGTGTTTGCTTACTTAATCTGACAATATTTGGTGAAGTATGAAAGCTATGTCGTCTAGAGGCTTATTAGGGGTGTTTCTCACGTGCGCGCTCGCGAGCGTTGCATGTTCGCAGGCGGGGAACTCCGCCGAGGGGACGGACCATGTGTCTGCGGGCGATGCCCGGGATGGTGAACTCCTCGCCCCTGCGGAGTTGGTTGAGACCTTCCCCGGGGATCTGAGCGACGTAGCCAGCCCAAGTGATGCTGACGATGTGCCGGGGCCCGGGGACGTGGGGCCCGGGGACGGCGTGGGGCCCGGGGACGGGGGCGACACCGACGGCCTGACCGACGGCTCCGAGGACCAGGGGCCAGGCGACGTTGAACATGACCATGGGCCATCGGACGTCGATGCCTTTGACCAATTGGATGCTTCCCACGATGAGACCGGGGCGCCGGAATGCGAAGCGACCTGGACTGTGCTGATTTATATGGCAGCGGATACGAATCTTGAGAAGCAAGCGATAACGGATCTCAAGGAGCTTATGGAGGTTCCGGCATCAGATTGTGTCAAACTTATAGTACAAGTAGACCGGATTCTGGCATTTTATGAGCTTGGCTTGGGCAATATAAACCCATGGATGACCACCAAGAGGCTTCGATTTGTTGGTGACGACATTCAGGAGTTGGATGATCTTGGGGAACTCAATTCGGGGCATCCTGCTACTTTAGAGCAGTTTCTTCTGTGGGGGCTTTCGAGCTATCCGGCAGATCACACGGTACTCGTGCTCTGGGGGCACGGCAATGCGTGGCAGGGCTACGGAATAGACGACTCTTCCGAGAACGATAAGCTCTCCCTCGATGAGATAGTGGACGCTCTGGAATCGGCGACGTCGGGACAGCCTATGCCCCCTCTTGCGCTGCTGGGGTTTGATGCTTGCCTCATGGGCGACTTTGCGGCGGCGGTGACCACTGCACCGTTTGCCCGCTACTTGATTTCCAGTGAGGACTTCGTGCCGGGGCACGGGTGGGACTACAAGGCCTTCTCCAAACTGGTTGCAGACCCCGGGATGACCCCATTGGAGTTGGGACAGCAGATTCTTGCGGCATTCGAGAAACAGGCAAAGGTCAGCAATACGGTCTCCTTTGTCACAATGGCGCTTATGGATCTTTCGCATATATCTGAATACGTGGCAGCTGCTAATAGCTTCATAGAGGCGGTTGGGCAGGCGATGCAGACGGTTCCGGCCCGTGTTGGCGAGGCCAGGGCCCAGGTGCAGGTCTTCGGCACCACGCAGTCTCCCAAGACCTCATATCACATGGTCGACCTGGGGCATCTGGCGCAGCTTTCCGTATCGTTGACACCTCAGTTGGAAGCTCCGGCAAACGCCCTTCTGGGGGCGACCAGCGATTTCGTCGTTGCCATGACCAAGGGTAGCACTCGGGCCGACGCAACGGGGGTGGCAATATACTTCCCCGCTGGGCGCGAAGCCTATCTGGATGCCTTCGGCTCTTTGCCCATCTTTTCAAACTGGGCCCAGGCGCTCACGGGTTACTTCGATGCCCAGGATGGATGGAACAATCCGCCCAAGTTCATCCGTGGGGTCAGTGAAGGCCCCACGCCAATACTCACCCAGGCGCAGTTCCCCAGTGGCGGGGACGGAGCCTCCGGGGACGGAGCCTCCGGGGACGGAGCCTCCGGGGACGGAGCCTTGGGGGACGGAGCCTCGGGGGACGGAGCCTCCGGGGACGGAGCCTCCGGGGACGGAGCCTTGGGGGACGGAGCCTCGGGGGACGGAGCCCCGGGGGACGGAGCCCCCATGGACGCACTTCCTCAGGGGGGGGCCACTGTCACCTGTGAGGCCGATGGAACGCTGACGGTGGAGGGCTACCTCACCGAAGGATCTGCGGAACTGACGTCGGAGGTCTACCTACGAAGCGGCTTCTTCAGCGAGAGTGAACAGCGAATTGTCGTTACAGGCAGAAGCAAGGCGCTGCTTCACAAGGCGGCAAGTCACGTTATTGCAACGTGGAACCAGAGGGCCTTGAGCCTTCTGCACGGAGGGGTGCAGAGGCTGCTGTACGCTGAAACCTCGGAGAGCGGGCCCTACAGTTTCCACGAGGTCCCCATGGAGTACAGCGAGCCGGACCCGTGCACTACGCTGCCCCAGTTTGAGGGGAGCAACTGCGTGCCGGACCCTGAGGCGCTGGACAGCTTCAAGATGCCACGAGGGACGGTCTATCCGGCGTCATGGCTCATCACGGCGAACCGAGTAACGGGGGAAGTCGTCGGCTTCAACATGTACGTTGGTGGGCCTGGCGGCTGGGCCGAGATGGAGCCTGCTCCCGGTTCGTTGTTATGGCCCGTGCGGCCGCAGGGGGACCCCTACCTCGGTTGGGAGCTTGCCCCGGACGACGAGGCGATACAGGTTCAAGTTGGCGCTGAGGTCAGATTCCGAAGCGACACCATCCGGAATCTCACCCTCTTCGACCAGCAGGGCGAGGCAGTGCCCGGGCCCGGCGGTGCTGCCCTGAGCCTTGCAGACCAGCACAGTCTGACTCATAGCTACCTTGAGCTCAACGCCTTGGATTTCGCTTCGAAGGGGGACCGAATCTATTGGCTTCAGCCACTGGAGCATTGCCTTCCCAAGCCCGAGAACTGGTGTGAGCAGGCAGGCACCGTCCCCGACTGCCAGGGCGAGTGTGCGGATGCCTCTCTCGTCGGTGGTCCGCAGTGCGACGATGGGACCTTCGGGCCGGACTTCAACTGTCTGCCATTCCAGTTCGATGCGGGGGCTTGCCAGGTACCGGAGTGCCCGTACGACGATGGTCGTCTTCGAGACTGCAACATGCTGTGCGCTGCCTTCGCCGACCAAGTTGGGGACGGAGTGTGTGATGAGGGGACGGGGCCCGGAGGGGCGGACCTCAACTGTTGGGCCTTCGAGTGGGACGGGGGCGACTGTCCCTGTGGCGACAACTGTTCGGGCAATGGTGACTGTGTCGAAGGGGCCTGCCAGTGCCACGATGGCTGGCAGGGTCCGTATTGCTTCGTTGCCCAGAGCTGTGGCGACGGCTCATGTGACGAATTGGAGAGCTGCAGTTCCTGCCCCCTGGACTGCGGACTGTGTCCCGACCCTTGCGGCGATGGGGTATGTAAGCCCGGGGACGGAGAGAACTGCGTAGCCTGTCCCCAGGATTGCGCCGAGTGCTTCTGCGGGGACGGACTCTGCACCTCCGGCGTCGAGTCATGCATCTGCTGTCCCGAGGATTGTGGCGAGTGCCCGACCTGTGGTGACGCCGTCTGCTCCCGGTGGAGCCCCAAGGCCAACTTCCCACCAGGGTTGCAGGAGAACTGCGGCACCTGCCCCAACGATTGCGGCGCCTGCTCCGGCCCCTGCTGCCTGCTCAGCGACTCGCCAGCGGGCGTCAGCCTTGCTGACTCACTGGGTGGATGGCCCTACGGCGGAGGGTGCGAAGACCAGCAGGTCTCCCAGTGCGTCTGCGCCCTACTTCCCCTGTGCTGCGACAGCGACTGGACGCAGGCATGCGCCAGCCTGGCAAAGCAGAAATGTGGCCTGCAGTGCCCTTGCGGCTGGCTTCCAGTCGGCAGCGATCCCTCGGCCTGCACCAGTACGGACCCGTGTATGGTTGGGAAATGCAACGGGGGGGGGACGGGGTGTGTTTTTGAGGCCAAAGAGTGCGATGACGGGACCGCCTGCACCCAGGACTCGTGCGGTGGCACCGGATGCTCACACACCCCAGATCACGCTGCTTGCGACGATAGCAACCCGTGCACCAGCGACTTGTGCGATGCCATCAAGGGATGCGTGCACCAGCCAGTGGATGGCCCTTGTGACGACGGCAACGCCTGCACCGACGGTGACTACTGCCAGGCAGGTAGCTGCCGGTTCGCCACGTTCCTTGATTGTGACGACGGCAATCTTTGTACAACCGACATGTGTAGCCCGCTGACCGGATGTATAAATAACCATAACATTTTGCCATGCAGTGATAACGACGTTTGTACCGTAGGCGACGTATGTGACCAGGGGGAATGCGCCGGAAGTGCGGTCACATGCAACGATGGTAACCCTTGCACCGACGACACATGCGACCCCGTAGGCGGTTGCCTGTTTGCGCCCAACAGCGAGGGCTGTGACGACGGGAACGCCTGCACAACCGGGGATTACTGCGCTGCGGGGAAATGCCTTTTCGCTGACTTGGCGGCGTGTGATGACGGCAACGTGTGTACGACGGACTGGTGCCACCCCGTGGATGGGTGCCGGGCCTCGAACAACAGCGTCCCCTGCGATGACAGCGACGCCTGCACAACAGGCGACACATGCGCCGTTGGGGCCTGCAGTGGCACTGCCCTTGCCTGCAACGACGACAACGTGTGCACCGACGACTCTTGTGACCCCCTGGTGGGCTGCCTTTTCCTGCCGAACACCTCAGCTTGTGACGACGGCAATCTCTGCACCACCGGCGACCACTGTTCCGGTGGAGCCTGCCTCTATTCGGGGTTTGCCGATTGCGATGATTCGAATCTCTGCACCGATGACTCTTGCGACCCGCTTCTGGGCTGCTTGAATGAGAACAACGCCTTACCTTGTGACGACGGCACCGTCTGCACACTGGGCGACCAGTGTTCCATGGGAGTGTGTCAGGGAAGCGCCGTCACGTGCGACGACGGTAACCCTTGCACTGACGACTGGTGTGACTCGGTGGCGGGTTGCCAGCATGCGGGCAACGTTGCTCCATGCGACGATGGCGATGTTTGTACTATCGATGACACGTGCCAAGCGGTTACTGCCACATGCGTGGGCAGGCCCAAGTGCCCGTCCACCATCTGCCAACCTCAGGCGTGTGCGCCCGATGGAACTTGCACCACGGCGCCCAAGGCCATGGGTGAGCGCTGCACCGACGATGGCCAGCCCTGCACCGATGATGTCTGCATGCCCGCCCGCGACAACACGACCTTTGCCCTCGAGGCTGTAGTGGCAATGCCATCTGCCCTGGGACCCAACCCGATGGCTATGGGGCTCTACGGCGACAATGAACTGAGCAGCGAGATGCCCATTGGGTTTGATTTCCGCTTCGGTCCCTCAACGGTGAACCTCTTCCGGGTATCCACCAATGGAGTCATCACCTTCGACGGTCTTGATCCGGGCCCGAACAATGTCTCTCCCATAGATCAGCCGGTTACTGGCTCATTCCTTGCCCCGTTCTGGGACGATCTTGAGGTCACTCCGGGAGTTGGCGAGATCTACTTCGGCATAGGGGGTACTTCGCCGCACGCTTGGCTGGCCGTGCGCTGGAGCGATGTGAACCGGGTTGGCTATCCATCCGAACGTCTGACGTTCCAAGCCACTATCCACGAAGGTGGGATGATCTCCTTCGATTACCTATCCGTGGAGCCGTCTGCGGGCAGCACGGCGACGGTGGCTTGGGTAGAGTCCAATGGAATCGAAGGGAGTGGCAGCCCTCCGTATAACCTGTTCTCCCACGACTCTCCGGCTCTGGCTGACGGCATGGTGTTGCGAGTTGGTCGCATGGAGTGCTCACACCCCGAAACACCCTACCTCGAGCCCTGCGGTCTCCTCTCGACGTGCAGCTATTGCTCCTTCGGCGTCTGCTCCAGCACCTGCGACGACGGCGACCCATTGACCGAGGATATCTGTATGGGGCAAGGGAATCTTCCCTGCCACAACGTCTCATCTTCGCTCGTGATCCCTGGTGGTGAGTTCTGGATGGGCTGCAACTCGTCCGTGGATTTTCAATGTGAAGACAGCGAATTGCCACAACATAAAGTACAAATATTTGGGTATGCAATAGACTTGACTGAAATCACAGTAGGCCAGTATGAGCAGTGCGTCATGGATATGGCATGTAGCCCTGCTGGGTCCTTCTATGGCTGTTCCGTGGCCGAAGGCAACCCGAGCCTTCCCGTCACATGCGTCGATTGGGATCAGGCTCGGGACTATTGTGTCTGGGCTGGCAAGCGTCTATGCAGCGAGGCCGAGTGGGAGTTCGCTGCCAGGGGGGCATGCGACCTGGATGGTAGGGAAGAACAGTACTGTCCTTCGGTGATGCCAAGGTACCCGTGGGGTGACGCCGATGCAGACTGTACGAAGGCATCGGGCGACCTTCCCGGCTGCAGTTGCGGGGACGTGGCCTGTGCAGTTCGTCCCGTTGCTCAGTTGCCCGACGGGTCCAGTCCTTACGGTGTGATGGACATGTCAGGGAACGTTGCTGAGTGGCTTGGCAGTGTCTGGCGGGAATCCTACACCGACTCCCCAGGTGGGGGCGGTTTGGGCGATGCTGAGGACTGGTACGTGATACGTGGTGGGTCGTACAGATCGAACCCTACGGCAATTCGTGCTAGCAGCCGAAGCTACAGCAACAGGCGGAGTCTCTCCCCGGAAGTCGGCTTCCGGTGTTGCACCGACACCCTTTTCGTGCACTAGTGGGACGGCCGCTACCCGGGACGGGCCGATGAGATCAATTCTGACGACGATATGCCTTCTGTTCTGCTTGGTTGCTGCGTGCACGCCTCATGGCAGAAGCGGTTCTTCGGGGGACGGGGGCTGTGGCGGGGACGGGAGCTGTGGCGGGGACGGGAGCTGTGCCGGGGACGGGGGCTGTTGCGGGGGCGGGTGCTGTGGGGGGGACGGGGGCGGGTGCGGGGGCGGGGACGGGTGCAGGCGCAGGAGCAGGGGCAGCGGCAGGCAGCTCTCCAAGTCTCCGACCAGATC
>CAZQHM010000040.1:0-40700 GCA_964593355.1 uncultured Myxococcales bacterium
CCACGAGAAAACGGGCACGGAAGGCGAGAGATTCTACGCCCTACAGGCTCCTAGGTGGTTCGGCGACGGCGACGGCGCCCCCCCTTCGCCAAGGCTTCGGCGGGGCAAGCTGTCAACCCACCTTCGCTATCGCTTCGGTGGGACTACGGCCACGAAAAACACCCCGGGGGACGTACCGGTCCAAAGCAGCGGATCCGCACCCAATTGCTCCTTTCCACCCCTTGCGCCACATCTCGGTCAAGAGTATCGTGCGAGCGCTCCTGGCCCCATGACAACCGGAGGAATACGCCAATGAGAAGATTACTGGCTTCAGTGCTCTGTCTTGCCTTCGCCTCTCCAGTCTTCGCTGCAGACCCCTTGCCCTCTCCCACCGAGGTTTGCGCCAAGGTCGAGCAGTTGATGAGGAAAGAGGCGAAGGACATCGACGAGAAGGAAATCAAGAGCATCATCGAACAGTGCATAACAGAGGTCGCCGAGTATGCGCCTGATGTCAAGGAAAAGACTATAAAGTGCATAATGGCATCAGAGAATATTGAGCAATTCATGCTTTGCGAGCCTAAGTAGCGCCTAAAGATATCTGAGGGGATAGGCCCGAGCTGATGTTCACTATTCCAGGGGTGGCTCTTGTGGTGGACACTCAGGGTCTGGCTCCAGGATGCATATCCCTGCCTCGGGGATGTTGGTAAAGGGGAGGCACTGGGCAACCAAGCAGGAGTTCTCGGCCACCAGCTCGTCGCAATGCTGGGCTTTGGTACAATAGGGACATGTTGTGGCAATCTTAAGGGAATCCAGATAGAATCCCGCATACTCGTTATCTATCGAATCCAATGTGTCAAATACGAAGTTTAATCTGATGGTTTTCCCAGCATAGGAAAGCAAATCCAGGGCTACCGGAACGAATTGTTCGTTTGTATTATTAAGCAAGGATTTTGTCGAAAATATCATATCTTGCTGCCCCGTCTCTTCGTCTATCACATAGAGGAAGAGAACATCGTAGTCATAGGGGTACTGCGGGGCCGGCACCGCCTCTCCCTGGGCTCTGATTCGGAACTGCATGGATGTGGGCTGGCTTGGCAAGGCGATGGCCTTAGAGCGAAGTGTCACGGAGACCCTGGCCCCCGTGTCATAGTGAAGCAGGAAGGGGTCCCCCAGGTAGACGGAGCAGGTTCCCGAGTGGGTAATCGTGGCCACCGGGAACCAGGAGACCGAGTCTTCGGGTTGGAAATCCAACACCTCGAAGATCCCTGTGTCGCAGTTGTCGAACTCCTCCTCAACGACCACCACCGATGAATCACATAGCGGTGGGAGGCAGAGGCCTCCCTGGGAGCACTGGAACCCTTGTGGGCATGAGCCGCAAGAGCCACCGCAGCCATTGGGCCCGCACTCCATTCCGGAGCAGAAGGGCTGGCATGCCTTGCACTGTCCCAGGATGCACTGCGGCTTTGAGGTTGGGCAAAGGCCACAACTACCGCCGCACCCATCTGGACCACAAGCCAAGCCATCGCAGGAGGGCAGGCATGTGTTGTCTGCATCAAGGTCCGAGACTTCTTCCCCGAGGTCCAGGGCGTCGGTGTCCAACTGTGCGATATCGGAAGTCTCGTCCGTCATGTCATTGAAGTTGAGGTCCAAGTCCAGTTCATGGGCGATATCAGCCTCTCCTTCGTTGTCGCCGACCTCATGGTTGACGTCCAGTAGCCCATCGGGGCGTCTCTTGTCGTCGATGCCACTGGTCCAATCCAGACCGATGGTCCCCACGGTCAGGTCTGTGCGGGCTCGCAGGTCTTTCTGGGGGTCTATGCACCCCGCCAGGAGCAACAGGATGGTCAACAGGCTTGTCTGCGGCAGATTCATAGCGACCCTCGCTCAAGAGAGACGATATGGCTGTGGGTAGCAGTCGGCAAGGTGCTCATGGGCAAACAGCTTCGACCTGGAACCATTTGATTGAGGCAGCGACGGGGGCCTCAGCGCCACCGGAGCGAACCACGAACCTCACGAATTCGGGCAGGGCGTCGGGATCCAGAGGCCGTGGCTCGGCATCCAGGGGTTGCCCGTCACGCCAGACACGGTAACTCTCGGTTTGGGAAGAGAAGACCACCTCCAACTCGACAAAGGAGTCCTGCGGAGCGATACGGTCGTGATAACCGCAAGGCTCTTGGGTTCGGCTGATCACCGGAACGAAGATGCTCTCAACTCCACTGTCGGAGAGGAGGGCCACGGAGGCTATGAGTCCCTCATCAGTGGGACAGAGGGAGGCGCTCCACTGGAAGCCGAGCTTCAGCGTGTAGTCAAACTCAGGCAGCGGAATGGGGATGTAGATGTTGAAGGGAATCTCACCGGGCATGCAACCAGCAGCCAGGGATGCATCAAAATCGAGGGAGGGGGTCGGGGCAGGCAGCAGAGTGTAAGAGGTTGAGCAGAGGTTACCGGCCACGACGAAGAGCTGCTCCGGGTCGGGTTCGCTCTCACCATCAATGGTCACGAGAGGTCCGCAGTAGAGGCACTGGGGAGTCGCCGAGAACTCGTGCACGCATCCCAAGGCCGGCTCACAATAGTCCAGAGTGCACGGGTCACCATCGTCACAATCGAGGTTGGGGCCTGCCATGCACTTCCCCGCAAAGCAGCGGTCGGGCTCGGTGCAAGCGTTTCCGTCGGTGCACCAGGAGCCGTCAAGGGGCTGGTTGCTGCATCCAAAGGCCGGGGAACAGGAGTCGGAGGTACAAGGATTGTTGTCGTTGCAGTCCAAGGGGTCTCCCACACACTGTCCATCAATGCATATGTCATTACTCGTGCAGAGCGTACCGTCATCGCATGGCGTCGATAGCGTGTAAAAGGTACATAGGCCCGTCACCGGATCGCACGCATCTGCCGTACACTGATTATTGTCCTCACATACAGTGGCAGCACCGGCAATGCACTGGCCGTTGATGCACCAATCTCCCACGGTGCAGGCGTTGTTGTCGCTGCACGGCACGTCTATGTGCCAGAGGATACAGCCTGCAAAGGGGTGGCAGTCGTTCTGGGTGCAGGGATTGGAATCGTCACAATCAACTTCGTTTCCGACGCAAAGCCCGGCCGAGCAGCGGTCGTTGCTGGTGCAGTAGTTGCCATCAAAACAAGGCAAGGAGTTCGGTAAGAACTGGCACCCGGCCACGGGCGAACAAGAATCATCGGTGCAAGGATTGTCGTCTTCACAGGAGATTGGCGTTCCCACGCAGAGGTCTGCCACGCAGGTATCCCCTTGGGTGCAGGCACTTCCATCGTCACAGAGGCCCGAGAGGTTGGTGTAGACACAGCCCGTTGGAATGACGCAGGCGTCGCTGGTACATGGTTTGCCGTCGTCACAATCTCGTGGTTCTCCCAGGCACACCCCCTGGTGACAGGTATCCTTCACCGTGCAAGGGTTGCCATCGTTGCATGCCCCCTGGGCCTGCACGTAGGCACACGAGCCCGTGGTCGGGTCGCAGAAGTCCACTGTGCAGGGATTGCCGTCATCGCAGTAGACTGCCGCCCCAAGGCAGAAGCCCATAGCGCAGCGGTCATTGACGGTACATGGGTTCTTGTCGTCGCAGGGCACCTCCACGGCTTGATATTGGCAGCCGAAGAGTGGGTCGCACCATGTGACCACGCAGGGATTGGGGTCCACACACTCCTGAACACCTTGTGGAGTGCAGAAGCCGTCCAGGCAGATGTCGGGGCCGGTGCACATGTTGCCATCGGAACAGGAGAGCCCGTCGGGCTGTGGTTGCAGAGTGCAGGAACCATTCTCGGGGTTGCAGCGCATGGACTCGCACTGGGTATCATACTGGGTATCGCACTGCACGACGGAGGCCGGGACTATCCTGCAGCGGTAGGGCCACTCAGCCTTGTCGCAGTAGAGCACACCATTGCAGTAGTTGCCGTCGTCCAGGGGTGCGCAGTCAAGGTCTCCGCTGCATTCACACCAGTCGATGGTGCCGGCCTGACAGGTTCCGGCCTGGCAGTAGTCGCCAAGAGTGCAGGGATTCCCATCGTCGCAGGAGCCACCGACGGGCTGGTGGATGCACTGCCCCGAGGCTGGGGAGCAGCTGTCGGAGGTGCAGGGGTTTTTATCGTCGCAAGAAGGCGAGCCTTTTCCCGACTGGCAGGTGCCGTCGGCGCAGAAGTCACCCAGGGTGCAGAGATTGCCATCCTCGCAAGGCGCTGGCACGTCGGTGTGGATGCAGCCCACGGCGGGATCGCAGGAGTCCGAAGTGCAAGGGTTGTTATCCCTGCAGTCCAGGGCTACCCCCATGCACATCCCATTCACGCACCGGTCCTGGGAGGTGCAAAGGCTGCCATCGTCACAGGGCCAATCTACGAAGCTATGCTGGCATTCGCCGGTTTCGGGGTCACAGTAGTCGGCCGTGCAGGCGTTGCCGTCGGAGCAGCTTGACAGCGCCCCGGGTGCGCAGCTGCCATTCTTGCACCGGTCGTTCTCGGTGCAGGGATTGGCATCATCACATGGCAGCGTGTTGAAGAGGTTCTCACATCCAAGCTCGGGCAGGCAAGAGTCGCTGGTGCAGAGGTTGCCATCGTCACAGTTGATGGGATTCCCGAGACACTGGCCGTCAACACACTGGTCGTCAGTGGTGCACAAGGTGCCATCCGAACAGGGTAACTGGCTCAGGGCCTCGTGCAGGCACTCCCCGGTCTCAGGGATGCAGGTGTCCTTGGTGCAGGGGTTCTCATCGTCACAGTTTCGAGGCGCCCCGCCACCGCACGAGCCATCGTCGAGACACACAGCATCCACCGTGCAGAGCGAGGCCGTTTCGCAGGGCATTCCCGGCATGGCGGTGTGTGTGCAGCCTGTAGCCGGGGCACAAGAGTCAAAGGTGCAGGAGTTGTCGTCGGAGCAGTCAAAGGCACTTCCCACGCAGAGGCCAGAATCGCACCAATCGCCAACTGTGCAGAGATTGCCATCGTCGCAGCCTCCCTCACGGGGTATGAACTCGCACTCTCCCGAGTCGGTATTGCACAGCCCTTCCAGGCAGGACTCAGCGGTGGCGCATGCCTTGGTCGTTCCTGAACACTCTCCCTGGGCACACTGGTCGCTCTCGGTACAGGGGTTAGAGTCGTCGCAAAGGGTTCCGTCGGGAAAGGGCTCGTACTCACACCGACCATCAAGCGTACACTCAACGGCCTGACACGGCAGCGGCTCACAAGGCCTGGCCGGCCCGCAAATTTCCTCAACGAACTCTGGTGCGTCATGGAAGGCGTCGTAGTCCTGCTGGCCAAGGTCGTGGAGGTCCTGGGGGTTCACCTCCGCATCAAGGTCCGCTGGCCAGGCGGAGTCATCATGGACCTCCTCGAGGACCGTTGCCGGCGCAGCGGAAGGCCCGCAACCTGACCCAAATCCACCTAGAAGAACCACCATCAGGACTAACCGCTGTGGAGACATTAGGGCGTTCCCCGTGGTTAAAGGCAGTAATCTCGGGCCGATTGCTCTGGCCTGCCTGCCGCAAACTGGTTATGATTATGCCCATTGATGCTTCGCAGGGCAACCAGAGAGGTGATTAGCCATGAGCCGAAAATGGCCCTTGTTCTTCGTGCTGTCCGTTTCCGTTCTTGCTCTCTCTTCCCAGGGAGATGCCAAACCCAAGAAAGGGAGCTCCCCTAAAGAGGAAGCGCCCAAGGTTATTGAACCCGTATGGCCCAGTCCCCTCGACCCGGGTGCGATGGACTCAGTATTCACGGAACTTCCATTTGGAAAGGGCCACGACGAGGTCCTGGCTGTGCTGGCCGAGCGTTTGGAAGAGCAGCTCAAGCCCGTACTCAAGGTCACGGGCAACGCCAGAGAGCGTGACTCCATGAAGGAGGGGCTTAGGCGCTCCATCGATGAGGTCCGGGCCAGCTACGCGGAGTTCAAGGGCCAGCAGACCCCCTACGCCGTCTCCGTGGTTGCCGATGAGTACCGGGATAACGTAGGCGAAGCCCTCATGCGGTATGCCTACGTAAGCAACCACGCATACTTCTTCTTTTCGGGAGGCAAGCTCTGGAAGCTGCTTCTCTGTCTTGAGGATGGCACCCTCGCACAGCACGTGGCCAAGGGGCTGGAACGCTATGGCCAGGCAGCGGATGTCTTCTGGGCCGATGAAGCAAAAACTCTGCCGCTGCGGTCAGCCTGGAAGGATACTACCTTTGAGGTCTCCTTTGAGCCCCCAGACGACATCTTCACGTGCAACAGGCTGGTTTGGGTATTCCTTCCGGAAAAAGAGGCCGTGATGAAGACCAGGGAGGAGGCCAAGTCCACCAAGGGGGGAAGCAGCAGCGCCGATGACCTCCTGAAGCAGATTATGGCCCCGCCCGATAAAGCTCCCGCACCAAGTGAAGACTCTAAAGAGGGGAATAAGAAGAAGGGAAAATAGGCAGCACCGACAGTCCGGCGAAGCTCGGACGAACGCTAGCGGATGGTGTCCACCTTCATGAATCCTTTATATTTAGTTGACTTGACCTTCGGCAATAGAGCGAAGTAGTCTCCAACAGAAACTTGCACCTCAACTTCTCCATCAAATTGATATGACACGGGACTTATGTATTTAGCCACTATGGCCCTCTGTATCTTTGGCAGCTTTTTGAGTTGGTCGCTGACACGTTTGAATTTCGTAGCCTTCAGACCAACGGCCAGTTTCTGCTCGGAGTCCTCCAGAACAAAGGCCACGGGGATACTCTTGCCGCCGTAGGTGCCGTTGGTGACCGGCGTGACCTTGAGGGTGGCAGAGCGGCCAACCTGTTTGCGGTTCTCGTAGGCCACGAACCAGCCATGGTATGTTCCACCGTAGCTCTCGGGCAGTTGAACGACCTGGGCCAGGAGCATCTTCTTGGGATCTTTTGCACGGAACTGCACCCACTTGCCGGGCTGGCTCTGAGGGGGCAGGGTTGTGGTGGAGTGTGAGAGGATGGCCCAGCCATTGACGTGGTGGCCGGTCTTGCTCTTCTTGTCCACGACCTTGGCACGAATTGCCAGCATGGGCCAGACGTTGATGTCCACGAACCCCTCCTTGCCCAGCTGGATGCGTCCAGATCCGGGAACGAACCCCGGCACAAGGGGGTAGAAGCCGATCTCCAGCGAGGTTCGCTTGCCTTCAGCAACCAGCTTCAGTTCCTCCATGTCTCCCGAGAAGGTCACCCTATCCATCTTGATTGCAAAGGGGGCCTTGGTGAAAGACCACTTATCTTTGGGCAGGGTCACCCTGACCCGCTCGCTCTTGTACCCCTCAACCTTCCAGGCAACGTTGACGAAAGCAGAGCCCTTGTCACCCAGCACGTTGCTGAAGCCGAACTGCAGTTCCAGTTTGGCCTTACCCTCCATCTCCGTGGTGAAGGCGTACTCCTCGGAGTAGTAGGTTTCGTCGGCAGCATCGGAGCGTGGATAGAGGTCAGAGAGCTTGGCGTCCCTGGCCTCACCCTGGAAAACTGAGGCGTCGTAGGCCTGGAGAACCGATGGTGAGTAGATGAACATTACGGCAGAAAGAGCCAGGGTCAGATAGTGTCTCATTTTTCACCTCGCAGTGGAGAGGCAGTTGAACTATTCGGGCTTCTCACGATACCCCCGGGATGGAGTGGCAATACCACCAAGCGGTGATATTGGCAACAGCGCAAGAAAAGGGCAAGCGCTCAGTCTGGGTGCGGATCGGTTGCCGGGGAGCTGGACGTCCAGCGTGCGCCTCTCGTGGCCGTAGTCCCGCCAAAGGCGGGTTGACAGCTTGCCCCGCCGAAGCCTTGGCGAAGGGGGGGCGCCAGCTTGCCCCGCCGAAGCCTTGGCGAAGGAGGGTCGCCGAACTGTCTAGCAGCGTGACAAGGTCTATTTGCTTTCCGGTTCGGGAACGGCACACGCTCAGTCCCAGAGCCTTCTACTTTCAGCGCCGGGGAAGAAACTCTGGTGCGGGGTTGGAGGCGTGGCTAGAATTGTGGCTTCAGTTCTCGTGGGAGGAGCTCATGAAAAAAGGGCGACACGGTCCAATGCACCTTCGCACTGATGGGGCGTTTGTAGGCATAGCGGTGGCCTTTTCGCTTGCCTGGGCGGGGTGCAGCCCGGCCTCAACGGGCACGGAGGGTGAAGGCGACCTGTTGGCAGTTGATACGATAAACGGTGATGCAGAGGGAGGCGACGCCGGGATATTGGACACGGGTCGAACCGACGGTGAGCTTGCGGGTGAGCTGAGCCAGGATGTTGTTGTGGCCGGACCCTGCGAAACAGGGGAAGAGTGTGACTCGGGGCTCTGCGTTACGTGGCCAGGGGGAGGGCGATGCACGAGGGCCTGCTCGGGGGGCTGTCTGGAGGACGAGGAGTGCCGCATAGTAGCTGGCCTTGAGGGGGAGGCCACTGGTGGCGTCTGCGTTCCTCGCTTCATAAGCTCATGTGCACCATGCAAACACTCATCAGATTGTCGCAAAGGCATATCGGTGAATGGCGCGGAGAGCGGCCTCAACGCTGCGTGCCTGGCATCAGGCGCTTTCGAGTGGGAGAGCCCCGTCAGCGTCTGCGCTGCTGGATGCGAGATGGGAGCGTGTCCAGAGGGCATGGAGTGCAAGCAGGTTCCGTTGAATGGAGGGGGCAGCGGGCGCTACTGCATTCCCTCTTTCGGTGGCTGCCAGTGCACCACCTATGCAGTCGAAGCTGCTCTTCGGGGCACATGCCCGCTGACGAACCAGTTCGGGACCTGCCTCGGGGAGAAGCGCTGCGAAATGCAGGAGGGGCTGGCCGTCTGGCTTGAATGCTTCGGCATCGAGGCTAAGCCCGAGGAGTGCAACGGCGATGACGACGATTGCAACGGTCTTGTTGACGATGGCTGGGTGGGCCCTGCCTGCGAGGTAAGCAATGAGTTCGGGGCCTGCTCAGGAGTCCAGCGCTGCGCCTCAGGAGCGCCCGAGTGTGATGCCAAGATTGCAGAGGCCGAGGTCTGTGATGGAGAAGACAACGATTGTGATGGGGTCGCGGATCCTGAGCAGACTGCCGGGTGCGTGCAGTACTACCTGGACGAGGACAAGGACGGGTGGGGACTTGCAGAAGAAACCCGTTGCCTTTGCGCCCCCCAAGGGGTCTACACCACACTGCAGCCTGGGGACTGCCACGACGAAGATGACTGGGTCTTCCCGGGCTCGCTGGAGATATGCGACAACGTTGACAACGACTGCGACGAACTGGTGGATGAGGGGTGCGACGACGACGGAGATGGATGGTGCGATGCCGGGATGGGATACCTTGTTTCATCCCTCTGCACCAAGGGCGGCAACGACTGCGACGACGAAAACGCTGCAATCAACCCATCTGCCCAAGAGCTGTGCGACGGGCTCAACAACAGCTGTGCGCTAATGGTGGACTTCGGATGCGACGACGATGGGGATGGCTGGTGTGACGAACTGATGAGCTACCTTCCCGGGGCCCTGTGCGCCTTGGGGCCGGGAGACTGCGACGACAACGACGCTTCAGTGAACCCAGGGTTCTCAAACTGTTTCCAGTGTGTTCCGGGAACTCAGAAGCTTGATAGTCAGGGTTGCGCTCCATGCCACGCCAGAGTCTCCCTGTGTGACCAGGCAGGCTTCTGGGGCGCAGCCTCTGAGTGTTTGTCGCAGTGCAGCGAGCAGCAGTTCTGCGTGTTGGGATTGTGCAAGGAGTGCCTCCCCGGATCCCAGCAACAAACAGGCGAAGGCTGCGAGCCTTGCTTCCAGAAGAACCGCACCTGCTCCGACAGCGGGAACTGGCAATCCTGGGAGAATTGCGCCTGGCAATGTACAGCGGAACAGGGGTGCCACGAAGGGACCTGCGTCGACTGCATCCCCGGCACCACCGAGACCGAGGTCTGCTCCGGCTGCACCAGCGCGAGCAGAACCTGCCTCTCCACAGGGAAGTGGTCTCTCTGGGGACCGTGCCTCGTTGCATGCCCAGTGGGGCTTGTGTGCTACAACAGCGCCTGCGTGCCCTGCAAGCCCAGCGACCCACCCCAGTACACATCCGAGGGCTGCGATGCGTGCAGCAAGAAAGAGCGCACCTGTACCTACGCCAACGGCGCCTGGGACTGGGGCCCATGGACCCAGTGCATAAGCAGTTGTGGCGCCAACAAAGTCTGTTACGAGGGCGCCTGCCTCGACTGTGTGCCGTACGACGAGGAGAAGGGCAAGTGCCTTTGTGGGGAGACCATCCGCTACTGTCTTCCCAACGGAATCTGGGGCCCCTACTCGGATTGTTACAGCTACTGTGCTGCAGGATTCACATGCGACAACGATAATGATTGCTTTGCAACCTATGCACCAGAGCATCAGTGGCAAACCGAGGCCTACTGCGGCTGGGGCGTGGGCGACGGGGGAGCCTTCGTTACGGTATGGTGCCGCCAGGGCGACTTCTGCATTGCGGGCCAGTGCCGTATGCACCAATACAAGAACCCTGGAACCCAATACACCCCCTACCCTGTCGCAGGCGGTGCACCCTGCGGCACGGTGAACAACGGCGACATCCCTGAGTACGGAGTCTTCTGCGAACCCGGAGACATCTGCTACGCCACCTACTGCATGAGGTAACGGCGGGGCACCATAGCTGTGGTGAGCCCTCAGCCCCTGAGCCGCTTGAAGAAGTGCTGCAGCAGCGCTGTAGACTTATCGCCCAGCACGCCCTCAACCATGGGAAAGGTGTGTGGCAGTCGTCCATCTGAGGGAATGGCCATGAGGGAGCGGCACGCACCGGTCTTTGGGTCGGCGCAGGCGTAAACCAGGAGCGAGATTCTGGCGGCAGAGAGTGCAGCGGCACACATTGGGCAGGGTTCAAGGGTGACAAAGGCAGTGCAGCCTTGAAGCCTTGTTGTGCCCAGGGCGGCACATGCCTCTTGGATGGCAAGCAGTTCGGCGTGGGCTGTGGGGTCGTTCTTCGTCTCTACGAGATTGTGTTGAAGTGCCAGCAGCGTATCGCCCTGAACGATGACGCAGGCCACGGGCACCTCGCCCAGTTGGGCGGCGGCCTCGGCTTTCTGCAGGGCCACATCCATCCATCGTTCCCATACCTGCGGCTGTTCATGAGATGGTGAAGTCATGCGGACCTGAAAATGGCATTTGTGTGAGGATGGCGCCCCATGGCGGGGCGGCAAACCGTGAAACTGGCACGTCCAAGAGGATTCGAACCTCTGACCTTCGATTCCGTAGACCGATGCTCTATCCAGCTGAGCTATGGACGCGTGAGAAAGAGCGGAGAGAGAGGGATTCGAACCCTCGGCACGCTTTTGGGCATGCACGCGCTTAGCAGGCGCGCACCTTCGGCCACTCGGTCATCTCCCCAGCCCGCCAAATGGCGCAGCCGGTAGCGAATCGTATTTCCGGCGGCCGATTTGTCAAGGTATTTTGGCACCGGTCTACCATATTTAGAAGAAGAGGTTGAGGAACTCGGCCGCATCCACGTGGATTCCGCGCTCTTTGAGGCGGTCGTGGAGTTCCCTCAGGGCGCCGTTGCGAATCTGGGAGACCCGCTCATCGCACAGGCCCAGGACTTGGGCGACTTCGGCATCGCTGTGCTCCCCGGCGTCAGCGATGTCCAGGGTACAGGAAGGGGGATAAGGGCGCTCCACCTGCCTGTAGAGGTCGCCGATGAGTTGGCCGAAGTCGAAGCGGTCCGGCCAGAGGTGACAGGGGCAGAGCAGTGCGGGACAGGGTCTGCCAAGTGCTGCGCACCCTGCCCTCGTAGCCGGCGGGTGCCCCACTGTGTGAAGCCATTGCAAGAACTCCGATTCGAACTCCTTCCACTTCCGTCTCATCGTTGCCTCCGTTAATGTCATGCCTTGCGCCCCGCAAATAGATCGCTAACCGATCTCAGAGTCAACAGGATTCGAACCTGGAGGGCGAATTTCAGATCGCATTACGATCTGGAGGCAGCAAAATGGCCGGTGGCCCATGGCGGAGTTGCGCGCGATTGCGCTCTGGTCAATCTGTCCAAAGGGGTATCAGAAGCAGCCTTGAACTGGCCGAAAATGGACAAACCCACGCTGACAGGCCTATCGCAGCCGCCGGAATCCTTAGAAAACCCGGTCGAATAACTGCAAGCGAACACACACGAACCCCTCATGTGGCACGAACAGCTACCAGACTGGCTCAATTGAAACCGGGAACAGGTGGGAGAGAATGAGCGGCTATTCCTCGTCGAGGTCTTCACCTGAGTCAGAGTCGTGGCGCGCACCATCTTCGGGCACCAGTTCGCCCTTGCCCGCCTCAGCCATCTCCATCATCTTCTCCTTCATCTTCGAGTACTTGCGGTACAGCGAAATGAAATCAGGGCGATGGGCCAGGACGCGGAGGTCGTTGCTCCGCATGGCGAACTTGAGAATCTCGAGTGCGACCGAGACCTCTCCGTAAGTGAACGACTGACTCTTCCGTATTTCGATTTTCCCCATGTATCCAACCTCGGTCGTCAAAGCGCCACGGAGTATAGGAGAAGCCTGGGCCGTCGTCAACGTGTTTGACTGCCCCTTAAAGAGCGGGCCTTTTGCTTTGACACTGCGATTCGCGTGCGTATATCATTACCGGGCTGGTGGGCGTGAGCACTCCAGACGGTTCACAGCGTACGGTACCCAAGGAAAGGTCAAATCGGCCATGGCGCAAGACAAACCCGACATCCTCAAGGCCCTGGAAGAAGAGTTCAAGAAGGACGAGAACGCCGTCCCTAAAGCTGCGGCGGCCGGAGGAGCTGCAACGCCGGCGCCTGCCCCGGAGGCTAAGCCATCAGCTCCCAAAAGTTCCCTGCTGGACTCGCTGCTTAGCGACGCCAGAGCCGAGGCCGACCGAGAGATTCAGCAGCACAACAAGAAACTCCAGTCCAAGGCCGAATCCCTGAAGAGGGCCGAAGAGGAAGAGGAGCGCAAGAAGAAGGCCCAGTACGAGCAGCTCTTCGAGGATGAAAAGCGCAAGCGCCTTGAAGCCATCCAGCGAAAAGAAGACGAGAAGCGCCGCAAAGAAGAGGAGGCCCGAAGAGCAGAGGAACGCCGAATTGCCGCACTGGCAAAGGCCGCAGCCGACAAGCGGGCCCGAAAAGTACGCATAATTGTGGGCTCCAGCGTCGCCGGAATCCTCGCCGTCGCTGCAATACTCGTCTTCGTTGGAGTCATTCCTCTCTTCCCCGAGGATGGCTCCGGAACCAACCGGGGACAATCCCCTACGGAGAAGGAGAAGGCCGAAATACCGCCGGTTTACCAGCTGAAGACCGCCTCAATTGAGGGCGGTGAGCCAACCCTCGAAACACTGAAAGCAGTCCCCGCTGCCTTCACATACGGCGACGGCTACCACGCTGCAAAGGCGACCCAGAAGATTAAATCCGGCGTCCCCCCAAGAGAACTGGTCACACCCGACATGCTCAACGTCGGCCTCACAGAGTCAGCGCTTCGAGAATCCGGTCGAATCGGTACGGATATCGCTAAGACAATCAAGATCGAGAAGCGCGGCGGTGGCGGCGGCGGCGGCGACGGCGGAATTAAGATCGACGACAACATCTTTAAAGAAAGAAAGGGCCGCTAAAGAACAACGCCCCCGGTTTCCTGCCACCCAAGGTAGGCCCCAATGGGTGGCTCCGCCGCCCCTTCAGCCAGAAAGACCAGTGCCCTGAACAGGAAGGCCGACACAGTCAGATGCCAGTCCCTGTGCCGTAACCAGTTAGCGTGGACCCAAACTCTCACATGCTGGTCTTGGACCCGAAACAGTCCTTTCCGCAAAGAAATCCTGCCGCACCCGGAGCCACCCCACGAGCCAACTCCGCCATCTCCCCGGCCAGTTCACGAATCTCCCACTGGGCGTGTCCATCCATGCGAAGTCTGCAGAAATGGTACAGCTCCCTCAGGTTCATCTTGATGATCACCTTGCGGCACACCGAATTGCAGATCAAATAGGCCGACGCTGCCTCCCAGGAGTGGCCCCTCCCCATCAACTCCTCGGTTACCTCCGCTGCCTCCACGACCTTCGCCGCTAATCCCGCACTCTCCAACGAGGGAGGTACCCTCACACCAAGCCTCAGGTCGTACGGCCCGGCCAGCATTGAGGCCATTCGGTGCCTCTTCAACTGCCCGAAACAGGCAGCGGAGACCGTTGCCTCATAGGTCAGCTCCACAAACTCCAACAACCTCGGAGCGCTGTCCCACGGGGATGCTGCCCCATAGTACTCAACCAGCCAACGCCTCAGAGCCTCGTCATGGGGCCCCTCAACAGCCCCATTCAACCACTGCAAACGCTCCCCAAGCACTCGGTCCGGTTCCCCCGGCACTGGGGGATCTATGAGGCTGACCCCACAACCGCTTCGCTGCCTGCCCTTTCCACCTCCCGTCCAATCCACCGTCTTCCAAGCCGCAGAAGGATCGGCCAGGCCCCTGGGGGACGTATACCGGATGAGTGACGGTGCAACGCTCAGAGCCTGCGCCTCAAGAGCTTGCGCCACGGCCCGCACCTCCTCTAACTCGTGGCCACGCATGCGCCTGGCCATGCTCTCCAGACTCCGCGCGTTAAGCGTCATGCCCAGTTGCGCCAGAGTTCCCAACGGCAGAACATACCTCGCATCCTCCTTGGCCACCGTCTCCATAGCCTGCCGCTCAGCCTTGCTGACCGACCCGCCAACACCCTCCAGTTGGCGCCGCAGCAGTTCGCGGTGAAGCGCGTCATACGCGTCAAACAGTGCGTCATAACGGGCCTTGAATGCAGCAGATACGCCCGGAAGTGATGCAACCTCCGCTGGCATATGCCACGCCGAATCGAGCCTCACATATCGCTGAGAGCGCTCGGTAAACGAGGCCAGGCGGCTCCGTTCCAACTCCTCCACCGCCAACCTCGATATTCCCTCTACGTCGAAGTTGAACACCGCATGCTCCGCAATGGAGCTGTGCCCCATGTCAAAGACAATGCGCTGGTTCGACCGGCGAGCACTCTCCACGTCGGTTCGCGCCGACTCCCTCAACTGCTCTACCGTTTCAGGGCTCCGACTTATTCGTGCGTAAGCCGCTGCCATTGGTTCTGGCGACAGCAGTGCCCTGTCATTCACAAGCGCTCGCAACGGCTCCAACTCCACGTTGGTCCCCACCAGGGAAATCCTCATAGACCACACCTCACGAAACTGGCGGCCCGTAAGTTACCTCACTGGACGCCGCTTTGCTTTGGAAAAGTGCAGCGGCCCCTCCTCGACCTCACGCCCGCCCCCCTGCGTGCTTGAATTGCAGCGTTGAAGTGGTATCTTTGCCCGACTCGTCGGACTACGGAGGCTACCGACTATGAAGAGACAACTGCTCATCCCGGCTATCATCATCACGCTCCTGCTCGGCATTGGCGCCGGACTGCTCCTAAGATGGCCCGGTGGCGCCCTGGTGGGCTCTGGCAGGGGGGTTCCCCAGGAATTGGGAGAGGCCCCTCGACGAGGCGCAGAGACACCCAAAGTGGTTATCCACGAGTTGTCGGACTACCAGTGCCCTTTCTGCAGCAAGGCAGCACTGGAAATCATGGCGCAGGTCGAAAGAAAGTATGAAGGTGAGGTTGCTCTTGTCTTCCACAACAACCCCCTTGCCATGCACCCCCTGGCAATGCCCGCCGCCAAGGCGGCCCTCGCAGCGGGGATTCAAGGAAAGTTCTGGGAGATGCACGACTGGCTCTTCAGCAACCGAGAAGGACTCAGCGACGAGAGGATCGAAACCGGGGCCAGGGCCCTTGGCCTCAACATGGATCGGTTCGCCTGGGACATGGATGACCCGCGCATCGAACACTCCATCCGATCGGACCAGTGGGTAGCATCCCAGATGGGTATCCAGGCAACCCCCGTCTTCGTCATTCACGGTAGAGTTGTTCAAGGCGCACAGCCCCTGGAAAACTTCGCAGCAATTATCGACGAAGAACTGGCCAAGGCGAACCAAGCCCTGGCCGAAGGCACTCCTGTGGATCAGCTGGAGGAGTTCCTCAGCACCAAGAACCAAGCCCATCCCGCCTTCATCGCCCACTGGGTTAAGGGTGAACCAGCACCAATTCCTCTCAACATCGAAAAAAAAAAGCCCGTAACTGACTCCACGGTCAGAACCCTCACCGTGGCCGAGGGCGACGTCACCATCGGCCCATCCAACGCACCTGTAACCCTCACGCTCTTCTGTGATTTTCAGTGCCCCTACTGCCGCCGATCTACTGGGCTGGTTGAGGCTCTCTTGACCCGATTCCCTAAAGAGGTCCGCTTCGTTTACAAGCACTATCCCCTACCCTTCCACCCCGTGGCCAAGCCCGCGGCCGAAGCGTTCCAGTTCGCTGCCCTCTCGGGTAAGGCCTGGGAGCTTCACGATGCGATTTACGCTAACCAAAAGGGGCTGACCAAAGAGGGGCTTGTTCAGTTGGCCGCTGGTATCGGCCTCGACACGGTGGCACTGCTTGCCGCTCTGGATTCTGGCGCCCACGCCGGGGTCGTGAACCGACACATGGCCGAAGCGGAAGGTGCCAGCGTCCGAGGGACCCCGTCCATGTTTCTCAATGGCCGGGCCCTTGAATCGAGAAGTCTTGAAGAGATCTCCAAGGCAATAACGGAAGAATCGCGACGCCCACGAACCATCGCCTTGAAGTAGCCCAAGCCCTCCTTCGTGAACAGCAACGCCCCCGGGCAACCCTCACCAACTGACCATTGCGCGCAGAATTGCCTTGGCCCCCGGGGCTACCGTGGATACACTCGCCACAATGCTCCGCCCCAATAGGATTGGGTGCCCGATTTGGAGGGTGTTATGTCAGGAGACAGTTTTTTCACTACCAAGCTTACAGACTTTGTAGGTTGGGCCAGGAAATACTCGTTCTTTCAGTATCCGTTTGTTACAGCCTGCTGTGCGATGGAGTACATGTCGGTGATGGGGAGCCATTATGATATGGCCCGCTTCGGCGCCGAAATTCCTCGCTTCTCCCCCAGGCAGGCTGACATGCTTATCGTGGTCGGTACGGTCAACTTCAAGAACAGCCCAATTCTCAGGCGTGTATACGATCAGATGGCCGACCCCAAGTGGGTGGTGGCCTTCGGCGCCTGCGCCAGTTCCGGAGGGTTCTACGATAACTACGCCACGGTCCCTGGCATCGACCACATAATCCCCGTCGATGTCTACATTCCCGGTTGCCCTCCCAGGCCCGAACAGGTCATCGATGGCCTCGTCAAGCTGCAGGAACTGGTCCAGAAAGGACCGCTCATGGCCTTCTGAGGCGCCCTCACTCTCCCCACTTTCGCAAAATCTAGAAGTTGAAGAGGGCTGGCCGGTGCCGGTGATGCCATGGCCCCATCCTACTTGCAGACGTTAGCGGCGCCCGGGGTGGCGAAATCTGCGGGGAGTTCTTGAGGAACCAAAGGCATTCGGGCCTGCTGCATGCACCAGACGCCGGGGACGTCGTTGGCAGCAACATCGGCCACATCGGGCTTCAGCGCCAGGCTGCTTCCGTCGGGTACTTGCCACTTCAGGGCCGGGTCCGACGTGGACGAGTCGTATTGAACCTGATCAATTACCTGGCCATCGAAGAGGATAATGACTTCGTCTTGTGTGTTTGCCATATTGAAGCCAGTGTAAACATAGTCAGGCTTATATCCACCATTCATCTCCTGGTCGCTGTTCCTTCCCAGTACAACGAAGCCATTAGGGGGGAGCGTCAGGGGGACGGCAACAACAAAGGAGTCGCCTTCGAGATCCTGAACCACAATGTCCTTCAACTGCAGATCCTTGTTCGTGAGATTTCTCAGCTCGATCCATTCGCCATTGGTATCTGAACTATTCTTAGGATTAATCATGAGTTCATTGATGATGAAGTCGCCAGGTGCCGGGGCTTCGCCCGTCTGGGTAAGGCAGAGGCCGCCGGAGCAGGTGGTTCCAGGGATACAGGTACCACACTCGCCGCCACAGCCGTTGGGGCCACACTCCTTGCCGTCGCATGCCGGCACGCATACCTGGGCGTCGCAAGTCAGGTTAGTGAATCCGGGGGTGCCCTTGTCCCCTGCCTCCCCAACGATGAAGGAGGTGGAGGCGCACCAACTGCTGAGCAGGTCATTGAGCTCGGCATTGTGCTTGTCGGGTGACAGGGAGAGGCTTGCTCCCGAGGGCATCTTCCAAGAGGACTCCCAGACCACGGCATCGATGACCGTCTCTCCCAGCTTCATGACGATGCTGTCCGAGTCGTTGGCCAGGGTGAAGCTTGAGTAGGTCCAGCCCACAGTAACCCCGCCATTATCGCTCATCTTGGCGTTGCGCCCAAGAACTAGGTGCTTGTTAGGCCCCAGGTGGACAAGCTTATCAATGGTGAATTTGTCGGTCCCGGCGTCGCTGAACTCAAGGCCCTGAAGGTTGACGAAGACGGCAGTAGTGTTTCTGATCTCAAACCACTCGCCATCGGTGTCCTTAACCGCCGCTGGGTCGGCCATGATCTCCGTTATGACAAGTTGCCCGGGCGATGGAGAGGCAGCTGCTGGGACGCAGAGCCCCTCGGGCAGGCAGACAAGGTCTCCCGCACAGGTGCCGCACAGGCCACCGCACCCATCGTCACCACACTCCCGGCCGTCACAAAAGGGGAGACAGGCGGTCTCGTCCGGCTGCAGGTCTGCGGGGGTGAGATCAGGTTGGGAGATCTCCGGAGCATCGGGTTCATCGGGCAGGTCGGGCAATTGGATGTCTTGCTCAGGCTGCTCTCCGTCGTCGGGCAAGAAGGCAGGAATATCCTGCGTGTCATCCTGGGGGCTCCCACCATCGCCACCACAAGCGACGGCCAGCGCAATGACCACAAGCGCCGCAATACTACTGCGAGCCAGGCCAACCCACCGGCCCACGCTGAGAGTGTCGGGTTGCCCGTTGGATTGACCCGCACCTGGGCATACAAACTGAGTTGAGTCCGAATGAGAGCGGAAAAGGGAAATCATGTTGTTCCTCCAGAGGCCACCTCGGCCCACAATTCAGCCGAAAGCAGTGCCGAACACTTGTATCGTGTCAGCGCACCAATTGGGAGAGAAAATCAGCTTAACCGTGGCGCTACACCTTGCGCAGGGACGCCTATGTCCCAGGCTAACCAGTGACCCGAACTGGTTCAAGGGGCCAGCCCACAGTTCACGGTGCCATAATCATGAGCCAGGGGTCCATGGCCCAGATGCTCACCCCGGCAAGACTCTCCATGGCATCCAGGAAGAGTGAAGCCTGCTGTAGAAGCTCTGTTCCTGCGGCCATTCCCAGGCTCTTCTGCAGCGCCTGTGCAAAGCTGGGCTTGGGATAGAACTGCAAGGCCACCTCCTGCCCCTCGTCGAGGCCAAGGCGGTCCCGAAGGTGGTCCAGAGCCTCCAGGGCACCTCCATCAAGATCCACCAGTTTGTTGGCCACTGCCATGGAGCCAGTGTAAACACGACCCTCAGCCAACTTGTCGAGTTCCTCGGGCTTGAGCTTTCGGCCCTCCCCTACCCTCTCAAGGAACAGGCCGTAGTACTCTTCAAGGGCCAGCCGAACCTTGGCCAGATCTTCGTCGCTGAAGGGACGATCGAAATCGCCCCAGCCCGCCCCTTTGCCCCTTACCAATTCGAAGCGGTGGAGCCCCAGCTTCTCCAGCAGCCTGGAGAAGACTACCTTGCCGAAGTAGATGCCGATGGAGCCCGTGATGGTGCCGGGCATCGCGAAGATCCTGTCACCGCTCATGGCCATGTAGTACCCACCCGATGCTGCAACATCCCCCATTGAAATCACCACGGGCTTCGCTTTGGCCAAGGCCTTGATGGCCTGCAGCATTCGCTCAGCAGCCTGCGGTGAGCCCCCCGGACTGTTGACGCGCACAAGCACCGCCGAAGTCGAAGGGTCCTTCTCCAGGGCTTTGATGACAGGAACGATATCCTCGGCACCGGCCGTCTGGCCAAGCAGGGGCATTCCGCCACTCCTGCCATCAACCATGGTCCCTTCAACCACGAGAACGGCCACGTCGGTCACAGGGCCCCACGAAGCGCTGGCCACTTGGTGGAAAGGATAGCCGTGAACCAGCTGAAGCCCATGGATCCCCAAATCCTTGAGGGCCGTCATCTCATCCAGGCCTGACACTTCATCCACCATCCCCATCTTCAAAGCTGCTTTGGGGGTCTGGGGACCTGCATCGACCCAGCCCTCGACCTTCGAGCGCTCAACACCCCGATTCTTGGCAATCTCGCCAACAAGCTGAGTATAGAACTCATCGAGCATGGACGTCTGCTGAGCCACATATTCAGGCGATGGTTCACTGTTCATATATGGCTCCGGAGCGCTCTTCCAAGGACCGATTCGCACAAACTGAGCGTCGATATATAGCGACTTCAGCAGATCGGCCAGGAAGTACGCAGTGGCCCGTATACCGGTGAACGAGAGCACCGCAGCGGGATGAACCACAATTCGGTCAGCAAAGCTGGCAAGATAATACTCACGGTTGGAGCCGCCGTAGAGATACGCTACAATCTTCTTCCCCGATGCCTTCAGTTCGGCCAGCGAGCGCCCCAACTCCTGCACCCTGGCCCATCCGCCGGCCCCAGGCTTGATGACCAGCACCAAGGCCCCCACTTCCCGGTCCCGGGCCATCTTTCGTAAGGTGAGACGCTGCTCAAGAAGCGCCGAACTGCGTGGTGCAAAGAAGAAAGCCGAAGGCACTTCCTGCGCAGGCGAAAAGGCCATCCGCACCAGCTTCTTACCCCCCAGCAGTGCGTGCGCCGGCGTCTCAACCACCATCCTGCTGCCCACTGCATACTCCACATCGCCGCTGGCGGGGTTTGCCCGCACCCCAGCCTGAAGCTCACTGTGGGGCATAGCAAAGCCCAGGGTGCCGCCCCCCCAAAGACCAAACCCATCGTCATCGTCGTGCAGCCCAACCGATCCGCCCAGGGATAGCCCCCAACCCAAGGCCACCGTCAGATAGGCCGTGGGGTCCCAGTAGTTGCCCTCGTCGTCAGTGGTGACGTCGGCCCCAAACGTAAGCCGCTCCCAACCGGGCCGCACAGCAAACCCCGCAGTCAACCCGATGTTCTCACGGCCAAGCCATGAGACCATGCCAAGGTTCGAACCGTAGAATCCCAGCGAAAACCAGCGGTTTGGCCGCAGCAGGGCACCCGCCGACCAGACGCTGATGCCGCCATCGGGAAGCCCCCCACCCCATATGGGGCTCCAAACCGCCCCAAGAGAGACCGCCGAACTGGGCGCCAGGGCAAACCCCAGCCCCGCTCGCCATAACCCGTCGGCTTCAGGCGACAACAAATAGTCCAGAGTTGACGAGATCTTCAACGCTCCCAGGGCAAGACCAAGCCCACCTCCCAAGGCCCTGGAGCCTCCCCATAAGGAGATCTCTCCAGGCGTCAGACCAACACCCGCAGGGTTCTCCAGCCCACCAAGCACTGCCGAAGGCGCAGCAGCACCGTGCCCAGGGAACGAGACTCCCGATGGTAACAGACGCTCCTGACCTGCGGCGGGAGAAATCAGCACGAAGAGGCCCAGCGCTACAACCAGATTTGCTTTCATTCCAACAACTCCCTCACCCTGGTTAGGGCACCAAGGACAAGCCTGTCCGCCTTCTCGAGGTGCTCGCGCATCTGCCTCCTCGACCCTTCGGCATCTCCACTTCGCAATAATGAGACAATTTTCTCAAGACTATCAACATAGTCGTCAGCAAATATCCAGAACATCGGGAAATGGAACACAACATCTTTATACAGCCGAGCCATGCTATTGAAAACCCAGCGGTAAGCCGGCCGCTCCAGCGACTCGACCATGCTCATGGCAAACTCAAAGTCCGTGCGAATCATCTTCTCCGGTTCGCCAAGCTGCGACCTCTGCAGCTTCACCAACTGCTCCAGCCCGTCGAAAACCCCCGGCCGGTTCTCGGTAGCCACCGTCCAAACGACCTCCTCCAGCAACACCGAGCGCAGCCGCAGCATGTCTCTCACGGTAACCCATTGCAGCTTCGGATCATCGATTTCCCTGACGAAATAGGGGAGCAGGTTCAACTCTCCTTCGGACCAGAAGTCCCTCACAATGAGCCCATCGCCCTGCCGAGCCACCACAACGTTCATCGTCTGCAAATTGCGAATGGCCTCCCTCAAGGTATTGCGGTTGGTCTTGAAACTGACGGCAAGCTCCCGCTCAGGAGGCAGCCTCTCGCCGGGCCGAACCTCGCCTTTGAAAATCATCTTCAAGATCTGCTCGGTGATCTCATCGGCAATGCTTTGCTTCTTCACAGGGTGGAATGCCACGGGAACCTCCTGAAAGGGCTACCTGAGCCTCACGAAACGCCGGCAATATGGACGCCATCTCTGGCCCGCTAAGGCCCCAGAACGTCCCACCTCTCCATTGTCTCAGAGAACTCCCCAAGCTCCTGAATCACGTCCACAATCTTTCCGTCGTCGTCCAATTTCAGTCTCATCTGCGGCATGTGGAAGGCCACAAACAAAGGAACCTCTGCTGCCGCGGCCCGCCTCACCACCTCGTCCCTGAGCTCACTGCTGAAGTTGACGGCATACCGTTCAACCAGTGCAACGCCAGCGCCCTTATCCCCCTCCGCCTTAATCCTCATGATCTCACGCAGGAGGTCGGCCACAGCCTCTTGGGCCTTCGGCAAGTCGGCAAGAAGGTAATAGCTCTTTCCGTCCACCTTACGCTCAACGCCACCACCTTTGGCGATGACATACTGCGAAATCAAGTGCCTGGCCCTCATGTGGTCGTTCTCGAGGCGGGGCGCAGTGGGCACCCGCATCAACTGGACCAGGTCGCCCATAAGATAGTCTCGGTAGGCAACCTCGACGGCATCCTCCGAGGGGAGAATCCCCTCCTCAACCAGTATCGGATTGGCCATGGTATGCAGCGCCACCAGGTCAGCCCGGGCCTCCTCCAATGTGGAGTAGACCTCTTGCAGGTGAACAGCGGGGTCACCCTCAAGACCAGCCTTGACCCGGCCCGACCCATGTCCAATTACCTCGTGCAGCGCTACCATGGTCCTGCGCACAACAGGCCCCAACTGCCTCGACGCCTCTCGACTCTCGGGTAGAGCGAACTCCTCCAGCACAGCCTCCGTCGATGCCCTCTGCCCCGCTGCCATAGCGTTGGTGAGCAGCACACTTCGACTGCCATGCTTCTCCCTGATCCATTGCGCGTTGGGCAAGTTTATCCCCGCCGCCATGAAGGGCCCGGCGTGCCCAACTCCTACAAGAGCCTGAATCGCAGTGGCCACAGGAACCCTCACCGCATCATTTTTGTACTCCTCATGATAGGGCAGTTCCTTCTCAAAATTCAAGGCATTCTGAGCCAGAACAGACATGATGTGATCAAATTCATTATCCTTGATATAAACCAATCCCTCGTACTGCCCCTTCAGGCCCCGAGGGTCCTTGTAGGTCTCAATGAAGCCCAAAATGGTATCGACCTGCACATCCTGAGCCAGCCAACCTATGCTGGCCTCATCAAACAGGGCAGGGTCACCCGTTTCGAAATATCGGGCAAGCAGCCTGAGGGTTTTGGCCTGGCCCTCACCGGCGTATGACTCCGCTTTCGCCAGATGGCCAACCACCTTGCCCAACACTTCGGCATACAGCCCTGGCTCCACGCTCCACTTGCCCTTCCCGGCCCCCCGCTGCCCTGCTCGGTAGACCTGCTCCTCGACCTTGCACCTCTTTCTCTTGTCACACACCTTCACCAGTCGGGAATTGAGCGGGTACTTCTCATCAAATCCAGCCAAATCTTGCATTGTCATATTTTCATAGTAATTTACGGCGCTGTCTCGCAGCATATCCCCACCGGGCCCCGGATTCTTGTTCGTGCTCAAGTTGTTGTACGTAGGGTCGAACAGAAGCCCGTCAAGGTCCGAAAGCAGCCCCGCTGCCTTCTCACCCTCAACACCCAGCCGTGCACCACACGCCAGCGCCAACCCCACGGCCTGCGCCAGTTCCTCCCTGGAAAACGAGACAGGAATTCGCTCCTTTGTCCGCTCAAAGTATGGTCCATTATTAAGCCATAGAAGTTTGCGATATACCGATATTCGCTCAACAAATGAGACATCCAGACATTCTGAGGCAGCCATCAAACCAGACATTAGCCTTCTCAATGGAATAGCCAGCTTATGATTCTGCTCCCAGGCTATATCTCTGCCCGCCACTGCAGCTTTATACAGCTGGTAAGCCAGTAGTTTTTCGTTAAGAGGCAGCTTGTGGAACCCTGGTGCCATGAGCGGTGCCACAGCAACCCCGGCCACCCTCTCCAGGACCGCTGGATAGGCAGCTTCGCCGGCCACTTCGGGGCCCGAGTTGTCAACGGCTGGTCCGCATGCTAACAGCAGCAGTAGCAGCGACGACCCCAATATCACACCCGGCACCAACGAGCGAAACATATCAGTTATCATGAATCCCTCATCTCAACACTGTTCCATCAACACACATAACCTGGCAGCACCCCGGACCATGCACCGGGGCCAAGCAGCGGTCAGCGGTACGATAGCCCCACGGCAGGGCGGATTGCAATAATTATACGTCTATCATTCATCCATATCAGAGGCAGTGGCCTCAAGAGAACCGCTCCTAAACGAAGCCCAGTTTCCTGGCCTCGGTCATGAGCGCCGACCTACCAGTGGGGGGAGAAATGGCGATGAGGTCCAGCGCCCTCTGCGCCATGGACTTTCCACGCAGCCGAGCAACCCCATGCTCCGAAACAACAACATCGACGTCGTAAGATGGAATAACAACAGTCGCCCCCATGGAGAGCCTTGCAACGATATTGGCATCTCCGCTCTCAGGCGAGCGCGTGGGCAGCAGTAGAATTCCCATGCCCCCTTCCGCCAGCGATGCACCACGATGGAATGCGTGCTGAACCCCCAGGTATCCGTGGCTGTCGAAGTCGTCGTTCAGCACTGCTACCTGTCCGCTCAGATCGACCTGGCTTGCCTGGGTAATTGAGATCATTTTCTTGTTTCGTGCAATATTCGTCAATCTGGCGACAAAATCAAGGGTATGCATCTGCACACTGTCGTTTCGGTCGACATAATTATATAATCTTCGACTACCCGCGACATAACTGCCCACCCACATCCCAGGCATGAATGTTTTTTCCGATGAATTGATAGCTCCCTTTTCAAAAAGGGACAACATCGCCTCCCCAAGATAGTCCGAATGTACCCCCAGGTTTCGTTTCACCTTCAGAGCCGCCGCTGCCTTGGCAACCAGACCTCCCAGGCCCAGGTGGAGAGTAGCGCCGTCGGGAACCAGACCCGCCAGGAAGCCGCCCATGACCAGAGCCTCTCGGCCCGCCGAACCATCGGCCTGCGACTCGGGGACGGCCCTGTCCGAGTGAATTAGGTAGTCGAAGAGGTCCGCACTGATTTCGGTGTCGCCTTTGCACCAGGGAAGCTGAGGATTGACCTCACCAAGAATCAGTGCCTCCCGGGAAGCGGCAACCTCCAGCAGGCTGCGGGTGAAGGCACAAGAACAGGAGATGTTGAGCAAGTCTCCCAATGGTTCGGAGGCGCAACCAACGACGATGACGTCCATACGCTCCCGCTTGAAGAGGTCGGCAATATCATGGGCACCGATGGGGACGAACTGCACGGCACCCATCTTAACCGGGTGGCGCTCGCCGGGACCGACCAGAAGCGTCTTGAAGATCGGATTCCGAGCAGCAACGGGCGCTCCGGATATGGACTGCCTGACCATTGCGTCGGGAGGAACAATCGTATACGTGGAGTAGACAGTAACGTCCGTCAGGCCTGGGCGCTTACCCAGCGCCTCCAGAAAGGCCAACGGCTGCGTCGCCCCTCCAGTTACATAGATCGTGTCGCCCGAGTTGATTTTCGCGGCGGCCGCCGCAGCCGAAATGGTTTTCTTCTCAATCTTGCTCATGGTCCGCTACCTCAGTCCGCCTGAACCTTACAACAGCGTTCCCACCGAAACAAGGGGAGTTGGAGATGCCTCTCATCCGCTCTGCTCTGCCCTGGGGCGGGGCATGGGGCGTGATGTGCATCGTTGACAGTGGCCAAAGCATTTCATAAAACAGCGGTCAACGTTCGTGAACCTCGACTGCGGAACGTGCGCTGGTCTTTCGGAGCGATTTCTGGTCCGGCGTTTTGTCCTGGGAAACCAGTTGGCTTGTTCGCATCGTGAGTTGGTAAGCGGGGGGGACAGTGCGTTTCGAAGTTACGGTGCCAGCCGAGCGTGAGGGCGAACCCAACCATCTGGTTGAGGTGGATGCCCCCAACTGGATGGGCGCACTCAAGGAGAGCATGAAGAGACTCTCCCGCCCTGCCCCGCAGCTGAGCAAGCTGGTCTGCGAGGTCCGTCACGACGGTGTCATTGCAGTTCGAGATCATGCCCGGGGGACACGGGTCTTCATTAAGAGTATCAAGGCGCCCCACGCTTCCCACGCCGATCCTCCCACTGTAAGTGCCCCTCCCGGAAGATACGGCGGCACTATCGGATATCTCCAGGCGCAGGTGGAAGCCAAGCTGGGCCTGGCAGGTCAGGCAGCGGAGAGCCAGAATCCATCATTGCCCGGGAACCAGAGCCAGCGAACTGGGGCCCATCCTTGTCTGGTGCTTCCCCGCTGGGAAATAGACCGGCGCCTGGCAGAACGCCTCGCCGAAGCAACGTCGGAGCAACAGTCCAAACCGGCGGAGGCCCCTCGATGCCCCACCAGAGCCCCCCAGACTGCAACCGGGGACGACTTCGAAACCACGGGCCAACTCCCTGACGAATTCCAGTGGCTATCAACTCCGCTCAGTGTAGTACTTGACTCGACCACGGTGCTCTCAGAGGCCCTGGACCGTGCGCTGAGACTACTCCTTGCGGCCTGCCCCAGCAGAGTGGCCGGCGTGGCCCTTCGCCTGAACAGCAGCCATGGCCCTCTCACACTCTGCAACGCTATCGGAATCCCCGTTGGAATGAACTCGGGCCGCAGCCCTGGAACCCCCGGCGGCCTGTTTTGCGCCTGTGTAGAGCACCACCTCACTCTTGTGGTAGACCGCCAAACCGAGCCCTTCACAACGTCGCACCTTGTCTCCGACCTGGGCTTTGAACCGCCAAATGCCACGGTGGCGGCCATTGGGAATCTCGATCGTTCGCACGGGGTCATCTTCGTGGCCGACTCTCTCAGCCCAGCGGGCTACCGCAGCGAGGACCTGCTGGTCAGCGGTCACTTCGGACGAACCTTGGGACACTACCTCGAGAAATCCGGAGCCACAGCAAAGATGCCCAGGTAGGCCCAGCCCAGATAACCGCAGACGCCTGATTCTCTGCCGAAGCGGACCGACCAACCACCACGATCACCAGCAACTGGCACGGCAACACCACGGCCCCCGTAGCTTGGGGCCAAGGAAGCACCCCGCCAGACAGCAAAGGACTGCCTGGCAGGGTATACCATGGATCGCCAGCCAGGCTATCAGATGGTGTAGGACAGTTGGCGACCTACCCCCAGGCAGAGGCGGGAACCGAAATCCAGACAGCCTTGGCAAAAGCGAGAAGCTCGCCTCCCTCAGCATAAATGGCAGAGCCGGCAAAGAACTTGCGCCCCTCGTTGCCCAGCGGCCAGGCAACCACCACACAACGGACGCCGCACAAGGGTCGCCTCTCGATTCTCACTGTGAACTGACCCAGCACCAGCGCAACGTCACTCTCTTCGGGCATCACGGCGAAAGCCCCGGGGCAATCCAGGGCCGCCCAGACATAGGGAACATCCACTTGCCCCCCGGAGGAGCATAGTACCTGGTCGGGCACCCATGTTGTGGCCAGCACCTGCCTGCCTGACAGCGGGCCCGGGAATATGCGAAGTCCATCACCCGGGCTGCGAGCGGTTCCACACACAAGACAGGTGGGAAAGCTGTGCCGCACAAACCCTGGAAACCCCTTGGATGCATCAGCGGCCTCATCCCAACTGGGAGCCTCGGGAACCTCCAGGGTGAGAGTGTCCGCCCTGCCACGAGCAACAACGGTCTCACCTGCCATCAGCACGAGCCCCGCATCCTCTTCTGTAATGGCCAGGGGGGTATCCAGCGGCGGGGGTATCATGAGGCGAACCGTTGCCGTGCCCCCCACGGCCTGCCCAAGCAGCCCGCTTGTGTAGCCGCCGTTTCCGGATCTCGGCGGCCCGCAGTGCCAGCGAGTTATAACCAATTCATTATTCTTCATGCGTCTGCCCCCCATCAGTCTTAACCGCCAGCGCCTGCCTCTGGCGCTGCTATGTGAGCTTGTGAGCTACGGATCGCAAATTCGCGCCAAATCCTCCAGGGCGCCTTCTCTAAGAGAGTAGCTGTGTTCCTGGGCCGCCTGGGCAGCGGCATTGGCGTAGGCATCGCTTGAGAGGAACTGCTCCAACTCGGCGCAGTTGGGCCACACCTGCTCGGCTTGGAACCACCGGAAGTAGACCTTCTCATCATCCTCAACCAGCAGTCCCTTCTCCGCTGCCCAACTAAGCTGCCTTAACGTCAACCCCTTGATGTCCCGTTCGATGGCATCCAGGCGACCTTTGACATCGGGGTTCATGAAACGGAAATGGCGCAGGTAGAGGATTGCGTTGTGCAGAAACTCGGGGCGATTGATCATCCCCTCCATCCTTCGCATCTTGGCCATGGCTTTGAGCATATCCATCACGGCTTCGCCCATTCCCAATCCAGGGTGCTCCTGACCAGGCAGCAGTCGCCGCTCCTCCTCCACCCTCGATGCATCCTGAAGACGGATCCACTGAATGATTAGAAATGAGAATGGACGCACGTTGTCGAAACCAGGCACCGAAGGCTGAAGAACCGCCTCCCTGAGAATCACTTCGCCAAGGGGTTTGGCTATCCTAACCGGTGCCGCTCCCCTACCCTGCTCGTGCTCGCCCATGGAAGGCTCCCCCGCCTTCCAGCCGAAGAACTGCAGGCGCTGATGCTCCAGGTCGCTGGCATCGATGGTAACGTCGTAGTGCGAATAGCCAAGCTGCTCCAGCTTGGCAGTCACGCCGAAACGCCGCATGGCCGACCTGATCTCTCGCTCGCCGAAGGTACAGAGCAACAGGTGGGCACTGCCTCGACCCGGAAGGCATTCTTCTATAGAAAAGCCGCCTTCAGAGTTCAGGGAATCCAGGCCCGAGAGCAACTTCATATCCCTGAAGGGTCTAAACGGCTTCTTCCAGCTCATCTGCTCTACCTCTTAAGCCACTGTCGCCCCGCCCATTCCCAGCCAACATGCCCGCCAATGAGGCCCCGGCACAACGGTAATAAACTATCCCGGACTATTCCAGCCCCGGGGCCACAAACCGGGGCGGACCGACGTGTACGCCCGAACCCACCATTCCGGCGAACCGATGTGTCCATAACCACATTCGCGCCATAATACATATCGGGGGGGTCGAACCGACGTGTCCATAACCACATTCGCGCCATAATACATATCGTAGGGGCGGACCGATGTGTCCGCCCGAACGGCGACATCGGGAATTATGCACAATGGGGCGACGAAATGGCGATGTTGCGAACAACGGGTGGGACCGTGTCACGGACGACGGGCGGCACCGCATTATGGACGACGGGCGGACACATCGGTCCGCCCGAACGGCGACATCGGGAATTATGCATTTGGGCGACGAAATGGCGATGTTGCGAACAACGGGTGGGACCGACGTGTCCATAACCACATTCGCGGCATAATACATATCGTAGGGGCGGACCGATGTGTCCGCCCGGACCGATGTGTCCGCCCCAACGGCGACGTTCGGGAATCATGCATTTGGGCGACGAAATGGCGATGTTGCGAACAACGGGTGGGACCGTGTCACGGACGACGGGCGGCACCGGGGGTTGACATACCGGGAGGTGGATGTTATCCCTGATTCAGGCGGTTGGCCCAGAAGGGCCCGATTTTGCTTACTTTCAACTTGGCCGGCGTGGTTTAGGCCGGCATCAACATCACCCCAGTCAGTTGGGTTTATTAACTCCGGTGGTCATGCACCGGCAAGAGGAGGCACTGATGAACGCTGAACTACGAACCGTGGCAAACGAGGAATTCGAATTAGTTGTAGTTAACAACGAGGCAGAAATTCCCAATTGGACAGATCTCTCTGGCCTTGTCGAGTTCTTCCACCACACAATGAAACCATACCACGACTCGGCCCCCGACGTGAGAAAGGGGCTGCTTCACGCCATGGGCACCGGGCAGTTGAGCCGAGGATTCCTGGTGCTGGCACGCTGCCGCGCCAGCGGAAAGCTCGTGGGCGGCCTCACCATGCTCGATACGGGCATGGGCGGCTTCGTCCCGGAGAACCTGCTGCTGTTCGTGGCGGTAGACCCAACGCTCCGTGGCAAAGGGCTGGGCAAGCAGATCATCGACCTGGCAATCTCCAAGGCCAACGGAGCCGTCAAGCTCCACGTTGAGAAGGAAAACCCGGCCCGGCGGCTCTACAATCGCCTGGGATTCACTGAAAAATATGTAGAAATGAGGTTTGCAAGATGAATAGAGTGCTCATTGACAGGGACGCCCTTGCCGAGAATGTTGCCACCGTGGACCGCTGGGTGGGTGGCCATGGTGGCACATGGAGTACCGTAACCAAGGTGCTCTGCGGGCACATCCCAACCCTCACCGCACTTTTCGATATGGGCATCCGCAGCATGGCCGATTCCCGGCTGGATAACCTTCGCGCCGTCTCGTCGGTCTCCCCCGATATCGAAAGGTGGTACCTGCGGCTGCCTCACCTCTCCGTGGTGCCCGATGTAGTGGAATTGGCCGACATCAGCCTCAACAGCGACATCACCGTCATCAAGGCCCTGGGAAAAGAGGCGGTCAGGCAGAATCATGAACACCGAGTCGTGATCATGGTGGAGATGGGCGACCTTCGAGAAGGCGTACTTCCGGGAGACCTCGTGGACTTCTACAAAGAAGCCGTTGCCGTGGAGGGCATTCGGGTAGTGGGACTTGGGGCCCAGTTCGGCTGTGTCAACGGCGCCATCCCAGGCATCGACCACATGGCCCACATGCTCATCTACAGAGAGCTCCTGGAGCTCAAGTTTGGCAGCAAATTGCCAATAATTTCAGCTGGTTCTAGCATTTTACTGCCACTGATGCATTACGGTTCCCTGGACCGCAATATCAACCACTTTCGAATCGGCGAAGCCATCTTCACCGGAGCCGACCTCGTCTCTGGCGGCACGCTGCCAGGCCTCAGAAACGACGTGATTACCCTTGAGGCCGAGATTGCGGAGTTGCGGGAGAAGAGCCTCTCGCCCCAGGCCGAGACTGGCGGTCACACGCCATTCGACGTGGTCGAGAACGACGTCCCGAGCTATACACCAGGGCAGCGAGGGTACAGGGCAGTAGTGACGCTGGGTCAGATTGATACCGAGGCTCAGCAGCTTGTGCCGCTGGATGAGACCCACCAGATAGTGGGAGCGAGCAGCGACATGATGGTCATCCACCTTGGGGCCACGCCCGGCAACCTGGAGGTTGGCGACGTCATTCGTTTCAGGCCCGGATACGGAGCCTTTGTGCGCCTCATGAACGACCCGTACATCGCAAAACACCTGGTTTCTGCCAATGGCGCGGAGCTCTCGGAGCGGCCCTTGGGGCCACAGCTGACATCGCACTGTCACTCCGGAGCCCATTGAACCATGAGAACCTCACCCAGCGCCCCAACCCCCACTGACCCCTCATGGCCTCTTCATCTGCGTGGAAGGCACATTGACGCGTTGCTTTTGGGCGCTTAGTTGCTAAGATTGCCCCCGGTTGCCCCGAGGGTCCGCAGAAGTTGGTACGTCAGTACCGGGTTGGGCCCGAGCTTTGCCGCGGCGGAGACGCCGTTGCGGTATGGTCGGTATAGTTGCCCAAGGTAGATAATGGCAATACAAACCTCGGAAGTAATCGCGCTGGTTCCAGCGGAGCACCGTTGGGCTAATCCCTTCTTTGCTGCACTGATGCAACTTGGAGCCCATCCCTGGCGGCTCAGCATCGGTGACGGCGCCCTGAGACTCTGGCTCGAAGGAGCAGAGGGGCCCGAGAGACCCGTTGAGATGCGAATCTCACCACCCCGCAACGGCCTGCGATGCTGGCAGTCCACAGAGCGCTTCGCTGCTTCCTACTCGGGTAACACCGCCGACGCCGTGGCAATCAATAGGCTGGCCATTGCCTGGAAGGCCTTTCTTCGCTTCGAACCGCACATCCCCAGTGAACTCAATAGTTTCGCTTTCGTAGGCAGCACTGCAGGGGCCCCGGAAGAGGTGCTGCCGCTGATGTTCCCCTTTGTCACCGTGGAGCGGGCATCCCATGCAGGTGCCGAACTCTTTGAGGTGCTGGTCAGGACCACAAGCTGGTGCAACCAGGCCTGCCCCTTCTGCTCCGGCCCCGAGCACGGCACACCGGACCACGCAATGCTCTCCCGCTGTATATCCGAAGTAGCACGGATGCTTCCGGGCGCCATGCTCTCCCTCACCGGCGGCGAGCCTGCGTTCCGGAAGGAGTTCCGCAGTGAAGTAATGCAGGCCCTGCAGTGCCCGGAGATCTCCCACGTGCAGATTCAGTCCAATGCCGTGGCGTTCGCATCGAGAGTAGACCCACTCTGGTTTCCCACGGGAGGAAAGCTCTCCTTCTTCCTCTCGATGCACGCTCTGGAGGAGCCCATCTACGACGTGTGCACAGGCACCCACGGGCAGATGCCCCTTGCTCTTCAGGGCATCATGCGAGTGGTGGAGGCCGGCCACCGAACAGTCATCAACACCGTCATCAACAGCGCCAACATCGACCACCTCAACACTATGGCATCAGAACTGCCGCTGCTCTTCCAGGGCAAGCCGAAGCCCGAGTGGCACTTCTCCGCCCTCATCTGCACCGAACGTTCCCAACGCTCCGCCGAGTTCCTGGTCCCATACCGAGATATGCTGGAGAAGGCCCGGGAGGCTGGTGCCGCTGCCCAGGCCGCTGGGCTGGAAATCCATTCAATGCTTCAATCGACATACGCCGCCGTCCCCCCCTGCGTCGTGCCCGAAGAGGAACGACTCAAGGGGCGAACGGTGCTCTCGAACCTCGCCCACGAAACCGGCTACGAGGACTTCTCACGCCGCTTCGTCAAGGCCCATAGATGTAAGAGATGTATCGCAGACCCAGGTTGCCTGGGTGTCCCCCGCCCCTACGCTGAGAGGTTCGGGCTGGAGGAGCTCAGGCCCTTTGGAGGATAGTTCATGGCCGGGATTCAACGAATCGCTATTTATGGTAAAGGTGGTATTGGAAAATCTGTAGTGGCAACCAGCCTCAGCGCTGCCTTTGCTATGAAGGGCCTGAGAGTCCTCCACGTAGGCTGCGACCCCAAGGCCGACTCCGCCGTTCGTCTTATGGATACCGGCAAAAGGGTACCCACTGTTCTGGATATCATGGGCAAAGACTACATGGTCGTCTCCCCCGAACAGGTCATCCACGTGGGGCGACTCGGAATCCACACCTGCGAGGCAGGGGGCCCGCCACCAGGGCTGGGCTGCGGCGGACGCGGCGTGGCCAGAACCCTGGAGTATCTGGAAGACATGGAACTGGTCAGCGAAGAGCGATACGACGTGGCTGTCTTCGATGTGCTGGGAGATGTCGTCTGCGGTGGCTTCGCTGCTCCACTGCGCAAGGGCTTCGGCGACAAGGTCTTCATTGTTCTCTCCGAAGAACCCATGTCAATTTACGCTGCAAACAACATCAGTAGAGCCGTACAAATATACGAAGCCAATGGTGTCGTTCTGGGTGGCCTTATAGTTAATCTGCGCGAGAATAATCCGGCCTACGTTCCAATGATACAGAAGTTTGCCGACAAACTCTCCACACACATTATTGGTGTAATCCCGAGAGATGTCCGCATCATGGAAGCTGAGAAGCGCAAGAAAACCGTGGTCGAGTATGCCCCGGAATCCGATGCCGCCAAGGCATTCCACGCCGTGGCCGAGGCAGTGCTCAACACCGACCCGGCGCAGGCTCGCCGGCCCACGCCCATGGAACACGAGGAGTTCTACGAGTTCATGGAAACGCTGTAGCTGCTGCGGCCCCGAGCCCGAGGCTTTTCCGTTCAAGGAGAGCCACATCCGGGGTACTATCCGCAGCGTGGGTCTCTCTGACACATCGGCCCGCAGGAGAATGTTTTGACTCATTCTATTACCAGCAGCACCGGGGGCACCCGGAAATACGAAGGGAAGGTCATTGCAGGTGGTGCGGAAACACGGCGCCTCCTCTCGTGGCTTATGGGCCTGGACGCCCCTGGAACTCCCTTCATCGTCAAAGCCGTAGCCTGGATCGAAAACGAGGTGAAGGCCACCGTCTCCCTGGGCAAAGGCCGGGAAGGCACCATCCGAATCCAGCAGAGAACCGAACAGACTCAGGGGGTGGTCAAAACAGAGAACCTCTGCGTCTCGCATACCGGAGACCAGCTACCCCAGCAGTTCGTCAGGCTGCTGGAGACGGTCGCTCCAAAACGCCTGGGGCGGGTGGATATCTCCTACCTGGCCCAGAAGATCGCCGCAGACCCCGACCTCAGCGGGAAGAGCGGCCCTCTTCCCGGTGCCGCAGAACACGAGAACAGACCACGGTTTCTCCTGGACACGTGGGGCAACGAAGGAAACGCCTTCGCCGACTTCTTCGCCGGCGGCGAACTGGCACGAGGACAACTGGATTCCCTTGACCCCACGGGCCTCTTCGTCTTCGTCCAACACTCCGACGCTGAATGCAACTTCGTCAACCCCCACGGCATCGCCCCCATCGTCTCCCTGGTCAACTACCCCTGGGACGAACGCATGCGGTCGGGCAGGAAGCCGCCCCCTTCCCTCCTCATGGGCGACGAATCCCAGGGCCAGATGCTCTCCACCGACCTCAACGAACAGGACGTCATCATGGGGTCCACGGAGAAGGTGGCCAGGGCCCTGAAGAAGGGTGTAGAAATCTCACAGAAGCTGGGAAAAACCCTGTTCTTCAGCAATACCTGCGTCCCCACCGTCACCGGCGAAGACGTAGAGAGTATGGTCAAACACTGCCAGGCCGGCTGCAACTGCCCGCTCTTCTACCTGACCGTCACCCCTCGCTCCATGACCAACGTCTTTCGCGACGTGCTGGTGACCAAACGGCTGGCCTCGGAAGAAACCTTCGGCAACGTCGACAGCCCCAGAATCAACCTCCTTGGCATGGCCGAGAACAGCTCCCATGCCGAACTGGTTGAACTGCTGGAACTCGCCGGCATACAGGTGAATATTTCTCTCTTGCCAAACCTGGAAATATCCCGGGTTCATAATTTTGGTAACGCGAACCTTAACGTATTTCAGCTAAATTCTACCTGGCAACACATGTATGACCAGCTTCTTATAGATACCAAGATGCGGTCAATCACCCCACCACCGCCCTTTGGAGTGGAGGGCTCACGAGAGTGGCTCTCGGCAGTCTCCCAAGCCCTGCCTCAGTCAATGGAACGTGACATCGAGGGCGCCTGGCAGAAATTCTGGTCGCCCTGGGACGCCCAGTGGCAGGAGGCCAAAACCCAAGCCCAGGGGCTCAGACTTGGCCTGGTGCTTCGAGCCAGGGAAACCCACTACCTCACCCGACCGGAACACACGTGGGGCATCCCCCTGGTGCAGTTGCTGGAAGAGATGGGCTTCTCCCTGGACCTGCTGGTGCTAATGGAAAACCGCGATCAGGCCGCAAAGGCCTCCAGGGAAATCCAGACCACCTTCCGCTTCCCGGAACGCCACACCCTCAAAGGGTTCAACTCCCTTGAGATGATGCTGGACCGCATCCGGACCAGCGAGACCAACGCCATCCTCACTTACCACTTCTTCGACTGGCGCATCACCCAAGGCTCAAAGAATCTCTTCTCGCTCCAACACATCGAGGCCGGGCCCCTGGGAGCACTAAGAACGATCAAACGACTAACTAATATCAGCACGACCCCATTCTTCAAGAAATACGGAAGCTATCTCAAGCGCGACAATGAAGGTTTCCGCGTCAACCCCCAGGAGAATCGCTCATGATGGACCAGGGACGAAAGAAACTCCTCGCAGAGGCTATGGAGGCCGCCAAGGCCCAGGACACATCCACCGATGAGTTCAGCCCCAGAGTGGGTGGTTCATACCTCGTGGGCGTCTACCTGGCCGCTAACGCCATCCGCGACGTCAGGCTCATTATTGAAGGCCCCGACTGCGCCTACATGAAGGCACAATACGTCCAGGGCAACCATGACCTCCTCAGCACCATGACCAGCGTCTCGGGCTACCACAGAATCGTCAACACCGCCCTGCACCCGGCACAGATGACCGCCTCTCGGGAAGAGCCCCTCGCCGATATGGTCCACAAAGTTGCGGCCCACCCCACCACAGCCGGCGTCCTCATCTCCTCCCTCCCCATGGCCTTCGTCACCGGCGCCGACTATGAACGACTATGCCGAGGCGTTACCGAAGAGACGGGAAAAGACGTTGTGCACGTTCGAGGCCTCTCCCTCCAGGGCGACTGGCTCGATGGCTACGAAGAGACCCTCCGCAGCCTGGCGAAACAACTGCCGTTGGCAGCCCCACCAAGTGCCCCACTGGACCCCAAGAAGGTCGCTGTGGTCGGTCTGTTATGGGACCGAAACGAATACGATAACCAAGCCAATTGCACCCAGATTAAATCCATGGTCCAGGAGTCCGGTTGCTCCCTCGTCTCTACCTGGCTCAATGGCACAGGCTGGGAAGACCTAAAACGCGTCCAGGAGGCGGGCACCATCCTTTCCCTCCCCTACGGGCGCAAAGCTGCATCGTTCCTGGCCCGCCGAACCGGGGCCAAGGTCATAGAACTCCCCCTGCCCTTCGGCCTCACTGCCTGCGAACAATGGATGGAGGTCCTTGGCGAGATTGGAGGCTCCCCCGAAACAGCACAGGCCTACAAGAGACAACAACTCTCCACCATTATCCCTCGATTGGAGTGGGTAGTACCCTTCCAGTTCCAGGGCATGAAGGCAGGCTACGTGGGCGACCCACACCTGCTTCCAGGGTTCGTCGATATTGTTGAAACTCTTGGCGGAACAGTTGAATTTGCTATCATAACGAATCGGCCAATTCATTCGCAATATATAACAGAGCTGCTCAAGCGCATCGACCACCTGATGCACCCCAGACAAAGCGTGTTTGCCCGCGAAGGCTCCATCATGGCCATAGAAAAAGACGTGAGCCTCGTGGTAACCAACAGCGACGGCCTCGTCATGGGCAACAGCTTCGCATGCTTCGAGTTCGGATTCCCAAGCATGTTCCGACATGTGCTCTACGAGCGCCCCTTCCTTGGCTTCGATGGTTTCATGGCCTTTGCCGACACCATGGCCTTTGAGCTTCGCAGACACGAGGTCGAACAGGTCAAGAATGCCAGAGAACTCTCCAGGGCCGTGGCGGCCGCTCGTAACAGTGAGACGCCCTCCGAGTCCAGGTAGAAGCTATTCGGCGAAAGTGCGCACAGGGGGATTGTATGTCCAGTTTTCTGTTGATTGAATTCGCAGTGGTGAATCGCTTTCACCGAGCCGTTGCTTTCCCCTTCATACAGGGCGGGAAGAGGGCCCGGGGCACGCCATGCACCTGGATTCGTTTCGGTGTACCCGCCGACGTTCGCTACGACGTGGGGGAAACCGGTGTGGGCCTGCTCCCAGCCGAGGTTGAGACCCTCACCAACATCGCCAGAGACCTTGCCCCCACGGACATAGTATTCAGCCACCGCCCAGCCTCGTCGCTGGTCTCAGCGCTGGCCAGAGACCACGCAAACGCAGCCTTCGTCTACATCGCCGAGTCAGACCCCTCAGTAGAACCCATAGTGAGCAGTGGCAGTATCAGCGTCCACCCGGTCAACATGGGCATGGAGTACCAGACAGGGGACCAGGAGCCCCATACCGATCCCCAGGAAGAGATCCCCGACTACTCATGGATTCCAGGCAACGACGCTGCCTCGGAGATGGATGTGCTCCCCTTCGTCTTCACCGGTCAAGAGTGCACCTACAATCGCTCCTTTGCGGCCAACCCCTTCTTCCAGGACGAGGAACTCTCAACATGCATCAGAAGTGGTGGGTGCTCCTTCTGCAGACGCCCTCCCAATAGCTCCTACGTCCCCAAAGACCCCATCGCACTGCTTGAGATACAACTCAGGCGAATTCGAGCTACCTCGCCAACTTTCGGCCGAAGACAACGAATCCGCCTTGTGGGCGAACCCATCATCCATAACATCGCCAAGGTAGCCGACTGTATTGGAAGCCTCGCCTTCCCCCCCACTGACTTCCTCCTTGACTCCAGGGCCGATACCCTGGTTCGTGTAGCCCCGGAACTGCGAAGGGCACTCAAAACCATTGAAGCTAGCTCCCATACTCTACATCTCTGCCTCATCGGCATAGAGAACTTCTGCACCGAAGAGTTGGTACGATTCAACAAGGGCATCGCCGCGGCAGGCAATCTGGCAGCGGTTAGAACCCTCTTTGAGCTTGAGTCGGAGTTCCCCGGCCGCTTCTTCTTCAGAGAGCACGGAGGCCTCTCCCTCATCACGTTCAACCCCTGGACAACCCCGGAACAACTGGACCTCAACCTGGCAGTAGTCGAGTTGCTCAACCTGGAACGGGTCTCGGGCAAACTCTTCTCGGGACGGCTCCGAATGTACAAAGGCCTTCCCCTGGAACTGCGCGCACGCAGAGAAGGACTGGTGGTCCAAGCCTACGACGACCCCCTCCTCGATACCGCAAGCCGCAATTTCTATGAGGACGAAATCCCCTGGCGCTTCAAAGACCCCCTCATGGAACCCATCAACCGGCTCTTCATCCGCATCGGCACCACCGAGAAAGGAGAATCGCCCGACCCGCTGGCCCAGGCCGTCAACGAGGCGGCCCTGGAGGTCCAGCCCAGAGCCGGCGGCTACGCTGAGTTCGCTCACATGATCGTCCAGGAGGCAATCACCCTGGCCTCTGATGGCACCATCCCCTCGCCCGAGAAGATCCTTCACGCTGTGCGACAGTCGGCCCGGACCGTGCCATGCGCCCCCAAAGGCGAAGAGTGGTCCAGAGCCTCTACCGCTGCCTCGGACACCGATGAGTCGGGCCACGGCATCCTGCCTCTCAGCCGCTTCCTGCAAATCAAGCCGGTCTCCAAAATGGAGCCCATTCGGGCCGACGAAATCCAGCAGTGGCACAACAACCCCGCCTACCCCAACTCCAGAACCAGACAACGCAACTGGACCGAGGAGCAAACGGAAGAGGTCTGGGAACTTTTCTACGGACTCGATGCCGCTCAGGTGGAGCGGGCAGTAGAACTCACAAACCTCCTGGAAAAGCGCGATATCGACGACGCCACTCGCTACCAAGGCATCGTTGAAGTAGGCGAACTGCTTGGATACCCAACCTGCTGCTCCAAAGCATTCGCCCAAGAACCATCACAGATTCAAACCTCCTATTTCTTCGCTCTGGTAGCCCGGCGGGTGGAAACCCCCGGTGAGGTTCCTTATGCCTTCAACCCCGTCTCGGACCTCGTTGAGTACATCCCCTGCTCCCTCTCCTGCCGCCCATCCATCGAGCGCAGCCGCCGCTTCCTTGAGGAACGCCACGAGGACGAATCGTCGGAATACGTCCGCTCTCAGAAGAACCCCTGGCTGCTGCTGCACAACGTGCAACGACACCTCATTGAACTGCGCCCGGAACACGAACCAGACTACCGCTCCAAATACCGGGCAGGACGGGTTACCGCCAGCAGCCGAATCCTAGACTCCGTTGCCCAAGGCGACGAATGGGTCATGGAGGCAGAAACCCTCCTCATCCTCAAGAAAGGACGCCCGATTCTCTCCCTCAGCGGCCGAGCCTACCTCTGGTGGTACAAGCGCCCCTTCCAGGAGGCCTTCTGGAAACAAATAGTCGCCTTCCGACGCTCCATACCTCCCATGCACACATCCGACAGCGTCACAGAACGCAGAACCTCCCCGGCCACACTCAAACCCCGAATGGTCAGCCTCGTCAAAATCCTCACCTGGCTCAAGAGCCAACGGGCTGACTTCGCAGGGCTGGCCATTCGCAGCATCGACTCCCTGGGCCAGGGCCGCGTCAAAGTCTCCCTCATCGGCGCCCAAGAAGGGGTCACCCTCGTCATCCAGGAGAAAAGCCACGATACAAGAATGCTCTTTGGCGTAGGACCTTACGCAATCAGCTATCTCAATGAGTCTCCAGTAGAATCCGATACCCAGTGGAACAGCACCAGAGAATTCGCAAGGAAACTCCACCTCACCCTGCAAGAACTGGCATCAAAATCGGCAAAGACTACGAAGAACACCGGCAGATAGCTGCTCCCCTGCTACAAAAAGGCCCGGGCTACGAGAGAGCCCAGAACCTCCCCGCAGAAGTGCCAACGTAGACACTTCCCCCTACCACGCAGGGCGCAGAGTGACACCGCCCCCCCAAATCGAACTTCGATAGCTCTTCGCCCGATGCAGCATCCAAAACATGAAGGAAATTGCCATAGCTGCCCACCAAGACCTTCCCGTCCACGACCACGGGCGAGTTCCACGACGAAGCGGCCAACTTCGTGCTCCACAGTGTCGTCCCTTGAGCAGAATCCAGACAGTAGCAGCGGCCGTCGTTGCCAGCAATATAGAGCCGGCCATCCACCAGCGCCGGAGTCGAATACCACCCCCTGCCCATCTTCACCTCCCATTTGACCTTACCGTCCCCCCGACCCAGACACAGTATCCGACTGCTGCCCTCCTCCGCTGCCACATACACACTGTCACCGTAGATAACAGGAGAGGCATCGGTGTCATCCCCGGTATT
>CAZQHM010000041.1:0-40645 GCA_964593355.1 uncultured Myxococcales bacterium
ACGGCTATCCCGGCCTGAAGAAGTATCCTCATCTGGTTGGCAACTATGGTGGTGCCTGGCAGGATCAGCGGAGCGAGTTTGAGGACTTCCCGGGCTCGATTCTGATGACGACGAACTGCATCCAGAAGCCGAAAGAGTCCTACAAGGCAAGGATCTTCACATGCGGTCTGGTCGCTTGGCCTGGAGTTGAGCACATTGGTGACCGGAACTTCGCCCCTGTGATTGAGGCAGCGCTGGAGGCTCCGGGATTTGCTGAGACGGAGCCTGAGAAGACGATACTTGTTGGATTTGGCCATAACGCCGTTTTGGGCGTGGCTGACAAGGTCATCGACGCGGTGAAGAGCGGGGCGATTAAGCGCTTCTTCCTCATCGGTGGTTGCGACGGTGCGAAGCCTGGGCGCAACTACTACACGGAGTTGGCTCAGAAGGTACCCCAGGACAGCGTGATTCTGACTTTGGCCTGCGGGAAGTTCCGTTTCAACAAGTTGGACTTCGGGGACATCGGCGGGATTCCGAGGCTGTTGGACATCGGGCAGTGCAACGACGCCTACTCTGCGATTCAGATAGCGGTAGCATTGGCCAACGCGTTTGAGACTGACGTGAACAGTCTGCCGCTCTCTATGGTGCTCTCGTGGTATGAGCAGAAGGCCGTGACCATTCTGTTGACCCTTCTGCACCTGGGCATCAGAAACATCAGAATAGGACCCAGTCTGCCGGCGTTCCTGACGCCTGCTGTGGTCGGCGTGCTGCACGAGAAGTTCAATCTCATGCCGGTGACCACCCCCGATGAGGACCTCAAGGCTATCTTCGCGTAGGCCGCACCTCTAATCTCATAATCTCAATTCGCAACGCCTCTTCGCTGCTCCCCGGCGCCTGGCCGGCTCCTTCCCAGGGCTTTTCCGCACATGGCTCGGTCCACGAAGGCCCGTGACAAGTGGGTGTGGTGCTTCGCCCTCACGCTATGCAACTGTTTGGCCTCTGACTCATTGCTCTTGAGTGCGCTTGGGGGCCGTGATAAAGCAGATGGTCTATGGCGTTGCCTCTTGAGAGAGGGGGACGCAGGGTCGGCGGAGCGCCTCACCGGGTCTGCGGCTGGGGTGGCTGCGAGTGTTCGGCTTTCATTGACTACTTCTTGGGGGATGTGATGCACGGGCTCAATGATTTTCTTCGTTTGTCTGCTGCGCTCAACTACCAGTTAAGTGCCATGGCTACGGGGGAGGCCGCCGAACTGGCGATAATTACGAACAATGCGAAGCTCAAGGAGAAGGAACGAAAGGTCCTAATTAAGGCGTTGCAGTATCTCAAGCTGGCCTATGGCAGCAGGAGGAGACATCTTGGGCCTGTGGCGGTGCTTCATCCAATCCGAGCGACGGCCATTCTGGCCAGGACCCAGACCACGTTTGATATGTGCGACCTTCTGGCTTCCCTTCTTCATGACAAGCTTGAAGATATAACGCCCAAAGACCTTGGGGCAGCGCGGTGGAACGAGTTGGAGCAGCGTTTCCGGCAGCTTCTAAACGCCATCGACCCTGATGGGGCCTGTCAGTTTCAGAAGAGGCTCGAGTTATTGACAAGGGCGGCAAGCGGGCAGACCTACTATGGGTACGTTGGGGATCTGCTGTCGGATTGTGCTGATTTGCCGGGTGTTCTCAGGGTGAAGTTGGCCGACCGGTTGGATAACACGTTGGATCTGCGTATTGATCTTCAGGATCCCTTGGAGGGGGTGGACTTCTTCGAGCACGTATTTCAGACGATGTTTGTCGACACCTACAAGGGCTTCAAGCCGCGGTCGCCGCATCCGCCACAGGGGCCCATGAACGGGGCCCGGCGTTTGTACGAGATGTTCAAGAACACGCTCTTGTTGACTCTGATTCGGCAAAGGCAGGCCATAAAGAACGACAAGACGGCGCAGGTGTTGTTTGACGCCATTGCTCGGGCCAGCAGGTCTGAGGCCCAGCGGATATTGTTGCATATATTTGGATATCACCTCACAAGCACCAAAAAGCAGCGTTGTATTATTATGGAGGCGATGGAGTATTGTCAGACCGGTGGCATCAACTCTGTGACCAGGCCTAGGCAGCCCAGGCCGCTGGATGGATTGTTTTTGCAGAAATTTGATCATGGCAACCACACAGAGCGCCAGGAAAAACTGCAGGAGCTCTATGACAACAAGCCTCTAATGGCTGAGGCTGCTGTCGCTTTTGTTGTGCTATTTACTAACTACCTTAACGATCCCAAGTTCTACATTAAGGGAATCTATCCCGACGGGATTCGCGCCGAAGCTTGATTTCGAAGAGCGTGGGTCTTGCACGTTCCTGGAGTGACGCATGAGAGGGGGAGAGTTTCGCCGGCTGGCCGAGGAGAGTCTTCGTCACTACGGCGACGCGCCCTATTTTTTTCTTAGAGAGCTTGCTCAGAACAGCAGGGATGCCGATTCGCGTAACATTTGGGTTGCGGCCTCGCGGGATGGGGAGGAGGAGGTACTGACCTTTGAGGATGATGGGAGGGGGATGAGTTTTGAGGTTGCCCGGTCATATTTGTACCGGCTATACGCCTCATCGAAGGAGGGCGATAAGGGTGCGGCGGGGCGGTTTGGGGTTGGATTCTGGTCGGTGCTGCGGTTCAGCCCGGTATTAGTGCGGGTGGAGAGCAGGTCGGAGGAGGGGGCATGGGGTGTGGAGTTGGATTCCGGCTTTGAGTCGTCGGAAGTGGAGCCGCTGCTGTCGCACCGTGGCACATGCGTGATCTTGCGAAGGAGGGCGCAGTTTGGGGACGAGGGGGCCTATGTCGAGGATGTTTTGGCGGGGCTGAGGCGGACCTGCGGGCATCTTCGAACGAGGCGTGGGCATGGCAGGGTGTTGCCTGTGTGGTTCAACGGTGAGCAGGTTTCCGGGCCGTTGACCCTGGGGTTAGAGCACCAGATGCGGTTCAGGCAGGGGCGAATCGACGGGGTTGTAGGGTTGGGGGAGACTCCTGGGGTGGAGCTTCTGGTGCGTGGCTTGCCGGTGTGGCAGGGGAACGTGCTGGAGGAGTTGTCTTCCAGGGGCGGTGGGGGTGGAGCGACGGCGTTGGAGGTGGGAGAGGGGTTAGCGCCGGTAATTAAGGTAAACGCCGACGACTTGACTGTGGTTATGTCGCGCAGCGCCGTGGTTGATGATGCTGCGTTGGCGCGGGTGCGGAGGGTGACCGAGCGAGCTCTGGAGCGGTTGGTGGACGGTTACGTTGACCGGAGTCTGGGGCGGGGGGCCGTATCGAGACTCATGCGACGTTGGTGGCGCTGGGTGGGCAGGCATTGCATTGCCACGGGGGTTCTGCTTGGTGTGCTGCTGTTGGTAGTAGTTGTGGTGGCGGATGGTCGTTTGCCAAGGATTCTGGGGGACCAGTTCACCAGTGCGGTCCGGATGGTGGGCGATGTGAACCATGAATTGGGTGCTGAGGATGGGGTCTCTTTGGCCGCTGGTGCGGTTCATCAGGAGGAACCGGTTCGGTGGCCTGGTCCTGCGGCGGCGGAGGATCGCCTGGATTACTCAAGGTTGCAGAGGCAGCTGAGTTACACGGGGTCCAATTCGGACGGGGGGGCAAGGGCAGTGGCTCCGGCGCTGAGATGGACTCCTCCGCTGGATCTCTACTTGCGGATATTGGCAACGGACGACTACGACCCGAAGCGGGGCTTTGTTGCGGATCTGGTGGATGGTTGGGGCGGGGTTGAGCACGATGGCGTTTCAGCTGAGTGTGAGAATGGCGGGTGTGTGCGTTTCGACCTGGATATTGCTGATGCGCGAGGCGAGGTTGTCTTGCCTGTCCCAACGGGCTACGACCTGGTAAGCGGCGGAGTACTGGTTGACGGGCAGCGGATGCCGGTGCGTTCTGGCAGGCATTGGGCTTTGGTGGTGGGGGTTGGAAGTGGGGTCAAGCGACTCAGCTACTATGTGACCAAGTCGGATGGCCCAAATGCGGAAGCGGAGGGGAAGGGGGGCTCCTCGATACTTGAGGAGGAGTTATGGCCTGCCGACTTGCGGGCGAAGGCCGATGAGTTGTGTCTTGGTGGGCCTGGGGCCATTGAGGAGTATCTTGCTGGGGCTTTGAGTTATGCGGCTGAGAGCAGTTGGGTTGTGAGGCCGGAGGATGCCGGGTGGTTAGAGGCTGTGTGGCGAACGAGGCGGGGGGATTGCGACGTATTGAACGGGGTTGCGATCCTGCTGCTTTCGCGGTGTGGCTACGCAGCGCGTTTGGCCATGGGGTTTGTGGGGGTTGATGGTCGCAGTGTGCCGGGGCTTCACGCCTGGGCAGAGTATCGAGTTCAGTCCGTAGGTTCGGGGTATGGGGCTGGCTGGCAGGTTATGGACCTGACCAGGCGAACAGGGGGAGGGCCCGAGGCGATCCGCAATGAATCACCAGGATTTGGAGTTGGTGGTGTTGCATCTGGTGGGGGTGGGGTGGTGGATTCTTCTGGGTTGGAGCCAGCACTGGCGCCTGCGGGTGTGGGCGAATCGGAGGAGAATTATGAGAGTGGGCCCGTGGACCCTGTGGAGGGCGCATCAGCGGCCCCCTCTGGGTCGCCTGGAAATGCAGCTTCAGGGAGGCCTGCGATAGCCAAAGAGGGGGTCACTGGGGAATCCCAGGCTGGCCCTGAAGAGGAGGAGGAAGCCGCATCGCTGCCCGCTCCCGCATGGGGAGAGACTTCGGAGAGCGTGGATTCCGGGGCCTGGGGAGTCTGGCCATTGGGGTTGGCAGGGCTTTTGCTTGTGATGGTCGTTTTGCTGGCATTGGTGCGGCGCAATAGATTCAGTAGCGCTTCTGGCGCGGATGTTGGCAGGGGGCGGGCAGAGGAGATCGTTGCCAAGCTTGCGGTGAGGGCGTTGTTGCAGCCTGGCTTGTGGAGCAGCAGGTCTGGGATTATGTCGCAGCCAGTAGTTCCATTGCATTCTGGAAAGCGGCTTTCCCTGGCAAACGCCATTTGGCTGGCGCAGCGAGGGCGTTTGGCTTCGGGAGCGAGGGGCAGCGGGATAGTTGGCGACGTAGTTGCCGGCCGGGGGCGCATTCTTGTGGCGGGCACGGGGCCTTTCGCCGAGGTGGTTCGGCGCATACCCGGTGTGACAGATCTGGACCGGCTGGAGAGTCTGAAGCAGGTAGCTGATCTTGGTGTGGAGGAGGAAGCAAGGGCGGCGGCGGCTTGGCTGAACGGGTGTTGGGGATGTAAGAGGGGGGGGCCGGGGAGGTCTTCCATTAAGGTATTACTGTACTCTTCGCCAGCGCAGCCCGACGTGGTGCAGGATTTCCACCTTGGGATGTTGAGGTTCAAAGAAGGGGCTCCCTGGGTTGCCCGAGTGGTTGTGGTGAATTTGGAGGGATGGTCATCGGCAGCGAGGGTAATCGGGGTGACGGGGCAAGTGGGGGCCATCCGGTTTTCGCCGGAGTTGGCTTTCTTTCTGGCACAGCACATTACCTTGAACTCGGTGATGCTTGCTCGCGAGGCGGCGAGGCTAAGGCGGATGGCGGCCAGGGGGCTGTTGGAAGTGGGGTGGGGCAGTGGAAAGGCGAACTGACATGGGTGTTGGAGGAGTCTCGGTGGGGCCCGAGGTGTCTGGGCTACTGAGCGTTGATTTCGACGAGCAGTTCCGGAAGACCTTGGCGCACACCATGGTTTTCGGGGAGCAGTACCTGATTGAGTTGGTCAGGAGCATCGTAGCGTGCGGAGCCACCACCATCTCTGTGGAACTGAGAGACGGAAGCGCTGAGGTATCGTGGGAAGGCGGGGATGGATTGGGCAGGGACCTTGATGCGCTGGCGAGGCTATTTCGTGAGGAACTGCCCGTGGAGTTGCGGGAGACAGCGCTTGGCGGCTTTCACAAGAAGAGGGGGCTTGGGCTTCTGGCTGGCTGGTGCTGTGAGCCTCAGAGCGTGGAGGTTGAGTCTTGTGATGGTGCGGGTGTGCGCCGCCGGCTGGCATGGCGAGGCTGGAGGCAGGGGTTGGATTTCGAAGCCTTGGCTAGTGACGGGGCTGCTTTGGGCAACCTGAGGATTCGGCGCAGGCGACGTGGCAGTTCGGAGGCGGCGGTGCTGGCAGAGTATTGCCGGTTCTGCCCGGTGCCCGTACGGGTGAACGGAGCGCTGGTCAGCATTAGTGGGACGCCACCCGAGGGTCTGATGGGGCTGAAGTTGTCGGGGGACGACGGTGGACCTACGGGGCAGGTGTGGGTTCCTCGCAGGGGCGATGTCTGTCGGCTGGTACTTACTCAGGCTGGGATAAGGTGGAAGGTCGTAGCAACTCCCACCCATCGAAAGGGGCTGGTGTACGAGGGGGCGATTGAAGCTGACGCCATGTCTAAGCAGACCATGGCTCTGCTTGATTCCGCTGCGGCCAGGTTGTACAGGCGGATGGCGGATGCGTTGGGGGAGTCGAGGGGGGCAGACAGGGAGAGGGCCCAGCATCTGCTGCTGCATCATGCGAGGGTATCTTCGCAGACGAAGCACATCGAGCGGTCGCCGTTGTTCCCTACGTACCCGGAAGGTTGGGCATCACTGGCGGAGGTGCGGAGGTGGGGCCAAGAGGGTGTTGCCGTGCTGGTTCGTGGTGGCGACAGGAGGGGCCAGGTGGGGGCTCATGGGGCTGGCAAGCGTGTGCTGCAACTGAGCGACGAGCAGGCTTCATTCTTGAAGGAACAGGAGATAGACCTGCCAACCTGGCGCCATTCGGGTGGCATTGGTCGAGGTCTGAGCCAGTGGGTCTTGTGGGCATGGAGGACTGTGGCTGGTGGGCGTGAGGTAGCAAGGGAGCGTTGGACGTCGCCCGAGGCGGCATTAGTGGAGAGCATGGAGGCAGCGCTGGAGTCGGGGATTGTGCAGTTGGAAGGCTCGTCAGCCTACTCTGGGGGCTCTATTGTGCTGCTGGCGGGGAATGGGAAGCCCAGACTGGACTTGTCGGGAGAGCGACCTCGTTTGTACTTGGGTCGGAGGTCCCGAGCATTCACCGATGCATGCTTCTACCATGGAGCCGGGGCTCCGGCAGCGCTGGTGGCATCGTTGCTCCTGGAGGGCGAGTGTCGCATTCGGCGCAACTTGCCGCAGGCTCAGGGTGAAGGCGAGAGCGAGTTCAGCGACAGCCCTACGGTGCGGGTTTGATCGGGGGGAGGGGGTCGTTCGCCGAGAGGATCAGGGCTGGCTTTTCCAGGGCATCGGCGGCACGGGCAGTGGTGTTGGGTAGGAGTATTGCCGGATAGCGGGGCCGAATCCTCCCTCCTTTATCCCGACGTAGGAGAACAGAACGGTGCCTGGGGCTTCAATGGAGCGGATGTAATCGATTTCGTCCAGAATCTCGTTCACATCGGGGTAGTCCACACTGATGCCCATATATACGTGTCTATTGCCCGACGCAGCGAAGTGGTCATCGGCGAGGGTGGCGAAGTCAGTCCAGCCGCCTTTGGGGGTAGTAAGGGGCCAGTAGACCATGGGGCAGATTGCGTCGACTATGCCTTCCTGGACCCATCGGTGGCTATCCTGGAAGTAGTCGTAGAAGCCCTGGGAGGTGCCACCCCAGCCGAAGGAGTCTTTATAGATGCCCCAAACGGCGGTGGTAACTTTTATTGATGGTTCAACGGCGGTGATCGATTTATAAGCTTCATCGACAAAGGCAGTTAAAACATCTCTTTGAAAATCCCCCCAGGTCAGGGTAGGTGAGGATGCCTTTGCAGCTGAATATGCTGCCTCACTTGGTGCATCATGGCTATAGGTAGGGCCTGCATAGCGGATATAGTCGAGATGAATTCCGTCTACATCGTAGTTCTGCGCTATATCTACCAGTACTGATATCACGTGGGCTCTGACGCCGGGGATTCCCGGGGAGAGCCATGTGTACGAGGCGTTGTAGGCCATGGGGGTTCCGTCGATGCCGTGTTGTCGCCATTCGGGGTGTGAGTAGAGGACGTGTGGCGGGGTGGTTTGAGGGATTGCTGAGGTGCCGACCCAGGCTGGGAAGGTGTTGACCCAGGCGTGGAGTTCCATACCACGGGAGTGGGCCTCCTGGAGGGCGACGGCGAGAGGGTCCCATCCGGGGTCTTTGCCGAGGGTACCCGAGAGGCCTTTGGCCCAGGGTTCAACGTTGCTGTTGTAGTAGGCGTCAGCGGCGCCGCGGACCTGGAAGAAGACGGTGTTGAATCCCCAATTGGATGCATCTTCCATGACGGAAGCAATATCGGCGGCGGAGCTGAAGTCCCATCGGGAGATCCAGATTCCCCTCATCTCCGAGGGTTCATCGGGGTTGACGTCCACTTCGGCGGCCAGGTCAGCGTTGGTGTCGTCGATGAGGTCGGCGTCCACGGGGGGAGCATCGGCGAAATCGTGAGAGATGTCGGGGTTTGTATCCGTAGCATCCTGAGGGTTAGAGTCGGGCTGTACCAGCTCTTGGGGTGAGATGTCTTGGAGGGTCTCTGCCTGCAGGAGATCGAGGTCGCCGTCTGCTGAGGAGTCGGGGGCCGAGCCGTTATCGTTGCCCGTTGTGGCGTCTGCGGGGCAGACCCAGATGTCTCCTTCTTGGAAGCAGCCATTGAGGGCCTCACCGCAGTTGGTTCGACAGGTGCAGCAGCACTCATCGCTACAGGCGGAGGCGATGAGGGAGAAGAGCACGAGAAGTAGAATTGGTGCACTGCGCATCATCGGCCGACCTCCCAAGGGCGAGGGGGAATTGTAGACCAAGGAACGGATTATTGGGAAGCGGGATTTCTTTGACTCTGCTGCAGTGGCTCTGCCGCCCCTTGAGTGGGCTGCAACAGTTCCAAGTAGTTGTGAGGGAAATTGGGGCAGGATGTAGGGAGGCTTTGGGCTTAGAATATGTAGGTCAGGCCAGCGCCGGCGTGGAAGGCGGACATGCTGCCTACGCCGACTTCGACGTCTGCATCATCATTAGAGACCTTGATATCAGAGACGTTGAAACGATACATAGCGCCGATACGAATCTGCCAGTCGGGGTGGAGAACGATGTTAAAACCGGCCTCACCCATTACTGATGCGGCCCCTCCACTCCAGCCCTTTTCGTCCTCTTCAGCATCCTTTCTGGTGAGGCTTACCATGGAGTACCCCCCCATGACGGCGACGAAGAGTTCGAGCCTTCTGGCGAGATAGATGACGGCCTCAGGGCCAGCCAGGAAGTTGAGGAGCATGAGGGAGTGCTCCTGACGCCCGAAAAGGCCCGGGAATACATCGGTGGAGCCAAGCAGGCCGTCGGCATGGGCTCGGAGCCATATTTCGTCGAAGAGGCCAATGTATGGTGTCATTGAATACCCCACGGTGATACTTGCGCCAGGAAGCATGCCAAGGTCACCGATGTTTTCTGAATCGGTAGCGAGGCCGAGCACTGCACCGCCGGTTACGGTGGCGGCGACGCCGATTTGGGGATGCTCCTCCATGCGGGTTCCGGGCTTGGCATCACCGGCTCTCCACTTAAGGGTGCTGGGGTCGGCATCACCGGCTTTCCCTCCCGGTCCCAGGGCTACGACCTTGGCGAAGCCGAGGTTATCTTTGCCAGATGTGGAGATCTTCACTGCTCTGAAGACATCTCCTCGTTTGACGCCCTCGTCATCGCCCAGGGAGATGCCTGGATCTTCGGCAGTATCGCCAGCGAGACAGAGGGGGGCGAAGAGTTTCCAGCCGTCGATGCTTCGGCACTCTTTCTGTGCGAGGAGCGTGGTGTTTTCGCCACGAACTCGGATTTCGCAGGTGGCTATTTCGGGGAGCGAGCTCTTCTCCGAGATATCTTTGCATACTGGGGAGGAGCGTTCGGACATACCGGCGACTCCCACCTGTCTGGTGGGAAGGCCGGAGTTGCCTGAGCATTTGGGAAGTCCGGCAACGCCATCTCTACCTGAGGCAGGGATCGTGCAGTCAGATCCAGGCAGCCCCGAGATGAGTGCAGACCAGCCCATGTTTGCAGCGAGGGCCATTTGGTGGGCCCAGTCCTGACTATCGGTTACGGCTTTAGTGGCGCCGCTGATGACGGCCTCAATGGCGATAATGGAGTCTGCGATGGCGTTGAAGCGAGCCAGCAGTGCGTCGAGTTCTTGGGCAGCGGAGGCTGCTGGACCGGTGAAGGTGGAGAGGTCGAGGCCGGAGAGGGCCTCGATTGTGGCGCCTCCGTGGCCGATGAGTTTGGCAGCGTTTTGGATCTGGCCATTGAGATCGTTGGCCATGGTCTTGAGCATCTTCAGCTTCTGGGTGAACTTCTCGACGGGTGCCAGGTACTTGCTTGCGGCCCCTGTGAGCATTGCTTGTCCTTCTCCTGCCTGACCAAGGATTTGCGCGCCCAGGTCGGTGATGAAGTCAAAGAGTCCGCCACTAGCACCTTCGCCAACGCCAAGGAGCGCGAAGGAGTTGGTCATGGCGTCGAACTTATAAACGGAGACCTTAAGCATGGGCTTGGTGGTGAGTTGCCACATGGTGACCTCGACCTCTTTGCCGTTGACCTTTTTCTTGACCTTGGCCTGGCGCCACTCGGCGGAGAAGTCGGTTACTTCAGGCAGTACGAGGTAGTCTGTGCAGTCAAGGGAGTAGGCCAGGAAGGCCCCGTAGGGTTGGATACCCTTCACGGCCGCCTGGATCTCAGACTTGGAGAGGTTTTTCTTCTGACTCCACTGCGGTGGGGCGCTGGCCGGAACGACTACGTTGTAGAAGCGCTTGAGGGGGAAGGTCATCATGAAGACTTCGGAGTAGTGGCGGGCGCCGCCAGCTGCCTTCAGTTCTTGTTTGGTGCCCACTTTCTCGCCCTTCTCGTTGAGAACGGCCTCCCCGGCTTCGATCTTTTCTGTGCCGGAGGGGGCGAACATCATGACCCGCTGCTTCTGGAATTTGCCGGTATTCTGAGCCGGTCGCAGGGTGCATAAGTCTATCACCCCCAGTTTCTCCTCGGCAACCGCCGGCAAGGCAACCAAAACGGACATCATAAGAACCACTAGAGCAGAGAGCTTTCGCATGGAACCTCCTGAATAGCTTGGAACGCCACTCTGGGCCACCTTAGCGGTGAGTGGTGCGACCCAAGGTCGTAGAACTACTGAAATGCAAATGACGGGGCCGGTGTATCACTACAGCTGGCATTGGTCAAGCAGCGGGGCGAATTCGGACAAACGAGACACTGACGGATGTTTCGTTTGCTGGAGCCGGGGTTATGGCGTGGGGCCCAGGGCGGGGGCCAAAGGGGCGATGCTAATGCTCACTGTTGGGCAGGTTGCTGCCAGCCTTTCTTGCTGGCCATATCTTGAATTGCCGTGAGGGTAGCGCTTCTCTGCTGGGCGTCGGGGAACCAGATTAGCTTGGTTCTGGCTAGAGTGGACCAGAATCCCTTTGGATCATCCAACTGCACGTAGGCCTGGGCGAGCATGAGCATGCTTCTTGGGGAGGCGACGCAGGGCATGGAGGGGGCCAGGTTTCCGGCGGCCCGTTCGGTCTCTTCCATAGAGAGGCCCTGTTCGAGGCGCTGCATGACCCCAGCGGGGGTCTCACGTTTGTGGTAGTAGTCGGCAACGTACATATGGTTTCTGCATCGCCGTTGCACCACTGCGCTGATTTGGTAGCGTGCTCGAAGGGCATGGTAGGAGTCGGGGTATCGCTGGATGAGGTAGACGAAGGCACCGTAGGCCAGGTCGACGTCGGTCATCTCCCGCGCCTCAGCCGGCGGCATCAACCAGGAGTCTTCGGGGGTACGTCTCAGGAATGCCACGGCCCGCATGTAGGCAGCGTGGGGTGCATCGGGGGAGTCATCTCGTTGGGTCAGATACTCACGGTAGATTTCGGCCGCTTCACGGTAGCGGCCCTGATAGAAGAGGGTATCGCCCAGGCGGATGGTGGAGTTCTCCTGCATGGCCTGGTCGAGGGTCTTGTTTGCCAGGTCTTCGAATTTGGTAGTTGCGTCGAGATAATTGCCATCAATCAGTGCCTGCAGAGCGTCGGTATACTGTTTCATCTGGGATTCGGCGGCACCGCCCGTCGCACTCTTGGAGCAGGCAGCGCCCACGAGGGCCACCGCAACGACCAATAGGAGTGTGGTAAGTCTTGAGTGCATGAACAAGAGACCTCCAGGGCCACCTGAGCCGGTGACCTCAATTCTGGACCCAACCCATCAACCCGGCCCCTGGCTGTTTGGAGCTAGCCCGCGCCAGGATGATCGAGATACATAAGCGGCTTGAAGGGCCGCGACACAGGAATCAGCCCAGTGACGGGAAGCAAATTCCGGCTCATTGGTTTATCAGCAGGGGGTCGCCATGTCAACGTCGTCGATAGCGATTCTTGTCGGATGAGGGAGAAGAGGAACCTTGACAGGGAGAGGCCGCACGTTGAAACTGCGCTGCGCCCTGTGGGTCGCTCTGCCGTGCCGTCTCTTCTTGCGGTGTTACTGCAGGCGTCATCATCGTCTCCATTCGGGTTGCACTAGAGGGCCGCTGCTGCCAGGGGCTTCGGTAGCGTGAGTTTTCGATATTGAACATGGGGTTGGGGGAATAATGAATACAAGACTTATGGGTTTTATGGTTTTGTTTGTTTGCATCGCACTGGTCTTTGGGACCGTGAATGCCACGGAGTTCGTGCCGCAAATGGGCCACAAGGTTCAGGTGAACGTCATTGCCATCTCGCCCGACGGGAAGCTGATTGCCTCTGGAGATGCAGACGGGAGGGTTATGTTGTGGCAGGCGACGGGTGGCATGCTGGTCAGGGAGTTGACGCCCGAGGGTGCCACCGTTGCTCCGGCTTTGGTGGAGATAGGTGCCGAGGCTGCTGAGGGAAGTGATGGGGCAGTGGCGAAGAGCGATGGCGTGCAGTTTGGCGGTGAGGGTGGTGTAGCGGGACTTGCGTTTCCCAAGGACTCTCCGGAAGTCCTGGCTATCGACAGATTGGGTCGACTGGTTCGGTTGCCGTGGGACGGAACGGCCGTCAATGCGGTTGGTGTAGTGAAAGGGCGGCCCCTTGGTCTGGTGGTGACGTCTGATGGTCGCGTTGCGGCGGTCACCACTGCTGGTGTGAGCTGGTTGTCCAAGCGCGAGGAGGGGATGGAGGCGTTGGAGTGTAAGTTGACAGGTCGGGATGTGACGGCGTTTGTTCTGGGGCCCGACCAGGAGAGTGTGGTTTTGGGCCACGCTGACGGGACGGTGACCAGGTGGCCTGCGGGGAGTTGTCCTGAGGCAGCGGTGGAGTTGCCGGTGCCTGCGGGGAGCGCAATTAAGTCCCTGGCATTTCATTCGGCTGGTGCCTGGTTGATAGTGGCGCACGACAACGGCCGCGTTGACAACGTTGAGGTTGGGAATCCGGAGAACATCAAGAGGATTGAGGCGACGACCCGAGGGCCGGTTGCCGTGGCCGTTTCGGACGACGCTTCCTGGGTAGCGGTTGCATACGACCAGGGCCGTGTAAGGCGGTTCAGCCTTACGGACGGTTTGCAGAGCGACGCCATTGAGGTTTCGGACGGCGCCATTGGTGCCATGGCCTATTCGAATGCCCTTGGGGCACTGGTTGTGGCTGGCGGTTTTGGGGCTCTCTCCTACTATCCGACGGCGGGCAAGATGGGGGAAGAGAAGCGCCTTGGGGTAAGAACGAGCACGGACTATTTCGCCATGTTCTCTCCGGACGGAAAGCGGCTCATAGTATCTCCCCGCAACTCTTCATTGCCTGCTGCAAGCTCTATGCACGTATGGAATCTGGCCACGATGAAGTTGGGTAAGGCGCCTGCGGTTCCCGAAGAGATGTGGATTTGGGGGCGTTGGACGGGGAACGGGGAGCGCTTCTTCCTGCGAGAGAATGGCGGCGGCCATCTGGTTTGGGACTTGGCGCAGAATCAGCAGGTCTTGTACTGGGACAACTCCATGGGTCTGCGGATGTTGCAGGCGTTGACGCCCGACGGCAAGAAGTGTCTGGTCAGTGAGGACCGGATGCTCTCATTGTTAACGTGCAGACAGAATGCCGAGAAACCGTGGAGAGAGGCCGACTTGACCGAATGGCCCACCCATGCGGACTATTCGGCGGATGGGAACCGGATGCTGCTAGGTACGGACAGTGCAGTCTCGGTGTGGGATGCGAACAAGCTGAAGCTGATATGGTCCAGCGAGGCTGAGGCCGGCGTATGGCATTCGGGGGGACAGTTGATGTCGGCGGACCTGTCGGATTCGGGCAATCTGGCCTTGACTTGTGGCTCCGAGGGAAGTGTGGTGCTGTGGGACCTGAAGGCTCGGAAGCCAATGAAGCGCCTTGTGGCTGGTGAGGGGGCCTGTTGGTCGGTGACCTTTGCCGGTGGTGACAAGCGGGCTCTCATAGGCACTATGGATGGCAGGGGGATCGTCTGGGACCTCGAGAAGGGGTTGCTGACCGCTGTTGTGCAAGGAGACCGGGCCCTGGTTGCCGACATGGCACTTTCTACCGATGGCAAAGAGGTTCGAATGGCGCAGACCAACGGTACGGTGCACGCCTATGACATTGCCACGCTGAAGCGTCAGTATTCGATATACCGGGATGAGGCTGGCGAATGGGCCCTTCTGGGTCAGGAGCAGGTCACCGAGAGCAGTGCTGGTGGGAAATCCCTACTGGGGATTCGAGAGGGTGCCGAAGTCAAGCCCGTCAACTGAGCTGATTGTCCGAATCCCCCACTAACAAGTTTCTCTCCTTCACGGTATTGATAACGTACCAAGCAGCAGGAATCACAAGAAGGTTAAGAACCGTCGAGGTAAGCAACCCACCAAGGATGACTTGGGCCATGGGCGACTGTATCTCGTTGCCTGCCTCATCGGCAGCGAGGGCGATAGGCAGCAGTGCCAGAGCTGCCGAGAGGGCGGTCATGAGGATGGGAGCGAGGCGTTCGGCGCTGCCTCGCAGCACGGCTTCTCTTATCGAAGTCCCTTCCTGTCTAATGAGATGATGGTAGTGATTTATAAGCATTATTCCATTTCTTGATGCGATGCCAAAGAGAGTGACGAAGCCAACCAGAGAGGCCAGGGTCAGTATTCCTCCGGTGAGTTTCACTGTTGCAACGCCTCCAATGAGGGCCAGAGGAAGGTTAACCATGACAACGAGGGCATCGGTGAGGCGGCCCAGGGCCATCCAGATGAGGACCAGCATGGCGATGACCGAGAAGAGGGCGACCACGGAGAAGAGGTCCGCTGCTTGCTTCTGGCTCTCGAACTCGCCGCCATATACGATCTCATATCCTTGGGGGAGCTTGACGGCCTTCTCGATGCGTTCTTTGGCTTCGGCGATGGTGGACATGATGTCTCGGCCCTCATTATTCGCCATTACGACGATGCGCCGGCGTCCATTCTCACGGTCGATGCCGTTGGGGCTCATTGCGGCCTCGACTCTGGCAAGGTCTTCAAGCCGGTGGGGGGTGCCTCCCTCAAGTGGCAGCAGGGTAGCCCTCATGGTGTCGAGGTTATTCGCTGCCTGTGGCGCATATTTGACCACAAGGTTGCGCACCATGACACCCTCCCACCATGTTCCAATGGAGGTACCCCAGAAGGCCATCTCCACGAGGCGACTTAGAGCTCCTGGCGTGATGCCGGCCAGGGCCAACTCGGGAAGTCTGGGGCGAATCGAAATCTGAGGGACATCGGTTTGTGATTCGACCATGGTATCAACCACACCATCAACACCCTCCATGGCAGAGCCTACGCTGGCAGCTATCTGGCGAAGTGTCAGCAATTCTTCTCCGAACACCTTAATGGCGATGGAGGTCTTGACCCCGGACATCATGTGCTCGACCCTGTGGCTTATGGGCTGTCCAACGGTGATTGCCAACCCGTGCATCCCGTCGGCGACCTCTCTTATGTTGCGAATAGCCTCGGTTCTGGGGATCCCTTGGGTTACGGTGACCTCCATCTCGCTGAATTGCACATCCTGACCATGTTCGTCCCGTTCCGCTCTGCCCGTCCGGCGGACAACGGAGGTCACGAAGTCCAGCTCCAGCAGCGCCAGTTCCAGTCTGTTGGCCAGGGCCGCCGAGTGTTCCAATGAGGTCCCCGGGGCCGCTGCAGCCGCTATGTTGAAGCTGCCTTCGTTGAACTTCGGCAAGAAGCTTCTACCGAATTGGGTGAAGGAGTAGACTGACCAGGCTGTAACTGCCAGGGCCAGTACAAGGACCGCCCAACGCAGGCGCAGAACGAGGAGCAAAGTGGGCACATAGAGCCTCTTGAGACCTCTGATAACGAGACTCTCTCGGGAGTGCGACAGGTATTTCTCGTGCCCCAGCAGTATCATACAGAGCACGGGAGTGACGGTTGTGGCCACCAGGAGGCTGGCAGCGATGGTGGCAACGTAGGCGATGCCAAGTGGCCTGAGGAGGGTTCCCTCAAGGCCGGTCATGAAGAAAGTTGGCAGAAATACTACGATAATAACAGCAGTTGCATACACTATTGCGGAGCGGATTTCTGAGGAAGCAGCATAGACTGTCTGGAAGATGGAGGGGCGTGAGGTGGGGTCAAGGGCCGCACGCTCCCGGAGGCGCCTGAAGACGTTTTCTACGTCGATGACAGCGTCATCGACAAGGGCTCCGATGGCCAGGGCAATGCCTCCAAGGGTCATGGTGTTGAACGACTGGCCCAGGAGATGGAGCACGAGCACGCCAAGGAGCAGGGAGAGGGGTAGGGCGATGAGGGAGATAATCGTAGCCCGCACATTAAAGAGAAATATAATCAAAATCACAACCACCAATATAGCGCTTTCTACAATGTGTGTTGCGACGTTGGAAATTGCCACTTCTATAAACTGGCTCTGTTTGAAACCCTTGGTGTAGAGTCCGATTCCTTCGGGCAGGGATGGCTCAAGTTCCGCCATGGCCTTCTGAATCCGCTCTGTGATGGCGATAGTGTCGGCTCCAAGTTGCTTCTGCACGATAACGACCACGGATGGCCGGCCGTCAACGGTGGCAGTGCCTCTTTGAGGAGCCTTTGAACGCTGGAGCGTAGCCACTTGGCCCAGGGTAACTGGTTGTCCTTGGAAGCGTCCAACGGTTATGGCCGCCAGTTGATCCAGATGCTCGGCTCTTCCGTAGCCCTGTATGAGGTACTCACTATAGCCGCTGACCAGGAAGCCGGCGGGACGATTCTCGTTGACTCCCTGGAGGTTCTCCATGAGTTGTGCCACTGATAGTTGATAGTGGGTCATCTTGTCGGGATTGATTTCCACGGAGTATTGGGTGACATCGCCCCCAACGACCACTACCTGGCCAACGCCGGACATAGCGAGAATGCGTCTGCGCACCTCCCATTCAGCGACGTCTCTTGCCAGTCCTGGGTCTACCTCGTCATCCCAGGTGACTCCGATGTACATGATTTCTCCGAGCACGGAGGTCATGGGAGTGATGAATGGGGGCTCAACGCTGGGCGGTAGGAGGCCCGCTGCGGCCTGAAGCCGTTCCGTGACTGCTATGCGGGCCTGGGTTGTCTCGTGGTTCCAGTTGAATTCAACCCAAATCGTGGATGAGCCGATTCCCGAGTTACTGCGGACGCGCCGGACTCCGTTGATGCCTTGAAGGGCGTTCTCCAGGGGGATAGTGACCTGCTTCTCAACCTCTTCTGGTGAGAGGGAGCCTGCCTCCGTAATAACGGTGACGGTGGGAGCCGTAATCTCTGGGAGGACGTCCACGCTCATTCGACTGGCTTCGTACACCCCCAGGCCCCCCAGAGCCAGCGCTGCGAGAAGAACAATGATTCGGTTGGAGAGGGACCACCTGATAATACTGTCCCACATGTTGTCACCTCAATGTTGGTGCGAGTTGAGAGCGGTTTTTAGAGACGCAGCGTACAGATCATAACTGCCATGTGCTACTACCGTGTCTTCTACGGAGACACCATTTTCAACTGCAACAAGGCCATCAATTCGCTCCCCCAGATTCACTCTCCGTCGAGAGAACTCGTTTGGTCCGTTTAAGACAAAAATATATGGCACGGTAGCCACTTCAATAATGGCGGACTCAGGAACCATTAATAGCTCTCGTGGCTCTCCATATTCAAGCTGCAAATCGATATAGTCACCCGGGTATACTTTGCCTCCCGTCTCGATCCTCATTAACAGCATATTCATGCCCGTTGACTCATCGTACATAATATCCTCAGATATGGTCGTCGCTGCAAGCGTCTGTAAATCAGCGGGCCCCAGGGAACTGCCCCGGAGTATAGTTGCTGTTCGGAAGGACTTCAGTACGTGGCTGTCGAAGCGCGGAACGCTCAGTTGAAGAAGGGCAGTCTGGGAAGTGCGCAGCGTGAGAAGTGGCTCACCGGCTTCAACAAGAGTACCCTGGGCCGCCAGAATCTCAACGACCACGCCTGTTGCAGGGGCCACCAGTTCAGTAGAGGAGTAGTCCCCGCCCTTGAGCAGTTCTAATCGCCTCTCCAGGAGCTTCAACCTCGCCCTTATCTCCTCTATGCTGCCCTGAAGCTCGGTGCGCTGCTGCAAGAGCTCATAGCCGCCGCTTGCCCAAGCCTGAATCCTCTCCAACTCTTCACCTGCCCGTTCTCGCTCAACTCTGGCCTTCTGAAGTGCTGCCTTGGCCTCGGTCTGGTCTTTGTTGCTGAGGATGCCCCGTTTCTCCAACTCACCAACGCGGCTGACTTCTTTTGCCGCTCGGGCCACTTCGCTCTCGGCGGCCTTCAATGCTGCGCGTGCCTGGGTTTCGTTGCCAGAGGTGAGCAGACCGCTCTTTTCCAGCTTGATCAATCGTTCCATCTGCGATTCCAAGGAGGCCAGCCGTACCTGCTCCAGTTCAATCTCCTCCAGTAGCAGAGCCGGGTGACCCTCGGGGGCCTGACGAAGAATCCTGCCAATGGTGCTGCCCGATTGCAGCCGCTGTCCCAGCCACCACGGGCCGCCCATGGAGGCGCCATTTGGGGTGGTCCAGGAGACCCTTCCCGAGACGGGAGCGGCGATTACCATTGAGGCGGAAGGATCTTCAAGGACCAGGGCCCGTGAGGGTCGGAGCGACCCAACCGGACGGAGTGCCGGCTTTGCCAACACAAGTCCAACAGCGGCCTGGGCTTGCAGAGTAAAGGCTACAACATCTCCCGATGAAGAGCCGCCATGCTCGTGAGCGTGCTCATCGTCAGGTTGTTCGCCCTCCTCATGGTCGTGGCCATGCTCCTTGGCGCCGTGGTCTCGGTCCTCTTCCTTGTCGGCCTCATGGTCGTGGCCATGCTCCCTGGCGCCGTGGTCGTGGCCCTCTTCCTTATCGGTTTCATGCTCGTGGCCAGGCTCTGCCTCTTCCCGAGCGGTGGCATCGGCCTTGCTGCACGCCGCTGAGAGCACCGGGAGAGCCAGCAACGCCAAAAAACACATCATCGCAGTATTATACCGAGATCGTTTCATCGGATACTCCTACAGCTTAAATAGGTTCGTGTTCAAAATGCCCTCGATCTCAACCATGACTAGCCAGTAGTTAGTTCTGTGATGAGCAATCATGGTTTCCAAGTCCCCCGTATGTTCGATAAGGCCAATGACGTCATCCAGCGAGGCCTCGCCTTGAGCATAGGCATCCATTGCGTCAATCAGCGCCGCCAGGGCAGATGGCAGCAGGTCTGCGGAGAGCTCTCGTTGTTGTCGCAGCAGTTCCTTTGCCCCTTTTATCCTGGCGGTGAGGGCCGCCTGCAACTGGACTTCAATGCCTACACAGCGGTGAGTCGAAGCTCGTTCCAAGGCTCGTGCCTCGTCGACGGCATGGGAGTTGTCGTCAAGGATGGGGATTGGGATGGAGAACTCGACCATAATGGCGTGGGTGTCGAAGGCTTCGATGCCCGTGTAGCCCATGGCAACGCTCAGGTCGGGGATGCCCTGGGCTTCTCTGAGTCTGGCCTCGACACTCCAGATATTGGCTGATGCTCTGCATGCACGAACTTGCGGCCACTGATTCGGGGAGGCTAGCTCTCCCAAGACGTATGGCTCCACAGGGGGCTCAGGCAGAGTTGCGGCCAGGGCCTGAATGGAACCCGCCGGGGCGCCCCAAAGAGCCGGAAGCTCCATTATCTGCTGGTTGGCTTCGGTGTAGATAGAGTCGCCCATCTGCGCCTTGAGGCGCACGACCTGCTCCAGCCGGAGGGCTCGCACTGCGGGCGCCGAGCCCGTGGCAACCTGGGCCTGCACCATCTCCAGCAGTGCAGAGAAGCGTTGCCGTGTGCGTTCCATGGCATGGGCCCGCAACTGGGTGCCCAGGATATTGACGAACTGGCTTCGAAGGGTCTGGCGCGCCACGGCCTCCAGGCTGACCATTCGTTCCTGAATGAGTTGCATGTTCCCCTGTTCCAACTGCTCTGCTGCGGCGAGCCGGCCCCCAAGAGGCAAGGACTGCTCAATGGCCAAGGCCACCTTGCTGTGCCCAAGAAGAGAGCCGAAGGCGCCAATCTCCTCGACGCCCACGGCCAGCCTGGGATTTGGGTATTTGCTGGCCTGAAGACCCCGAGACAGGGCCGCTTGTGAGTCCAGTTCTGAGGCCCTGAACTCGGAGTTGCCATTCTTGACCAGTTCCCAAGCCTCATTGAAGGAGAGTCCAGGGCCTTTATGAAGTGGACCCTGGCTATGAGCAGTGGGCCGTTCCGGCTCACCAGCGAGAGCCGGCGGCCCCACTGTGAAGGCCAACAGCAGGGCAAGCCAGGGAACCAAGGCCTGGCTGACGGAGCATTGTTTCATCTTTTGCCTCGTTCTCAGCAATTTCGACTGCTACTACAGTTACACTTATAGAAAGCTAGTTGGCAGCACACCAATCCAGCGGCTATTCATGGCTACGGAGCCCATGCTGTTCTAAACCAGTGACCTTCATTCTCGCCCCTACCCCTCGACTCGGCACGAGCCTCGCTCGGGGTAAACGGCTGGGGGGCGGATCGAGATATCTGGCCAGCCGTTTAGAATGCCAGCGGCTCTTTGAAGCTCCTATGCGCAACTGGAAATGGTGAGGGCCCCGACTCAGGGGGAAAGATGGCTAGTTCAGGAGGCGTTGAGTGGTACCCAGGGAAGGGTGGGGTGGCAATGGAAGGGCCAGGCTGTTGCTGGCCCTTGCGCTCGAAATAGAAAGCCCAGCGAACTCAGGAAATGCGACGAGGAGCGTCCTGGCTGGTCCATCAAAGCGGAGGTCGACGCCAGAAGGGGTGAGTCCGAGGTCGGGATGGTCAACGCCGCTGCAGCAAGGGCCCGTTTCATGGGAATGGCCCTTGGGGCAGGTTTGGGACTGGCCATCTTCCTTGGATTCACATTCCTCGGCGTGGCTTCCAAGTGCCTGGTGTTGCTGATGAAGGTGGCCGTGCTCTTGAAGGTGGTCTTCGTGGCCATGCTCATGGAGGTGGCAGGGAGCCGGGACCAGGTTAGCAGCGGCCCAGAGCAACAGCGTCAGGGTAACGAAACGGGCAATTGCTGGCTTTAGCTGTCTCAAGAGGCTCCTCTTCCAACGGATGCAACGCTACCCACGTCGAGGGGGGAGGTCAAGTGCTGCGAGATGTTGCTGCGGCGCAGTGCCTACTTGGCGCTACGCTGGGGGAGCAGCATGCGGAGCCAGTACGCGCCGCAGAGGGTTCCAAGGATTAGCCCAACGGGGAGCGAGCCCAGGAAGATCTGGTGAAGGGCATAGAGGGAGATGACCATGACGACGCACGCCAGGGCCCACTGCGAAAGGGCAACGACGAGGGCTTTGCCGGCCAGCGGGCGCACTTTGAGGAAGAAGCGGTCGAGGTGTTCCTTGGAGACCGGGGGTGCCAAGAAGGTGACCACGAAGAAGGCCGCAACGGAGGCGCCTACAATCCAAAGCAGCTTGGCGGGGTAGGAGAGTTCGGGGGCCAGGAGGTAGACCAGGAGTGTGGCAATGGCCGCACCGCCGAGGCCGGCCATCTCTGACCATGCACTGGGCCGTCGCCACACCCAGCGAAGGAGGTGAGGGAGACCGAGGCCAGCGCCCAAGGCCGTAAAGACTTCCCAGGCAGTCTGGATGCTGTGGATCTGGGTGGCGACGGCGAGGGCCAGGAGCAGGACGAGGAGGCTTGAGAACGATGCAACGGCCATCAACTCACGAGGCGACGCTTCGGGTCGTATGAAGCGCCTATATATGTCGTTAACCAGGTAGGAACTTCCCCAATTGATATGGGTATCGATGGTAGACATGAACGCACCGACGAGGGAGGCGACGACGAGGCCAACCAGGCCTGAAGGGAGCAGTCGACCGAGCAAAATGGGGTAGGCCGCCTCGCGGTCAGAGAGGACTCTGGCGTAATCCCCCGATGGCTCCACTCCTGCGGGTGGTACCAGGGGAAAGACCACGATGGCAACGAGGCCAACCAGGACCCATGGCCAGGTGCGGAGGAGATAATGGAGCACGGTGAATAGCAGGGTGCCCCGGTAGCCATGGTCTTCGTCTTTGGCCGAGAGGATTCGTTGTGCGAAGTAGCCACCGCCATCGCTGAGGTGCTGCGCCCACCATTGCACTGTGACGAACACAGCGAAAGCGAAGGCAGCGCTGCCGACAAGAGTGGTGGGGAGGAAAGCCAGTATCTCGTTGGCATCGGCGGGGTAGAGCGTGTGTATTTGTTCTACCAGGGGCTGAAGTCCTCCAACGTGGTCCACAGCGAAGACGGCCAGCAGAATGGCTCCGACGATGGCCATGGCGAACTGAATGAGGTCGGTCATGACCACTGAGCGGAGGCCGCCAAGTGAGGCATAGAAGAGGGCGAAGAGGGCCAGCAGAGCGGTAGAGATCCCCTCACCGGCATCGGCGATGGCCCACCCTTTGGGCCACTGGGTCTGAAGGGAGTTGTAGAGGTTCGGAGCCATGGTCTGCCAGTCCAGGAAGGAGTGGACAATCTTGCCCATGGCCCTGATGACCCAGCCCATAATCAGGCAGTTGATGAAGAGGGCAAAGAAGAGGGCCTTGATACCTCGCAGCCAGGCGGCGCCTTTGCCGTCGTAGCGCAATTCGACCACCTCTGCGTCGGTAACGACCTCGGTTCGGCGCCAGAATCGGGCTACGAGGAAGACTACGAGCAGGTGTGAGAGGGCCAGAGACCACCAGAACCAGTTTCCCGAGACCCCATCCTTGGCAACGATGCCTGTAACGGCAAGAGGTGTGTCGGCGGCGAAGGTGGTGGCTACCATGCTGACGCCGACCACCCACCACGGGAACTGTCGGTCGCCAAGGAAGAAGGACTCGACGCTCTTCGAAGCGATTCTGCGGTAGTAGATACCAAGGCCCAGGGCAAGGGCGATGTATCCTAGAATGATGGTCCAGTCCAGCCAGGAGAGCAGCATGGATTCCCCCCAATTGGTGTCGGGCTGGGCGAAGCTAACACAGGGGAGGTGCTCAAAGAAAGGGTGGTTAGCCGAAGGTGCGTTGCTCTGAGATGGTCCAGGTGGTGACAAGTCTTCGCCGCCGGAGTGAGGCATCGGGCATGGTTGCTCCGGGCACCAGCAGGCCCTCTGCAGAATTGCCGAAGGTCTCCACGCTTGAGGCCAGCCGTTTGCTGCTGCCTCCGTCAAGATTCACAGCGTCGCTGCACCCAAGGGCTTTGAGCCAGCGGGCAGTTTGTGACAGGGTGGCCCCGAAGGCGGCATTGAGATCTCGCCCATCCACCGCCATCACAACCACTTCGAAGGCGGGAGTAATACCCACAGCGAGGCGAGGCAGGAGGTTCTGATCCGACGTCTCATCCGATGCCAGGGTCACGGGGGGGGCACCGTTCATGAACTCTTCGCCACGCCAGTCCGGCGCCAGCACCTCGCCCCCGCTCAGGAGGGTTGGCCCACCGGCCATTGCATCGGCAAAGGGAGCGAAGCCCGAGATCTTGGGGAGTAGGAAGTCTACCGAGTCAGCGTTAGCCAGTTGCTGCGCCAGGGCCAGCCATTGAGCGTGCTTAGGGAGTGCCAGTACAAAGCCGTTTACCGGAATGGATACAGGGCCACTCTCTGCCAATCCTACGGGTCTTGCTCCAACGAAGGCCACGGATGGCCCTTGGAGATCGGGCGTCTTCTCCCCGAAGGCCGCGTTGTAGGCGGTGGGGGCCGTGAGGCTGGCCTGAGGCAGATTTGTTGCCCCGATCTTCACGGCCAGGGAACCGTGGGTGATCGTGCAACCTTTCAACCCGAGGCGGGTAATGCCGATGAAGCCCTTCTGGTCTTGGAAGAAGACTGGCCTGGAGAGAATCGGAGGCACAACGACTTTCCCATCTGAGACAAGCAGTCCCACGGGGTCGAATTGCTTCGACGGCGCTTGAATGGAGGGTTCCGAGTATAGGAAAAAGCCGCCCGTAAATCCGGCCACGGCTCCACACTCGGCCACAATCTGGTGAAGCTCGTTCATCGCTGCACCATCCGCCACATGATGCGAGCGGAATCTTGCTTTCCCCTGGTCAATCTTCAGCAAGTGCATGGACACGGGGCCTTGGCGAAAGTGGCCCACGATGGCAGCGTGGCGGATGCCGTGGACCAGGCGGCGCCAGGGGGGGCGATGGAGGGCGTGAGTTATTGATGGGAGTTGGCGGGCTCCGTCACGCCAGTGCAGCATGGCCAACTGGCTGTAATAGAAATCGATGATTGAGCGGATGCGGGGAACGGGGTCGGCGCAGAGTTCCAGGGTCTGGCGGATTCTAACGACGGTGGCAACCAGTAGGAACTTAGCCTCGGAGCGCTGTTCCACGGTGAGGCTGGCGAGGAGGTTCTCCAGCCTTCCGGCGAACATGCTGGCTTGGGGGCCCCCAACGATGGTGGTGAGCCTCAGCGAGACCGCCTCTGGAACGATCTTCGACTGTTCCGCTGCCCACTGCAGAAGTTCAGCGAAGGTACGTAAGGGCGGGGGAGATGGTGGAGTATCGCTGGTGCGGGATGGCAGGGGAAAAGCCTCAATTGAGCCTAGTCCGGAAAGCGCTGAGTTTGCCTGAGCCCACTGCACGCAGAGTTCAATCCACCTTTCGCCACTTGTCACTATGGGACCTCCGGTTCTCTTGGTCACTGGTCACCCGCTGGCGCTTGCCCCGCGGTAGCCACGGGGCACACCTTACCCGCAGCCACTCTTTGAATCCAACACTTCGAATTGCCAGCGGGGAGGAGAGGCACTGGGGAGAGCCCCGGAGCCAGAGCTACGTGTTGGCAGGAGAATCGCAAAACTCTTCCACTTTCAGGGGGTTAAGACCTATCATCAGCGAGGGACCAACCTGGAGGGACGACCATGCGAGGTCTACTCATCTGCTGTTTCGCCGTTATTGGGTTAGCTTCGGGTGCTCTGGCACAGCCCGCGGACGGTAAGCTACCATTCAGTCAGGACGAACTCCTGCTCCTGGCCGCCGAGCAGATACCCTTCATATCAACAGCCAAGACGGGGCCGATGAGTTACCCCCGAAGTGAGGGCGCACTTCCCCTGGAGCCCACCTGGACCTCGTTGGGGTTGCTTGCGGCGCCACCATCCAGCAAGGTGCCGGCTCTTTCTGAGGGGTTGTCGGCCGGTGTTTGGCAACAGGACCAGGCCAGTGGTTCGTGGTTCACGTGGGCAGCGGGGACGGTGGCCCGGTGGGACGATGGCCGGTTGGTGGTGGTGGCCCAGAACGTTCAGAGCAGTGATTTCCATATCAGCACTAAGGCGGGGTACGTGGCATCTCGGGAGAGCGGCGACGAGGACCGAATCGTGCTCCACTCCCTCGCCGACACGGGGAGAAGTCGAAGGGTGGTTCTGACGGCCACGCATCTGTTTGCTCCCAGGTTCTCTCCTGACGGCACGATGTTGCTGGTGCAGCGCAGCGGCGGGGTTAACGACGGATTCGACATTGTATCGCTGGAATCGGGGAATGTGTTGCACCGAAGTGCGGGCTACTGGGCCAGTTGGGCCGGCGGCAGCAAATCGCTGGTTTTCGCCGAGATCACCTCCGACGGCTATAGGGTCAAGGACTCCACGCTCAAGGTGCTCAAACTCGAAAATGGACGTCAATACTTCCTACCGGTATCTGGCCATTATGTTCCGATGTACCCCGTGTTTTCGCCCGATGGCAAGATGCTGGCCTTCGTGGATGCACGCACCGGTGGGGTGGTTGTCATGGATGCTCCCGGCCTTGGGGCGGAGGTGCGGCCATGAGAGCAAGACTCATCGACCGTTTGGTTCTTGGCATATTCCTAGCGATTTCGGTGCTATACGCGTCAGCTTATGATGTTGCAGCGCAGACCAGGGTCATGATCAACCCAAGTGACCAGGTTGGGAACGCCGTAGCGGGTGGGGGCAATGAGGCGCAATACGCTCTTATCGTAGCAAACCAGGTCGAGGACATTCTTGATGCCACGGGCTTCGACTCCAAGGTTGACCAGAGCTTCGCCAACGCCCCCAACAATGCCAACACCTGGGGGGCCGCCATATTCGTCTCGATTCACTCCAACGCCGGTGGTGGTCACGGCACTGAGACCCTCTGGGTGAGCAACGGAGGCAAGACACTGGCGCAGCACGTCCAGGACGGTCTGTTGGGCAGGCTTCCATATGCTGACCGGGGCCTCAAGTACAGGGATAATCTGCATGTGCTAAACAATACGGACATGTTTGCATGCCTTACGGAGAGCGTTTTTCACGACTGCACAGTGACCAGCGGACTGATGGGACACCCACCTTCTGAGTCGGCCTTTTTGAAGTCTGCAGCGGGCCAAGAGGCCATCGCCCGTGGGATTGCGGAGGGTGTCTGCAGCTACTTCAACGTGACTTGCGCCGGTTCCGGTAGCGTAGGTCCGACTCCAACCAAGGGCTGGTTGAAGGGGGTCGTGTACAGGGACCCCAATCTGCTTGACCGAATTCCCGGAGCGAAGGTGACGTTGAGCACGGGGCAGAGCGTGATCGTGGGTACCGATGGGTACTTCGAGTTCGAGCTTGCACCTGCACAATACAAGATTACGGCATCGGCCAATGGCTTCATCGCTGCCAGTGTGGAGAGGACCGTTGTTGCGGGGCAAGAGGCTTGGGGTAGCGTTGGATTGAAGACTACGGCTCTGGCTGACGGGGATGCTGACGGGATTCCGGATACAACAGACAACTGCCCCACGGTCTACAACCCCAGCCAGACCGATAGCGACAACGACGGAATCGGGGACGTCTGTGATCAGCCGGCAAACACGGACTACGACGGGGATGGGGTGCCCAACAACATTGATAACTGTCCCGCTGCCTACAATCCGGATCAGAAAGATGCAGACAATGATGGCAAAGGAGATGCCTGCGATGCACCGGTAGTAATGGATTACGACGGTGACGGTGTTTTGACTGCCAATGACAACTGCCCCACGGTGTACAATCCCGATCAGAAGGACTCCGACAACGATGGGCAAGGCGACGCCTGCGATAGCGCCTCGGATAGCGACGGTGACGGCGTGGCAGACAGTGTTGACAACTGTCCCTACGTCGGCAACTCTGCCCAGATTGATTCGGACGGGGATGGGGTAGGGGACGCCTGCGACAACTACAATGGCCCAAATGAGGAGCCGGGGGATGACGTCACGGTGCAGCCTGGCACCGACGTCAACGGAAGCAATCCATGCTCCCCGGTGGTGCCCGACTACGATGTCAAGCCTTGCCCCACCTACGACACAAGCTGTCCCGTGTGCACGGCATGTCCCCAGTGTCCTGGAAACAACGGCTTCTCGCCGTGTCAGGGAGAAGAAGAGGGTAGCGAACCTGGCTCTCTGACAATACAGGAGGGGTGTGCTTCCTCTCCAACCTCCAACGGTTCAAGCGGCGCGCTGGTCACGGTTTTGGCGGCCTTCTTGGCTCTTGCGGCCATCAGGAAGCGAAACGGCCTGTAGGCAGACACGGTTTTGAACCGCCTCTACAACGATTTCCGGTCCTTTCACGGTATGGCGGCTCTGGTCGCCATCTGGTGCATCGGGATCTCCACGGCCATTGCAGATTCGCACCATGGACCCAGGTCGATTCCACCCGGCTGCCGGTGCGCCGAGTTTGAGCCACTATTGCTGATGCCTGCGGATGGCAGCGTGGTCCATGAGTGCACGGCTCTGCTGGCTGTGCAGGTAAGGTGTCCCGGTGGAGGGGATGCCGTGGGGCCTCCAACCGTGTTGTTGGATGGCCCAAATGGTGAGGTTCCTGTAACCGCTGCCCGCCTAAACCCGTCAGATACGAAAGCCGGAACCTGGTTCTTCCGGCCCGCAGAGGCGTTGCCTGACGGGTCCGACTATCGGTTGCGGGCCTCGCAGGTGTGCACCAGCGCCATTGGCCCCGTTGAGGTGACCGCCGAGAGTCGTTTTCGGACCGGGCGCTGCATGGCGGGCGGTGGAGAATGTGAATTGGTCCAACCGCCCAAGGTACTCTCGGTGCGGGTGGAGGCAGCACGGCCACAGGGGGGCGACTACTGCGGTACGGGTCGGGGCGGGGCTGTTGTGGAGTTTGCCCCTGCAATTGTGCGCTGCAATGACGACTCGGCGCCTCGCCGGGCTCCGCTGCACAAGGTTTCTGTGTCGGGCGCCGGCGCTCCCGTGATGAGGCTGTCGGGATACCTCTTGCCCGATGCCACTTTGGGAAGTGCCGTCCTTGGGACTGCCATGACCTTTCATATGGGTGCATCACACGCCTGCAGCCCATGGCCTCACCCGGACCTGGCTCCGGCGGCAGGCAGAGAGTTCCTGGTAGTAGTGAGTGCGCTGGGTTACGAGGGAGAAGTGCTTGGGCAAGCCGAGGGAGACTGGGCCCCATATCCGCTGGACCTCGCCCCGCAGTGCCGTGGTGAGGGGGCAAGCCTCGACCCTACCTGTCACCCAACCCTAGACCTTCCCGCTGCCCCGAGCGCTGAAACCGTGGAGAGCGAGGAGTCGGGGGGGCAGACCGATGACTTCTTCATGAAAGCAGCAACTTACGCCATACTTGCTCTGGCAGTAGCGTTGGTCTTGGTTCTGGTTGTCCGGCGTTTCTTGAGGCGCGAATAGGGCCGACTAAGTCACCTGGGGTGGGCAGAGTCACCGGTTACTTTGGCAGTTTTGCCCCGTTCTTCCACCAGTCTTCCCAGATGGCGGCCTTGGTGCCAAGGTCCATGCCTACGACGGCGACGATTGCTTCGTGGGCTGCGAAGAAGGGGTCAGGCTCTCGATCTTTAAGCATGGCAATAAGGCAAGGAATAGTGTCCCACTCTTTGAGGGCTTTCAGGGCCAGAGCCGCTGCTTTTCGCACGCCCGGATTCGTGTCGTTCTTGCCAAGTAGGCAAAGCGTGTCCGCTACCTCTTTGCCTTTGAAGAACCCCAAGGCGGTTGCGGCCTGAGTGCGGACAGAGAACATGGAGTCTTTGGCCGCTCCAAGAAGCAGGGGTAGGGCATCGGGGAGAGCCATCTGACCCAAGGCGATGCAGAGTTGTTCCTTCTCCCATCCGTTGCCCTGCTCCGCTATTTTTGCGGCGAAGGGCAGCAGAGCGGGGCTCTTGGTGCGCGCTACCGCGGCAAAGACGGCCATTCTTGATTCGTCTTGTGCTTTGGAGAGGAACTCGACAGCCAACTCATCTATCTTTGGACAGCCCGCCTCGACCATGGCCTCGAAGACCAGCGCCGCACTCTTCTCATCTACGCCAATGCCTTTGGCCAGCAGCGGGCAAGCGGCCTTGGGGTCGTCCCGCAGCAAACCCTTCGCCAGGTTGCGGACACAATCGGCATCACCCTTCTGTGCGCAATCCAGGGCATCCTTCACGTACTTTGATGTGGGAGGGGGCTTCGGAGAGCGGAGTGAGGCTGCATAAGCGCCGTTGGCCGGTACGGTGAAGCAAACAACCGAGAAGATTACCAGGGCGCAGAATACCGATGGAAGCTCTCTTGTGTTTTGGTTAAGCAACATGTTATCTCTCCCAAGTTAAGCTATTTTGGGGATTGCACATTTTGACACACACATCTGACTCATCGAAGCAGAAGTCACTGCGGGAGTTGGGAAAGATGGGTGTCAATAACTTTCCACAACTCGTCTACTCCTTCTCTGGTCTTTGCACTGAGAAAGAGGGGATTGGGAGCAAGAGAGCCAAGTTCCTGGACTCGTTCCCGTTTGACCAGGGTTCGTTCCGAGGCCTTGAGCCGGTCCCAACGGGTGAAGATCACGAGAGGCGAGTAGCCCTTCATATGCAAAAACTTAAGGAAATCAAGTTCTTCACCACCAACTCTTCGTTTGGGGTCAAGGAGCAGCAAACAGAGTGAAGAGGGGGCGGAGCGTTGGAAGAAGGAATCAACCAGGACCTTGAAGGTTGCCCTGACCTCCTGGCTTACTTGGGCATAACCGTAACCAGGAAGGTCAACAAAGTATAAGGAAGCGTTGATACGGTAGAAGAAGATGAGTTTTGTCTTGCCGGGCGTTGAACTTGTTTGGGCGAGGCGTTTGCGGCCCAGGAGGGCGTTGATTAGGCTCGATTTGCCAACATTTGAGCGTCCGGCGAAGATCACTTCAGGGAAACCATCTCGGGGGAACTGAGACGGCATTGCGGCCACCTGTCCCAACTCTGCGCTTTTAACTATCATGATAACTCCTGTTTCAGCAGGAGATGGATACCACAACGGCCGCTGCTAAACCAGCGTTGAAGGGTTCTTCCGGCCTGAAGCTGCGTCATGGCGACCTGAGGGGAGGCGTGCGTTTCCTCTCTGCTGGTGCATTTGCGCAGGGTAGGGGGCTCAGAAGGTGTCGGCCCCAAGTACGGCTCGAGCCTCGAAGTAGACGCCGTGGGATGGCTGGTGGGGTCCAACGACGTTCATGGCTACGTAGGAGAGCAGAAGCCAGTAGGGCTCAGCGATTTTGAACTCTACTCCTGCGTCGAGTTCATCGCTGGACTGCTCCTTGGTGAAATTGAAGGTCTGCGCGACGTATCTCACGGTGGGGCGGACCCACTCTCTGGGGTTCCATTCCAGGCGGCCCTGGAAGAGGTGGCCCTCAAAGAGAGAGTATCGCTTGAGGAGGCCCCAGGAGAGGTTCTCGTATACGGGAGCGAATGGTGCCGATGCGCTGTAGCCAAAGGCAGACGCTGCAGCAAGGCGGAGCAGGGGAGGAACGGAGAAGATAGGAATATGCCATCGAACTTCGCCCGTAACGCTTCCCATGACTCGGTTCTGGTGGTCAAGGAGGAGGGCCGGCTCGATATCCATGGAGATCGATTTGCGGACTATTGGGCCGCCGAAGTTGCCCACCAGAGCGTGGGAGCGGTGGTGCTCCATGGAGGGATAGGCCCATAGATAAAGGGCCTGGGCGCGCCAAGGACGGAGCCCTTTGTAGCTGAACTGGGCGCCTGCCACGAAGTTGTCGAGGTCGTGGGAAAGCGTGCGCCACCCCGTCGTTGCCGAAGTGTAGCGTACCCAGAGGCAGTTGCTGGCGTTTCTGGTCAGGAACTCCATGGTAGCGCCGCCGAACATGCCGATGGAGAAGAGATCTCCCGAGTAGTCCACGCGTGCGGCAATGAATCTCTGGTCAATGATGGAGGACATACCGAAGTTGACGATCTGGAGCCCCGCTGCTGCCGAGACCGGGCGCCCGTCGTAGGCAACATAGAGTTGCCACAGTCGTCCGTCCAGGCCGGGAACCGGGCGGTTCTCCCATCCGGGATTCTTGTACCTGGCTTCACCTTCCCAAGTCAGGGACCAGTCTTCGAAAGGAGTCCATAGCAGCGAGGTGCGCAGACCGGCCAGAAACATGCTGTCCCACGACTCTTTCTCTGATGCCGATATGGGCAAGCCGTCACCTGGCTTCATGCCGACATAGAAGCCCCGCAGCTCGGCACCAATGGAGAGCGTATCGGTAACATCCCAGAGTTGCGCAGGCAGCTTGGATGGGCAATCCCTGGCCGAGGCGAGATTGGCCGTCAGCAGGACTACGAGCAGGAGGAGTCCGGTCATTGATAACTTCATGATAGTGCGGCCCGTACCTGTTAGTTGTTGTTAGCGCCTTCTTTTACCCACTGAAGGAACAACAGATAGTGTTCCCCGGTCTTGCCCCATTTATATAGATTCTTATGTACACCATTGCCGCTGGCCCAGTTCCAGGCCGTAGCATCTGCATTAGCAGGGTCGATGTAGGCCATGACCGTGCCGTAGTCCGAGGGGTCACCAAGGATCTTGGGCTTCGTGAATGGGCTCTTATGGCACGAAGCGCATCCGGACTTGTGGATAGGAGAAATGTCGTTGGCGAAGGAGAGCAGTTTGGGTTCGGTCGTGTCGACGATATCCTGCACGCCGAGGTCCTCAATGAGGTCTCCGAGCAGATCCTGGGGCCCAATCTCGGCCAGGGAGTCTGACATGGCCAGGTCGTTGCCCAACTCACCGCCGGCTGAGTCCAATAGGTCGCCGAAATGCATGTCCGAAGTGGCCATATCATCGGGGGCGTCGATGTCGTCAACGGTGACGTCGGCGATGTCGGCAGCAGGGGCACCACAGCCCTGGCCTGCCCCTTCTGAGACCCAGGCAGCAAACATGGCATACGCCTTGGAATCGGGGGGCCAGATGACGGGATGACCGTCGAAGCCGGCTGCATACCAAAGGGAGAGCGAGTAATCGGGCTGATCGGGTGCGGTGTATAGCAAGAGTGCCGAATAGTCGGCAGGGGCTCCACTGAGCCTGACCCCCCACTCCCCATTTTCGTGGCATGCGGAGCAGTCTCTTTTCACGAGGGGCAATATGTTCCCTTCGAAACAGACGTTGCTAGTGCGGTACTGAACTTCGTCCTGGCATGCCATCGTCGGCACACAAAGCGCCGCTGCCAGCAAGAAACGAAACGCATTGCCCATATTGCCCCCTGAACTACTGGAACCGGTCCACTCGTTGAACGGAGATGCCAGCCCCTCCCTCATCGGGGTATGAGGGAGGGATAGGCGTTGCCCAAAGCCTCGGTGTCTACTTAGTCAATTTGAAAATCCCCTCACTACGCCCCTTCTTGGAGCACTCTCTCCACACGGTGATGGTGCCTTCCTTGTCTGTGAGCTGGACCTCGATCTCCCGCTTGAAGAGGCCTGGTTTCTCCTTCACCCAGCCGGTCTCTTTGATGGACTTGATTCCGACGTAGTCGATGTTGATGTCGTCGTCATCGAGCACGCAGCGTTTATGCTCCCAGGTAACCCAAATGGTGAGCTTCGCTTTGCCCTGGGCGTCGGCTTTCGTTCCGGCGGGTTCGAAGGTGATTTGACAGGCCATAGCGGCGGTGGCTGACAGCAGCACCGCAACGGCGGCGAAAAGGGTAGCAATACGTTTGAACATGATAGCCCTCCTGGGTGGGGTCCGCTCGGTGAACGGGCGGGCTCGAGTAGGTGGCTGAATTTAGCCATTCAAGCCAGAGCGGTCCAGAGAGAAGTTGCGTCGAGGCTCAAGAGGCCCATGGGCGATGGTCATATGCTGCCGGGGCCGGTGCGAACTCGCTTGACATTTCTCCGGAGAGTATCCACCTATGGTGAAGTTGACCGCCGTAGCGCTGGTATTGACTTTGGATGTGGCTGGAAGCTGATATTGCGACCGATGGAGAGCTTAATGAGATTAATCTGCTTGCGGCTGACAGGGCCCGTTGCTTTTTCGCTTGTGATAGTCGCCCTGTCGTTTGGTGTGGCCGTGGAGGCCAGGGCCAACTCCACTGCGGAGGAGTTAGGGGCATCCTCTTCGGTGCTTGGGCAGATGGGCCGTTTTGCAGCTCAGGGTGCCGATGCGGTGTTGTTCGCTCCGTCGCTGCTTGTGTTGGCAGAGGACAACATGCTCATGGGCATGACCTTTCTGTGGCAGAACCTTGACGTCGACTTGATGCAGCGACCAGCTGGAGCCGACGTCGCATCGTCGGTGCTGACCTCGGTGGTATCGGACGCTCAGGGCAACCGCACATCTCCCGGCTTCAAGCCCCTGCCCACAGCCAGTCTGGTGAACGGGCGGGGAAGCGCCAGCAGCAATGGCAGCAACGGGCTGTTCTTCTTTGGAACGGTGAAGCGATTCCTGGATAAGCGACTGGCTTTTGGATTCTATTCAATACTCCCAATGAGTCGTTTTCAGTCGCAGCGTCCTTTTTATGTGGATGAAAGGCAGCAATACTTCTCGAACAGTTTGCATTTTGAGAGGTACGGCGACACTCTGGAGCAGAACGCATTCGTATTTGCCCTGTCGGGGCGCCCGTTTGACTGGCTCACTGTGGGCGCCGGAGTAACCTTCACGAACTTCACTCAGGTTTCAAATTCAATCTATATGCCAGACACCACAAGGCAACAGCAATCTAGCATAAATGGGCAGGTAGTCGTCAATAGTCGGTTGGTTCCTCACGGAAGTGTGACTTTTCTGCCACTGGAGAAGCTGCGTTTGACTGCGACGTTCCATGCTCAGAGTCGCAGTTCGGTGAAGGGCGAGAGCAGGTTGCAGTTCTGGAATTTCAACTACCCGGATGAGAGGCAGTATCTGCAGCAGGGCTTCGAGGGCTCTTACGGGTTCTCGCCCATGAGGCTGGGGTTTGGTGGATGGTGGGCGGACAAGGAGGGGGACCTCGGTATGCAGTTGGCCGCTGGGGCAACTTACTCGTTCTGGTCCGACTACGTGGACCATCACGGCGACACTCCCGTGCTCACCTGGAGCAACACCTTGACAGTGGTGGCCGGTGGTGCCCTGAGGGTGGGCGACCACGAATGGGGCCTGGATTTCAAGTATGAGCCCACCCCGGTGCCCATACAGGACGGGCGATCGAATTACGTGGACAACGACCGGTTGGGATTGTCATTTCGGCCCCATTGCCTGAGAAGGCCACGGACGTTACCGTGGTTGACCAGGATCTGGACGGGTACCCAGGGATAACGGTGGTTCTGACCGGCACGGTATTTGGCGAGGTCTACGTGGCCCAGCGCATTACCACCACCTATCGTTCCGAAGCGGTCACTGATAACTCCGTGGATGGTCTGGTGAGTTTCACGGATGAGCAGAAGATATTGGGGGCAACTGAGCCGGTATTGGCCGAACCCAATCCCAGCAGCCCGGACCCCGACAAGGAGCGCAGCTACTTCATGACGCGTCGCATCGACGATGGGGCTGACTGTGCCTGGGTGCTGGAGAACGCTGAGGCCCTCTTTGGAGCGCCGCTGTAGGTTCCAGCCCATCTGTTTGAGGCAGTGGCTGGCATCTTTTTGTTGACGGCGTCGAGAGTGCTGCCTATAGCAACTGGCGTTGTGCATCTGGACTTATGGAGAGGTAGGAGATGCAGAAGTCACTGATTGTTGTGTTGCTGGCACTTGCGTTGGCAGTGCCATCGAGGCTCTCTGCCGAAGAGGGCAAGGGGAACTTGGCGGGGCACACCTTGACTGTGACCATTAAGGGGTTCAAGAACGACAAGGGAAAGGTTCGTGTGGCGCTCTTCAGTGGAAAGAAGGGATTCCCCTCGAACCAGGAGCATGCGTTTCAGCGGGAGGCAGCGGACATTGTTGCGGGTAAGGCGACGGTGGCCTTCAAGAATCTCCCCGGGGGCACGTATGCGGTAGGGGCGTTTCATGACGGCAACTCCAACTCCAAGTTGGACAAGAACATGCTTGGCATCCCCTCCGAGGGGTGGGGTGCAAGCAATGCGGCCAAAGGTTTCATGGGACCTCCGGATTTCTCCGATGCTGCCTTCACCGTCTCCGAGGATCGCAAACTTGAAGTAGAGATAGAGTATTAATCAATTATGACTATCTTTGGGCTTGGCCCAACCGGAGGAATAACATGTCGAACAAGAGAGCTTTTGTAACCGGTGCCAGCGAGGGTATCGGAAGGGCCTTGTGCGGGCAGTTGGTGGCGCAGGGCTGGTCGGTGGTGGGACTGGCCCGAAGCAGGGAGCGGTTGGAGAGCCTGAAGCAGGAGTTGGGTGAGTCTTTCTCGTTCGAGGTAGCCGACCTCTCCTCCACGGAGGAGATGGACAGGGTTGCCGTGTTGGTTGGAGAGGGAGGCTTCGATTTGCTCGTGAACAATGCAGGCTTCGGTGTGTATGGCGATTTCTTCGAGGTCCCACTGGAGCGATACCGGAACATGCTGCGGGTGAATGTGGAAGCGCTTGTGGTCTTATCGCACGCCTACCTGGCCCGGGCGAAGCGTGGGGATGCCTTGGTGAACGTCTCGTCTGTACTGGCGTTTCTGCCTATGCCCACCGGGGGATTGTACTCGGCCACGAAGGCGCTGGTGACATCGCTGAGCGAGTCTCTCTGGTTTCAGGGGAGGGAGCGTGGGGTATTCGTAATGAGCTTCTGCCCGGGCCCGACGGAGACATTGTTCCACGAGCGCACCGGCGGTCAGACACAAAAGATGCCCTCCTTCATGATGCAAACACCGGAACAGGTTGCTGCCAGAATAATTGCGGCAGTGAAGGCTCGGCGGAAGCCCACGGTTATCAGCGGGGGAAAGAACGCCATGCTCAGTTCGGTCCACCGGTATCTTTCGAGACGTGCTCTGGTCAACATGATGGGCAAGAGAGTCTGACCTTGGTCCAGACGGTCAGCCAACAGCAGTGATAACCAGGTAACCTGTGTAGGCAGCGTAGAGCCCGATTAGGACTGCTCCCTCGATGCGATTGATTCGACCTGGCTTGCCCTTGGCAGCGGCGAATCCAAACACGAACAAAGAGATTGTGAGAGCGCCCATAACCGATACGTCTCGGTAGAGGACCATGGAGTCTACGGTCATGGGGGAGATTGCCCCGGCAATGCCCACTACCGCCAGCGTGTTGAAGAGGTTAGAGCCAAGGACATTGCCCAGGGCAATGTCGTGCTGCCCCTTCTTTGCGGCAACGATGGACGATGCCAGTTCGGGCAGGGAGGTGCCAATGGCGACGACGGTAAGGCCCACGACAACGTCGCTTACACCGAGGCTGTTGGCAATCTCCACCGCCCCCCAGACCAGGAGCCTGGAACTGCCAACAAGAGCTCCCAACCCAACGGCAAGCCACATCGCAGCTCTGCCCGGCGACATGGTGGGCGCTTCGTCGTTTTCGTGTGCTGCGGCTCGCTGAATCTTGGACCGTTTGGCCTCGCTCCAAATGGTATGTCCCATTATCGCGGCGAACAGCAGTAGAAGCCCTATGGCATCAAGGCGTGAGACATCTCCGTCGAGCAGCAGGGCAGCGGCAAAGAGTGTTGCCCCGGCAAGTAGGGGCAGCTCTTTTCGAAGCACCGAGCGGTGGAGAACCACAGGAGCCATGAGAGCCGTTGCCCCGAGAATCAGCGCAATGTTGGCGATATTGGACCCATACGCGTTGCCCAAGGCTATACCCGGGCTGCCTTGCAGAGCAGCAAGAGCAGAGACAACCATCTCCGGCGCCGAGGTGCCGAAACCCACAATAACAATGCCGACGAGCAGTGGCGCCATGCCCATGAGCCGGGCCAGCGCCGAAGCGCCTTCGACGAAGCGATCCGCGCTCCAGATGAGCAGTGCCAACCCCACAAGGACAGCAAGAGCAGCTAGAAGCATCGAACCCCCATTCACCGAAGTAGGGCGAGGCTGCAGCGGCGGACCAGGGGCTTTTAAGCATGCCCGCAATGAGCCGGGCCCCGCTGTCGGCGTACGTTACGACCTTTGCCGTTGGGATTCAAGCAGGGTAGTCGGCAGTTGGGAGGGGGGCCTATTTGACTTCTTCGACGTAGGCGGCGATGCCCAAGGGGGTGCCCGTTGACTCCTCAACGTAGATGGGCCAGGGCTTGGTCATCCCAGGGAGGAAGACCTTGTCCACGAAGAACTGGCCGATTTCCTTCTTGCCTTTATATTCAATTGTATTCGTTGGCCCCTCGTGTTTCAGATGGCCTTTCAGAGTATTTCTGAGTTGGGCAGCGAAGAGCTCGCCGAGCATATAGTTGTGATAGTATACAGGAGCCATGGAGAAATGAGGTTTGGAGGCCCAGTCGGCCTTGTTTCTCTCCTGAGGTCTCTTGAGCTTCTGAACGCGCTCGACGACATCCCACCAGAGCTTGTTGAGGTCCTGGTCGGGGTTCTCGTAGAGTGCCTTTTCGAAGTTGAGCATGACCATGGCCCAGCGGGCGAAGATGAGTTGTTCTCTCTGGCGCTGCTCAAGGATAGCGGGGCGGAGTTCTTCCACCTTTGCCGGGTCAGCTCCGGCAAAAGAGACGAGCCATGTAGGGTTCTTCGCCAGGGCCCCAAAGAGCATAGCCACGGCCTCCGTGGTGAAGATATGTGCTGCCTCACGAAGATTGAACGGAAGGTCGCGATGAATGAACTTATAATAGACGGCATGGCCAGTTTCGTGAAGCATCGTATCCATCCACTCCTGGGTAGGAGTAACGTTAAGAAGCATTCTCACATCGCCAAGTCTGTCCAGGGTAATGCAGAAGGCGTGCTGGTCTTTTCCTTCCCGCTCAAAGAAATCCGAATTGGCAGCGATGTCCTCCATGGGGAGTCCGATTTCGGCGAAGAAGTCAATGCCAAGCTTGACGATCTCTTCCTTGGTTTTGGCAGCGTAGAAGATGTCCAGGTCGATTTTCTCCGAGGGTGGTGCTGCCTGGAAGAAGGGGTTGTCGTAGTGCCAGGGCATCATCTCTTCGGGTGTAATGGAGAAGCGCCGGGCCAGTTCACCATCCATTGTCTCCTTCATCTTGGCGAAGGGCTCGTCGGTTGCAGCCTCGAGGTCAGCGAAGATCTTGAGGAGGGTGTCGGGGTCATGCTCCTGGAGGCGCACCTGCATTTCCCAGAAGTTGGAGTATCCCAGGTGTTTGGCCGCTTCGTTACGCACTTTGGCCAATTGAACGAGATCGGCGCCGACCTGTTCTCCGACCTCCTTGAGCGCCTCCCAGATGGCTTGGCGCTTGGCCGAGTCGGTCTCCTTGCCCAGCATGTCGAGCAACTCATTGTTGCTGTAGGATTTGCCCTCAAGGGTTCCACGGAAGGACTTGAATTTCTGCTCGATAGCAGCGCTCTGGTTGACCATCTTTTCCAGAAGCTCTTTCGGAAGCTGGTTGCCCTTAAAGAAAAGCTCGGCCACATTGAGAGAGCGGAGCGTGAACGAGTCGTAGGCGTCGGGGGTTTTCAGCAGCTCCTGGAGCCCGGCATAACGCTCGGGGTCACTGTGGAGCGTCCGGAAGGCCAGGTCGGCCGCAGCGTAGGCGTCGAAGTCTTCCTTCGTTCCTGAGTTAGCGGCTTTCCAATAGGAGGTAGCCATTGCCCCCTCTTTCTGAGCGAACTCAGACAAGTAGCTTGTGAGCCACTCCGCTGCCTTGGGTCCCATTTGTGCTGCCAGCTCGGCATTGGTTGCTGGCACCGGGACTCCGGTAAACTCTGGCTGGGTAGGCTTTGTGTCCACGGGAACTTCCTCCTTGGTCTCTACGGGCTTGGCCTCTTCTGCGGGCTTGGCTTCCACCGGCTTGGCCTCTTCTGCGGGCTTGGCTTCTTCCACCGGCTTGGCTTCTTCTACCGGCTTGGCTTCTTCTACCGGCTTGGCTTCTTCCGTCTTCTTTTCGTCCACAGCCGGGCCCTTGGCTTCATCGGCCTTCTTGGCCTCCTGGGCTTGGGGCTTCTTCGCTTCTTCAGCGGGCTTCTTGTCGGAACATGACGACCAGGTCGTCGCCACGACAACGAGGGTGGCCAGGGTCAGAATGGATTTCATGATGCTCCTCCTAAACGGGCCCCTTCAGGGGCGATCCGAATCAAACAGAAGGCGGTTGTATTTCCTTTTGCGGCCCCGGTCAATGCTCAGGGAAATAAAAATGGGCTAACGCTGTTAGGGCGACCCGTGGCATAGTGAGCCACTCGAACCGGCTGGCCAGCCGGGCTTGTTAACCAAACCTTGAGGTGAATGTGTTATGGATGATACGAGAGAAGATGGTGTATCCCCGGCAACGGTGGGCGGCAACAAGGTGATGAACTACGGCGTGTCGCTGCTGGGCCTGTTGGTACTGGCGATGGCGGCTGGTGGCGTCTATATGTGGCGCACCATGGAGGATAGCCGGTTGAATTCGGAGTCCAAGGCTGTTGCTCTGGCGGAGCAGATCAAGCAGATGGACGAGGGGATGAAGAAGCTTAACGGGCAGTTGGTTGAAGCCCAGGAACAGCTCCGGCTGTTCAGCGAGATAAAGAAGGGCATCGACGCCATTTCGGCCGAGCTCACCACTCGGGTGAGCGTGGTGGAGGGGGTTGCCCCGGAGCAGGACGCCGAGCTTGATGAGTTCTCCAATCAGATGGGGGCTCTTCAGCAGTCCCTGACTGATCTCAACACCGCGGTCGCCGTGTTGAGGAACGAGTCGGCTACTCGGGAGGAGTTGGACAAGGCTCGACAGGTTGTTGAAGAGTCTGTTGGCGCCCTGAATAACTCTGTGAAGAGTTTGAACAGGAGCACGGGCAGGCTCTCAGGGCGGGTGAAGAAGTTGGAGAAGTCCAACGAGGCCACGAGCACGGCCATCGAGCAGTTGAAGGAGAACATGCGGCAGGTGCAGAACTCGGTTGACTCGGCCCGGAAGGAGTTCAAACAAGTGAAGCCAGCGGAAGCACCCAGACTTGACTTCCAGCCATCGGGTGGTGCTGCGCCTGCCAAGGCTGAGGAGGGAGGTGCAGTTGCCCCAGCTGAGGCGGCTCCAGCGCTACCTGTTGATGAGACACCAGAGCCCTGAGCGCGGGCCTTGCTGCAGGGGCACCGGCCGGGTGCCCCGAACTCTACTGGCCCGGGGCCAACTTGCCCAAGGGCAGGGCGAACCTTGTGACGAGAAACTGTACTGAGCCATCCGCGCTGTCGCAGGTAGGCCCAGTGGCGTGGGAAGGCAGTGAGGGA
>CAZQHM010000042.1:0-39281 GCA_964593355.1 uncultured Myxococcales bacterium
GTGCTTCAGAGGAGCGTGTCTTGTGAGGCAACGGGGCGTGGCATAGCCTTGTCCTGTGTGCGCGTCAGAAGCTGGTTAACGGCAGATCGTCGGCGCGAGCAAGGATGCGCGTGGCAAGGACGGTGGGATACCAGGGCACACTACTTACGGGGCGCCGTTATGGCAAAAGAGGCGGTACGATTTCGTGTTGGCGGGAACAGGGGGTGCCTGCTTTTTTCCCTGCCATGGGTCAGTCTTCTGAGAATCCGCATTACCGTGATCACCACCCCCTACGCTGTAGTAGTTTACCTAGAGACTAGGAGGCCATATGAAACAACTATTTATCGGGATACTAATTTTTGTCGTCGCACAGGGGTGTGGGACTGCACTGAATTCGGGGCCATCTTTGGAGGATGTTGCTGAAGTGACTAATAACCCTACCGAAGCGGATACCGAGGGTGATGCCGAAGTGGCTGACATCGAAGCGGATACCGAGGGTGATGCCGAAGTGGCTGACATCGAAGCGGACACCGAGGGTGATGCCGAAGTGGCTGACATCGAAGCGGACACCGAAGCAGTTTGCCATCCCGCCTGCGGGGGCAGGGAATGCGGCCCTGACTTGTGCGGGGGGCTTTGCGGGGTCTGTCTTGGCCTAGACAGATGTAACGAGGACGGGGAGTGTGAGTGTGTCCCCAACTGTGCTGGTAAGCAGTGCGGGGATGATGGTTGTGGGGGCAAGTGCGGCACCTGCCAGGGTGGGCAAACTTGCGAAGATTGGAAATGCAAAGTGATTTGCGGGGATGGGTTGTGTGCCTTGGGGGACGGGGAGAGCTCTTGTAGCTGCCCCCAAGACTGTGGACAGTGCAATGGTTGTTGCGAGGGCGCCATATGCCGGGCGGGCACGGGTAGTACTTACTGCGGGATTGGTGGGGCACAATGTCAGGATTGTTCTATAAACGATTTGAGTTGTGCTGAGCAGGCTTGCTCGCCGCTGTGTGGGGATGGCATGTGCTCATCGGAAGAGAATTGCGCAATGTGTCCCGCTGATTGTGGGTGTACTGCGTGTGGGGAAACATGCGCTGCTGGCGAATGTATTTTCACGGCATGTAACGGGAAAGACTGTGGGGATGATGGCTGCGGTGGTAGTTGCGGGGGGTGCCCAGCGGGAATGGTTTGCTTTGAAGGCGGTTGTCTGTGTCTGCCCGATTGCACGGATAAGATATGTGGGGACGACGGTTGCGGGGGGAGTTGTGGGGCCTGCTCAGGCAATCAAGATCAGTGTCTGGATGGGCAATGCGTCTGCCAGCCAAATTGTATGAACAAGGAGTGCGGGGACGACGGTTGCGGTGGCTTCTGTGGGGAGTTTGATGGGGGGTGCCAAGATGGGCTGGTTTGCCAAACAAATGCTCAGCAAGAAACCTTCTGTGTCCCGGAGACTATGAATTGGATTGAATTCCCCGAACATGGGATCGCTGTACTTGATACAGAGGTTACAGAAGACCAATATCTGCTGATTATGGGCGGGTCTTTGCCTTGGGATGCTAGCTGGGTTACTCAGCCCTGTAACATGGGGGACACTACGCACCCAGCGCCTACTTGTACGGAATTGGGTTTGGAACGTTGTCCTGTGCATGGGGTATCTTTGGCGGAGGCACAGGCCGTCTGCGCCAAAGTGGGTGGCAGGGTATTCAAGGATGTAGCGGAGTGGAAGAAATTGGCCGGGGATCCCCCGCCAATACATGAGGTGGTGGGCACTAACACTACTTGGAATACTTGTAATGGTATGATGGTTATACCTACTTGCGCCCCCGATGTGTTGCAGGTGAGGTACTACCCAAGACCAAGAGATGTACCAGCTAACCCCGACGAGTTATATGACTTATGGGGTAATGTAGCGGAGTGGACGCAAGAGAATAAATGTGTGGGGAGCCCACATGTTAGTTGCGGTGCTAACGACGAATACAGTGACGTGGGGAATTGCGCCACGCCCCAAATGTTATGGCTAGCGGGGGTTCGGTGCGTAAGAGATCTGTAAAGAAAAAAGCTTTCCCTTCGGCCTTATTCAAAGAGGCTTACAGCGTAAGTGGCGCTGGAAACGCCTACCTGATTCCACGCCCATCGAATTGCTGAATCAAGGGCAGGGATAGGCACCGGCTAGCGGACGAGCCCGGTTGGTCTGGCCTCATTAGCTCTCGGTCTCCTCAGCCAGCAGCATTTCTGCCGTGCGAACGAGCGACCGGGTCCGAAGGTCACCTTGCTTCCATTCGCCGATTCTCAGGCGAACGCTCCGTAGAGTCTCGTTACTCACTGACTCAGTGGTGCGAATGATCGCTACCAATGCGTTGGTCGCCTCTTGCGCTAGGCCCCTGTGAGAGCTGGCAGCGTCGTCAACACAGCACTCGACGATCAGTTTCCCAATTGCGTCAAGGGGCATCCCGGCGCGACCTTTCATGAGCCCCATGGCAAGGCCACGGTGCAACTGCTGCCGGACCACTGGGCCCGGCTCTCGTGTCAATGCCATTACCAGGTCCAGACCCAACCTCGACCGTCGTGCTTCCTTGGCCGCGGCCTTTCCGAATTGGTACGCCACGAGATGAGCGAACAACTCTCTTGCAGATGACGACCCTTCCCGGAGCCAATCGACAACTCGCGTTGAAATGTCAATCCCTGGCAAATCGGAGCTTTGGAATAGCGTCGCACCGGACTCGCAGCCTCGGAAAAGGAAGGCCGCCAAGTCGAGCGGCCATCCACGACTGGCTTGACCGGAAAACGGATCCTCCGACCACCTCGGATCCGGCCCTTTTAGCATCTCTCCCAGCAGTGCGGTCGGAATTGCCGGATCCAGTTGAGAAATCAGATCGTAGCGAGAGGAACTCTCCACTCCTTCCACATCGGCAGCCTCGACAAACCACCACAACGCCGAGAGCGCCTCGCCACGCACCACTGGCATCAGATCTTTCCTCGCTACTATCTTGGCGAGAGTCTGGAGAATCTGCCTCTGCGTGGTCTTCGGGGTCTGCAGCACACAGGAGACATAGGTGTGGAATCGTCCCGGAAAAGACTGATGCGGTCTTGGCGCCAAATAGTCTCTCTCGTAGCGTTCCGTCTTCTCCTGTACAAAGGATGAAAGGACTTCCTCCTCCACCGGAATCCCCAGGTACATCCTGAATTGGATCGCATGCTCGACGAATGCCGATTCGGTGGGGTCGACTGAACACGAGGCCCGCCCATTCGTTGGAACTCTTGATGTCACGGGTGGAAGGTGAGCCGCCACTCTACTTGCCAATCCGGGCTCCTTCGAAAGCAGGCTATGAACTGTGGCCGGTCGTACGATGGATATCCACGCCCGTTCATGAATTGTCCCAGGTTCCCAGTTGTACTCTCTCAGAATCTCAAGCAAATCCTTGGCAGCACCCTTCGTTACCGCTCTTGGGACCGCAACCATCGCTTCAGCCACTTTGGCGACCTCGAGAATGACATGGCCGACGTTCCTGTGCGCCTTGACTGTCTTGCGAAGCTCAGCGACTATTCTCTTGGCACCTTCCTCGGGGTTTGCCAGTCCAGGCAGGACCCGGCAAGCGGCGTGCAACACCGCTATTGAGCTTCGCGACACATCCTGGGATGTATCTAGACCCCAAGCGTCGCGAGTCCACGCGCCCACCAGCGCCACGATGGTATCGAAATCGTTCTCCTCGAAGTAGTCAATAAAATGAGCCAGCAGGTACGCTAGGCCAACCTTCTCTTTCCTGCGCAGCGGTACTTCCCCAAACACTGCTCTTCGAAGCTTCTCCTTTGATCCCATGGCGCTCACCAAGCTGCGAGTCTCAAGGGCTCTTCTCGCCTCTTCGACCAGCTTGCGGTCACAAGCCGTCGCACCCTGGATTGCCGCGCTGAGAGCGAACCCGGTCGCCTCGGTAGCATCTGCCGTTAGCGAATGCCGGGCAAGGTACAAGCGCCCGAGGGAACTGTGAAGACGCTCCATGCAGGAAAGGCAGTGCAGGTTCCAGCAGCGATAGAAAGCCTCAGAGAGACACCGCTCCGCCTCGTCGATGTTGCCGTTCAGGTGCGCATTGGCCCCACGATCTTCTGCTCGCACGGAGAGTTCCCATGAATTATCTCGCCCGCAAGAGAGTGCTTCGAACGCCTTCTGAAAGTCTCGCGTCCCGCCGCCCATGTCAGACAACTCACTAATCACATCTATCGCCTCTCGCGACGCAGCAAGGACAACTCCCCGCCATCCCGGAAACTGAGCGTCAGGACTTGGACGGCACCCAGCGAGTCGCAGCCCTCTGGCCACGACAGCACCGAACGCATCCCTCGCAGCTACTCCATCATCCAAGCGCCGAGACCGGAGACCAACCTCCATTTGACATCGCAGGCGAAGGGTCTCAAGAAGACCTTGTTCTTGTGAACGCCCGGTGTCCACTTGCGGGTCTAGTTCAGGAAGGCCGCACTCCGGCTCAAGAACCGCCAGCAACTGGCGAGCGGCCGCAATCGCTCTCGTGTGGTCTGCGACCGTCTCTGACGAGCTGAAGCGAATGCGATTGAACTCACACGACGCTCGATAGACAAGGGCACGGCGAGGATCAGCCTCCTCCAATTCCAACTGCTCCCACACCCCTGCCAAACCAGCGTACTCAAAGACATCCCGGTTCGTCGCCAAATACAGGGCCATCATTCGCCACGCATCTCGGCAGCCTCGGAGCAGGGACACTTCTAGCGAACGCGAAAAGAGCTCTGCCTGCCTGGGATCGATTCTGGGGTACCAGGGCGGTATCTGCTCAGCAGCAAACAACAACAGCAGCAACGAAGCGAGCTCATCGTCGCGCGATGTGCCGACACCGTCGCTGGCTCGACTCTGCATCCACTCGACTAGGTCACCAGGAGTCGGAATGAGCAACCCGCCGATCCTTTTTGATGACACCGAGTTGTGCTGAAAGAACAAGTGGGCTGGCTTCTCCCACCCGCCAACCCCAGTGCACACCAAATTGGCTAGATTCCCCAGTATCTCCCAGTGGAGATTTTCGTAGTCGAATGGGGCGTTGTCGAAGCTTGCGGTGCGCACGCGTTTGCATGCGTCGAGTCCGGGGTGCATGAGGACGGTGTCAAGCTCATCCCAGAGCCTGTCTGGCAGCATCGAAGTCACTGGGGCACCTCCGTCAGCGCCTCGTCCTCCGGGCGCTCGTTCATGGCTTCGACCAGGGCTGACACTTTGTCCCTGATGAGTAGTCAAGCACCGCGTCCCTTGTGAAGGGCGCCAAGCAAGGCAGTGTTTGCGGTGCGCGCCAGCTCTGTGTTCAGGTTCCTGTCAAGCCACATCGACAAGGTGAGCATCATGGTAAGCTCCGGGATGTCCGGTTGGGAGGCTAGGTATTCCAGCCTCTGTACAACCGCTGACTTTGTCAGGGGGCCTGTGCCGCGGCCTTCGAGGGGCTTGGCAACCGCTCCAGAGGGCCTTGGGCGGGGAGAGTAGCGTTCGGCCTGCTCGTGCTTCAGTGGTGCATCAAGATATCCACGGCTCTTCTCAGTCACGCCCGAGTCTGCTCCCGTTCGAGCGTCCGCTTCGAAGCTCTGCTTCACCGGGGCCCAGGCACGGCGATATCGAGTAGAGTCCCTAGGCCCAATGCGGATTATGTTGTATCCATGGTTGGCCCCCTCGTCCGGGTCGCTTGGGCGGACTCCGCTGTCCCAGGCCCCTCTTGTGTTGGCCCATACGTTCGACGCCGCTACAGGGTCCTTGTCCGCGCGAGAGAAGCATGGGTGTGCGGCATGCAGATACACGTATTTCCGGGACCGACCATGCCCTTCCCTACACAGGCGCACGTAACCCAACTGTTTCAGCTCCTTCACAGGGAGCTTCGGCCCTCGGAGCGAGTCGCGCATCTGATCGTGGTTGCCCGGCACCACGAAGACACGGCGCTCCGCTCCACGGGCCGGCCCTCCCATCCAAGCCCGAACATCAGCGATGAACTGAGACACCATGGCGAACTCGCCTTGAGAACCTGTGGCCGTCAGGTCACCCGTAATGACGCAGGCGTCGGGCCAATCGACCCCCGCCACGCAACGCCAGTCGGCTTGCGCTTCGCCGAATCGTATCCTGACCCTGGCAAGGTGCCCTGGAGTATCTCCAAGATGAAGATCTGACAGGTGAAGTATCCAAATGTCACGGTCTAAGGAGTCCGCCATCACTCTCCATATGGACGCGTCTGCCTAGTCTCAATGATGCTGCCCGAAAGCGCCGACACCAGAGTCACCGTGACCCCTGGGGCTGACATGATTGAGCGACCCGTGCAACATAGCTCGGCATTGCCACGCGATGCAACAGCGACGTAGGCGGGGCAATCGCATCTTGCTCTCCTCCTGCCTACACGGCTGCTCAGATATCTCGATCCCCCCAGCAGCCGTGTACCCCGAGCCGGCCGAAGGACGAGTCGAGGGGGGGCGAGAATGGTGAGCAGTGGTTAAGGGTGCGCACCAAGTGGGCACCTGGTAGTTCCACAATTACTGGCCGCTCGCTTTCCGGAAATTTCGGCCGCTCAGGCGGCCGAAAGGGGCGGACCGAATGAGTCGTAGTTTCTTCAGTGGTTATCGAGAGTTCCGAGTGATTGCGGCGGTTTCCGGAAAGGGGTCAGTTCCACCTTCCAGAAAAGGGACGAAAGTAGGGACGGCCGGTGTCCTCAATCGTTCAACAAAGAGCGAGGATACCGATGCACCGGAGCCTAACACGACACGGAGTACAAGTGGCACTGCAAAGGGGCAAACCACAGCAATTGGTGGTGGACTTCTTCGGAGTTTCGGTGCGGACCGTTCGACGCATTGCCAGAGAGGGGGCCGCAATGAAGGCTGACGATGGCGAGCTTGTTCGCAAACGTGGAATCGGGCGGCCATCGGCAACGGAAGGCTGGCGGTGCATCGCATCCATCGTCACCAGGCAACCATCCACTCGCAGCATCTCAAAAATGGCCGGAACGGCAGCGATCTCAATGGACTTGGTCGCTGTCTTGACTTGCCCCGATCATATCCCGGCATCAGTGGCAAACGCGTTTACCATATGAATCGCTGCTTTCTCGTTGGCCCGGTCATGATTGCATCTCAAGGTCTTCCCATCCACCCCAATCTGGCCTCACGCCATCTCCTTCCCCCGCGACATCATCCACGCCACAAACACTGCCCGGACGGCATCCGGGTCCAACGCCGCCAATAGCCGCCCGTATGTATCACGGGAGGGGATTCCATTCGGAAGGTCCAGACACGTCTCAAACCACCGTTGATTCGCTCGTCCGAAGCGCTCTAACTCAACTAAGTTATCTACTTCGCTGAGCGCACCCCAAATGGCAATAGTCAGGATATCCACAAGCCTATACAGCCTCGCTATGTCTATTCTCGGGTCAGGAAGCCCCTCCAACAACTCCGAAAGTGCCAGTCGCTCCTGCTCCTCAGGGGGCGTCGTATTCTCCACCGTACTTGGTCGTCGTGCCAATCCCGACTGTCACGGTAGACTACATTCGTTCACCACCCTCAAGGCCATCTTCGCTCAACCAGGGCAAAAGAATACAGATGCGATCGCCCTGGGCGGAAGTGGGGAAGTTACAATCGACACGCTTTTTGACCACGGTTACTCAACTACATCCTTGACGCCATCGATGTTCTCCAGAGAGACACGAAGCCTCTCCTTGAGCTGGGTCTCAATCTGCCTGATGCGCTCACGGGAGACCCCGAACTGCTCTCCGATGGTCTGCAACGTCTCCGGCTCATCGGTGTAGAGGCGGCGCTCGAAGATGTAGCGCTCCTTGTCGCTGAGCCCCTCGATGAACTCCTGAACCCTCTCACCCACAGCCTGCATCACCTGAGCCTTGGCCATGTTCTCCTCCTGCTGGGGAGTGCCGTCAGGGAGCAAATCCATGTAGGTCATGTTGCTGGTGCCGTCGATTATGGCATCCAGCGAGAAATCCCTGGAGGCCATGACAAGCTCTCGGTCCACCCTGTGCTTCCTGGCTTCCACCGGAATCAGAACGGTGTTCCCATCGCCATCGGGCAGGTCGTCCTGCAACGTCTCCCCCACCACCTGCGCCTCGGTTGAATCCTTATCCGTCTGACTACGAAAGAAAAGCTGCCTTTGCATCTGCGTTGTTCCGACTCTTACCATACTCCATGAACGGATTATATAATTCTGCATATATGCCTTAATCCACCACACCGCATACGAAATCAACCGATACCCACGGTCAACATTGAATTTCTCAACCGCACGTATGAGACCGATATTTCCCTCTTGAATGAGATCAATGAGTTTGATATTATAGTGTTTATAGCTATACGCAATCTTGACAACAAACCTGAGATTGGCCTCCACCAGCCGCTTCAGAGCCTGCGGGTCCCGGGTCTCCTGAAACGCTCTGGCCAACTCCTGCTCTTCATCCCTGGTCAGCAGGGGAACACGGTTGATCTCCTGGATGTAGGTCTCGAACGCAGAACTTACCTTGCGGCCCTCACCGCCTGAACGCTTCGCCGGCAACCCTGCCTTGGTCACCTTTGCAGGCAGCTTCGTCCCCACCGGCACCAGCGCTCTGACCTCCGGCCCTGGTTCGTCTTTGTATCGGTCGCTCATCTTTACACCAATATCCTCCTTCAACTAATAGCAGCTGCCACGATTTATTGAACCAGCAAGTCGAAAAACTTAGAAATAAGCTAAGGCAGCGCCGGATGCTCAAGGACCAGGCAACTGCACCGGTCTCCACCAACACCGCAGCCGCTCAGTTTACTCGGCCTTCTTACCCTCGAACATGTGCGCCACTATAGCATCACCCTGCTCAGGTTTCTCGGCCAGATCCCGAGCCCGCTTAGCTCTGGCCTCGGCAGCGCTCAAGCCCGTGGCCATGAGGGACTCCATGGCTTTGACCTCCATGTCGATCATGCTCTTGATTCCCCCGGCTGAACCCCAACCCACCTGCTTCTTGCCGTTGATGACAAAGGCAGGGGTTCCCATTGCATCAATCTTCTTGGTCAGGGCCTGGTCCGACCGTATCTTGGCCTCAAGGGCCGGGTCTGCCATATCAGCAGCAAACTTCTGCATATCCAGCCCCAGGGTCTGAGCGTAGGTGGTGAAGGTCGCATCGTCCAGCGCCCTGGGATTGGCGAAGATCATGTTGTGATACTGCCAGAACTTGCCCTGGCGGTGCGCCGCATGAGAAGCCTTGGCAGCGGCCATGGCCCTGGGGTGCATATCCAGCGGGTTCTGCCAGAAGACGAACTGCACCTTGTCTCCGAACTCACCCATGAGTCCATCCATGCCCTCCGCCGCCCTGCGGCAAACGGGGCACTGGAAATCCGAAATCACGAAGACCTTGACCGGCGCCGTCTCGGGACCAACCGCCGGGCTGGAGCCCAACTCGGTCTTGTACTCGGAGATGGCCTTGAACCACTCCTTCGGTACCGTCAGATCGGCGGTCTCCTCAACCTGCCTCGCCGGCTGCGGCTGCGCCACCGGCTGAGCCACGGGTTGCGCCACAGGCTGTGGCTGCGCTGCGGGCTGGGGTTGCGCCACGGGCTGGGGCTGTGCTGCCGGTTGTGCCTGTGCCTCGGCCTTCTGAGCCTCGGGCTTCACCTCCGCCGGAGCTGCTGCCGGCTGCGCCACTGCCACCGCACCCGCAGCCGCACCAGCGTTCATCTGCTGCATTACCAAAGCAGCGGCCGCAGCGGCAACGGCATTGGTGTCCACGGCAACGGCGGCCTGGGATGCCTGCTGATTGAAATGATATTTCTGGCATACGACATATTGGATCTGAACACCCACAAGAATTCCCACAACCAGAGTGGCAAGGAATCCAACAGGCAACAACCACTTCTTAGAGACGGCCTCGTTCATCTATCTTCCTCCAGCCCCAACGGGCAATAGTGACCAACCAAATCAACACTCGCACCGACCAACCCAAAGAGCTCAATCCAGCGCCCGGAGCGCCGAGCTTCCTCCGCCCGAAAACGCCGCATCAGGCGGGCTCCGTCCGCCAAACCGATCGGCGGTCTAGTATATGGCCGCCCGGCACAAGATCAAGCCCGCTGGGCACCCATCGGCCTGCCCGCATCGCGGCACCGTTGTCACGAACCGCCGCACTATCGCTTACATATCCCGACAGCCGCACGGTCGCTTACATGGACAGACCCGCCTTCCAGCCATTTGCCCGACCCTTCCACCGCGCCGACTATCAATCCAGCTCTGCCTTCCACGACAGGGCCAAATCAGCGCCCCTGGGATCCTTCGCCTCAACCAGAAGGGCTCGCCCCTCTTCTCCAGCCAGATTGATGGTGACCCAGAGAGTGTGCGACGGCATGCTCCCCGTGAACCTGTCGGCCCACTCAACCAACAGAGCACGGGCCCCCCCCAGCAACTCGGGTACTCCCACCCCTTCCCACTCATCAGATGTACTCAGACGATACAAGTCCAAATGACATATTCCAACGTCTGGTGAATCATATAGATTCATAATCGTGAAGGTGGGACTATTCACAGGGCAATGGGCGGGAACTCCTGCCCCCCGGGCAACTCCTCGGACGAAGGCGGTCTTACCGGCGCCCAGGTCGCCCACCAGCCCCACAACATCGCCCGGCTCCAGAATCCGGCCCAGCGCTTCCCCAAGCCCCTCGGTATCCGCCTCTGAGCAGGACGAAATCTCGAATCTTCCAAAATCCTCTCTGTTGTCCATGGGCTCCTCATACTCCTGGGCCAGCGGCCGGGGGAGAGTTAATACACTTTTTGGTTGAGAGTCAACGAGAGCCGTTGCTGCCTCGTTGGCTGGGCCTTCCATTTGGCCAAGGGATGGGGCATTATTTCACTCTCCGGTGGGGTGGCTGATGCGGTTGCCTCGATCCGGGAGGAGCTTGCTGGACGGAGTGTACCAGGGTCAATGGGGATTCTACTGCTCATCTCAGGGCTGTTGTGTGCAGGTACCACTTGTGGAGAGCAGGGCCAGGCAGAGCTTTGCGCCGGTGACTGCGTTGGCCCAGGCGGGCCCTCGCACGCGGGAAACGCAGCGGCCGTCACGCCCGAGGACAGTCAGCCCCCATACGGCCCCGACATTAGCGGGGCAATGGTTGAGCTACTCTCGGCATCGAGCTCCGCTACCGCGCTAGAGCGCATTGCCGGGGCCCGTGCAGCGGCACTGCGTGGATTTGGACATCCGGAGTTGGGAGCAGCGCTGGGTCAGTGCGCTCGACTGGCCGGCGATGAGGCAGCGGCGGCCATAATGGCCATTGCCGCAAGGGGAGAGGTTGACCAGCTTCCCTCCGTACGTCATGCCCTGAGGAGCAGCAACAATCCGGCTGTGGTAGCAGCAGGGTGTCTGGCCCTGGCCGCGTTTCGTGACGGGCACTCCCGTAGCCTGGTGATGTTGACCCTGCTGCAACAGAGGGGTGGGTTGTACGGCGCAGCAGCGTGCACCGCAGCCCTTGCCGAGCTACATGACCGGGTACCTGGCAAGTTCCTCACCTTCACGTGGAATTTCTTATCCAATAAGCCCTACCGGCAGATGGTAGGTGCCGTTGCCAGGAAGAGTGCTTCGGCCAGCGGCCGACGCCGAATCGCCCAGGAGGCCCTTGTGACCCTGGAACGCACCGTGGGCGTCAGCGACCCGACTCCAGACGAGTTGCAGGCCCTGCTGCTGGCTGCATGTACCCTCCAGGATTCGGGCGACAGCTCCAAAGCCGCTACAGAGAAGAGTGTCGACCAGGCCCTGCGATGCCTCCCCCCCACATCGCCCGTTCGAGAGGCGCTCTGCTGCAAAGCTGCGGCCCTCTGCCAAGCGGCCTATGCCGGCTGCGGCGCCCCGAAACCCGGGTGCTCGGGAAGCACCACTTACCGCAACTGGACACATATCGGCAACCTGTCCAACTCCCTGCCCATCAAGGGCCCCTTCACGGGGAATCCCCAGTATTGGGACGATATCCTGCGAAACTCGCCTGCCCTGCGGGCCCTGGGGGCATCCCCCGAACAGATCGAAGCGGTCGTGGCCAAAACCCGGGACTTCCGTGGTGCTCTGGCCCACAGATGGTCTCCCGATTCCCTGGCGGAAATGAAGACCTCCAAGAAGCCAAAACCGCAACGAGCCGGCCATTTCAAGGCAAAAGTAAAGCCAAACAGCTACCCACAAGAGTTTCTTACCTATGCGCCAGAGCTGAAGCGCCCCGAGTGGCTGGCCCCCGGGGTATACCTCACCGTTGATGATGGCCCCAGCCTCAGCAATCTGCCCCGAATCCTCGATTCCCTGGATGGCCACCATGCGAAAGCCATGTTCTTTTTCATCGGCGTAAACATAATAACACACTTCACCAACCATCCCGAATTGACCCGCAAGCTACTTCAAAGAGTGATAGATAGCGGTAATCTTGTTGGATATCACACAATGGAGCATGCTCTGACATGGCCGAACCACATTGTCTACTGGGCACCGGATCAGCTTGCTGACGACGTGGAGCTATTCCGGATGGTGGTCAAGCTTGCCAGCGAGCGAAACGTCGACATAGTCTACGGAAGGGCTCCTGGAGGAACGGGCACCCGCTCCAATGCACTGCGAGATGCCTTCTTGGCAGCAGGGCTACGCTCCCCCGTTGGCTGGACCGCTGAGTTTCGCTCCAACGCTGCCAGGTCCGATGTTGAATCTGCTGCCTACTCCATTGCTGAGAAAGACCATGTATCTATTATTTTGATGCATGAATACCACTCTACACCATCAGTAATAGACCTATTTTTGACGAAACACCGCAAAGCCACCGAGGCCCGCAGCAAGCGACGTGGCGACCAGGACAAAGCGGCCAGTCAATAGAGATGCATAGAATAGGCGGCTATCTGGACGGAACCCGGCTCTTGGGAGGTTCAAGGGAGCCAAGCTGCACCGTGGGTCGACCCGCTTCTATGACACCATGGCCGTCCATTCGTGGCGCCAACGCCTCGTGAAGGAACTGCATCACGCCGTCTATGGAGTCACAGCCGACCAGGTCGGGGTACTCTTCCCACTGGGGGCCCCAGAAGAGTTGGCCGCCAACAACCGAGACCTCCCACTGGTCCCCCAGGGCCACCACCTTGGCCACGGCCTTGGCCACCACGGGGGAGTCCACGGATTGCCGATGGGAGACATAGACGTCGAAGCCCTCTTTGCACTCCCGCAGGTCGATTCCCTCATCGCGCAAGAAATCGATAGCCTGAAGCAGTTCTTTATCTACATTACCCATATTGATTAATACTCGTCAATATCTTCAGGATTGTTAGGTACAAAGCCGAACTCCAGTTCGCCCATGTTGTCGGGCAGCAGGCGCCCGATTCGGCCGTCGGCCCTGGAGTCAACACAGGATACGGAGAGACAGGTCTCCTGGGCGTACCAAGCTGAATTCAGCAAGCAGAGCTCCTCACCCGTAACGCTGCCGTTGCAGAGTGCGGGTACACAGTTGCCCTCAACGCAGAACTCGCCGTTGTTGCACTGGGCGTCTTTGGTGCAAAGTCCACGGCACCTGTTCTGCACGCATACGGCGTTGGCTGTTATACAAAGCCCCTTACCGCAGATGGTGCCAGGGGGACAGTGGGCGTCTTCGGAACAGACGCCGCAAGGAACCAGGCATGTGCCACCGGCGCAAACGCCACCGTCGGGGCAATCCCCGGGGCCTTTGCAGCTCAATCGCTCCCAGCCGCACCTCCCGTTGACGCACAGCCCGGAGTCGCACTCATCATCCTTGGAACAGCGGTCCAGCACGGGCACGCAGCGCTTGTTCCGGCACTGCATTCCATCCAGACAGTCGGTATCCAGGGTACAGAAGGCCGCATCGGGGAAGCAGACCCGGTAGGCATCCAGGCAGTCGGCAACGGATATGCAGGAGCCGCCCGTAGATGGCTCACAAAGCCCGCTGATGCACAACTGCTCGCCCGGGGCGCTCTTGCCGGGACAATCTTCATCCGTGGCGCAGATCCTCTTGCAGCGATGGGATGTGCAAGCGTGGGTGCGCTTCAGGCAGAAGCCATCCACACACAGGGACTGAGGGTCTTCTGCCATGCAATTCGCATTGGTCTTGCAGGGCTCACACGAGCCGTCGGCGCACTGCAGTTCAGGAGCGTAACAGTCCTTGTCCAGGCCGCACGCCCCGGTATCCACGGGGCAGCCCCACAGCTTGCCGGCTATCTGATCGCCGCCGGTCTCATCAACCATCTCGCAGAAGGAGGAGTAGAACCCGTTGATTTTGTCGAGACAGCCCTGGAACACCGAACAGCCGCCCAGGTCAAGCTCTCCGTCACGGTCATAGCAGTAGCGCAGGCACTCTTCGCTGGTAAGAATCACCTCAAGAACTGCATCACGCAGAGGCAGACCTGTGTTAACTTGGGTATTATTGCTCTTCAACATATAGAAGCCAGAGCCACCCGCTGCCACATAGTCATTTGTTGCCACTTCATAGATTTGTTCGTCGATCAGCGGACGGCGCCCACAATCGTCCAAATCCTCAACCAACAAGGGGTCTGGACAGTCCGTAAGCCAGATATCTTGTGCCCTGGGGAAGCAGTCGGTCATACAGCTCCACATCCGGTCATACTCGTGGTCCACGTAACCCAACGGCAAGCACTCATTCAGACAGCGGGCATCCTCCATGACCTCGGCACGCTCAAGGACACACTTCCGGAACCCCTGGTCAATGCAAGGCCCGGCGCACGCCTTCAAGTCGCTGGTGCACGATGCTAGACAGCTGGTCTGGCCCTTGCAGGCGTCGGTGCAGGCCAGATAGGTCTCCTGGCAGGGTCCCTGACAATTCTTCAGGCACCCCTCCCAGTTGGTATCAACCCACTTGCCATCCTCGTCCTCGTGACCGCACTCATTGCACTCGTAGTAGTAAGATGGCGGATTGGCATTACAATTCATAACAAACTCTATGCCGGCCACCTGTAGCTGCGAAACGCACCCACGGCCCGACGACCTCCTGGCAACATAGTCCAGCATGAACCTGATATCCGACCCGGACATATACATCAGTGTGATCGTATTGTCGAACGGGAAAATATTGAACATGTCGTCAAGGGTAATGGGGCCTGGGAAAAGATTCGTTCTTATGCCCAAGGTGTTTGTGAAACCGATATCAACCCTGGCGTAGCGCCGGATAGCCTCGGAGACCAAGTTCCCAAGCGCCGAGTCACCACCGTCAAGACCGTACTTGGGAAGCAGCTTCGGGCTGTACCCAAACACCGACGTCAGGTCGATCATCTGGTTGAGCTTCAGCCGGTACTCCTCCATGAGCTGAGCCATCTCGGGCTCTTCGGGCACGGTCTTGTCCACGGGGAACAGAGTATAGTCGTGGCTCTTCACCTTCATGCTGCCATCCGGAGCCCTGGCCACTACCACGTCCAGACGCCCCACATACTTTGCGAAGGCTCCCGAGTGGACAAGCACCACGTTTTCGCCCACCTTGTTCTGCATTATCTGCGGCGGCCACAAGACGATGTGCAGGTGGCCACCAAACACAAGGTCAATGCCCTTGGTGGCCCTGATGAGCCTCTGGTCCTCCGAAAGACCACCGTGAGACACCAGCACCACCATATCCACCAACGGTCTTAGTGCTGCCACATAATCCGCCACAACTTGTTCGTTGTTGAGCGGCATTATTTTCAGACTATTTCCGATGTCGGTCAGAGATGTCAGAGATGAAAAATCTCCAAGCCCGATGAGCGCTATTTTCACTCCACCGGAATTTATAATAGTATAAGGTCTTACTATCTCACCAAGCGGATTGTCTGGCATAAAATAGTAATTTGCTGCCAGCAACGGGAAGCTGACGTTATTACGAACCTGATTTACCAGATTGGTAAGGCCCGTGTCGAACTCGTGGTTGCCCAAGGCAAAAGCATCAGGGGCCAGATAGCTCATGGCCCGAAACTCGGCTTCACCGTGGAAGGCGTTGAAGATGGGAGCACCCTGGAAGACGTCGCCTGAATCCACGTAGACCACACGCCCGGCCCTTGCCCGCTCACGTTGGATTATGTGGGCAATTCGGGCAATGCCGCCGAAGGGTTCGTTCTCCTGCTTCAGACCCAGCTTGTCGTCTGTGTAAGAGACCTGCATCCGGTAAGGCAGGAGCCTTGAGTGGATGTCCGACGTGTGGAGGAACGTTATGCGGATATCCTGCTCACCAATGGCCGGGGCATCCACCTGTTCGGCGCAGGCCCCCAACAGCAACAATCCGACGACAACAAACCAGTTTGTTCGAGAACGAGACATAGGACCCACCCTTAAATTGGGAGTCCGTCGGCCAACGAGTCGCCGGCGGTGGTGTGGCGACCGCACCCGGGGCACGGCCGCCCTCAAATCAGACTACTTCTCTTCTTCGCACTCTTCACACTCTTCGCAACCATCGTCGCCACAATCGCAGCCGCAGCCACAGCCCGAGCCGGGCTCCTCAGCACCAGCCTCGATGAGCTCGTCGATCATCTTCGTCACCTTGGGCTTGACCTTCATGCCAAGCTCCTCGATGAGTCGCAGGGTCCGCAACGCCATACCGGGCAGATCCGCCCCATCGAGGCTCTTGGCCAGCTTGTACAGCGACTCCTCGTCCAGCTTCGGCTCGTCCACTTCAAACTCGGGAAGCTGCTCACACTCCAATGCCCCCACAGGAAGACCGCCTACCACCGCCACGTAGAGATCGGCGATAATCTGGTCGCCGCCACCGAACTCCACCAGAATTCGGGCAGCATCCACCAGCCGCTTTGTCTCCTCGGAGACCTCATCATCCTCTCTGGCAAAGTAGTCGTCCATTACCGACTGAAGCACATCTACGTCTTCAACCAGGACACTGTCCATCGCCATCTCGAGGTACTCTTCGAACTCTTCTTGTGTCGGGTCTGACCCATTCTTCTGTATATGATGCTTTATTCTAGCATACAGTGGCATAAAGGTTGACAGGCACATAACCGACGGGAACTTGCCCTCGCCAATGGCCTCGCTTACCTGCCCCATGGCCTCTTCCAGAGAGTGCCCAAGCGCTGTGCGCCACTGCTCATCTGCCAGAGCATCATTGGCGTTGGTGTCGTCCAGCGAGTTGACCATAGCCCGCAGTCTGTCGATGCCATCGCCATCCTTGGGAATGGCCGGCACGCCGCCCTTCTTCTTCGGCGCTGCTTTCTTCGGCGCTGCCTTTTTGGTTGCAGATGCTTCCTTCTTGGCTGGCTTCTTGGTGTCTTCTACTGCTGTATCCTTCGGAGTCTTAGTACCCTTCTTTTCTTTGTCAACCATGTCTCTCTCTCTTTTCGGTTATGAGGAATCGGCTAATCTTGAAGCTCTTTCCTTGTAAAGGCCCTTCCTTCGCGTCCCACTGCGAGAAGAGCGCCCTGGGTGTCCCGCCAAATCTGCAAGAGTACGCCCGAATCGTCAATGGAATAAGACAAAACTTCGTCACCTCGGCCCTCAACGACCTCGCCTCCCCAGCCAACGGCCAGGAAGCCCTCGGGCGCTGCGGTGACCCCGTACAAGAACGACCCCGGGCGCTGATAGACCGTCTTGAAGGTCACTCCTGAGCCCCTCAGAACCAGTCCGTTGTCCCCAACGATGGTGATTGTTCCGTCGTCGGCAATAGCCGCTCGACGAAGGTTGGTTATGGTAGCCACAGGTACGGGAGCCACGGCCTCGTTGACCAGCCGCACCAGCGCCCCGGCATCCCCAACCGCTACCACCACACCCGACTTCTCTATGACGCAGTCCCGGAACCAGTCGAACCTCTGCGTCTCCACCCTCGTGAACTCCTCCAGGTCCGAGGTGCGATAGACGACCCCGTTCTTCCCAACCAGAACCGCCTGGCCGGCTCGTGCACAAACCCCAAAGAGGTCTTCGGTGATCCCCGCCTCGAGAAGCGTCGCCGTGCCTCCCTCAACCCTGACCACTGCACCACCATCCCCAACTGCGATGTACCCGCCGTCAAAGGCAGCAACTCCGTGCAGGGCAACCTGGGTGGGCGACTCAATGCCGTAGAGCCCCGTGCCATCCCACGAGAGCAGCACCCCACCCGCTCCAACGGCCAAACCATCACCCTCGGCCGAACCGTCCAGATCCTCGATGTCCGCTTTGAGCCCCACAAGCTCATCGACCCACTTCTCGCCGTCGAACCGAATGCCAGCACCGGCCTCCCCAACGGCAATAGCCTCACCTGAGGCAGCATCGCCCCTGAGAGCGTAGAAACTGCGGGTGCGGTTGTTCGGTCCGGCGATGTCGCTGGTGACCCACTTTCCCGCCTCTTTGTGAATCAGCACTCCCTCCTCACCAACCAACCAGACATCCCCTTCTGCTGCCATCCAGACCCCGTGCAGCGATCGGGCCATAGAGTCGTTGCTCAACTCCTGGGAAAAGCCCCCCAACTTCTGCTCCACAATGGTGCCGCCCGTGCCAACGGCCACCACTCCGGCCCCCATCAATCCGCCAATGGCCTGCAGAGCCACCGACCCACTGGCCACCACCGTGGGCGTCCAATTGTCCCCCCCACGAACCAGAATCGACCCCGCTGCCCCACCAATGTATAGATCCAGAAGAGACGAACCCCACACGGTATGGAGTTTGTAAGATGTCAACGACTGCTCCTTGGCCCAGTTGGACCCTTTCTTGTGCAGCACCGTCCCCTTGTCCCCAACCACGAAGAGATGCCCGCTCTCACCCCACACACCCCGCAGCGCTATCTCCTCCAGGCCCGAAATCCCCGTATCCTCCTGCTCCCACTGGCCACCAACATATCGCAGCACCAGCCCACCCTCGCCCACGGCATAAAGGTCGGCCAGCGTCTCACCATACACCGCCAACAGCCCTCGCTTCACGGGCGAACGCTGCGGCGTCCAGAAGGCACCCTCCCGCCTGAATATCGTCCCATCGTCGCCCACGGCAAACCAGACCTGCCCATCGCTCCACAACCCACGAAGTGTGCGGTTGGCCCGAAGCATCACGGGCAACCACTCAGCCCCGGGGCCGGTGACGTCGCCCTCAACATCCATAACGTCCTCGGAGGGGGCGTCCCCACCAACCTCCTGGGCGTCTCCCGAAGCCAGGTCGGCAGTGTCGCCAATGTCCAGGCCAACGTCGCCGACCAAAGCGTCAGTGCCCGCATCAGTTCCGACGCCACCCCCAGATGAACAGGCCGCTGCAACCACGAGCAGCCCAAAAACAAGCCAGCGGCCCCCACTGCGCCACAACCAGGATTCAACGCCCACCGGACCAGATCCGAAACCAGTTCTGCTCCTCACAGCGCCCCCCATCTCAGTTTTCGCGTCCAATAGCGTCACTCCCCCGGCTCCTTAATGAGCCCAAGGTCCTTAATGTCCAGACCCGCAGGATACCCGTATGAGACATACTGGTCATATCCGTAAACATACACCGACGCAGGATTCTCGGCGTACAATCTATGTACACCATCGGTAAGTCTAAATTTAATGGTTGAAAACTCTCCCGTCCCGAAACGCTCAAATTCGTCAATGTCCAACGGCTCACAGGCAATGGGGATAATCTCCGGGTCGATTTCAGGGCAGTCAAACCAAACTTTAGTCTTGTCCGGCACAACTATCGTGACATAGTCCAGCTCATACTTGTTAGGAGCAAGAAACACATAGTCCTGCCTGAACTGCTCGTTAGGAACCAGCAGCAGAAAGGCCGGGTCGCCTATCCCCGCATCCCCCTCCTCGGCCCCGAAGATGTTGGGGTTGGGAGCATCCTGTGCCGCCAGAAACTGCCCAACCATGATGGGCTTCTTGGCCACTATCTCGAAGTTCTGATCCGACTCGAAATCGATCCATTCGCCCTTGTTGAGAATCGGGACATTGACCACAGGAGGCACCGTGGTAACCAGCGTGCCGTTCTCCGCAGCGATGATCCGGTAAACGTCCTTCTCCTTTCCTCGGGGGAAGCTCCTGCTGGCAAGATACTTCAGGCCCCAGCTCTTGATGGGGAAAAGCTGCATCTCAAGGTGGTCTGCACAACAGGTGTTGAGCTTCTTGAGTGTGCAATCATAATTGTTAGAGCACGTACTCTCACCATCCCACTCACATACACCCATTTTTGTGTTACATTTGTTCGTATTAGGTGCATTGGCGGCTTCACTTCCCCCAAACACAACCACGTCCTTGCTTGCCAATATTATCGATCCGGTAAGATCAGCACCTATCTCGTTAGTCTCGATATTCAAAACATCATACTGCTTCAGAGTGAACGAGGCGGAACTGCCCGCAGGATAGTGCGGGATGGGGTCGCCCGTATTGTGGTTCTTCCCCGCCAGAGTGGGTGCGGTGAAATCCACCGTGACTTTTGTCTCACCATCACGTATCGCCACCACGGTCAAGAAGCCCCTCAGCTCATCGAAGCTCTGCTCCCTGGTCATAACCAAGTAATATCGACCCGCAACATTGCTGGGCAGCAGAAGAGATGCGTCATTAGAGAAGACATTGACATTTTCCAGCGGATTGAACTGATAAGCTGCTATTGGAATACTGGAGACAACACGGTAAGCAAGGGGCTTCAAGAGCGTCCCCTCGGCATCACGCCTGGGCAGGTTGAAAATCCGCAGTTCGCCGGGCAGCAGGTCCCCAGATGGCAGCGGCTCCCCATGCGAGTCCTTCGTCACCTCGCCTTCATCCGTATAAATCTTCACTTCCGCAGGAAACCGGTGATGAGTATTACTAACAACTATTGCATATTGTTCTCCAGCAGCATCATAGAAGCCTGAACGTCCCCCGGAGACGAAGGCATTGTCCAAATCCACGCCCCAGAAGTCGCAGCCCATGTATATGTTGAGCTTCTCGTTGAGCTCGCACAGCCGGAGGCAAGCGCCCTGATAACAGACCCTGCCCGTCTCGGCTCCGTTACAATCCTCCAACTCAACCCAGCCATCGCCAAACTGTGAGCACTGCTCCACCTTGTCCTCGCTGCCACATCGCTTGCTGGCCGGCGTGCAAGAGGCGCAGTAACCGCCCGGATTCACGTCGTTGGAGAGGCACAGGGTTGAAACACCATCGGCATCCAGACACGGCTGTTGAACCCAGCCATCACCCGTCTCATTGCAGACCAGCAGCGAGCGCTGGTCCGGACCGCAGCCATTGGTGTCGCCGGGACAGCATAGCACCTCACCGCCGGGCACGCAGGTCGGCACCTCGGGCTCGCTATCCGCAGCAACCTCGGCCTGCACCTCCGCAACATCATCCTCCGGAGTCGGCAGAGGGTCTCCGGAACAACCAAGCGCTGCCAAAGAAACAGTGACGCTCAACCAAAGCCAGATTCGCACGACGCCCTCCTTGAGCCGCTACACCACCCTACCGCTCCAAAACAGAACATCCCCGGCCCCCGGGGCAGCAAATGTACTCCCTGAATCGCGAAAATTGAAGCGCTAAGCCGTTGAAATGGTGCGGTTCCCTGAAATGGTTGATTCTGCAACCTGTGGGCCAACATGTGCGCCATTGGGTGCCCCCCCTTTGGCCCCCACTACTCCCCAGGGCCCTGCCCCACTGGCCCAACCCCCTTTCCGCCACCCAACCACATTGCCCCGAAGAACCCCGCCAGCAGGCAGTATGCATAGAAGATGCTGCCCACGTTGAGCCCCATGTTAGGGGCGTGGATTATGCCAGTAAGCGTCAACAGCGCCGCTGCCGCTGCCAGGATGGATGCCTCCTTATGCTTGCCGTCGATGAGGAAGGCGGCCATGCCCCCCCAAATAAGCCCCACCAGAATGGAGCCCTGAGAGAGGGCGCTGTGGCCCAGCAGGTGGACGCCGTTGGCCTTGAGAGCCTCCACGGTCTCGGGAAGATAGAGAGAGGCAGGCGAGTCGGCCAGGACCGTGGCGACGCTGCTCCACTTCGAGACCAGCAGGTTTGAGACATGGGGCAGCATGGCGATGGCAACAGCCAGGGCGTGGCGGGACGGGGTAGCGGTGAAGGCCTGGGCCGCCATGATGAGACCTATGAAGACCAGCATGGGCGCCACCGCCGCCATGGGAATGACGCCGTGCAGCAAAGCAAAGAGCCCCGAGAGAGCCCCCAGTGACATGACTATGCCCACCCCAAGGGCGTAGCCCCTGCCGGCACCCAACCTCTTGTATCCCGGATGGCCGATGTAAACCGTGGTGGGAAACGGTGCGCCGAAGAGAGCCCCCACGGTGGTACCCATGCCGTCCATCACCTGGCACACCCCCACGGGGTACGAGTCCCCCGCTGCCTCCGCGGACTCAACGTTGTTCATGGTCTCGATGAAGTTGTAGATCTCCGCCGGCACCACCACTGCCAGTATCCAGCCGTTGTCCAGCAGCAGCCCCAGCCCCGCAGCCAGATCCCCCAACACCGGCACCGGAGGATAGAAGCCCACCCCCGACGTGTCGATGTGGCACTGCCCGCTCACCGCAGCTACCAGGACGCCCAGGGCGATAGCAGCAAGGCCGGCGGGAATGCCCAGGGGCAGACGGCGCATGGCCACAAGCCCTACCATGATTACCGCCAGCGACGAGAAGCCTACCAACGGGTTCTCGAAGATCTCCGACATGGGCACCGCAGCAATCCATAGCAAGGCGATTCCCGCCAGTGTGCCAAGCATGCCGGCCCGGGGCATGACCCGCTTGAGCCAAGGCCCCACCACGGCGCCGGCCATCTCGATGAGCCCGCCCACAAAGGCAGCGGCTATGCCGACGCGCCAGGCCATGAGCCCTGCCTCCGCCTCGCTGAGGCCGTCGGCAACTGCCCTGGCAGCTACCGGCTTCATGATCATGAACAGGTAAACGAACAGGATGGGGGTAGAGATGCCGTAGGGCAGGGCCGTTATGTCAAGGCGCCCCTCCTTGGTCGCAAGTCGCCCGGCCAGCCAGTAGTAGCCACTTAGACCCGCCAGCAGAGCCAGCGCCAGGCCAGGCAGCATCCGGCCGAAAACCACCTGGGGCGGGATGCCTAAAACGAAGATGGAGGCACCGGTGATGATGATCATGTTGGCCAGGTTGTCGGCCAGCAAGGCCCAGAAGCCGTTGATATCATTCTTGGAAAACCACGGTAGCCTGCTAACCACGGGTGCCTCCTGCTGAAGGTTTGCGGGGCATCATAACGCCCACTCAGGGAGGCGTCCAGGGGCGACGGCACCAGGGCGAATGCTCTAGATCCGCACGCGGCCCCGACACCGGGCTTTACAGGCCCGCCTTGTGAGGTATAATGGCGCCCGATTAGGGTTCGGGGTTATTCAGCACAGCTGAGGGGAAAGATGCGAGCCAACACCCAATGGTTGATTCTGGTTCTGGCGCTGGTTCTTGGAGTTGCCTGTAGCGCTCCCACAACGCCCGGAAAATCCGACACATGCACGGGGCCCCAGTGCGGCGCCGATGCCGTGGACATGGCCGGAGATGTGGTAGTGGACTCCTTGGAGCAGGACGGCACCGGTGAAGTCGTCGATATGGATATGGACGTTGGACCCGATACCGGGGAGGACATCTCCTGCGACCAGTGCGAAGAGGGGCAGATCAAGTGTGACGGCCCCAACCGCTACCGTGAGTGCAAGCTTGTATCGGGCTGCTGGACCTGGAGCTCCAAAGTGAGCTGCTCCCCCAGCACCTTCGAGTGCGTCTGCGCTGGGGAAGATGAGGGCATCTGCGAGCCCACCGACGGTGAGCCATGCGTCTGCTTGCCGCAGTGCGATGGGCTGGACTGCGGCCCCGACGGCTGCGGCGGTGAGTGCGGGGCCTGCGGCAACGGAGAGTTCTGCATCTTCGGCAAGTGTGAGGCAGGCTGCCAGTCCAACTGCAACCCCGGCGAGACCATCTGCAATGGGCCCCTGGTCCAGGAGTGCGAAGATATCAACGCTGGCACGGGGAGAGCCCCCTGCTACATCATGGGAGACTCAAAACCCTGCCCCGCTAACTCCATCTGCGAATTCGACGAATGCACCTGCACCATTCTGGGTTGCGGCGACAACTGCTGCGCCAGCGACAAAGAGGTCTGCTTCCAGGAGAACTGCTGCCTTCCCAACTGCGAAGCCCAGCAGAACGAGTGCGGCAGTGACGGCTGCGGCGGCACCTGCGGCTCCTGCCCGCAAGACAAGCCCTTCTGCATCTCTGGAACCTGCATGGGCGAGTGCCCCGGGAACTCCTGCAACCTCGGTGAGCAGAAGTGCGACGGCACCTTCGGCTTCCTCAAGTGCGTCAACGTCGCCGTGAACTGCAACCAGTGGTCCGACATCGCCACGGCCTGCCCCTTTGGCCAGCAGTGCGACCCCATCTCCAACACCTGCAAGTGCGCTCCCCAGTGCACCGGCAAGAGCTGCGGCCCCGATGGCTGCGGAGGCGACTGTGGCACGTGCGAGTATCCCCAGACCTGTACCACCGAGGGAACCTGCATCTGCGACTGCTCCGACAAGCCCGTGAAGCCGGTCTGCGATCTGGCAACCAACACCACCTACGATAACTCCTGTGAAGCCCTCTGCGGCGGAGCTGACGTCGCAACTCTCATCCAGGGTGCCTGCCCCAACTGCTTTGACCTTTGCACCGAAGAGGAACTTGAGCCCTTCCAATTCTGCGGCTTCGACTACGTTACCTACGACAACTTCTGCCAGCTCAAGTGCGAAATAGGCGGACCACAGTGCACCAGCCTCATGAGCTGCCCCCAGGTGCTCTATCCCGGCGCCTGCATGCCCAACGTATGCACCGGTTGCCCGACACAGGCCGACCCGGTCTGCGGTACCGACGGGGAGACCTACTTCAACAAGTGCGACCTCCAGCTGTGTGCGCCCCAAGGCACCAACATCCACTGCGAAGGCGAATGCGTCAGCCCCACCCTCTGCCCGGCATGCACCGCCGAGTGTGACCCGGTGTGCGGCGCTATCGTGAGCGGTGGCGGCAACACCATCCTCAAGACATTCTCCAACTCCTGTGGAATGCAGTGCGCCGGCGCCACTATGGCCGAAGAGGGCCCCTGCTGCCCCAACTGCCCCACCGCAGAGCAGTGGGTCTGCACCAGCGCCTTCACCGCCTACAAGAACTCCTGCACGGCCCTCTGCAAGGCCCCCGAGGAGGCCCCGGTGCTCTACAGCATCCCCCTGGGCTCCGATGGCAAGCCCAAGCTGGCCGTCTGCGAAGATTGCCAGTGCGACCTCGCCGAGGCCGCCTACGCTCCGGTCTGCGGCAATGACTACCAGAGCTACTTCAACGAGTGCGATATCACCTGCTCCGGCGCCGAAGTCCGCTGCCAGGGCGAGTGCAACTTCGACGACTGCCCCTGCCCCCAGGAACCCGGTGGCCTGGCAATCGAGTCGGAAACATCCACGCCTCCCAACGCCGCCGACACCCTCCAGAGAGGCGTCTGCGGAGCCGACGGCAAGACCTACGGCAACGCCTGCTCCGCGGCGTACTACGGAACCTATGTGGCCCAGCCCACCTGGTGCCCAAGCTGCTCCGCTGAGTGCGCAGGCCTCGGCTATCAGCCCGTCTGCTGCGAAGACGGCGTCACCTACGCCAACCTCTGCATCCCGCAGAAGTGCAATAGCTTCCTCGACCCCTCCAAGTGCCAGAAGGGACGCTGCTGCACTACCGACGAACAGTGCGACGACGGCAACGCTGCTACCGTCGACGCCTGCAATACCACCGCCGGAGTCTGCGAGAACATCTGATCTCTGCCTTGCCCCAAATCGCACCCCTGTGTATATTCCGCACTCCCAACGGGCCCCCGGGCCATTATCGGAGGTCGTTAGCCTTTGACCGACAACGAAATCGACAATGCCAAAAACATCAACCTGCCCGGTGATGTGCGCCTGGTCCTCTTCCGGCTCAAGAAGCGTGGCCTCAAACCCTTCATCGTAGGACCGGCTGTGAGAGACCTGGTTGCCTCAGGGTCCGCGGAGAAGAGCCCCAGAGTCGACATGATGGTCATCGCACCATCCCTCCAAGAAATCGACCGCGCTCTGGATGGAGCCGCCGTCTCACAGTTCTTCCTCTCCAGACCCGAACGGGTCAGACGCTCGCTGGCCTTCAACGTCCAGAACGCCGAGGACGGAACCATCATCAGAAAGGTCGTGGTGCAGGAGATTCCCTCCATGGAAGGACTCCACGATGAACTCTTCCGCCGCGAAGTCACCGTCAACGCCATGGCCGTCTCCGATGAGGGCGAACTCATCGACCCCTTCGATGGGTGCCGAGACGTCGAGTTGCGGCAGATCAGACCTGTGCAGCCAGCCAACGTCGCCTTCACCACCAAACCGCTGAACATCGTCAAGATGGGAAAGCACGTGGCCTACCACGGCTATCAAGCCTCCCCGGAGACACTTGAGTGGGCCTACCGCCAATCTTCTTCCATCCTTGACGTCCCCATGGACAGACTCAGACCCGAATTCGAGCGCCTGCTGGTCAACCTCTACCCCGACATGGGGCTGGACTTCCTCGAAAAGGCCGGTGTGCTCAAGTTCATCCTCCCCGAAGTTCAGTCCATGGTAGGCTTCGATGACAGTTGCCATGTACACCACAAAGATATATGGGACCACACTAAGAAAGTCGTGGCCCGCTCAAAGTCCCTGCTTGCTATACGCTGGGCAGCACTGCTTCATGATATAGGCAAGGTCTGGACTCGGTCGGTGGATGAACGCAACAACGTACATTTTTTTCGCCACGAAGAACTCAGTGCTTTTCTGTTTAGGGGTATTGCTGCACGATTCTACATCGACGACAGACTGGCGGAGAGAATATATTTCTTAGTCGGTAACCACTCAAGAATCAACATGTATACCACTGAGTGGACCGACAGCGCTATCCGGCGCGTGGTCAAGGAAATCGGCGACTATCTCGACGACCTGCTGAATCTCTCCAGAGCCGACATCACCTCCCGCCAGGAGCGAAGGGTGGAGGAGCTTACTGGGCTGCTCGACGAGCTAGAGATGCGAATCAAGATCCTCAAGGAGGAGGATGCACGGCAACCGGCGCTTCCCAAGGGCATCGGGAACGCCATCATGGAGCACTTCGGGCTGGAGCCAGGGCCGCTTGTGGGGCAGTTGAGAGCTGCCTTGGAAGCAGCGGTGGAAGATGGTACCATCAAGCCCGGCCTGGAGATTCCGGAGTATCTTGAGTTCGTCCACGCCTACATCCACAAGAAGGGGAAAGAGGGCTGAGAGGGCCACTTTCTTGCTCCTTCGGTGGCCGATGGTATTTTTGCCTCCGAAGTGGAGGGAAAAATGTGGAAGAAAGTTCTTTGGAGCATGCTTTCGTTGCTAACCAGCCTCGTGGCGCTCTTCGGCGTCGTACGGCTGGGCTGGACGAATGAGGTAATCGTTGCAGCGGGGGCGGTAGTGGTGTTCCTGCTGGCGGGGCTGCTCACGGGTAATCCCAGAAGGGCGGCGGTGGTCTTGGAGGTTCAGCCTCTGGCAACCGTCCCCGTGGCCCCGATACCTGAGTTGTTGGATGATGACTGGGATGAGCAGACAACGGACACGGCACTGCCGGTTCAGAAGCCCGAAGCCCAGAAGCCGGCCCGCTCTTTTGAGTGGGGTGGCGTTCCAGAAGTAAGTTCTGCGGGCCCGTCGCAGTTTTAGTCTCGGCAGGCTCCGCACAGTTCCCGCTGCTGCGGGCGACCGTTTATGGAGTTTGCAATGTCCTCAAGAAGCCTCTTCTCCCTTTTGTTGGCCCTCTCTCTGGTTCTTTCCGCGTTTGGCGCGGATGGAGCCCTTGCTCAGGACAAGTCCAAGAAGAAGTCCAAGAAGAAAGATGCCCCCAAAGAGCAGAAGGCCGAACTGCCTGTGGAGTCAGCCAAAGAGATTGGCGACTCTCCCTTCGACGACCTTCGCCTCCTCATGGACCAGGCACCCCGTTTCAAGCGCTTCTCCAGGCAAGTCTTCCAGGCAACCATGAGCCTCGTGGTATTCCAGGACAAAGAGATGTTGTTCCTCGACGGTTGCCAGGCCACACGCACCAAGACGACCTGGAAGGTATCCCAGTGCCGTGTAGCCCGGGCCGGCGAGAAGGAGTTCCTGGCCAAGCTGGTCAAGCTGGGGGCCAAGCTCTCCGCAGAGCCGGAGAATGCGGCCAAACTCAACGAACTCTTTGATCAGGTTAGAAAGGTCAAGAAACCCGAAGACTTGGATGGACTCATGGCCGCTGCCGTGGACAAGAGCCCCAAGGGCTACAAGCCAACCAAAGAGATGCTCAAAGAGTTTGAAGTTTGCGGTGCCAAGCGCTACGCCGATGCCCTTGAGTCCCTGCCTTCCCTGGTCTTCCTGGGCGACAGGGCCGTAATGGTTGAGATCTCGTACAGCCTCTACAGCAGCCGCCCGGTTGTCGTCAGGCTCACCGCCGGCAAGACCAACAAAGGGTGGAAGCTGAGCAAGCTGCTGGTTGCCTGCCAGCCCTGAGCCGGCCCTAAGATTTCGCTGTCAAGTCGAGCAGAACTCGTTCCACGAGGTAGATGGCAGTGATTCCGGATTCTTTTGCCAGTGGCCCGCTCACGTTCAAGAGGTTCTTCAGCTTCTGGTCGCCCCTGGCTGTCACCTGGGTGCTCATGGCCGCCGAAGGCCCCTTCCTGGCGGCAGTCATCGCCCGACTTGCCGACGCCAAGGTCAATCTTGCGGCCTTCGGAGTTGCATTCGGCCTGGCTATTCTCATCGAATCTCCAATAATTATGCTGCTTTCTGCCTCCAACGCCCTGGTGCGGGACCGACAGTCCTACAGGCAGTTGAGACTCTTTGCTTATGGTCTCAGCGGCGCTATCACCGTAATCATGGTGCTCTTCACCCAGACGCCCCTCTACTGGTTCGTAACTATGGACCTCATGGACCTGCCCCCTGAGGTGGCCCGACTGGCCTGGGGAGGCATGACGCTGCTCATTCCGTGGCCCGGCGTCATCGGCCTGCGACGCTTCTATCAGGGGATTCTCATCAAAGCCGGCCTCACGGACCGGGTAGCCTGGGGAACCGTGGTGCGGCTGGCCTCTATTGCCGTGGCCGGCGTGCTGCTCTACACCTTCTCGGACTGGCCCGGCGTCTACGTTGGCGACCTCGCCATGAGCATCGGAGTCACCGCCGAGGCCATATTCTCCGGCGTGGCAGCTCAAGGCACCATTAAAGCCATCTGCTCCGACGCAACCCCTCCTGCCCCAAAACCGCTTACCATGGCAAGCATCAACCAGTTCTACTATCCACTGGCCCTAACAAGCCTGGTCTCGTTCATGACCATGTCCATCACCAGCTTCTTCGTGGCACACGCCCGAGAATCCATGAACTCCCTGGCCGTTCTGCCCGTGATACACTCCACCTTGTACCTCTTCAGCGGCGTCTCGGTCTCCTTGCAGGAGGTCTCCGTGGCCATGGTGGGCAAACAGGTTGAGTGGGTGCCGGCGCTGCGACGACACGGATACCTCGTCGCAGGAATATCGACGCTCCTCTTCTACACTGTGCTGCTCACCCCCCTGCGTGAGCTCTGGTTCGGCACCCTCGGAGGCCTCTCCCAGGAACTCACCAACTTCACGCTGGTTCCGGCGCTCATCATGGGGGCACAGATAATGCTCACGGCGTGGATGTCCATACAAAGGGGCATCCTGGTGGTTGCTCGCTCTACGGGTGCAGTGCGCGACGCCACGATCATCGAAGTCGTCTGCATTGTCTCCCTGCTCTGGCTCACTTTGCAGCACTTTGGATGGATTGGGGCCGTGGGCGCCTCCTTCGCCGCCATCTCCGGCAGGGCCATTGGCAACTTCTATCTTGTGAGCCATACTGGACGGGCACTCACTCGGCTGCGCTCAACCGAGAACTGAGATAATCCATGGAGAAATCATGACAAGCCGCATGGTCACCCTGCTGTTCGCCGTCGCAATCACATCGTGCGCAGGCTCCGACACAAAGAACCAGGACAACTTGGACCTGAGCCAGAGTCCCGACCTCGCCCAAGACGTCACCCAATCCCCCGACGAGGTTGAAAGCAGCGACACCCCCCGGGCCGATCAGGGGCAAAGCAACGATGAAACCTCCGGTGACGTTGTTGAAGCCGTCGAAGAGCTGCTCATTCCGCCCGGAGAAGGCGAACTGGGCGAGCCATGCGCCCAAGACGGCGACTGCAAGTCGACGCTATGCTGGTCGTCGCAGCGCGGCAGCGGCTGCACCATGAAGTGCGAAACCAACGCCGAGTGCCAGGCCGTAGGGCTGGTATGCCTCTTCATCCGGGAAGGGGTCAAGGCCTGCGCCCCGGTGAATGGCCAGATTGCTTCGGTCTGCACTCACTCGGCCCAGTGCCCCTACCCAACCCTCTGCGTCCCCGAGTTCTCCTGGTGCGACCTCCCCGAATGTACCTTCGACGCCGAGTGCCCCCAGAACCAGCGCTGCAACCCCGGGTTCCGCCGCTGCGAACCCATCCAGTGCGTCTCAACCGTGCAGTGCGTCAACCCCCTGGAATTCTGCCACGACGGCCAGTGCGGCCCTCCACTCTGCACCAATAGAGCCCAGTGCGACGCCGGAGAGATTTGCCACAAGGTCCAGGGAGAGTGCCAGGATGCCCTCGCCTGCGACGCCGAAGGTAAGTGCTCTTACTACAACTCCGTATGCGTCGATGGCCTCTGCGAGCCAAACCTCTGCACCAACCCCTGCTCCCACGCCGGAGACCAGTGCAACCCATCCACGGGCCAGTGCGGCCCTCCGTGCAGCACCCCCGGCGGATGCCCCGCTGGCTGGGGCTGTGACCAGGAGACGGGAATCTGCTTCATTAACCACGCCCCCGTTGCCGTAGCCATGGTCCAGAAGGGAAGCACGCTGCTCCCCGCAGCAAACCTCCCCCTCGGCTCAAAGGCCCTACTCGATGGCTCCCTCTCCGTGGACCCCGAGCAGAAACCTTTGCAGTTCGTCTGGACCCTGGACGACGCCCCCCCGGGAACCGCCTTGCAGATTGGTGGCCCCCTTGGAGGGGAGGCTCTGGTTGAGTTCACGCCGCCGGCAAAAGGGCTATATCATGTTTCGCTTCGTGTGCAGGATGAGACAGGTGTACCTTCGGCTCAATCTCAAGTTGCATTGTGGGTGCAGTAAGTCAAAGAGCCAGCCGTACCGCTTAGTATTATAAGATCAGATTAGTTTTGCTGATTATTCTTACAACCATAAGCACGTGCTCCCCGCTCCACAGCGTACAAGTGGCGGCCGCTGCCCGATTAAGGTTGACGCGCGGGCGCCGCTTCATTACAGTGTCGGCCCCGACAGATTTTTTGGCTTAGAGTCTGTTTGCGTTTTTCGGATAAGGAGATTCGATCATGAGAAGAAACGTTTTGACGGTAGGACTGGCCTTTGCGCTGGTTCTGGCGCTTGGTGGAATTCAGGCTGTGCAGGCCGCTGAGTGCTCCGAGGGTACCAAGGTATCCGAGGGCTGTGACGGCTACACCTACGAAGGCTGTTGCGACGCCGCCGGGGCCACCCTGTGGTGCGACACCCCCACGGGCCCAACCTGTATGATTGACTGCGCTGCTGACGGCGCCATGTGCGGCTGGAAGGGCAGCTTCTACGGCTGCGGCGACACCGAAGAGGCCGATCCCACTGGCGCTTTCCCCAGGGCTTGCGCCTCTTGCGACCCGGCCTGCGCTGCCAACCAGTGGTGCAACGTCGACGTCTGCGAGGATTGCTCATGCGGCGCCATGGTATGCGGCACCGACCAGTGCGGCAACTCCTGCGGCACCTGCGCTGAGGGCACCCTCTGCAACGCAGAAGGCGCTTGCGTGACCCCTCCCACCTGTGTCGAGGCCTACGAAGTGGTCTGCGACCAGTCCGTCATGGGCGACACCTCTGTTGACGGCACCAACGTCATCACGGCCTATCCCGGCTGCGACGTTGAGGAGACTGGGCCAGAGATGGTCTTCAAGTTCATCCCGGCCACCGACGACAAGCTGCAGATTACGCTCGATTCCGCAGTCGACGTGGACGTCCTGGTGCTGACGGACGCCTGCTGGGGCGAGAATTGCGTCTATGGCGGCGACGAGGGCTTCCCCTGGTGGGACGTCACGGCCGGCACCCAGTACTTCCTGGTCATCGACGGTTACGGCGGCGAAGCAGGCTCTTTCAACTTCACCGTTGAGTGCCTCTCCACCTGCGTGCCCGACTGCACCGACAAGACCTGCGGCGACGACGGCTGCGGCGGTTCTTGCGGCGAGTGCCTTGGGCAGTGCGTGGGCAACGTCTGCTACCTCACTGACGGCTGCGACCCCGTTCACCAGAACGGTGAGCCCGGCTGCAGCGGCTGCGCCTGCGAAGCCTGCGTCTGCGCTGCCGACGACTGGTGCTGCAGCAACGAGTGGGACGGCCTCTGCGCCGAGCAGTGCATCTCCGTTTGCGACGGCTGCGGCATCCTCGACAACTGCGGCGACTCTATCTGCCTCGGCGCCGAGCATTGCGGCAACTGCGATCAGGACTGCGCCTGTGCCGCTGGTCAGGTTTGCGCGGTAGATACCTGCTGCACCCCCAAGTGTGCTGGCAAAGAGTGCGGCGACGATGGCTGCGGCGGTAGCTGCGGCACCTGCGACGCCGGCTTCCTCTGCAACGCCGGTATGTGCGAAGCTTGCGTCCCCGCTTGCGACGGCAAAGAGTGCGGCGACGATGGCTGCGGCGGTAGCTGCGGCACCTGCGCTGCTGGCGAAGAGTGCAGCGGTCTTGGCAAGTGCGATGAGCCCGGCAACTGGCCCACCAACTGCCAGGGCACCCAGGCCCCGGTAAGCGACGACTGCATGGGCGCTACCTACGAAGGTTGCTGCAACAACGGCATCACCTACTGGTGCGAGAACAACGCCCTCTACTGCATCGACTGCCCCGCCAACGGCGCCCAGTGCGGCTGGTCCGACCAGGGTTACTATGACTGCACCGAGGACGGCCTGGCCGACCCCTCCGGCGCCAACCCCAAGGATTGCCCCAACGGCGGCACCTGCACCCCCAATTGCACCGACAAAGAGTGCGGCTCTGATGGCTGCGGCGGGCAGTGCGGCACCTGCGCCGAAGGCTCGACCTGCAACGCCATGGGCAAGTGCGAGACCGGCGCCTGCGTCCCCAGCTGCGATGGCAAAGAGTGCGGCGACGATGGCTGCGAAGGCTTCTGCGGCACCTGCTCCGATGGCAAGAGCTGCGAAGCCGGCGTCTGCGTGGGCGGCGACATCCCCACCCCCGACGTTGTCACCGGCGAAGACATGACCGAAGGCGACGTGACCATCGGCGCCGACGTCCAGGCCGACGTACCCGCCACCACCGGCGGCGGCAGCAGCGGTGGCTGCGCCAGCACCACCAGCAGCAACAGCGCATCCAGCCTTCTCATCGCCCTGGCCCTTGCGGCCCTCTTCTTCTTCCGCCGTTTCAGGGGCTAAACCCCCGATAGGCGGTAGCCAACCAACCGGCTAAAGCACCACCAAACTCCCAATAACACTGGCTTGGGCGGAGCATCGTTAGTATGTTCCGCCCCGGAGGTGTTGGCCCATGAGTTCGTTATCCCGTGACGAGATCCTCTACTGGCTCAAAGAGAAGGACGAAAGCCGGCTGGAGCAGCTCTGGCAGAAGGCAGACAAGGTCCGCTCAGAGAATGTGGGCGATGAGGTCTTCTTCCGAGGACTCATCGAGTTCTCCAACCACTGCATGAGACAGTGCGCCTATTGTGGCATCCGAGCCGGCCACGCCGGTGTTGAACGCTATCGTATGTCCGACGAGGAGATCCTCAAGTGTGCCCACCAGGCCGTTCGATATGGCTACGGCACCGTGGTGCTCCAGTCGGGCGAAGACCCCGGCATCACCACAGAGCGCATTACAACCCTGGTCAAGCGCATCAAAGACGAGACCGGGCTGGCCATCACCCTCAGCGTTGGCGAGAGAGAAGAGGCCGAACTGCTGCAGTGGCGCCAAGCCGGCGCCGACCGCTACCTGCTGCGCTTTGAGACTTCCAACCCCGACCTCTTCGCCCGCATTCACCCCTCTCACCCGGGGAAATCTATATCCCGTATCGAACAGCTCAAGATGCTCAGACGCCTCGATTTTGAGGTGGGCAGCGGCATCATGATCGGCATTCCAGGACAGACCTGGGACGATCTGGCTAACGACCTGCTGCTCTTCCATGAACTTGACCTGGATATGATCGGCATCGGACCCTTCTTACCCCATCCCGACACACCTTTAGGAAAAGAGCCCCAAGCCTGGATGGCCCCGCCGGATCTCCAGGTGCCCAACACAGAGCACATGACCTACAAGGCCGTGGCCCTGGCCCGGCTGCAATGCCCCGGCGCTAACCTGCCCTCCACTACTGCCCTTGCCACAGTGAACCTGGCCGAAGGACGAGAGCTGGGCCTTCAGCGTGGCGCCAACATCGTCATGCCGAATCTAACTCCTGTTGAATACCGGGCATACTACGAGATATACCCCGCCAAAGCTTGTATCTCGGAAACGTCGGAGCAGTGTGCCGGCTGCCTCAAGGGCCGTGTCGAGAGCATAGGCCGCTCGGTTGGAGAGGGCCCCGGCCGCTCACCCAACTGGGACAGCCGACGGGCCGGCGGGAATTGATTCCCAACCAAATGGAGGCTTCAATGATGCACCGAGGAGCGCTTCTTACCCGTTTTGCGTTAATGGCCCTGGTTGTGGGCCTGGCCGTTCAGGTCGTATCGCCAAACACCGCCGCTGCACGCAGCCCTATGCCCGACCCGGCGCCCAGCGTGGGCAAGATGCCTGTGGTGACCCTGGAAGGAACCCACTATGAACGTGGTTTTCGCCACGGGCAATTGCTTCACTATAAAATTGTCGACATCGTGGACAACTACATCCTGCCCCAGACCAACCGCTTCCTCTTCTCGACCATCTTGGCGCTGGCGGGCCACGTAATCCGCATCGACCCATGGGTTGAGCAGGAGGCCAAGGGCATCGTCGACGGCGCAACCAAGGCCCTGAGCGCTCCATTTCGTAGCGAGAAGCTCTCCAAGACCTTCACCTGGCGAGACATGGCCGTTATCAGCGCATACGTCGACTACGCGGCCATTGGCTGCAGCAGCATATCAATCTGGGGTGAGCGAAGCGCCAACTCCCCAGCCACCGCCAAGGGGTTCATAGGCCGTAACCTGGATTGGGACCTGAGCCACGCCCTTCTTCGCAATCAGGTGCTCTTTCTGCACCTTCCCAAGGAGAGTGACGAAGTACCCTTCATCTCCCTCGGCTTTGCGGGCCTCATCGGCTGCCTCTCCTGTGTGAACTCTCAGGGCAACGCAGTCTTCATTCACACAGGACCGCGGGGTACCGGCGGGTCCTTCCCCCCGAAAGAGGCCGTGGTGCCCATCACTCTGGCCCTGAGGGAGGCCATCCAGAAGCCATCGCCCCAGAGCCCCGACCCCCTTGCCGAAGTTGTTCGGCGAATAGCCTCGTTGCCGCGAATGGGAAGCTTTCTGGTGCACCTCTTCGTCCCTGGTTCCGAGAAGACCCCAAAACGGTATGAGCCTGCCACGGTGCTGGAACTGCAGCCCGGCCGCTGGGCGGCCCGTACCTCAAAGGACGCAAAAGAGCTCAAGGGTCAGGCCGTTGCAGGCACAAATCACCACCGAAAGCTTGAGAAGCCAGAGCCGTGCCGCCGTTACGCCGGAATCGAAGAGGCTCTCTCTGCAGCCAAGGAAATAACTCCTTTTAATATGCGAACTATACTTAAACAGGTGCGCAGAGACGACAATATGCAGGCCATGGTTCTGGTGCCCCAAACCCGGGAACTGTGGCTCAAGAGTGCCTGGCCATGCGCTGACAAGAGCGATGAGTCCTGCATTATCTGGGATGAGAACACCATCAATCTTGATGATCTGTTTGCGGGAAAGATCCGGTAGAACCCGTTCGGCGATTGCCTGACTCGTTTCTGTTCAGAAGCGACGCTACTTACTGCTTCATACTTTCGTCCAGCAGTGCGGGGCCGTAGAGCGTCCTGGAGAGGGGGATCTCGCCGGGTGTGGGCAGGGCGTAGCCTGCGGGGTGGGGTCCGGGTACCAGCTTGCCGTTTCTCACGGTCATGGTTGATGTGGCAGGGACGTTCTGCTTGACGAGCCTCTCCTCAATGGCCTCCATGTTCCGGTGCATCTTGTGGAGGGCGTCGCAAACCGAGCGACATGGGCTCTCGCCCGTCTGGTCGGCTTTGATTTGCCTGTATGCGGCTCTGTGCACCCAGTTGAGTGCCGCTTCGGCTCTCAGAGGCACGAAGTTGAAGAGTGCCCTATTCTTGGCCCCTTCTTCATCCGTGGGTACATGAATTGGGTTCCACTGCACGGGCCCGAGGCGTGAGCCAAGCCCAAGGGGGAACGGCATGGCAAGGGTCATGAGGTCTAGTTCAAGCACGTCAACACCCTGGGGGGCATCAAGCCAGCGCTCGGCAATCCAGACGCCCATGAGCGGCACGGGCTTGCCCTCCTGGCTCAAGAACGAGGCCGCAAACTTGAACCCTTCACCAAGCTCTGGGGGATAGCAGGTTCCTCGGGCAAAATCCGACATGATGCAGTTGTCCGAAACCTTTCGAGAAGCGAAGTAGTTCCAGGAGTCTGCATCAAGAGTGCCCAGATAGCGGGCTACTCGAGCTCGCAGGTGAGGCAGTGGAAGGGTGACCATGTACTTGGCCGTAAGCCCCTCGTAATCCCGCAGGAGGTTGTCCAGGACGGCACGGTCGGCAAGGCACTTGGAGAGCAGAGGGAAGCGCTCGGCATCCAGGTTGGCCAGACCGGCCTGTTTGGCCACTTCGTTGTCCAGCAGATCCCCAACCGCCTTGATAGCAGATGGGATAATGACGAGGTTCATTCGGGCCGAATAGGGGCCCCAGGAACCCTCGGGAACCCACTTGGGAACGTAGTTGGTGGCGATGCCGTAAGGAAGCCTGGCCTCCACCGAGGTTGTACGCAGAATCCACTCCAGGTTGTCGGCGATGGCCAGTATTCGGCCACCATCCTTGCCCGCCAGGAATGCAAGGCGCTCGGCCTGAGTTCGCTCTTCGGTCTCAACGATGTCTCGAACAAGCGGTGCCAGGAAGAAAGACGTCTCGATGTCCGTGTCGTCGGCCAACTGCACCGGAGCGTCAACAAGCAGGTCTAGCGCCTTGGCGGTGTCACCCTTCTCGATGAGTGCTGTGGCTTCCGAAAGACGCAGCAGGCCAACCTCGTTGCCCCTGGCAGCGATGGAGAGCACTCGGCCGTCGTTGGTCATGTGCAGGAAGAGGCTTGCCAGCAGCGACTCCAGGTCGCCGGTGGGGATGAACTTCTGCACCGAACGCAGGGTCCTCAGCGTCGATGAGCCCTTGAACACCAGCAGGTCCGGGCTGGCCCACAAGATGCCGTCGGGGGAAGCCAGCACACCCAGCGCCTCACGGGCCTCTCGAAGCCGTCGGGCCGCCAGCGACTCGGCCATGCCATCCAGCAACTTCATGCCCACGGGAGCAGGAAACACCGCCGAAGGCTCCACCAGAAGAGCAGAAGGATAAGGCGTGAAAGCACGAATCTTGACCACCACCGAGGTCTGCCCCGGGCAATTGACCTGGATGCTGCGACCCGACATGAGCTGGCAAGAAGATGGAACCCGGATCTCAAGCGAATACTTTCGCTTCCCCAGATACTCGGGCCGCTCCACTACTACCATGCGATAGTCTCCCTCTGTGGCGCCGCGCACCGTGGGCGAGATGGTCGTGGAGAGCTTCTCCATGGTCACTCCCGCCACTTCCAAAGTCTTGCGCTGCTGCGCCGAGAGCTTCTTCAAAGCGGCCTCAAACTTCGAGAGAGCAGCTACTGGACCATTAAAGGCCCCATCGTTCATTACGCCAATGGCCTCCTGAACCGAGCCCGAGAGCACTGGCCCAATCTGAAGACTGGCACCCGGCAGCTTCAGCGATACTTCAACGCCGAATCCTCGGTTGTCGTTGGTAATGGGCGTCGTCTCTTCAACTCTGGCCCCCTCGGCGGCCCACTTGTCCAGACCTACCCAGGCCCCGCAGTTGCCCGCAGGAAAGGCAATGAGAACGCCAGGGGTGCGCTCCTTGAGAAGCTGCACATGGGCAGCACCTTGGGGAACCATGACCACCCGCTCAAGCCAGGTCGCCTGCGTCTCAGCCGGCTCCTCCGCCGCAACGGTGCCTGATACAGAAGCGATAAGGATTAATGCCAGAAAATACCGCGAAATAAGCATAAACTCCTCCAAAACAAGGCTATATATAAACCACAATTATCCAATCAACAGAATCAATTCTTAACAGGGGCTTCATAAGCCCCGACCGGCAGCTCTGGCTTCGGTTTGACCACCAGTGGTTCAAGCTTGTCGAGCAACTCGTACATCGCATCCCACTCGCGCCAGACCCGCTCCATTCCGCTTTCAAACCTCTCCACAGCAACGACCCCCTCGATTACGGCCCTACTAAAAGCCTCGGGAATGCCCTGGGGCGGAGGTACATAACCTGCAAAAAGCTCGTAGCCATCGGGGTTGGCCCTGACTGAGAGGGCAAGGTAACCTAGTTGCCCCACCAGCGCCGTCATTGCCGAGTGGACCTCCCTGGCCAGTCGTTCGGTCTCGCTTGAGATCCAGCCCCGCTTCTTATTCAACTCGGCCATGTTGGCGTCGAACTCTGCCTTTCGCCCGGCCTCACTCTCCTTGAGCTTTGGTTCTGGTCCACCAAGGCGTGAATCTATCCATTCGTGGCTCAAGGGGCCGTTTTCATAGCCGAAAACGTTGGCTAAGGCCAGAGATACCAGCGAGCCAAGCTCTAGAACCCAGCTTCCAGCGCTGTCTGCGATGCTCATGAACCGGGTGACGTCCGCTGGAGTCCGGCCCTCGGGACCCGCCTTGATGACCGCCGGCAGCCCCTCCAGAGTCAGCTTTCGGTCCGTGGAGAGCAGCAGGTTGCTGCCCACGATCTTCAGATGGAAGGGGTGTCCGGAGATCTTCAGGGTCCAGAGCTTCTCCAAGTCGTCCCACTCTACGCCGGCCTCCGAGGGCAGTGATGCCAGGCGTTGGGTCAGTATGGTGCGGACCTTCTCGGGGTCTGACAGTGGAATGGCCACAGCCCCACGAAGAGGAGCAATCATCTCGTCTGCATCAGGAAGTGTGAAGTCGGGACTGCCCCATATGGTGACCGCCGCTTCTCCGGCCACGGCCAACCAGAGGGCCGCAAAGTCCACTCCGGCCTCGCCCGAGTAGCCGGCCAGCAACGAATCCCAACTGCCCTCTTCGAAGGTCAACAGTTGCTCCGTCAGGTTCTTGAAGCGCTCCTTGTTGAGCTTCCAGTAGCTTGCGGCGTAGGGTTTCTCCTCCAGCGCCCGAAACAGCTCGGGGATCCCTGTGCCGTTGGCCAGCAGCCCCCAGAGAAGAGACTCTTGGGGCAGCTTGGCATAAGCC
>CAZQHM010000043.1:0-6250 GCA_964593355.1 uncultured Myxococcales bacterium
GCTATGCCCCTCGCTCATTCGTCACCTGGGATTGCGGCTATGCGGCCCCCTCCCAACGAATGCAGTACACCGCCTCCTCTTTCGCCCAACCCATCACCGAGATGTTTCGATGGCTAGGGCTGGCCTCAACAAAGAACGCCAAGGTCTCGGGCCCCTTCCCGGCGGACACTTCCTACGAATCCCAGCCCCAGGATGTGGCAACCAGCGGGCTCTTCCTGCGGCTAACCACCCTAATCCAGCGCTCCGCATCCGCTTCCAAAGTCATCCAGGGAGGCCGCATTCAGGTATACATCATGTACATCCTGGTGGTCCTGCTCGCCCTGGTCCTCTTCGCCATGGAGGCTCAGCCATGGAACTGACCTCGCTTCTGGGGCTGGGCCTCGCCCTGCTCCTCGCACCCCTCCTCTCGGGCATCATCAACCGGGTTAAGGCTATGGTCGGAGGCAGAAAGGGGGTGCCCCTGCTGCAGTTGTACATTGACCTGGGCAAGCTCCTGCGTAAGGGTGTTGTATATAGTCGTACAACAACTCTCTTCTTCCGCCTCTCGCCACTGGTCTCCGTGGCCGCTCTCGTGGTGGCCCTGGGCCTGCTGCCTTTGGGGGGCTGGCCCTCGCTCATTGCCTTCGAAGGAGACCTGGTGCTCATGGTCTACCTGCTTGGCACGGTGAGGCTGCTCACGGTGCTGGCAGCACTGGACACGGGCTCCCCCTTCCAGGGAATGGGCGCCAGCAGAGAGGTCCAGTTCGCAGTGCTGGCCGAGCCTGCCTTCTTCCTGGCCGTACTGGCCCTGGCAAGAGCCTCGGGAACCTGGGAACTGGCCGGCGTCCTCGGCGGCACTCCTCTGCCCGGGGTAACGACCATTCTTGTGGCCGCTACCCTCACCGCCGTACTGTTGTGCGAGAACTCCAGAATCCCCGTGGACGACCCCAACACCCACCTCGAACTTACCATGATCCACGAGGTAATGGTTCTTGACCACTCGGGCCCCGACCTCGCCATGATCCTCTACGCATCGTCCCTCAAGCTTTGGCTCTACGCCGCCATCATGGTCGGGGCCCTGCTGCCTGTATCAACCCTGCCGCCGGCCATGGTGCTGCCCGTCTGGCTTGCGGCCCTGTTCGCCGTGGCCGTGGTGGTTGGCCTGGTCGAGTCGGCTATGGCTCGGTTGCGCCTGCTCCACATGCCCAGGCTGCTTGCCGGTGCAGCAATCCTCTCACTCGTTGCCGTATTCTGGGGGTAGGGCCATGGCGTTCACAGCGGTTGGAGTTTAATATGAATAGTGTCGACCTTTTGCTGGCATGTATGGTGTTGGCAAATGTATATTTATTTCTTACTAGTAGAATAATGGTTTTCGTGAAGGTCGCCGCAGTGCAGGGCGCCGCTTTGGGTGCACTGTCACTCCTGCAGCACTTCTCCGACCTGGATGCCCGCATGGCCGTGATGATTGTTGCATCCACCGTGGTCAAGGCGGGCCTGCTTCCCTGGTTCTTCGCCAGAACCGTGCGGGATACGGGCCTGAAGCGAGAGGTTGAGCCCGTTGTGGGCTTTGTGCTGTCTTCGCTTCTGGCAGCGGCGCTGCTGGGGTTGGCTGTGTGGATTGTGGGCTACCTGCCGCTGGTAACGGGCTCAACGATGCAACGAATGGTGGCGGTGGGGCTCTTCACGCTCTTCTCGGGCATCTTCCTGTGCGTGGCCCGCTCGTCAATCCTGAGCCAGGCTATCGGCTATCTCGTGCTTGAAAACGGCGTGTTCCTTGTGGGCATGGCCTACCAGGGCGAGGCCCCCGTGCTTGTGGAGCTTGGAGTGCTGCTCGCCGTGGCCGTGGCCGTGTTCCTCATGGCCGTCATGATCCACAGCGTGCGCAGAGAGTACAGTTCGCTGGATGCCGACAGGCTCCGAGAGTTGAGGGACTGAGCATGGAACTCTGGCTTCTGGCAGTTCCCACAGCAGGCGGCCTCCTGGCCGCAGCAATCAGGAACGCCTCGATAAATCGCTCCATATTGGTTGCCGTCGCCCTGGTCCACCTGGTGCTGGTGGGCGTTGCATGGACTCTCCCCTTGGACCCGGGAGGGCACTGGCTTGGGCTTGACGAGTTGGGCCTGCTGCTCCTCACCGGCGTGTCGGCACTCTTCTTGCCCGTGGCAATATACTCCGTGGGCTATCTGGCTAGAAGGAGTGCCAGGCACACTGCCACAGACAGCCTCTTCGTCACCTGCATGCTCTTCTTCCTGGGCACCATGACCCTTGTCACCGTGGCGCAGCAGTTCGAACTGCTCTGGGTTGCCGTAGAGGCGACCACTCTTGCCAGCGCCCCGCTAATTTACTTCCACCACTCCAAACACGCCGTGGAGGCGACCTGGAAATACCTCATCATCTGCTCCGTGGGCATTGCTCTGGCGCTGCTGGGAACGGTCTTCCTGGCCGTCTCAGCCTCCTCGGGTGGAATCGAGGGGCTCTCACTATCGGCTCTCACCAGGGACGCAGCATCGCTCCAGCCTACCTATCTTCGCCTTGCCTTCGTATTATTCGTTGTTGGTTATGGTACAAAAATGGGCCTTGCACCAATGCATACATGGCTCCCCGACGCCCACAGCGAGGCCCCCTCCCCCGTCTCGGCGCTGCTCTCCGGCGCATCGTTGGCCTGCGCATTCCTGGGCATTCTGCGAGTAGGCCAGCTCTGCTTCGCCGCAGGGATGGGAGACCTGGTCCAGGATGTCATGCTGTTCCTTGGAATGGTCTCATTGGTGGTTGCCGTGGTCTACATCGTGGGCCAGAAGGACTTCAAGCGCCTGCTTGCCTATTCCAGCGTGGAGCACATGGGCCTGGCGGCCGTGGGGCTCTCCCTGGGAGGCAGCGCTGTGAAGTTCGCACTGCTGCACGTGGTTGGACACGCTTTCGTGAAGGGCATGGCCTTTCTGGCCGCCGGCAATCTCCTGTCGGCCTTCCACTCCAAGAGGGTCTCACAGGTAACCGGCGCTATCTCCGTGGTGCCGGGTACCGCCGTTATGTGGCTGGCAGCACTGTTTCTGCTGGCCGGGGCACCGCCGGGCCTGCTCTTCATAACCAAGCTGGGGATACTTCGAAGCGCCCTGGACTCCGGCCACATCGCCGTGGCCCTGCTGCTGGCCCTGCTGCTCACCCTCGCCTTCGCCGGCCTCGCCGCTGCCATGCTGCCCATGGCCCTGGGCCAGCGCCCAGAGCTGAAACCCAAGGAGGGCGATGATGGCCGCCAGAGACAGGACAACTGGCTGGTACTGGCCCCCCTGGTCGCCCTGGCCGCCATGGCCGTGACCCTGGGCCTCTTCCTGCCCGACGCAGCAATGCAACTGCTCCACAAAGCATCCTCGCTGCTGGGAGGGAGACCATGAACGACATGAACTGGCTGTGGTGCGACCACCTCGAAACCGTGCGCAAAGAGGCGATTCCCGAAGTCAGCCTTGACCATTGGCGCCAGTGGACCCTCGAGCTAGCCTCCGGGAAGTGCCGATTGCTCTCTCTCACAGCTCTTGCGCCCCCCGCCGGAGGCGCCCCAACGCACCTGCTGGCCATAGTTGGAAGAGATACCACGGGCCAACTCGGGCTGCTGAAGACCCCGGCCGTGCAAGCCTATGAGTCTCTGACCACGCACTGCCCCCAGGCACACCTTTTTGAAAGAGAGTTGTTCGAGAGTTGGGGAATTGAACCCCTGGGCCATCCTTGGCTGAAGCCCGTTCGTTATCCCATGACCCGCCATGATGGGGCGTCCAACCCTGAGAGGCGACCCGCAGGTGTTATTGACCCCTATCAGGTCCACGGCGAACAGGTGCACGAGGTAGCTGTTGGACCCGTTCACGCTGGGGTCATCGAGCCGGGCCACTTCCGCTTTCAGTGCCACGGCGAAAAGGTCTTTCACCTCGAAATCGCCCTCGGTTACCAGCACCGGGGAATCGAGCGCCGACTTCACACACTCAACCAGGCGCTGCGTGCTCATCAGATAGAGACCATCGCCGGTGATACCTCCGTGGGGCACATGACGGCCTATTGCCACGCCGTGGAGGCCCTCAGCGCAGCAGCAAGGTCAGAGAGCGGCCCCTTGGCTGGCGGCCCCTTGGCCGGGCCAGCCTCGGGCTTGGCCCCGTCGTCCGTTCCTATTCGCGCCCATGTGATTCGGGCGCTGGCGCTGGAACTGGAACGCAGCGCAAACCACGTCGGAGACCTTGGAGCCTTGGCAGCGGATGTGGGCTTCCTGCCAACTCAGGCGTACTGCGGCAGGCTTCGTGGCGATTACCTCAATTTGACGTCGCTGGTGTGCGGCAATCGATTCGGTCGAGGTTTGGTTGTGCCCGGTGGAACGGCCTGGGACCTTGATATTGAACTGGCACAACGGCTGAGAACTCGGTTGGTAGAGATATTTGCTGACGTGAAGGGGGCCGTGGAGTTGATGTTCGAGACTCCATCGGTGCGGGCAAGATTCGAGGGGACCGGCATCGTGGGCAAAGAGGACGCAAAAGCCCTGGGCCTCGTTGGCGTCGCCGCCCGAGCCTCCGGCCGGGCCCGCGACGCCCGCTGGGACCATCCTTCCGGAGCATGGCGACTTCTCAAAGGCGCCGCATCGGTCAGAACTTCAGGCGATGTGCTGGCCAGGGCCATGGTTCGCTGGATGGAGCTGAAACACTCCCACGAGTGGATGCTGGGCTGGTTGGACAACCTCCCCGAAGGCCCGGTTTGCATCCCCTGTGGCCCGCTGGCCGCCGATTCTCTCGTGGTCTCCCTTTTGGAAGGGTGGCGTGGCGAAATACTTCACCTGCTCCACACCGACGCCGAAGGTAACCTGGCAGGGGTCAAGGTCGTTGACCCTTCGTTCCATAACTGGAGCGCTCTGGCCATGGCCCTGCGAGGCGGGGAGATTTCGGATTTCCCGCTGTGCAACAAGAGCTTCAACTTGAGCTACTGTGGTTTCGATATGTAGTTGTTGACGAGGTGTGTCGTGTATAGCGTATTGATGCAGAGACTAAAGCAAGGATATAGAACCGCAGACTATCCCAAGAGTGAGCCGACTCTATCTCCACGGTTTCGGGGACTGCCGCACCTTGCCCCCGGGTGCCCCCAAGGTTGTTCTTCATGCTCGGAAGTCTGTCCCACAGGGGCTATCACCTCTGCCCCGCTAAGCCTCGACCTTGGGCGCTGTCTCTCCTGCGGCCGCTGCGCTGCCGCATGTCCGCAGAAGCTCATAACGTTTACCGGCGACTACCGTATGTCCGCCAGCAGGCGCCAGGACCTCCATATCACGCCGGGGGCTGAGTTCAGGCGGGCGGAGCCACTTGAACCTGCACGGCGCAAGCTCTACTCGCATTCCCTGAAGCTGCGGCAGGTTAGTGCAGGTGGATGCAACGCCTGTGAGGCCGATGCCAACGTGCTGGGGACTCTTGCCTTCGACCTGGGGCGCTTCGGAATCCAGTTCGTGGCCTCTCCACGCCATGCAGACGCCCTGCTGGTTACGGGCCCTGTCACCGAGGGCATGCGGGAGGCGCTGATGAAGACGTGGGAAGCCCTGCCCGACCCCAGGGTGCTCATCGTCTCGGGCGCTTGTGCCATCTCCGGGGGGCCTTTCGTGGGTGCCCAGGAGGTCTCCAATGGGGTGACAGATCTGCTTCCCGTGGACCTCTTCGTTCCGGGCTGTCCGACGCATCCCTATACGCTGCTCGATGGGATGCTGCGACTTATGGGGCGTCTGCCTCGTTGATTACCGGGGATTCAAAGAAGCTGCACTGGATCTCTGCCCCGCTTCTCCGAGATAGTCCAGGTCTGTACGGGGCGAATCTCCCCGACAACAGGCGGGAATTCTACGGGAAATCCGATTGCCCCTTGCCTAAGCCGGGTCGTTGATATTATAAGGGTCAGCCAACAGTTTGAATCGGTTCTTGGTCGAGCAACCTGAGCGGGGCTTGACGCCAAACAACGCTTTGCGGAGGAAAGAGTATGAGTAGAGTCCGAATGCTGTCTCTGTTTGTGATGGGGTGCTTCTTGAGTGTGGCCCTTGCGGGCTGCGGCGATAAGAAAGAAGAGCCCAAGAAGGAAGAGCCTAAGAAGGAAGAGGCCAAGAAGGACGAGGCCAAAAAGGACGAGGCCAAAAAGGACGAAGCTAAGCCGGAAGAGGCCAAGCCCGTAGAGGCCAAGCCCGAAGAAGCCAAGCCCGAAGAAGCCAAACCCGAAGAGGCCAAGCCCGAAGAAGCCAAGCCCGAAGAAGCCAAGCCCGAAGAAGCCAAGCCCG
>CAZQHM010000043.1:6350-11035 GCA_964593355.1 uncultured Myxococcales bacterium
AGCCCGAAGAAGCCAAGCCCGAAGAAGCCAAGCCCGAAGAAGCCAAGCCCGAAGAGGCCAAGCCCGAAGAAGAGAAGCCCGTAGTGCTTGACGAGGGTGTTGTGGCCAAGGTCAAGGCTATCGCCGAGTGCACCGAGCAGGATCTGAACTCCTACAAGTGCCAGGCAATCAAGGACTCCACCCAGGCCCTCCAGACCGATTGCCGTGAGAAGGATAAGGCCATCGCCATGTTGGAGACTCTCAGCGTTCTGGCCCTGGACGCCGATGCCAAGTTGGCCGACGCAGCAACCAGACAGCTGGCCCAGTTGAACCTCAGTTCGCTCTTCCCCACCCTGGCCAAAGAGCCAGGTCTTGTATCCAAGGGCGTTGCCGACAGGCTTCTCAAGGTCCTTGCGGCCCCCACCACCGCCGTCCCCAGCGCCGGGTCGCTGGTCGCTGCCCTGACCAAGGCAATTACTCTGGCCGGCCAGACCGAAGAACTCATCAAGGTCCTCGATGGCATCACCGACAAGACCATCCTTCGCAGCGCCTACACCACCATCATGACATACGGCCGTATGGCAGCATGGTCCAAGATTATGACCATGGTGTTTGGGCAGGACCCAGTGCTGAGAGCAGCGGGTTCCAAGGCTCCGATCAATATGCCTAAGTGGACACCTGAAGAACTTACAACCATCTGCCAGTGGGCAAAAGACTATATTTCCGACAAAGACATCGCCGTTGCGACGAATATTGCCGATATCATGGTCATTTGCCGTCTCCAGGATGACGGAAAGTACATCGACCTTCTGCTCGAAGAGGGTAAGAAGAGGGCTGACGCTGGTGAGTGGAAGCGTCCTTACACTTTCGCTTTCCGCAACATCTGCTTCGGAGGCATGATGGGCGAGGCCGACAAGCCCAAGCCCGAGACCTGCCAGAAGGCCTATGACTTCCTGGAGTCCATTGCCAACAACCCCAAGGTGGACAATGCCGGCAGAGGCTCTGCCCTTGCAGACATCTACTATCAGCGAAGGGACGAAGTTACCCTTGAGCTCATGAAGAAATACGAGAATAGCGATATCGAAGAGATCAAAAAGGCGGCGACCGACGCAATTAAGTCTATCGAGGCGAATCTGAAGAAGTAGTCTCGAACAAGAGTCATTCAGAAGCAGTTGCACTGATCCCCATTGCATTGACCGGCTGAGTAGCCGGCGTTCTTGCAACTCTCAGAACAGTCTGCGTCCCAGCATCCCGAGGAACTGCCGCCCCCTGGGCACTTCACCGATGCGTCGATTTGCAACAACGTACACATATGGACCTGAAGCTGAGTCTGTGGAAGAAAGAATCCAATATAGGTTAATGACGTTGATTGCAATAAAAAATTGGGGTCGCCAACATAAACTCTCATAAACGCCGCAGCGGGGGTTCCGCCGTTGTCGAAAGAGAAGACGACATCGCCAACATACATGCCAAGGAGTTCGTATTCGTTGATGTAGTGCTGTTTGGCCGAGGTTCCGCCCAGACTGTCGTAGAGGGCCTGAGCGGCCTTCGCAGGAGTCCACTGGGTGCCAGGTGTGAGCCCCGTAGTAAGGAACCAGCCTGCGCTGCGCGCCGCGCCGTCCACTATCTGAAGCTGGTCCACCTGGCCGACGGTGGCCCAATCCTTCGGCATCATGGCCGTGCAGCCCGAGGCCGTTACCATCGCTGCGGACCAGTGCGCCGGGACGGTTGAAGCATTGACGGTGCCGCAAGAAAGTGCTGCCAGGTACATCTGTTGCACGAGGGGGTCGTCGGATTGTGGAAGGTCAACGCTGGCGTCGGGATCGGGCGCGGTCATGTCGCCGTAGTCGGGGCCTTGGTAGGCATCGGGCCAGGAGTTGACGGTGTCCCCCGCTGCCTGCTGCTGCTGCGAAAGGTCGCAACCTTCAAGGAGAAGTGCGCACGCCGACAGCAATGGCAAGGCCGACCGCCGCATTGATGCGAATAACAGTGTGAGGGGAATGCTTCGGGACGAAAGCCATTCGCCCTCTCCAGGAACCACGAAATCTACAGGCATGAGATCCCCCGTGTTGATTCCGGGCAAGGATACTGCCGATGCACGTGTAGTCAAAGTTGCGTCCCGAGGTAGGCGAATAAAGGGGGGGGGCGGAGTCCCCTTCGGATCTCAGTTGATCGAAGAAAGACGTGGTGGCAGGAGACACCGTCCGAAGTATCCCATAGGGGATTCACCCTGACTCGGGCAGATACCTTGAGCACCGCATCGACCAGAAACATTGGCTTCCCGGCGCGAGGCATCCAGCCAACAGAGGCGAATCTACCCGGTTCTTCTTGCGCCCGACGCGAAATCGTCCAACCGATCACTTAAACCGATCGGCCCAATTCGTCACGATATCTTGTCAACCCCTATCATCATAATAACTATCATCGGCCCGTCCAGCCCCACTGTGACGCCAAACGGAAGGCGGAGGAAAAGTGATGTCAGTGAGATTGCCCGTGAGGACAGCTGCGCTGTTGTGCGCGCTTGGTTTCTCGTTTTTGACAGTGGCTGACCTTTCAGCCGCCCCCTCGCAACGTTACAAAGAAGATGTCAATGGCGACATGATGATGTTCGGGAATACCATGGGGCGAGACTGCGCCTCTGGAGTTCCGAATCCCGTGGTTGGCACCGTTGGCACCTGCGGCAGTTCTACATCGGATAGCGGCATTGACATCTACTGGCGATCCGATTCGCCGGCGTCGGGACAGGCTGAGGCCGACAACGGCATTACTGCGGCTCAGGCGCGCTCAAAGGCGGTCTTTCAGATGCCTGCAGGTGCTGTGGTTGAGTATGCACGACTCTACTGGTCGGCGCAGGGCTCGACTTCGTCGGCGGACCTGGAGGTAACCCTGACGTCGCCTGACGGAGCGAACACGACCATTACGGCAGATGACTCCTGGACCAACACCTACGACAGCAGCGATTTCTACCAAAGCACAGCAGATGTGACTGCTTTGCTGAAGCTTAAGGGACAGGGCGCATATACTTTATCGGGTATGAATATGGAGGGTATCAACGGTACTACCAATCATACATCGTACGGTGCATGGACTATTGTGGTGGTGTATGCTCTGGCAAGTGACCCTCCTCGCAATATCACTTTGTTCGATGGATTCGACCGAGTGACCGACGGGGTCAATGCCAACGGTACCATATCTGGCTTCCTGGTACCTAATGCCGGTTACCAGGCGAAGCTTTACCTCGTGGCCTATGAGGGTGACCAATCGATCTCCGGTGACTCGTTCAGGTTCAACAACGTGGCGCTCAGTGACGACCTCAACACGAGCACGAACTTCTTCAACGGGACGCGTGGCAATCTTGGGACCGCTGTCACCGTGGTAGGCGACCTTCCTCAGCTTACAGGCGGTACAGGAAGCATGGGTGGCGTCGACATGGACGTCGTCGACGTGACGAGCAGGGTGGGTGCTGGTGACACCTCGGCCACCTTCTCGGCCCGCTCAACAGGGGACCTTTATTACCTGGGCGTTTTCGGCCTCTCCATATCCACGGTGGCACCCAACTACTCAACTTCGACCAAGACCCAGGAGTTTCTCGATCCTCTGCCTCTCACTCCCGGTGAGAAGATCAAGTACACTATTACGGCAACAAACACTGGTAATGACACGGCCCCGGGGCGTAGTTCTCACAGACCCGCTACCAGCCGGTGTCGAGTACGTTCCTGGTAGCCTTCTCATCGTCTCCGGTCCCAACGCCGGGGCGAAGACAGACCAGTCTGGTGATGACCAGGGAGAGTATGTCGCTGCAAGCAGAACGGTGAGGGTCAGGCTCGGGACAGGAGCCAATGGCACTACCGGAGGCTCGATGCCCGTTGGCGCCACTTCGGTTGTGGAGTTCCAAGTACAGTTCACTGGTATGCAACCAGGTGTATTCAACAATGTGGTGCAAATAGAGGCCTCGGGTCAGAGTGGAGCTCCGCTGGACGATTGGCCTGCAGAGTCGCCCCCCGTTGACCCTGACTCCGACGAGGATGGCCTGCTGGACAGCGAGGAGGAGAACCTTGATCCAGGGCTTGACCCCTCGGCGTGGGATACCGACGGCGACGGAATATCCGACTTCATCGAGACCGATGGCGGATCGGCTGTCGATACCGACGGCGACGGAATAATCGACGCCCTGGACCTTGACTCGGATAACGACGGCGTACCTGACTCACGCGAGGGCACCGGTGACCACGACCTGGACGGCACCGGGAACTGGCGAGACACCGATGACGACGACGATACCATTCCAACCAGCATCGAGTGGACTGACTCGCAGATTCACGGCGAGGACGTGGATGGAGACACCTTCCCCAACTGGATGGATACCGATGCCGACGGCGACGGTTTCCCCGACGAAAGCGAAGGCACCGGGGATATCGACGGGGACGGCGTGCCCAACTATCTAGACCCCGATGACGAAGATGGCCCCGACGGCGACCTGGATGGGGACGGAATACTCAATGCCGTGGACAACTGCATAGTGACCCCCAACCCCGGCCAGGAGAACAACGACGGCGACAGCCAGGGTGACGTTTGCGACCCCGATGACGACAACGACACGGTCCTCGACGTGAACGACAACTGCCCGCTCATCGCCAACACCAACCAGGCCAACAACGACGGCGACAGCCAGGGTGACGTTTGCGACCCCGATGACGACAACGACA
>CAZQHM010000043.1:11135-38186 GCA_964593355.1 uncultured Myxococcales bacterium
TTGCGACCCCGATGACGACAACGACACGGTCCTCGACGTGAACGACAACTGCCCGTTTAATGCCAATACCAACCAGGCCAACAACGACGGCGACAGCCAGGGCGATGTCTGCGACCCCGATGACGACAACGACACAGTCCTAGACGTGAACGACAACTGCCCGCTCATCGCCAACACCAACCAGGCCAACAACGACGGCGATGCCCAGGGCGATGTCTGCGACCCCGACGACGACAACGACACAGTCCTAGACGTGAACGACAACTGCCCGCTGATTGCCAACAGCAACCAGACGGACACAGATGGCGACGGCGTAGGCGACGTTTGTGACAGCGACGACGACAATGACGGCGTGCCGGACGTAGACGACAACTGCCCGCTTGAGGCCAACAGCACTCAGACGGATACGGATGGCGATGACCTTGGCGACGTATGCGACAGCGACGACGACAATGACGGCGTGCCGGACGTGGAAGACAACTGCCCGCTGATTGCCAACAGCAACCAGACGAACACAGATGGCGACGGCGTAGGCGACGTTTGTGACAGCGACGACGACAACGACGGAGTGCCGGACGGTGACGACAACTGCCCGCTGGTAGCCAATCCTGGTCAGGAGAACAACGACGGCGATGCCCTGGGCGACATCTGTGACGATGACGACGATAACGACGGTGTCCCCGATGGCGAGGACAACTGCCCGCTTGGCGCCGATGCGACCCAGGCCGACCTGGATATGGATGGCATAGGCGATGTCTGCGACGACGATATCGACGGCGATGGCCTGCTCAACGTCGTGGAAGACGAGCTTGGCACCGACATCTACAACGTCGACACCGACGATGATGGCATCGACGACTACACCGAGACCGACGGTGGGTTCCCCGTGGACACCGACGGCGATGGTGACATTGATGCTATTGACTCCGATTCCGATGACGACACCCTCGACGACTCCGCTGAAGGTGTCGTTGACAGTGACGAAGACGGCGTTGGGGATTGGCGTGATGCCGATGACGACAACGACGGCATAGACACCGCCGTTGAGCTCTCCGATGGGGACGAGTTCGGCCAGGACGTTGACGAGGATACAATTCCCAACTACCTGGACACCGACTCCGATGGCGACGGCAAGTCCGATGAGGATGAGGGTCGGTCCGACGTGGACGGCGACGGCATCCCCAACTACCTGGACCCCGACGACAGCGACGGCCCCGACGGTGACAAGGACGGCGACGGCATCCCCAACGACGAGGACAACTGCCCCGACGTGAGCAACGTTGAGCAGGTGGACACCGACGGCGATGGCGAAGGCGACCTGTGCGACGGCGACATCGACGACGACGGCATCCCCAACGATGAGGACAACTGCCCGCTGGTGGTCAACGACGACCAGGCCGACCTTGACCAGGACGGCTTGGGCGACGCCTGCGACGACGACTGGGACGGCGATGGTATCCTCAACGAAGAGGACAACTGCCCCATTACGCCCAACGAGGCCCAGGAAGACCTGGACGGCGATGGGTTCGGCAACGTCTGCGACGATGACATCGACGGTGACGGCTATCCCAACGACCTGGACAACTGCCCCTACACCCCAAGCCTGAGTCTCATGGACAGCGACGGCGACGGTTTCGGGGATGTGTGCGACGAGGACTGGGACAACGACGGCATAGTCAACGAAGAAGACAACTGCCCCTACTTCCCCAGTGAGGACCAGACCGATTCCGACGAGGACGGCCTAGGCGATGTCTGCGACAGCGACGACGACAACGACGGCGTTCCCGACGGAGACGACAACTGCCCGCTTACTGCCAACGTTGGCCAGAGCGACGTTGACGCCGACGGCCTTGGCGATGTCTGCGACAGCGACGATGACAACGACGGCATCGAAGACGACCAGGACAACTGCCCGCTGGTAGCCAACGCCGACCAACTGGACGGCGACGGCGACCTGGTTGGCGATGCCTGTGACGGCGACCTTGACGGCGACGGCGTTGCCGACGAAGAGGACAACTGCCCCACCATCCCCAACGCAGACCAGGGCGACCTTGACGGCGACCTGGTTGGCGATGTGTGCGATGACGACCTGGATGGTGACGGTGTGCCCAACCTCGACGACAACTGTGTCGTTGTCGCCAACCCCGACCAGCTTGACACCGACTCCGATGGCCAGGGCGACCTGTGCGAGGATGACCCCGACGGCGACGGTATCCCCAACGAAGAGGATAACTGCCCGCTGGTCTACAACCCCAATCAGCGAGACCTGGATGAGGATGGCCTTGGCGACCTCTGCGACGACGACCTGGACGGTGACGGGGTCCCCAATGACGACGACAACTGCCCGCAAAACCCCAACCCCGGTCAAGAAGACGTTGACCAGAACGGTTGGGGCGATGCCTGCCAGGATCTTCCGGACACCGACGGCGACGGCGTAGTGGATATCATCGATAACTGCCCCACCGTAGCCAATCCGGACCAGGAGGATGCCGACAACAACGGCATCGGTGATGCTTGCCAGGGCCCGGGAGATGCCGACGAAGACGGGATACTCGATGACGTCGACAATTGCGTCACCGTACCCAACCCCGGCCAGGAGGATGCGGACCAGGATGGCATCGGAAACGTTTGTGACCCCGACGTCGACGGCGACGGCGTGGACAACGAAACCGACAACTGCCCCACGGTCTTCAACAATGAGCAGACCGATACCGACTCCGATGGTGCCGGCAATGCTTGTGACGAAGACGATGACGGCGATGGCGTCCCCGATGATGAGGACAACTGCCCGCTGGTACCGAATCAGGACCAGCTTGATACTAACGAGGACGGCGTAGGCGACGCCTGCCAGAACGACTGGGACGGCGACGGCGTGGTCAACGAAGAGGACAACTGCCCGCTGGATGCTAATGCCGGCCAAGAAGACCTGGACCAGGATGGCGACGGTAATGTCTGCGACGACGACGACGACGGCGATGGCGTCGTTGATTGGGAGGACAACTGCCCGCTGGTTGCCAATGCTTCTCAGACCGATACCGACAACGACGGCAAAGGCGATGAGTGCGACGAAGATGACGACAACGACGGCCTTGAAGACGGTGAGGACAACTGCCCCACCGTGGACAACGGCGACCAGTTGGATACCGACAAGGATGGCATTGGCGACGCCTGCGATGAAGACCTCGACGGCGACGGCGTGAACAACTACGAGGACAACTGTCCCCTCGTGCCCAACTCCGACCAGAAAGACGGCGATAACGACGGCGTCGGTGATGCCTGCCAGGATGACTGGGATGGCGACGGAGTGCGCAACGACCAGGACAACTGCCCGTCGGTGCCCAACGCCGACCAACTGGATACCGACCTGGACGATATCGGTGATGCCTGCGACGACGACGACGACGGCGACGGCATAGACGACGACCAGGACAACTGTCCCAAGGTGCCCAACGCCGATCAGGCCGACGCCGACGATGACGGCATCGGCGATGCCTGCGACGACCCCGTGGTCACCGATCCCGATGGCGACGGAGACGGCTTTGCCGATGACGACGACAACTGCCCCGACGTGGCCAACCCGGACCAGGCCGACGCCGACAACGACGGCATGGGCGATGCCTGCGACGACGACTGGGACGAAGATGGCGTGAAGAACGAACTGGACAACTGCCCGGTGGTATTCAACCCCGACCAGCAGGACATGGACGGCAACGGCGTGGGCGACATCTGCCAGGCCGGTGGCGTGGGTGTCCTTGGTGGCGCTTGCAGTACCACCTCGCTGGCCTCACAGCAGCGCTCGCTGATGCCCATCTGGCTTATGGCCGCACTGCTCGCAGCTATCTGGTTCGTCAGGCGCAGAGTTCAGTCAGTAAAGACCATCCTCTCCCTGGTCGTGATGGCCTCCATACTGGCAAGCGCATCACCGGCCATGGCCGAGAAGTCCATCGATGCTCAAGCCTTCAAGCCAAGCCCCTTTCACCAGGACCTCTTTGTCACCGGAAAGGGCCACACCCGCGGACAGTGGGAGTGGAACGTGGGGATCTTTCTGGACTATCAGAAAGACCCCGTGGTCATGAAGAACCTGGTGACCGGTGAGGTCACCAGAACCATTATCGGAAACCAACTCACCGCTACCCTCATGGGCGGCTTCGGTATCCTTGATTGGCTCGACGTCGGCATCGCACTTCCAGTGGTGATGTACCAGGACGGAGAGGGATTCGTAGGGCAGGGAAGCCCCACCGTCTCCGGCCTGGGCGACTTGCGAGTTTACCCCAGATTTCAACTGTGGCGAACCGAAGACAAGATTTTCTCTATTGCATTCTCTCCTTCATTCTCCATCCCTACAGCTAGCACCATTGACCCCTACAAAGGCAACAAGTCATTTACCTTCACTCCGTGGCTGAACATGGACTTCAGCATGGAAGACTTCGGTGCGACCCTCAATCTGGGCTACAAGCTGGCCTCCAATGAATACGTCGAAGACCTGGCCCTGGCCGACGAACTCCAGTATCACCTGGGCGCCTGGTACTCGGTGGTCCCCAAAGAGCTGGACCTCATCGGCGAACTAATTGGCAGCACCGCTGCGGCCGACCCCTTTGGTGAGACCAACGCTAACCCGCTGGAGCTTCTGCTTGGTGCCAAGTACCGCTTCAACGCCAACATGGCCGCCAGCGCCGGAACGGCATCGGCCTCACCGAAGGATACAGCGCACCCGATTTCCGCATCTTCGGGGGCTTCATGTTCAACTCCAAGGTGGAAGACGACCCCAACAAGGATAGAGACAAGGACGGCATCCCCGACCGCCTGGACAAATGCCCCGACGACCCCGAAGATGCCGACGGCTTCGAAGACTCCGACGGATGCCCCGACTGGGATAACGACGGCGACAAGCTGTGCGACCGTGAGCTGCCCTCGGCCCTGGTGGGACAGGTCAAGTGCTCGGGCGTGGACAAGTGCCCCGATGATCCCGAAGACTTCGACCAGTTCGAAGATGGTGACGGTTGCCCCGAGGTGGACAACGATGGTGATGGCGTCTGTGACCCCTGGGTAGCCCAGAAGGGGCTCTCCAAGCAGTATGACTCCAAGTGCAAAGGCAGCGATAAGTGCCCCTTGGAGAAAGAAGATGTGGACAAGTTCGAGGATACCGACGGTTGCCCCGACCCCGACAACGACAAGGACGGCTTCTGCGATCCTTGGGTTGCTAAGGGTGGCAGTGCGGACAAGTTCAAGGGAGCCTGCGCCAAGGGTGTAGACAAGTGTCCCGACGAGCCCGAGACCGTCAACGGTTACAAGGACGACGACGGCTGCCCCGACGAAGTGGCAAAGGTCGAAGGCAAGAAGATTCTCATCCTCGACACCATCCTCTTCTTCACGGGTACCGACAAGATCAAGCCCGAGAGCGAGCCAATCATCGAGGGGGTCTATCAGGTGCTCAAGCAGCATCCTGAGCTCAAGAAGGTGCGAATCGACGGTCACACCGACAGTCGTGACAGCGCTTCCAAGAACCTGCAACTCTCGCAGAAGAGGGCCAACGCAGTGATGAAGGCCCTGATAGCCAAGGGCATAGGGCCGACACGCCTCAGCGCCAAGGGCTTTGGTGAAGAGCAACTGCTTGTGAAGCCAGAGAAGACCGAGGAAGACTACCAGAAGAACCGCCGAGTGGAATTCACCATCTTGGAGCAGGGAGAGTAGCCGGAGCACTCCTGGTGAACGTCAGCGAAGAAGCCCATCTGCCCCTATAATCCAGACATAGAAAAGCATACGTAACAGTGGAACGGGGCAGAGGGGTCTTCCTCTTTGGGGCAGACATCGCAGATAGGATCGAACGAGCACTGGGCCGTGGGGCAGTTGACATCCTCGGGAACCTCATCCGAGGTGGCGAACTCTTCAAGCCAAGCCGCGAATTTTCGTCCTTCCTGCTCCCGCACATAGTAGGCCTCGAAGGGCAGGATGGTGTGCAGCGACCCCGATGGCACGAAGAAAGAGAGGTTTGGAATGCCCGCCCTCATAGCAGTCAGGGTCTCCTGCAGCTTCCCTGGCCAATCCTCGGCCTTGCCCCCCATTACCTTGTAGAAGAAGGCCTGCTGGTCATCCCACGCAGCGCTGTACATGGCGAAACGGTGTTGGGGGTAGTAGGCAGCGATAGCGGAGAAGAGGTCTGGGAAGAGCAGCGTCGAGAGGTCCATGGAGTTGAGTTCGGGGATGAACGTAGGCATAGAATCTTCCGCCTGCCAAACCTCCATGCTGGTAGCGGTGAAGTCGCCCGCTACTATTCCGGCAGCGGCGTCGATGACTACACGGATGTCGGCATCGGGGTAGTGCTTGGCAACCCAGGCCGAGTGGAGAAGCATCCCATAGCCGCCGGCGCTGGAGCCCATCAGGAGCAACTTCTTGGGCGCAGGGACATTGTCATACAGCCACTGCAGTGCTGACGATGCATTGAAGTATCCCAGGTGAGGCACTTCCAGCTTGGAGTTGTACTCGTGTACCCCACGCCCCCAGTGAAGGTCGGATGAGCAATATGGAATATATACCACGGTGTAATCCGGGAAGGGGTGTTCGGGGTGCTGCAAGTCCAGCAATCCCGCCAACTGCTTCTTCTCCAATGCGGAAAGAAACTCCTCGAAGGAGGGAATGTCGGGGCGGGCCATGGCCGGGCCCATGGCACAGGTCATGGCGTTCCAGCAGGCACCACCTCCCTGCATGAGCACCAACGCCCTCTCAGGGTCTCCGGGCCTCACGAAGAAGCGGAAGGGTGAGCCGTCGGAGCATCCCGTCGTACCGCCTGGCTCAACTACCTGCCACTCACCGACCTCCCACGTCGCGTCAACACCATCGCCGGCAACCTCCGCTGCGTCATCCACGGAAGAGTCACTTGTGGCGATGTCATCGAGCCGAATCTCCTGCGAGGCGTCGGCAAGCGCCTGGCTGTCAGAGCCGCAGCCCCCAAACGCAACGGCAGAAAGCCCGACCAACAGCGCTGTCCATGCCCCTCGATGGGCCACAAAGGGCCACCAGCGGCCCCCGCCGACCTCATCCAGAGCACCCCCGCGCACATTCCTGATTAACCAACGGTTCAATCTGGTCTCCATGACACACCTCATATGCCTGGACCGGAACACTACCCCATCAACCATCCAGCTTTCATCAGGAATTCGCAACGGAGACCTTTGCATTGACACCCTGGGCCCACAGGTCTAGAGTTCGCGCCGGCTTGAAGCGGGAGGTTGGCCCATGCTGACCATCTACCACCGTGCGGAAAAAGGCAAAGAACTGGCAGTAGTCCAGGAGGTGGTGCGCGGATGCTGGATTCACGCCGTCGACCCTACCAAAGAAGAGATGCTCCAGCTTGAACAGCTTGGAATCATTGTCGAAAATATGGAAGACGCACTGGACCCAGACGAACTCCCCCGTCTCGAACACAAGGACGACATCAGCTACTTCATCCTCCCTGTACCCTATGTCGAGGAGGGCCGAAACCACCAGTCCCCGATTCTTGTTGCAGTGGCCCAGGATTTCTTCCTCACCCTGAGCAAGAATAGCTTTGATTGGCTGAAAAATTATATTTTTAAGAACGACACATTCACCCATATGAAGACACGGAACTTCATTGAGATTGGTTTTTGGATCACCGAACAGTATCTTATTACTATTAGGAAGATAAGCAAGGCAGCCTATGCTAAGCGGACTAATCTGGCTAACCTGACTAATGATGATATAAAGAACTTGGTTGAAACAGAGGAAACTCTCAACAAGTTCGACAACTCGCTTGTTCCTCTAATCGGTATGCTGGAAAAGGTGATGTCGGGAAAGATTATTACCGTTTTCCAAGAGGATAGGGAGTCAACCGAAGACCTTATTATCGATGCTCGACAGGCACTGACCATGTGCGAGACATCTATTAGAAGCATCGTAAATATCCGGGAAGCATATACGGCTGTTATTACCAATAATCTTAATAAAGTAATCCGGTTTCTCTCTGCACTCACCGTGCTCGTCGCACTCCCCACCATCGTCGCCAGCATCTTCGGCATGAACGTCGCCCTGCCCATGGCCCAAGACCCCATGGCCTTCTGGGGGCTCATGGTCATCATGCTTGTCTTCATGGGGGCGGGTGTTGCCTACTTCTATTTCCGGAAGTGGTTGTAAACAGGGTCATCTCCACCGACGTTCACCCCCCGGAAATGCGCCGTAGTGCCGTTCTCGGCGGGCAAAGTACGCCTCCGCTGGCCATCCTGCCGGCAGACCTTGCCCTGTCTGATTGGCGGAAAAGAAGATGAAGTTTAGCTCTTGATGGCCCTCTTCGGCCCTCTTCGCGCCTACTCGATGACTGTAAGAATCCTTGTGGCGCTTCGGCCGAAGGTCTCAGGCTCGTACATCTCCTCTGCCCTCGTGGGTGGGACCACGAAGGTGCCAGGAGTGGTCGCCCTGGCCAGATAGGTGTACTCGTATACACCACCATACATCCGGTCCTGGAACAACTGCACCCGGTCGTCACGCATCTCGGTGAAGTTCCAGGGGCTCCAGTAGCTCCACCAGTGCCCTCCCCACCGCTCTCTCGAGGCCGTACCACTTCCCTGCCTGCTCCGGGCGCTGGTCACAAAGGCCTGATTCACCGCCTCCAGACCGGCCGGCAGCGGGTCCACGACGGCTACGTAGTACCGCGTCTGAGGTGCCGTTATGCGAAGCTTCACCCTCACGTAGCTGCCTGCCTTCACCTGCAGAGCGCCATCAGCCCCCTCCTCCAACTGCCCACTCTCATCCTCGGTCCAATAGCTTCGCTCTACCAGGAACCCTCGGTCCAGGCTCTCCAACTTCAGGCTCCGGGGAGCGTAGCGCAACCCCAAACGATAGTAGAGCCGCCCGGTACCCTCTTTTCCCACGGTAATGGAGTCGCCATCCATCTCCAGCAGCGCCTTCATGGGCACCAACCCCTTGGCTATCTCCATGGAGCGGCCCTTGAACTCCCGAGCCAAGACCCCTTCCTCCCCAGCCCAAATCCGGGCCACGAACTCGGGAACCTCCTTCTCGAACGTGCGGAAATAGTCGTTGAGTGCCATCAACGCAAAGGCGTTGGCGTTGGTGTTCGACCAGCGCCCGTTCACTCTGGCCCTCACCAAGCCTCGAATCGCCTTCTCAAGAAGCGGGCTCTCCGGATTCACCTGAAGCAGAGTCTGCACCACCAGCGCCGTGGTTCTCTCGCTTGTGTGCCACATCAACTTCATGGACTCATGCGAACCCTCGGAAAACGCAAAAGAACTGCTGGTCTCAACCGCCGCTCCATCAAACACCGCCAGGAACTTACCAATCCTCTCATCCTTACTATCATAAACATGCAGCGCCTGTGTCAGCCAGGCACATGCATAAACAGGTAGTGCTGCCTTCTGCACCCCCTGCTCCGTTGGTTCCAGGGCCACCTTGACAAGCCGCACCATATGCCGTGATACCTGCCTCACAGCGCCAGACCGGGCCATGGCAGCGATGGCAAAAGCCTGGGAGTCCAGGGCACGAGCCTCCCAGTAGAGCGGATCCCAGCGCCCGAAGCTGTTGGCAGGAAGCTTCTCCAGAATATCAAGTCTCTTTGTAATAAACCGCTGGAGCTGCTGAATCATATAATCATGGTTGCCAACACCAGCGTCGGCCAGCGCATCTAGAGCATACAAAACATAGGCCGATGAATGAAGCCAGCTGAAGTCGGAGTTCTTCCAGAAGCCAACCCCTCCGTCGCCCCTCAAGAAGGTAGACAACTGCTTGGCACCCGCCAGCAGAACCTCGGTTGCCTTCTCCCGAGAGCCCAGGCCGCCAATCTCGAACGCTTCGATGATGTCCAGCAGGCTCACAATGGCGATAAGCCTGCTTGCGGTCTGCTCGGCACACTCGAAGGCATAGGTCACTACGTAGTTCAAAGCATCCTGCAAACCGGTCAGAGCCGTGGAAGATAGGGAGACCTCCAGGCCGCCAAAGCCCTCCAGAACCTTCGCCGGCTTCTGGAAGGGGATGCCCACTGCGGTCTCTACCACACCGTAAGTAGCTGTGGCCTCCGCCGTGGCGGGCAAGAGCGTGGGGATGGTCACGTCGGCCGCATCGGTGTATGGCCGCTTTGTCATGGCCACAGCAGCAAATCGCACCGTGGCCGGTCCAGGTGCTTTGGCCGATGCCTTGAAAGCTACCGAACGGGTCTCACCTGCAGCAAGGTCGATGAGGCGAACGTCCGACTCCACTGCCAGATTCTCGGCCAGAGCCTTGACCTTCACTTGGGTATCAACCTCACTGACGTTGGTCACCAACGCCGTGGCCATGAACGTGTCTCCCACGTTGAGGAAACGGGGTAGGCTGGGCCTCACCATTATGGGAACCCGAGTGGTGACCGAAGCCTGCCCGCTGCCGAATTTGTGCCGTCCGTCAGCCGCAATGGCCATGACCCTGAACTGCGTCAGGTTGTCCGGCATCTTTACCCGCTGAGTCACCACGCCCTCCTCGCCCGTCGTCAAGCCGCCGTCAAAGAAGGCCGTGCTGGCGAACAGCGCACGCACGTAGAACGACGGTCCCGTCAACTCGCCATCGATGTTGAAGTCGTCGAACTCGTACTGCACCCCCTTGCTCTTGCCGTTCTTGGAACGCATCGCCTTCTTCGCCGGTGCCTTGGCGCCCATTGAGCCCATGGTTATGATCCCGCCGTTGGTCGCCGAAGCCGTTGCCGCCGCACCGCCCGTTCCGCTCGCCCGACCGTAACTGACCTTGGGCGGGTCCAAGTCCCGAGGCATCACCATGCGCCGGCTGTCCATCTCTCCCGCCCCCGACTGGCGACCCGTGTAGAGCGCCAGAAGCGGGTTTGGGGTCTGATAGCCAGTCAGGCTCAGCACCCCCTCATCAACCACCGCCAGCGCCACGTTGGCCTTCACCGGGCGCCCCTGAGCGTCCCGCGTGGTCACCTTCACCTCAACCTCGTCACCAGGCCCAACCTTCGTCTGGGAAAGCTCGATGCCCACACTCAACCCACGGCCCACAAGGGAGACAGGCAGCACCATGCGCTTCGTGGCACTTGCCGGCATTCCAGGGTCTCCCGCCTTCTCCGGACCCTCGGTTCTCCCCCTGAACAGCACCGCCTCCAGATGCACCGACGGCCCCCAGTTCTCCTCCACCTCCAACTCCACCAGTGCGCTGCCTCCCTTCACCTCCAACGGCACAAACCGGGAGACACCCTCCCTGGCTACCACAAGCAGCCCCCGAGCCTCAGGGTAGGGCGACCGCACCAGCAACAACGCCCTCTCCCCAGGTAGATACTCCTTCTTGTCCAGAACCATCTCCAGACTCTCCATGTGCCCCTTGCCCGTTGGCAAACCATCGCCGGTCACCCAGAGCCTCTCCGCTGCACGGGCCGGACGCCCCTTCTTGTCCTTGGTCACCACCCGGACCAGATGCTCGCCACCCTCCTTGGGCGCCAGCGCACACTTGCCCGCTTCGACCCCCGCCTGCATCACGCAGCGAGCAACCTCATCCTCCTTGTAGACCCAGCGGGCCGAACTGAGGCCGGACTCATCTATCTCCTCCCTCGTCCACGTCCCACGCATCAGAATCGCAGTCACCTCACCTTCCAGCCGCTCCCCGTCGATTCTGGTCACCACCGAGCGCACCTCCACCGACTCCCCAACCCTCAACAGGCTCTTAGAAAGCCCAACCCCCACGTATCGCTCCGACCAGTGGGCAACCACAGATGCCCGGCTCGAAATGCTCTGGTGGTTCTCGTCAATGACGTCCGCCTCCAACTGGAACGAGTTGGCCAACGGCTTCTTCTCCTCGGGCTCCAACGCCAGTTCCAGCCTCAATACCCCCGCATCGTCAATGACCCCATCCCCCGACTTGAACACCCTGCCGTATCCTCGCCTTATTCCTCGATAGTTGTACGGGGAACTCCAACTCTCAGGGTTGATGTCCCCGAAAGCGAACCCGTCGTTGCCGGGCGGCGTGTAGGAGACGGCGTCCCTGGATAACCTCCACTCAACCCTCGCACCAGCCATGGGAGCACCAAACAGGTAGTTCGCCGATACCTCCGCTGCCAACTTCCGGTAAACCAGAATGTTCTCCTGCAGAGTCTCCCAGACCACCCCTACCTTAAACTCCGGCGTCCTGAACTCCTGAACATTGAACGACCCGCCGAACTTCACCCCCGCACAGTCGAACCGCACAGAGTAGATGCCAAGAGGAGCATTCTTCTCCACAAGATGCTTCAGCCACAGCGTTCCAAAGGGGCTCAAAGCCGCCTTCCCCTCGGCGACTTTTCCCCTCCGAGGGTCCATTATCGTCCAGTCGCAACTCCGATGCTCCTCTGGAACCAACTCCAGATCCCCCTGCGGCCCCGGCACGCTCATCCTCGCAATGGCCTGCATGTGCACCGTCTCGCCAGGGCGATAGGCCCCACGCTCCGCTACCACCATGGCCGATACCCTGGGCAGGTCCCGCTTGGCAGCGTAATCATAAGTGGAGACCGCTCGCATCACACCCGTCATCTGAACAAGATCAAAAACACGATCTTTATCAAGAGTGGCTGAGAAAATATATTCATTGTTCTTCGCATCAGAGGGAAGTTCGTACTTCAAATAAGCGATGCCTCGCTCGTCGCTGGTTGCCTGCCCCAAAGCCGGCCCACCGCCTACCGGCATCATGGCCACCGTGGCCCCGGCAACCGGAGCCCCGTTGTCCAGCCTCGCTACCATCACCCAGGCCTGCTTCGAATCGTAGGCAGTGGTAATACCCAGATTCGTAACCTGGGCCAGAACAACCTCCCGGTGTTGCTCCCACTCTCCATAAATCTTGATTCGGGCGAAGACCTCCACCAACACGGCCCCCGACCCACCCTCCCCAATTACTTTCTGCAAGTCCAACCGGGTGGTCTGCCACTTGTTGTTGTTGCCCTTTAGCCTTACAACTCCACTGTTGGCCAGAGGCAGCCCGAACTCCTTGTTGGCCCCGTGCTCGGCGTAGTCGTAAGACCTCATCGCTGCCACGGCGTCGCCAGTTCGCTCCCAAGGCACCGAGTACATCCTCGTCGTGACCTTTTCAACGTTCACAGAATGCAGCGTCACAAAAGGCTCAAACCCCGACTCCAGAACCGCCAGCCCCCCCGCCGATAACATCAGGTCCGGCTCCGCAGGGCCGAACTTCACCTGCTTCTTGCCACCCCTTGTATCCTTCTGCCCATACTCGTCCGTCAGTCCCGCCTTTACGGTCACCGTGTACGTGGTCCCAGGCCTGAAGTCGCCCGACAAATATATCTGTTCCCCGGCCGGTTCTACCTCCAGCCCATCCACCTTGGGAGTGACCGAGAACTTGTCCTTGAGCGGCTGAGCCGCCAAAGCATTGTTGTACTGCACAATAACCGACGACCCCGGGTGGCAGATGCCTGTGCCATCCTCGTCCCAGTCGCACCCCACGCTCAGCAGCTTCAGCGGAGCGTATGTCCTGAAACTCACCGAATAACTCGCCTTTCCGGGAAGAGGTCCCTCGCTGCTCAATACCCCCTGGTCCACAAACAGCCGGTAGGCGGTGTTCAACTTCAAGGGCCGCTTCGGCTTCAGCCGCACAGCGCTGGCTCGCCGAATCTCCAGCTCCCGGGCCGCCACCGGATCCTTCGCCCGCAGCGCCTCAACCTCGGCCTGGTAATCCTCCTCGACAAGCATCAAAGGTAACTTCGCTCCCCCAGGACCAGTAAGCGTTGCCTTCTGCAACACTGAAGCCCGGTCCATCATGCCATTAAAATGCAATTCAAAAACATCAGTTGGCTCAATAATGCTGCCATTAGATGGGAACGAATGAGTGATCTTGGGCAGAGGGGTGCTGAACTCAAAAGAGTAGGCCTCGCTCATGGCAGACCCGGCAGCGCCGTGGGAGCCCACCGGAACCGTTGCCCTGAACTGCGTCGCAATGGGCAAACGCTGAGGAACCCGCAGTGCGGCCGTGCTCGACCCCAACCACTCCCCCGTGGCCATAGGAAGCGCCGGAGTCACCTCCAGGGGAATCGGCTTTGCATCCCGCTGCTCCAGCGTCGTCAGGGTGCCCACGGGTTGGTTGAAAGATACCGAAATGATGTCCGATACCACCTCGCTGCCCGAAGGATGGTGCCGTACAACCGCCAGCGCCGGGGGGACCGTACTCTGAGGCTTCGGCATGGTCACTTTGGGCGGGAAGGTCTCAACCACCTCGCCGGGCTCCGGTGGTGCCTTCGGCCCCAGCCTCAGCCAGTCGCCACGAGGGTCCGAGGATGCCAAAGTCGGTGTCGTCGGCAAACCCACCTTGGCAAAAGCCTCCTTGTCACTCAGCATCACAACTTCCCGCACCGCCGTGCCCTGGGCCTTCACCTCTTTGCCCGTTAAGGCGGGAGCACTGGAGGTACTCTCGACGGGAATGGGATCGAAAACCTCCGAGGCACCACCCGGTGCGTCGGGCGCGCCAACCCACCATGGCCCCGAAGGATACCTTGCAAGAGCACTGGCCGAGGCCGCCATTCCAACTATCAACACAGGCAGCAATACTCTGATGGTTGCTTTCATGTCTTCTCCCCACCGACTGGTTGCGAGGGACCACTCCCCCAAAGGCTGGTCCACCGGCTGACCCTGAATGCTGACAGCGACGCTATCATAGCTCACCCCGGCGCAGCAAGCACCCTGCCGGAGACCGAGTGGACCCTACAGGTTGACTTTGGGCGCAGAAAACCGCATCCTGGCCCCACTGACAGGAGGTTGATATGTACAGAGTCCTTAGCCTTGCCGCTGTTCTGGCAATCGCTGCAGGCGGTTCCGGCTGCTGGGAAGTATGGGAAGAGGCCGCCCAACAGGTCATCGAAGGCGAGATGGGGTGCACCGACGAGCAACTGGCCAGCGTCACCGAGCCCGACCTTCCAAACTGCAGCAAACTCGCAGCATGCTGCAAATTTCTCAAGGGCGAGTGCGGAGTCATAAGCTACTTCACCCCGCCTGACTTCATCCTCGAGGTCTGTAACGGCAATGAGGAAATGATCGTCGATTTTATCGAGCAGTACCGGGAGATCTCTGAGGGTCGCTGCCCCGACTACCTCACCGATGAGACCTGCCAGGGAACCGTCGGAGACGTCAGAACTACATACATCTCCGCCGTTGACCAGGGCAACATCGGCGGGGCGTTCGAGTTCGCATCCTGCTCCAGCCTCCTCGATGCCACCGTCGTCCCCCTCAACGACCTCTTCGGAGGTCTGCTGCCTGCCGCCTGCGAGCTGTAAACCGGGTCATCTCCAGAGGCCCCTCTCTCCGAACCCGTGCCAGACGCCCTGGGTCCAGCTTCGGCAATAGTTATGTCTAATTCTGTTCAGTCAGCCAGATTCGGTCTGTACAGGAACACGCCACGCATGCTCTCTGTTTGCCGAATGAAAGTCCTGTTCCAGTAGTCGCCCTGCCAACTGCGCACCTGCACCTGATACACCATGCCGGCCCGCAACTTGTCCGGTGACCATACCGTCGTCACCTTATTGCCAACCGCCGACTCCTCTGCAATCAAATCGCCAATCTGCTCCACAACATTGCCGAAGCTGTCCGTGACGAATACAACGTAGCCCTTGGCCAGGCCGTCACGAGCCCAGGAAAGCTCCATGGGCATAGACTCCACCAACTCCAACCCGTGGACTCCTGGTGAGTGTAGCGAGAGCGCCTGAGTCACCTCGATGGCCTTGTGCAACACCGTGGTTTCTCCGCTGGACTCCTCGACAACGATGGTCGGGTAATCGCCAGCACCCCCCGTTGCCGATGGAGGCACCGTAAGCCCGTCGTTCTCCAGGCTCGGAATCACTACCCACTCCCCCGGGGCTACACCGCCCATTCGGAAGTACCTCGATACCCCGCTGACCGTAAGACCAAACGGTACCTCGGCCCTGCCCGTCTGAGCGTCGAACAGCGCCGCTGGCACCAGCGCCACGCTGGTCTTCGACCCCGTTGGTACATTGGTCATCATCATGTCGCCCGCTACCGACCCAACCCCGGCCTTGGACCCCGTCAGAAGCGCCTCGGCGCTGCCCGAAATGGCATCCTCCAGCACCACTGCGCTGAACCTGGCACCCCCTCGGTATCCAACGATCTCCCCCTCGGCATCCGCCGGCACATTGAACAGCGTGAACGAGCCGTCGGGGCCCGACCATGCCGTCGATATCCCACTGCCCCCCACCACCGCCGCCACCAGTACCCCCGATGGCTCCTCAAACTCCACACGCCCCTCGATGCGCACAAACCCGCTGCTGTCACCCGCCAACTGCACCAACTCCACATCCGTGGCCTCACTCGCCATGGACCACAACTCCCCAGACTCGCTCAGAACGGCACCCTCCAGCGCCACCACAGCGCCAACTCTCGGTGCAACAGGGAAGGACTGAAATCCGGCAGCATCAACGCGCAATGTGACGCTGCCACCGAGCAGAGGGGTCCCCGCTTCATCACGGTCAAATAGGAACTCCATCTCCCAAATGCCAAGCTCGTTGCTCGTGGCTACCCCAACGGCAATCTGCTGCGAGTCAAGCGCCGTAACCCTCGCCCCCGTCACGGCAACGCCAAGCGTATCCTTCACCGTGCCACGCAGAATGACCGGGGCAACGCAGGTGGGCGCCAGGCCCGCAAGGGCGCAAATCTCGCCGGCGTTGCACCCAGCGGTAAGCCCTGGAGTGCACGGCGCCGTCTCGACCTCGCCGCACCCCAACGCCATCACTACCATCAAGGCAAACGCTCTCAGGCTCTTTCCCATACTCGCTCCTGCTATCGGACGCAGCCCCCGACTACCGCACCAACACGGGCCAACAACCAAGGAAGAAAATCCAACGAGACTTGACACGCCACCCCTCATCGCACCCGAAGCAGCGATTCTACCCCTGGATGCTCTGCCCTTCAATCGCCACGTCCTCCCTCTCGCACACCCCCCCTCCTGGAAATCCGCCAAATCGTGTCCAAAATTGAACCAGCGAAGAACCGTAGACACAGGAGACGGAAATGAAACGCAGACTTGGGCCCATAAACGCCCTCTACCCGCTGCCCGTCGTTGTAGTCGGAACCGTCGTAAACGACACACCCAATTTCATCACGGTGAGCCACGTCGGAATCCTCTCCCTCAACGTTATCAGCGTCAGCATCGGAAAGACCCACCTCAGCAACCTGGGCCTTCGAAAACATGGGGTCTTCAGCCTCAACATCCCGTCGGAGGACCTTGTTAAGGAGGTCGACCTCTGCGGGCAGCTATCCGGCCGCCGCATCAACAAAGCAGGGCTCTTCAGAATCATGCACACCGAGAACAAGCTTACTCCCATGCTGGAAGACTGCCCCGTGAACATGAGCTGCCGCGTCATCAAAGTGCTGGACTTCCCCAGCCACGATGTCTTCGTCTCTGAAGTCGTAGAAACCATTGTGGACGAGCGGGTCATCGACCAGGGCTCCATCAACTTTGCCTGGGTCAAGCCGCTGCTCTTCGACATGGAGAGTAAAAGCTACTGGGGCCTCGGACCAAACAAAGGCGCCGCATGGAGTATCGGCAAGACCCTCAAGTTCAACTGAGCAGCACTACCCCCGCTTCAAATCGCCTCTTGCCATTGAGGCAGCAACTCCCAAGGCACACAGCGCAGAAAAGACTATGAAAGAGATCTGGGTAGCCCTGCCCAGTTCCACCGAAGATACCCCCTCCAACGAAGCGTTGCCCACAAACAACCCAATGAGCAGCGTGGTGACCGCCATGGAGAATGACTGCCCCACCATTCGAACCGTGGAGAGAACCGCCGAGGCAGTGCCGTACTGCCGCGGAAGCACTGAAGACATTATCGAATTGCTGTTTGGGCTCGAAAAGAAAGCAAAGCCCATGCCCACTACGCCCAAAGCCGCAACAGTAACCCACAGCGGCGTGCCCGAGTCTACCCAAACAAAGGCCAACAGCCCCAACGTGCTCAGGGCCATGCCCGACGATGCAAGTATCCTTGGCTGGATCCTGTCCGAAAGCGACCCGGCAATGGGCGAGAAGATAGCCATAACCGCAGGCTGCGCCAGCATCACCCAGCCCGCCTCGGATACACTCATCTGCCTGCCAACCTGCAACTGCAAACTAACTAGAAATCCTAAACCGAAAGTCGATGCGTACTGTATCGCTGCTGCTATGCTTGAGAATATGAAAATGCTGTTGCCCGCAAAGTCAGATAGCGCCAGCAGCGGGTGCTTCGTCCTCAACTGCACAAGCACAAACACCACCAGCAGCACAAGACCAGCCACCAACGCCGGCACAGCAAAGGATGTTGTGCCAATCTTGCTCAGCCCCCACAAGGCCAACGGAAGGCCCACCAGGTATACCGCCGTGCCCACAGGGTCAAGCCGCCTTCCAGTGGCCCCGGCCTGGTTCGCCACCCTTCGCCAATGGAACACAACCGCTGCCGCTGCCAGACTCAGCAGCGCAGGCAAGACGAATAGCCACCGCCACCCCAGCGCCCCAGAGATGAAACCGCCAAGCACTGGCCCGGCGCTCAGCCCAAGGTAGGTCACCGCTGCGGCATACCCGAACACTTTGCCCCTCTCCTTGGCGGGGAATACGTCCGAGAGAATGGCCATGCCCGTGGAGAAGACCATGGCGCTGGCCACCCCCTGAAGCACCCGCATCAACAGCAGCACCTCGATGCTTGGCGCCGCTACCGCTGCCCACGAGAGTAGCGTCATCAAGAGGGAGCCTGACCAGAAGAGCCGCCTCCTGCCAATGGCGTCGGCCAGACTGCCAGCGGGCAAGAGGAATGCGGCCGTTGAGAGAATGTAGGCGTTCATCACCCACGAGAGCTCAACGGCCCCGGCTTTCAAATCCGCCCCAATGGCCGGTACAGCCAGAACCAGAGCGCTGCCCATGAACGGCGCCTGAAAGGTGGTCAGTAGTACGGCGTATAAGGTTTTCTTCGACTCAGCACTCCACTCCGACATCATTCCACCTGCTGTAGGAGCGGCATCTTTACCGCATCGGGAGATTATTTGGAAGAGACTAGTGCCGGAGGATTATTGGGGTGGGGGCGGACGAAACCGTTAAGGGCCAGTGAGTTTTGGCCTCGCCGGCAGAAGTCCATGGACTTCGCCAGAACACGCATGGCTTCTTGTGGGGCATGGAAACCGTTGGAGTTTTCGGCCTCCATGAAGTCGATGAGGAACTGCGCCTTGCGCTGATAGTCCCTCGCCTCGGCCAACTGCTCGTCGGTCAGCCCCTTCTCTTTTGCCGCCTGGATATCCTCGATCAACTCCACCAGGGTGCGCATGGCCATCTGACGGGTCTCGGAGAAGCGGTCCTGGATGATCTCCACCCTGGCCTTCAACTCCTCTTCGGGCCACTTGTGGCAGGTCTGGCAAGCACGGTTGATCTTCAGAAGCGGGCTCTGGACGTGGTGGTCCGAAACCTTCATGGCCCCTTCACGCTTGTATGACATGTGACAGTCGGCGCAACTCACCCCAGAGCGGGAGTGAATGCCCTGGGACCAGGTCTCGAACTCAGGATGCTGAGCCTTCAGGGCAGGGGCCCCCGTCATGGCGTGCGTCCAGTCCTTGAATCCAATCTCATCGTAGTAGGCCAGAATCTGGTCCGCCAGCAGCCCCTTGTCCCATGGGAAAGTCAGAGTCTTCTCTTCGCCCTTGAAGTAGTACTCTACATGGCACTGGGCGCAAACGTAGGAACGCATCTCCTGGCGTGTTGCCATGGTGTTCACGTCGTAGTCCTTGATGCCCTGCGACTCTTTGTAGCGCCTGATGCCGTCCATGAAGGCCGGCCGAGTGATGCGCAACTGCATCGTCGAGGGGTCGTGGCAATCCACGCACGAGACCGGGTGGGTTGCGAACTTTCGGGCCTCGGCGTAGGGCATCTTGTTGATGGCGTGGAAGCCGGCAAGCATGTCGCCATTCCCCGCCTTCTTGTAAGGCACAACCATGGATGCGTGGCAGTTCATGCAGGCTCCGGGCTGCTTGGCGAAGCCCTGACGACCAGTGAAGGTCTGATCCTCCAGCATGTAGGCGTGCCCTCGCTCCTCCCGGAAGTCCACAGCGAAGGCGTAGCCAGCCCACATGGTCTTCAAATCGTAGTTGAGCCGGTCGTTGGAGACGAACTTCCTGGGGTCCGCCTCCGTAGGCTCCTGGGGCAGGGCCTCGCTTCCGCCGTGCTTCGTCCTGACCTGATCAACTGTGCGCTTGTAAGAGTCGTACTGCGCCGGGAAGTTCTTTCCCCACTCCGCAGGATCCTCAACGTCGTCCGACAACTCCACGACCCGGTAGAAGGGGTTCAAGGCTTCGTGCTTCCGCTCCAGGATGTTCACCAACAGGGCCGACACTCCAGCCGCCGCCAGCGCCGATACCGCACCAACGATTATTGGCAACTTGAAGCGCCCAAAAAACGTCAGCTTGGGCTCAACCCTTGGCTCCACCTTCGCCTCCGGGCTCTGATTCTCAACCATAGCTTCCCCCCAAAAAACGGCGCCAATTCAGTCAGCCCCCCCCAGCGCCGTCACTTCCCCTTTGGCAATTGCCAAGAGGGGGCGAGGGGGCCACAAACAGCGAACCCGGCGAAAACCTACCTCAGTGGGTGGCCCACCGGACCGTGACAACGGAGGCACGAAGGCTTCTCTCCAGCAGGAGCCATACCATCCATGGCCACCACAACGTCCTCGTGACACTTCCTGCACGAATCATCTGATATCTTCTCGTTCCTGGCGGTTATTCGTAATACATCAGGAAAGTTCCCAGTTGTAAAGGCGTATGAATGAAGAAAGCCGTTGAGTGCTTTTGTGTAGTATTTGGCAACAAAGCCTGCTGGAGTGTGGCAATCGTTACAAACCGCCACCGCACGATGTGACGACTTCATCCAGGCGTCATAGTGCTGTGACATTACGTGGCAATTGGCACATGCCTCCGCATTATCCGTCATGTAGGATGCACCCTTGGCATAGAAGAAGGTGAAACCACCAACTCCTACTACAGTGCCAACAACCACGCCAATGATAACATACAAGATTGTCGCCCGCATGAGCTACCCCCGGTAGCCCATCCTTTACCAAAACCCCAAATCCTGTCAAGAACTTAGCGGAGCAGATCTCCCCGATAGTAAGATATTTCCTCCAAAACCTATCTCACAAGTGGCCTATCAGCCGCAGGGCCGAGTCGAACTCCTCGAAGCTGCTGAAGATCCTCAAGTTTGCTTGCCTGGGCAGGCCTTCCCCCGCCTTCCCGATGCCAAGCCAGATGGGAACGTCCACAGCCAGCTTTGTTACGCCCCCCCGCAAATCCTCCTCCTCCTCCTCATTCATCCCACGGACTACGCTCAGCACCAACAGGTCCGCCCCCAACTCCTTCGAAGCAATGGCCATGTCAGCCCACGGCACGTCGGCACCAAGGAAGACGCACCGCAACCCCTGGGACGCTGCGATGTATGTGCCAATCACCGCCCCAAACTCGTGACGGTGGCCCGGGGGAGTGGCAACTAACACAAGCGGAGTAGAAGGGTCGTGCTCAGCTCTGTATTGAATGCTATATAATAAGTGACGTACTTGCTCTGAAATAATATGCTCGTGAACCACCAGAAACCGCCCAGATTCCCAGCGGTTCCCAACATCCGTTAGCAGGGGCAACACCACCTCACGAACGAACTCCCTACTCTCCATCACCGCCGCCGCCCGGGAGAGCAGCCTCGCTGCCTCAAATACCCGAAATCGCTCCACCAACGAGAGATACTCTGCCAGAAACGTCGTAAGCCCCGCCAAAGCCTGACCCCCCACAGAGCCTCCCTCACACTCCCGACACAGCTGCTCCAGTTGCGCCACGTCCAACTTGGCCAGGTTCGACAAAGAGTGGCCGTTCTCCGAAGCCGCCTTCATCAGCGACAGCCTCCGAATGTCCGCCGACGAATACCGCCGCGCCCGCCCCTCGGTCCGCTCAGGCTCCACAGCCCCGTACCGCCGCTCCCAAACCCTTATGGTGTCCGGCGACAACCCCGTCATCCGGCTGACCGCACTCATGGGGTAAATCGCCTCTGTCCCGTGGTCACTCTTTGCCATGGCTATCCTCGCCAACCTGTGTCCAGCCGTAATCTAGACACAACTTGGACGAGACTCAAGGAGAAACTTCCAGCGGAACCAAACCGTTGCAAAACCGCCGCTCCTGTTTCAACCTACCGATGCGTGAAGACGCGCTGAGGAGGCACCCATGGAATTCGGTCTTGGTCTGGCAGTTGCGGTCCTTGTCGGTGCGATTTGTCTGCTGGTGGGCACCCGAATCGCCTCGATGCACGTCTCTCTCTCAGAGATTCTCATTATCTCCGTGGTCTCGGGCCTCTTCACCATGATTCCCAAGGTGGGCGGCCCCTTCGGAGCCGTGGTCATGCTGGTCATGCTCGCCAAATGGTCCGACGCCGACTTCTGGCCCGATACCGTCGCCAATGTCTTCGTGGCTCAGTTGTCGGCCTTCCTGGCCATGCACTTCTTGACCCCCGTGCTGCTCAACCTCGTGCAATAACTTCGCCACGGATGCCAGAAATGGCTCTGGCCCTTCAACCAACGCACAACGCATATTCGTCGCTGCATGGCCCACCCATCGCAGCTCCTACGCAGTCGCCCTCCAACTCCGGACCGCACGCATCGGTCAAACAGGCCAGAAGGCCGTCGAATGCCTGCAATTCAGCACCCTCAAGCCCAACGCCACAATTCAAAGCACACTGCTTGTCACCACAAGACCCGGCACAGCTCACCGCCATGCCACACGTGTAAGTCGCACACTGCCCACAATCCAACGGGCAACTCCCACAATCCTCCCCCGCTGCCTCATCACAAACCGAGTCGCCACATTCGCCGTCCACACAGACGCCTTCAGGGGAGCAGAGCTTTCCAGCCTCGCACTGCCCGCATGAGCCGCCGCAACCGTTGGGCCCGCACTCAAGCATGGCACAACTGGTGTCGCACTTGCCGCATGCTTCGTATTGCTGCTTGCACGGTCCCTCCACCGCTTGACTGAAGCAAGCCTGAGTAACTTCAACGCAATTTGTTTCAATGCACTGAGTCATATAAATAAATAGCAACTGGGCCTCGTTCGGCTGAATACTCATGCAGTCGAAAACACACCACTCATCGTCACAATCCATCGAACACCCGATGATCGCCAGACACGACAACTTCGGTTCGCAAACCGGACAGTCCCCGGGACACGTCTCGCAGTCCTCATCATGGGTACACGCCCCGTCCCCACACTCCGCACCACACGCCCCACAGTCCGCCGGGCAACTGCTACACTCCTCGCTCCCCTCACACACCCCGTCCCCACACGCCGGCCCGCAAACAGGACAATCCACCGGGCACGAGACACAATCCTCCACAGAGTCGCACACCCCGTCCCCGCATACCGGCTGGCACTCACCACAATCGCCCGGACAAACCGAACAACTCTCGCCACCCTCGCACACCCCGTCCCCGCACACCACAGGACACGAGCCGCAATCCCCAGGACAGTTCGAACATGTCTCCCACTCCTGACACTGGCCGTCACCACAGTGGGGACACTGCCCACAATCCCCAGGGCAACTCTCGCAACTCTCGCCCTCGCCACAAACCCCGTCCCCACACTTGGGCGCACATACCCACGCCCCAGCCTCACACTGCCCCTCATCGCAGTAGTCTCCCTCGGTGCACGCATCACCGTCGTCACACACCATGGGCACCCCGGAACAGACCCCCGCCAGACACGAATCCTCGACAGTGCAAGGATCACCGTCGTTGCAACCAACCCCCGCCTCCGCCTCAATCTCCGAACAGAGCCCCGTAGCCGAATCACATACCATAACAAAACACGAGCTGCTTGGCTCCTCACACTTCACCACTGTGGGCTCGCTTACAATACAGTTATTCGCAATGCAAATCAGTGTTCCATTGCATAAATTGTTGTCCTCAAAGGCTGCGCAGTCACCGTCCTCCCGACATTGACATATCTCGGCCCCGGAAACACATTTTCCATCCTTGCATCTATCACCCGATGTGCACGAGTCACCGTCGTCACAACCCACGTCGCCACTCACCGGCTGAGGTTTGCACTGTCCATCACTTAGATCACACCAGGCAGTCATACATATTGCCAAATCGGGTAGCTTGCCCGAGCAGTCATCATTGCTGCTGCATGTCCACCCCGCAATCTCCTCGTTGCCCCCGTCTGTGTCCTCCCACAAACCGTCACCATCTTCGCCAACGACCTCCCCGCCCCCATCTACGTCCGCCGAAGAAAGGTCATCCTCAACAACTCCGTCCGGCTTCTCCTGCGAGCCACCCGAAGCACTGCAACCCAAAACATAACAAGGAAGAAGAAGATAAAAGATGCTGCGCTTCATTGCATATTCCTCACTGATACTCGACGTCGCAAACCAAGCCATCCCCATCCGCTCCACCCCAGCTTCCCAACTCTATAATCACCAAGGCCGCAACAGCAAGAACGAAGATCCCGCGGCGAGCGAAGAGGGACGGGACCGGGTACCCTCTTCCGGCTGCCGATCCGTTACCGGGGAGTTGGACGTCCAGCGTGCGCCTTTCGTGGCGTAGTCCCGCCAAAGGCGCTGGATCTTGTTCCGCCCTGAGGCTATCATCACACCCTCTGGAGGGCCGGGCACCAATGAACCCCCACACATTCTCAATACTCTGCATCACCACCGCTCTCGCTCTCATGGCCTGCTCGGCAAACAGCTCGGCTGACCTTACTAACGTCGTCGATGCTGCCGACGGCCCCACACTCCTCGACACTACCATGGAACTTCTATCCGACAGCCTGGCGGAACTGAGCCATGCCACAGACTCCGTCGACGCAGTCAACCCCGAAGCCTGGAATCCTGATGCACTCTCGGACCTTGACGCCGATGCTGGCGTGGCAGATTCTGCCGACGAGGACGTACCCCCGGACCTTCTGCCCCCCGACCTCGTGCCCAACGACATACCCGAGGTCACCACGCAGGATGCTGCCGACGCCCTTCCTGACTCGGACGTCGAAACGCCGCCTTCTCCATGCCCGCTCTTCAACGATGCCCAGGCCGTGGGACTCGTGAACCATCCCCCGCTGGATGAAGCCTCGGGCATAGCCGCAAGCTGGCGCAACCCCGGCTACTTCTGGGTCCATAACGACAGCGGTGACACAGCCCGAGTCTTCGCCATCAGCGCCACGGGCGAAGTAGTGGCCGAATACCAACTGGGTGGCGTCTCCGCCAACGATTGGGAAGATATCGCCGTGGGCCCTGGGCCCGAGGCCGGGGCCTCCTACGTTTATGTCGGGGATATTGGTGATAACCCCAAAACCCGGCCATCAATCTCGGTGCTGCGCTTCAAAGAGCCGGAACTGGATCTGGCAAATGCCCCCTACTCAGCGGAATTGGCCGCCTCGGAGCAATTCACGCTCACTTATCCCGAAGGCAAATCCTACGATTGCGAGACCCTCGCCGTGGACCCCATCTCAGGTACCGTCATCCTTGTTGTGAAAAACGGAGAGTCCCCCGCCCCAGTCTTTGGCTTCATTCCGCCGGCCCTGCCTCCACAAGAAGCCATCCAACTCTCCTACATCGGCGATCTCCCCATGGGCATTGCCACAGGGGGGGATTTCTCACCGGATGGAGCACTGCTCATCGTCCGTAACTACTTCCAGGCCCAAGTGTGGCTGCGCAGCCCCGATGCCCCGAAAACAGTAATCTCCTCCATTCAGGAGACCTTCACCAGCCACAAGTGCACCGTCCCTGTGAAGTTCGAGGGGCTGGCCGAAGCCATCACCTTCAACCTCGACTCCTCCGGATACTTCACCCTCAGCGAGGGGGTAGGGGAGAACCTCTACTTCCACCAACGCATCGACGGACCCCCTCAGTAGACGCTGCCTCCACCCGGGGGCCAAGACCCAGCCGCCTTGCTCTCCTCCAACTGCGGAAGTGCTCTCAAAAGCCGCCCTTGACTGTTGATTTCCGGCCCCTTTGCTGTACCCTTGCGCCCCAATTGAAATTCAGGGGCACGCACGATGTACGAATCACCTACGGACATACTCAGCACCATCGGGAACACGCCGCTAATCCGGCTCTGCAGAAGCTGCACCGGCGATGTCCTCGGCAAAGCCGAGTTCATGAACCCCGGCGGCAGTGTCAAGGACAGGGTCGCACTGCATATCTTGCGGGAATCAAAGAAGCAAGGCGTGCTGAAAGATGGTGACGTCATCCTCGAGGCCACGTCTGGCAACACCGGCATAGGCATGAGCATGATCGGCCGCATGATGGGCCATCGAGTCATTATCGTCATGCCCGAGAACATGAGCGAGGAGCGCAAGAAGATCATCCGGGCCCTGGGCGGAGAACTCATCCTCACACCGGCAGAAGAGAGCCTCAACGGATGCCTCGCTAAACTGGAAGAGATCAAGGCCGAACTGCCCAACGTCTTCGTCCCGGGACAGTTCGTCAACCCCCTCAACCCCGAGGCCCACCACCTCACCACGGGCCCCGAAATCTGGCGCCAGACCGGAGGAAAAGTCGACGTCTTCGTGGCCGGCATAGGCAGCGGAGGCAGCCTCATGGGCGTGGCGAGGTATTTGCGGGAGCGCAACCCCAAGGTCGAGGTCGTGGCCGTAGAACCCAGAAACGCAGCGGCCCTTCTGGGACGTGAACCGGGATTGCATGTCATCCAAGGCATCGGCGACGGCTTTGTCCCCGCCGTGGTGGACAGAAACATCATCGACGTCGTCATCACCGTCAGCGACGAAGACGCCATCGAGACCACCCGCAAAATGGCCCAACTGGAAGGAGTGCTCGCCGGCACCTCCTCCGGCGCTAATGTCTGGTGCGCCCAACGCTTCGCCGCCCACGGCCGTACCGTGGTCACACTCCTCCCCGACCGCGCCGAACGCTACTTCTCCACCGCCCTGCTCTAAGCCACTGCTCGCCATTCTCGTCCCCCCCTCGACTCGTCCTTCGGCCACGTAATCCGGATAGAGCATAGCCCTTTGTTGCGGGAGGCTGCGGTAGGGGTGACGTCAGCCGTTCGACAAGCTCACGGCGCGCCCC
>CAZQHM010000044.1:0-37906 GCA_964593355.1 uncultured Myxococcales bacterium
AAAAGGCCCACTCCCCAGCCCCCGACAATACGTCGAAGTGCAGCCCCCATACCCGCTCCCACGTCCCAAGGTCACACCAGGCAAACCGCCTCACTCGCCCCGATACAGCCCCGCTCCCCATCAGCGGCCTTATCACCCCACTCACCACAGAGCCCGGAGCCTCCCCCAACATCCCGTAAGCCTCGGGCGACAACACGTACATCCCAGAGAAGACCCCCCAACTGTCATCCCGAATCGCCTCACGCTCGATGCACAATAATCGCCCGTCACCCCCCACACATGTCGTCCGCAACCCGGGATGCACCGCCCCCGACTCCACTTCAACCGTTACAGCACTCCCCAGCCGCCTGTGAAGCTCACACAACGAGGCCGCATCCCACAGCGCCACGACGTCCCCGTTTACTACAACAACATCCCGACCCCCAAAAAAACGCCGTGCCCGGGCGATTCCCCCCCCTGTCCCCATCAACTCACATTCGTGTGATACATGCAACGTAACACCGGCAAGCTCCCTCCCCACTCCCTCAACCCACTCATCTATCATCCGAGAATGATGAAAGGCATTTATGACAATCTCCCGAACGCCTCCCCTCACCAATGACCCCACCGCCATCTCCAAAAGAGTCCGACCCAAAACAGACAACAGTGGCTTCGGTACATAACTGGTAAATGGCATCAGTCTCGTCCCAAGACCCGCCGCCAATACCATCCCCACAAAACCGTCGTCCCAAAGACGAACCTCCCCTCCTCCCGAACCCTCCTCCCGGAGTCGAGAAACCTCACCTTCCATCAGCTCGGCAGACATTTTCTTAGAACACTACAGAACAGTATCCGACAAAATCCGTTGGCTCACCTATTGGAACTACCTCGTAGCTCGTAAGGTGCGTCAGCAACTCCCCATACTCGGAACCCGTCAAACGAGCCGCAGTCACCGCCGCAGCCGCTGCTCCAGGGCAACACGCATTGTAATTGCTCAACCCCTCTTCAAGACACCCCTGAGGATCCAGCGACAACAACCGGTTGATGAACAACATGTCGTTCTCGTTCTTCGCCCAACGGTGAGCCTTTTCCCCAGCCCCGTATGGCTCGAACCGATACCGCTTGCCATAGTGCGTCAAGTCCGTGGAACCAACAAAAATTGTATTGAGATCGTATCGGCGAACAAATTCCATTATGAGATCTACGACATCAAGAATGATGTCTCGTGGGGGTAAATGCAAAACAAGTATCTTGGCCCTAGGCATCAAATGCCGGATCATCGGTAGCTGCACTTCAATAGTCGTGTCAGGCTGCCATGTCGTCTCATCAGCCAACCGGAACCGGAAAGCACTGGTCAAACCCTGCAACAACTGCTGGTGAGTCTCAATGGGCCCCAATGGGGTCATAAAACCCTCGTCTGCAAATATCAGCGACCGCTGATACTGATGCATATGCCCACCAAACAACACAACCAGGTCAGGGTCTCGCTCAGCCAGATTCACCCACACGTCGTATGCTATCGCCCCCGAATACAACCAACCCGCATGAGGAACCACCCCCGCAGAAGGAGGCTTCTTCAGTCGACGGGGCCGCTCCACTTTTTCTTTGAACTCCGCCAGCTTCGACTCTATCTGCTTCGCCGTAGCTGGATACCAGGACCCGGCATAAGTGCTTTTCACAAGACCCATTCGCATCCCCTTCGGAACGGCCGAAATACTCGCACCGCTATACCTTAAGGAGCTTGCTATGGTCAAGAAATATCGGGCTAAGCCCGTTGTCTGGCCGCTGTCAGCTTCTGCCATACAACGCCGCCAAGCATCGGAGTCCCAGCTCTCCGGCCAGCCCCTCGTCGGCAACGGAGAGCCAGGCCCACCAGGAAGAACAGGTCAGCGGTATAGCCAGCTGCCGTCCAGGGCCACTCGCCGAGCGTAGACGCCAGACCCCGAGCCGTCCTGGGGCGAACTCTGCCATACTACCACCAAGGCCCCGTCCTCAAAGGAGCCCACCCTAGGGCGCCCCTGGTCACCGGTGCCGAATACGTTCATCAACACCTCGCCTCCCTGAGCTACCCCCCCCGACGAGAACCTCCGCATTATCACCGCCGAGCCCGATGCATCACGCTCCGTGCTCTGCCAGACCACAGCGTAAGAGCCCCCACCAACGGCCACCACGTCAGGATATTGCTGGCTGCCCGTGGCCAACTCATGAACCATCTCCTCACCGCCCTCCTTACCCATTGAACCAAAACGCTGAGCAAAGACGCCGTCCTCATAGCCGTCTTGACCTGTACTCTGCCACACCGCAATAAACCCCTGCGGCAGCGGTGCCAGTCTGCCGTGAACCTGATAGTTCAGCGTGGAACCGTCCATAGACCACGGAGCGTTAATGGCAAACTCCGTCCCCAACGCCTCGCCGTCAGGGCCCCACATCTGCCCAAACAAGTCCCACCCAATGGCCCCCGAAGAGTAGCTGCCCCACAACGACATAAAGCCGCCGCCAGCCAAGCCCGAAACAGCTGGCATCTGCTGCTTCGAGATGGTCTCAGTGTTCACCTGGAACTCCAACCCGGCCTTGCCACCGTCAGCCCCAAAACGCTGCCCGAAAATCCCGTAGTCCATGCCGTCCTGACCCTCACCCTCCCACAATACCGCAAACCCGCCGCCCTCCAGCCCCGTCACCGCCGGAGCCTTCTGGTTGTACTGCGAAAAGGTGTTCACCTGGAACTCGGCGCCGTTCTTCACCCCGTTTCCTTTGAACCGCTGGCCGAAGACGCCGTTGAGACCCCCATCCTGGCCGTCACTCTGCCAAACCACCACAAACCCACCGTCCCCCAAAGCCTCCACCGCCGGTGAACCCTGCGCCGAAAACTGGTACGTGTTCACCAGAAACTCCCCCGCCGGAGCCGAGCCGTCGGGAGCAAACAGTCGCCCCTTCACACCCAATGAAGCAGCATCACCCGCCGAGTCCTGCCAGACAACCACGTACCAGCCGTTGTCCAATACCGCCACGTCCGGAAGAATCTGCTCCCCCGCCGTCGTCTCGTTCACCAGAAACTCCCCCAATTCCCCCCCGTTGCAGCCGTCCCACTCGACCTCGTTCCCGTCGTCGCAACTCATCCCCTCCCCAGGACACTTCCCCAACACACATGCCTTGCCCGCCCCACACGAGCCGCAACTCCCCCCACAACCATCCAACCCGCACTCCTTCTCCGCACAGGCGGTGAACTCACACTGGAACAGCAGACACTCCTCCCCACACCCGCACTGACCACATATGCTCCCGCATCCGTCAGGGCCACACTCCTTGCCCTCACAACTGGGCATGCAGACACAACTCCCGTCCGCCGTGCAAACATGGTTCAACTTGCACTCCCCGCAACTGCCCCCGCACCCGTCCGACCCACACTCCCGCTCGATGCAGTTGGGCTGGCATACACACTGCCCATCCACACATATCTCGTTGTTCGCCTCGCAGCTCCCGCAACTTCCGCCGCACCCGTCGGCGCCACACTCCCGCCCAGCACAGCCCCCACACACGCACATCCCGTCGTCGCCACACACAAACCCCTCGTCGCACTGCCCACACTCACCCCCGCACCCGTCGTCGCCACACTCCCGCCCCCCATCGCACTCCGGTTCACACGACGCCTTGCAAATCCCCTTCTGGCAGAAAGGCAGCTCAGCGCCGCACTGCCCACACTCTCCACCGCATCCGTCGTCTCCACACTCCTTCCCATCGCACTGCTCCACACACTCCGTCTCGCATTGCCCCTCCAAAGAGCAGGCCTCACCACCCTCACACTGCCCGCACTCCCCCCCACACCCGTCGTCGCCACACTCCCGCCCCTCGCAACTGCGCTCGCAAGGCTCCGCACACTGCCCATCAGCAGTGCACACCAACGCCCCCTCGCAGCCCCCGCACCACCCCCCACAACCATCCTCCCCACACTCCTTCCCCTCACACGCCGGAAGGCACACCGTCTCCTCACATCCATCCTGGCCGCATCCATCACAAGGCCCACAATCGCAGCCGCTCACAAACCCGCAGCGACCCTCGCAAACCCCGCCGCACTCCTTCGACTCCCCCCCACATCCAACCACTGCCACCAGAACCAGACCAACTATTGCCAGCGACAAACCAGACAGCGCTCTCATAATCACCTCCGCAAGGCGAACCCCACCTCGCATAATGCCACAGCGGCCCTAATCTACCATGCGCCGCCAACAAGTGAAGCGCAGATTTCCCCCGGCCCTCTCCCCCAACTGCCCAAAAACATGGCAGTATCTGCCAAATTTCCTGCGGGACTCCGCAGCCCGCAATATTTCCCTCGGAAGAATCGTCCTTGAACCGCCTTGTTCCCTAGGTTACCATCCACAACCGTTTGAATTGAGGGGGTCGAAATGAGACACACAGCTTTCTTGTCACTGGTTATCGCAGTCCTTCCATCCATCGCCCTTGCCCAGGCAGCACCCGCCGCCGAGTGGGAGCCCCTGAAGCAGGTCTACAAAGAGAGGGCCAATCTCGAGAAGCACAAACAGGCCGCCTCCATGGCCCAGGAGCTGGCCGCCAAGTACCCCGGCGACAAAGAGGCCGCCATCTTCTGCGCCATGACCTCCTATTACACAGCCCACAGACTGCCCGCCAAACAGAAAAAGGAGGTGGCCCTCAAGGGTGTTGAGTGCACCAAGCGTGTCCTCGAAAAGGACAAGACCGACTACGACGCCCGTTACTGGTGGGCAATGACCAAGTTCAAATCCAAAGAGGCCGAAGGCATCAACGCCGCCCTCAAACAGGCAGCGCAGGTCAAGGCCTACCTCGAAAAGATGATCAAGGATCAGCCTAACCGCGGCGAAGGATACATGATGCTCGGCGTCCTCTATCGTGACCTCCCCGGCGTCATATCCTGGGGTGACCCCAAAAAGGGCCTCGAACTCCTCCAGAAGGCAAACAGCCTGCTGCCCAAGGACCCCGAAGTCCTTCTTGAGCTTGCGGCCGCTTACGCCAAAGTCGGTAACAAAGACGAGGCCCGCAAGGCCTACAACGAGTGCATCAATGACTCCAAGGCCCCCCGCAACAAGGATTGGGAAACCGAGGACGCCAAGGCCTACGCCAAAAAGATGCTCAAAGACCTGTAACCCCGGAGCCTAACCCACCCCTACGGAGCCCGAAGTGACATCAGCGGCAGTTCATCAACTATTGCTCGGCATTGATGCCGGTGGAACGAAGACCGAGTGCGCCCTGGTCTCCCTCACCGACGGGCGGGTGGCCCACCGCTTCGGGCGCCCCAGCAACTATCAGGCCGTGGGCATCCGGGCAGCAGCCAAGGTCTGGCGAGATCTCATCGACGCATGCTGCAGCGACCTCAACGCCAGCCCCGACCAGATATCCGGCGCTGGCCTTGGTATCGCAGGCCTTGACCGACCCAAAGACGAAGAGCGCATCGCCGCTGCCTTCGATGCCATACTACCCGGCAAGCCCAGGGTCCTCGTCAACGACGCATATCTAGTGCTGCGAGCCGGCACCCCCGATGGAGTCGGCGTAACTGCGATCTCGGGCACCGGCGCCAATGCCATGGGCCAGGCCCCCTCGGGCAAACGTGCCAGAGTCAACGGCCTGGGCCCCGACTTCGGTGATGTGGGCAGCGCCTCGGACATCGGCGCTGAAGCCGTCAAGCGGGCCTTCAAAAGCCTCGACGGCCGAGAAGAGCCCACCTCACTGGTCCAATACATCGCCTCGGCCCTTAACCTGGAGCACCTCACCGACCTGGTGGATCTCATGCTCTTTGATTCCAACCAGCCCGATGCCTACCGCCCCGGACTCCTCGCACCACTGGTCTTCCAGGCCGCCGGCCATGGTGACGCCGTAGCGACTGACATCCTCTCCTGGGCAGGCGATGAACTGGGACACTCTGCCCTGGCCGTGGCCCGCTCCCTCTTCTCCCACGAGGAACTGTTCCCCGTGGTGCTCGGAGGAAGTGTCTTCCAGCGCGGCCGCTCAACGCACATGATCGACGCCCTCATGGCCAGACTCAGCAGCGAATTCCCCAAGGCCCACTCTGTAATGCTCGAGGCACGACCCGTGGCCGGCGCACTGCGCTATGCCCTCGATGTCTCCCATTCCAGTGCCAGCGGAAGCGCCACGGTCGAATCACCCTACGTACTGCTGGACCGAATCGCAGAAGACTTGGATCATATCGACACGGTCGCCCTGCTGCGCGGCGACAACGACCAACCGGAGGCCCCATGAAAGTAGCCGTAATCGGTGGAGGAAGCACCTACACACCCGAATTAATGGAAGGCCTGGCTCAATGGGAAATGGAGGGAGGTCCAAACCAGGTGGCCCTCTTCGACATCGACGAGCAGCGCCAGAAACCCGTAGCGGCATTCTCCCAGCGCATGGTCGCCGCTATGGGGTCCAAGCTCAAGATTACCGTGGCTCCCTCGTTTGACGATGCCATAGAGCATGCTGACTTCGTCCTGTTCCAGATTCGGGTGGGCGGCCAGAAGGCCCGCCATGACGACATCCTCATGGGCACCAGCCGAGGCATCATCGGCCAGGAGACCACGGGAGCCGGTGGCTTCGCAAAGGCCCTCCGGACAATCCCCATCATTCTCGAAATGGCCAGCAAGATCCGCACCCGGAACCCCGACGCGTGGATCATTAACTTCACCAATCCATCGGGTATCGTCACCGAGGCCATCTGCCGCCACGCCAACCCAAGGTGCGTTGGCCTCTGCAATGTGCCAAAAGAGTTTCACATGGAGGTGGCCGCTCACCTCAAGGTGCCCGCCGAGGCCATTGACATTGACTGGGTCGGTCTCAACCATCTTGGATGGTGCCGTCGAGTGCTTCACCAGGGGCAAGACCTGCTCCCCGCAATCATCGAGGCCGTGGACCAGATTGGTGGCCCCAAGAACATCCCGGACCTGGACTATCCCCAGGGAATGCTTGCGGCCCTGAAGATGATCCCAAGCTCCTATGTCCGATACTTCTACATGACAGAGATGATGCTCACCGAAATCATGAAGAAGCCAAAGACCAGAGCCCAGGAGGTCATGGAGTTGGAGGAACAGCTGCTGGCCTACTATCGGGTGGAATCCAACAGCGCCAAGCCACAACTCCTCAACGAGAGAGGGGGCGCCTGGTACTCACGCGTCGCCGTCGAGGTAATGTCGTCGCTGAAGAAGACCCAGCCATCCAAGGTCGTCGTCAACTGCCTCAACAACGGCGCCATTGACGGACTGCCCCCTGATGCATGCGTCGAGGTGCCCGCCTGGCTCTCGGACAACGGAGTATCCCCCATACCCGTGGGCGCGGTCGAAGAGCAGATCTTTGGCCTGATTCGCCAAGTGAAAGCCTATGAGCGCCTCACCATCGAGGCCGCAATGGAGCGCAGCAGAGAAAAGGCCCTTCTGGCCCTCATGGCCAACCCACTGGTCGCCTCAGCAGAGAAGGCCCGCTGGGTTGTGGCAGCACTGGAGCAGAGAGGCATTCTGTAGGGCCCGCTTGGTCGGTGCCCGATATTGGAGGAGAACATGGCTCGACTTGCTATCAAAGGTGGTTCGCCCGTTCGTACCCGTCCCTGGCCTAAGTGGCCTGTCTATGGCGAAGAGGAGCGACAGAACCTCCTGGACGCCCTGGAATCCCAAGAGTGGGGCGGCTTCCCAGAGCCGCAGCCAAGGGCCCGTCGCTTCTCGCAGCTCTTCGCCAAATGGATCGACGCCAAACACGGGGTCTGCGTCTCCAACGGCTCAATCACCCTGGAGATTGCCCTCAAGGCCGCCGGCATCCACGCCGGCGATGAGGTCATCACCACCTGCCTCACCTGGGTTGCCACCGCTGCCTGCGCAGTTCACGTCAACGCTGTCCCCGTTATGGTCGATGTCGACCCCAAAAACTACTGCATCGACTGTGATGCCGTCGAGGCCGCAATTACCCCCAAGACCAGGGCCATAATCCCTGTCCACCTTGGCAGCAGCACAGCAGACCTCGATAGACTGACCGAGATCGCCAGGAAGCATAACCTGGTGCTCATCGAGGACTGTGCTCATGCCCACGGAAGCCGTTGGAGAGACAAGGGCGTAGGCTCCTGGGGCGACCTGGGCAGCTTCAGCTTCCAGTCTTCAAAGCTGATGACGTCGGGTGAGGGCGGCTTCCTCTCCATGAACGACGATATCCTGGCTCAGAAGGTCCACTCCCTGGTCAACTGCGGCCGCAAGGAGGAAGAGTATCAGGACTTCCCGGGAACACTCTTCGGCTACAATGCCCGCATGACCGAGTTCCAGGCCGCTGTGCTCCTGGGACAACTCTCGAAGATGGATGCCATTATAGAGACCAAGGCCGCTAATCTCGACTACCTCACCGAGCAGCTCAAGGGCCTCGGTGGCCTCATCCCCATCGAGAAAGACCCCCGGGAAACACGCCGTGGCATCTATCAGATCATTATGAAGTACAACCCCGAAGAGTTCAAAGGGCTGCATCGTGACAAGTTCATCGATGCCATGGAAGCCGAAGGTATCGAACTGAGCGGCCCCTTCTACGTCCCAATCCCCATGAGCCCGCTCTTCAACGCCAGAACCGAAGACTATCCCATGCTGAGAGAACGATATGGCGATGGCGTTCAGTCCCCTGAGACCCTCCGGAAGTTCCGCTTCCCCGTGGCAATGAAGGCGGCCTTCGAAGAGGGGTGCTGGATGCACTACCCCTACATGATGGGGACCAGGGCCGATGTTGACGACATCGTCGAGGCCGTGGCCAAAATCAAGCGCAACTGCGAGGAGTTGCTGTGAGCATCACTGTCAAACCCGTTCCCCAGGGCCTCTTCGCCCCGGGGAGAAAGCATGCCGCTGTCTTCGCCCATCAGGACGACGAGACCGGCTACCTGGGACTGATGCAGCGCATCGCTCACCACTGCCAGGCTTTCTGGGTTACTAATGGAGATGGGCTGGCGCCCTTCGAGAAGGCCGACCCCCAAGAGTACGCCGCCCTTCGAAAGAAGGAGTCCACCGACGCCATGGAGATTGCCGGGTTCAAACCCGGTAGTCTCCACTTTCTGGGGCACAGCGAACTGGAAATCTACGACGATCTCAAGGCTATCTCTCTGGTGCCGGCCAATGCAAGGCTCCCCCGTGACCTCAGAGAACGGATCCTCGGCCGAAGCCGCAGCGTCATTCAGAAGCTCTTCGACGTTGTCCGTGATGTCGATGTGGTCTGGACCCTGGCATTCCAAGGGGGACACCCAGAACACGATCTAACCCACTTCTTCACCTGGAAGGCAGTGGAGATGGCCAGGAAGCAAGGACGCTCGGTGGAGTTCTTTGAACTGCCCGAGTACGAGATCATGTTCTTTGTCCCCTTGCGCTTCCCACCCTGGAAGCGAGGCGAAGGCCATCTCATCGAACTCACCGACCAGGAACTCGGCGCCAAAGAGCGGGCCATGATGGTCTATCCCTCTCAGGCCAAGATCATTGGCGCCTTCGAGAAGCTCATCAACCTCTACGGAGTGGCATCGGCGCTGGCCCTCAAGCCCTTCGACTTCAAGAGCTTCGCCTCCCGAGAGTACTTCGCAAGGGTCCCGGATGATCGCCGCTACAACATCTCCCCCCACGGCACGTCGGCTCTCGACTACATTAGAGAGTACCACGAGGGAGCCCGGATCTCCTTCGATGGCACAGTCGCCCGGTGGATTGAAACGATCGAATCCGACCTTCGCTGAGCATCCGGCATTGCTAAATTCTCATCCCCGCAGCTCCCAGCCAATCTAATGCTCCCCCGCAATACGTCCACGGCACCAGTGACGACCCCTGTTGGACTTTCGACGGATTTTCCCCCATAATTGAATAGTTGCGGATAGGTGGCGTCCCTGGGCGCCTGTGTTCGGCGTCAGGAGGTGTCATATGCAACGGTTATCCACGGCAGTAGTCCTTTTCATGGCGTTCAGTCTCGCAACCATGACCGAGGCCCAGGCCAGACCAGGCCCTGGAGGCTCGAGGCCTGGCGGAGTCTCTCGACCCTCGGGAGCCAGGCCAGCAGCTAGCAAAGGCTCCGTTAGTTCCAGCAAGGGGAAGTCCTCCTCGGCCTCACGTCCCACCAGCTCCAACCGGCCTGCTGCTGTGCATTCTTCACGCCCCTCCTCCTACAGCAGGCCAAGTAGGGCAGTCTCCCGCCCCGCAGCTAGCCGGCCCAGTAAGGCAGTCTCCCGCCCCGCAGCAAGCCGGCCGGCAAAGGCAGTCTCCCGCCCCGCCAGCCGACCCACAAACTCGGTCTCCAGGCCAGCGGCTTCAAGACCCAGTCAGTCGGCATCGCGTCCCGCCGCTTCCAGACCGACAAAATCGGTCTCCCGGCCCGCAGCCAACCGACCCACCAAGTCGGTCTCCAGGCCCGCAGCCACCAGACCATCCCAGTCGGCCTCCCGTCCAACGGCCGCAAGACCCGGGAAAGTGGAGCGGCCCAGCCAGGCCCAGCGCCCCAACAGGCCAGCCGCTGGTAACTCAAGGCCCAAGAAAGAATCCAAGGGCATGCTCCCCGCTGCTAATGAACGGGGATGGCCCAACAAGAAGAACAGCGCCGAGCGCAACCCCACTAATGTAGAGCGCGACGCACGGACCAACGGTGACGCCAGGGGCGAGCGCAGACCCGATGCCTCTGCCCCCTCCAACAGGCGCCCCGGAGGAGAGCCCGCCGCCTCACGCCCCGGTGCCAGGGAGAACCCCAGAGAAGGAGCCATGCGACCGGGCGCCGGGAAACCAGGCGCTCCCGCCGCCAGCGCCACAGGCAACAACGCTCCAGGCGCAGGCAAGCCCGCGGCTTATAAGCCCAACGGCAAACCCGGCGGCAAGCCCGCTGCCTACTCGCCCAGAGGCAATGGCCCCAGACCCGCCCATCATGGCCCCGGAAAGCCAGCCTCATACAAGCCCGGCTACGGCAAGAAGCAGGGCTACGGAAACTCCTACCGACCCTACCACGCCCGCTCGCCGCGCTACCGCCCGGGCCATGCATACTCCTACTGGCCTGGTTACTCCTATCGGCCCGCTGCTTATGTCCCCTATCGCCACTCGAGATACTGGTACTGGTCGGAGCCCTATCACGTAATCGTAAGACCCTTCGTTAGATACTATGTGCCGGTGTATGCTCCGTTCGTAATCTGGATGGGTTTCCCGCTGGTCGTTTATGAAGAAGTCGTCTATGTATCAGGTCCTCAGACAGTAGTTGTGACTGAGACTACCTATTACGAAGAGGAAGAATACGAAGAATACGAAGAGATGGGCGAGTACGCCGATGACGGCTCCGCCAGCCAGACCTATACAGTCTGGGAGGATGGCGAGGACGAGTCCTACCCGTGGGAAGCTACCCAGGCCAATGCCGATGAGGCCATGGCCAGGCTTGCTGCCGAGCCCGGTGCCCTCAACGACAGCGACATTGAAGAAGTTGCCGAGAACGAAGGAACTATTGAGCCTGAGCCCGTCGCGGCTGCTGGTGAAGAGGAAGTGGAGGAGGTCCCCGACCTCTTCATGCCCGAGGTCGAGAGACAGGTGGTCGACATCATTAATAAGATGAGAAGCGAAGCCGGTCTTGAGCCACTGGTCCATGAGCCCATGCTTCAGGCGGCAGCGGATCAGCACTCAGAAGAGATGTTCAGGCTGAACTACTTCGATCACGAGTCACCGGTAGAAGAGAACCGCACGCTGCCCCAGCGCCTGGTCTCCGCCGGAATGAAGAAGTATGGCTGGGCCGGTGAGAATATCGCCATGGTTGCCAAGCCTGCGGCAGAATCACTGGTCGAAATGTGGATGAAGAGCCAGGGCCACAAGGAGAACATCCTGAGGGCCGACTTCAGGTTCACGGGAATCGCCGTCTACGGAGATGGTGACCGATACTACGCCACGCAGGTCTTCAGCAGCGGCAAATAGATCAGACCCCCCTGGAATCCCCCCACAAGTAGCGATGTAACTGGACATTGAGTCTGTAAGGCACGTTGCCATCGATCATCCACTTGGCCAGTGTCGCCGAATCCAGCCCCGGGTTGCACGCAGAGAGCAGGACGTTCTCCGGGGCAATGGGCAGAGGCCCAAGCGCTTCAAGATAGTCAATAGCCCAGCGGTAATCCTCCTCGGACGTCACGACAATCTTGAGCTGATCCCAAGGGCGCATATGGGCCAGGTTCTCCGGAAGGAAGCGGCCTCCCGCTCCCGATCCCGGCGTCTTGATATCCACGATCTTCTTCACCCCAGCCGGGAGCGAATCCAGCAACAAGCTGCCGTTGGTCTCAATGAAGACGTCGACCCCATTGGCCAACAGCGCAGAACTGAGGGCCGCAACGCCCTGGGCCTGAAGCAGGGGCTCCCCTCCAGTGATGAGGACCCTGCGGTGACCCGAGGCCGCAACGGTGGCAACCAGGTCGGGAATAGCCATGAGGGTTCCGGGTTCAAGCTGCGCATGCTTGGTGTCGCAGTAGCAGCAGTCCAGGTTGCAGCCCGAGAGACGAATGAGCAGAGAGGTCAGCCCAGTTGCTGTGGATTCGCCAATCAGACAAGGGTATATCTCGTTCACACGGCATTTCATGTGGCATGCCTCCAAAAAAGCGCTACAGTCTACGTCATCCTGTCCCGCTGACAAGGGGGTAGACATGAAGCTGCGCTCTTCCAAACCACTGCTCACCATTCTCGCCCCCCCCTCGACTCGGCCTTGGCCTCGCTCAGGGTACACGGCCGCTGGGGGGAACGAGATGTCTGAGCGGCCGTGTAGGATATGCCGCATCGGGCCGCTGGCCGCACCGCTGGTACTCTGTACGCTCTTGCTTGCCTGGTCCGGGCTCAGCCGCGCCCAGGAGCCTGGTGGGCTGCCCCCGCTGGAAGGGGGGCCAACCCCATCGACCATGGCTGTCCAGGCCGGTTACGGCCTCCTTGGTGAAGACTATTTCATCAACCTCGCCGTTGGCGCTGAGCTGAACCTTGACCCGGTGATGCTGGGGCTCCAGCTTCCCCTCCGCATCCGAGTGGTGGACAACGCCCCCGAGTCCAAAGAGTGGTACCGTGAGGAGGACTGGGACGAGGTCTCGGACTGGACTCGAATCCTCAGGTACATCCAGTATGGCAAGCCCGCTGACCCGGTCTATGTCAGGTTGGGCGAGCTTGCTGCATCCACCATCGGCCACGGAACGATCCTGAACCGGTATTATAATAATCTCGACGCAGATCATTATTACACTGGATTGGCCACAAATCTTAATATGGACGTGTGGGGTAGTCAATTCCTCGTTAACAATATTATGGGTTGGAATCTTGTGGGCATGAGAGGATACGTCAAGCCCCTGGCCATGGCCCTGCCGGACCTCCACCCTGTACCCAAGTCGCTTAGAACCGGCGTGAGCTTCATCTCCGACTTCAGGGCCCCCTGGAGCATCGCCCTGGATGAGCAGGGGCGGCCAGCCTTCGACGGTGAGAACAACCTGAAATATGAAGAGCGTTCGGCCTGGTTCCTTGGGTTCGACCTGGCAATTGACGTATTCTCCTCCAAGATAGCCGTGATTACTCCATACACAGATCTCAACTTCTTCAGGGATGTTGGGGTTGGCTGGCATCTTGGCATACTCACGGCTCTGAAAGCCCTTTCCTCGGAATTTACCATCAAACTGGAGTACAGAGCCGTTGGCGCTGGATATTCTCCGGCTTACTTTAACTCTCTGTATGAGCTTGAGAAGGTCTCCTTCCTGCCGCTGGCCAACTTTGAGCCGTCGCCGAAGCTCAAGTACTTCTCCGAGGCTGATCTGGAGACTCAACATGGTATGTATGGAGAGTTATATGTGAATATTCTTGGTAAAATGGGAATAGGTGGGGCGTACGAAGACTATCAGGGCCCCAATAATTCTTCATTAATGCTGAGGGCGGAGCTGCCAAAAATAATAGGAATTCAGTTGGCAGCTTACTACACAAGGAGAAACTTCGACGGGCTGGATGACGTCTTCTCCCTGGACCGCGCCATGGCGGTGGCACAAGCGACCGTGGACCTCACGTCGCCATTCATGCTCTTTGCTGCCTACAATATTCGGTGGCGGCTGGATACGGAGCCCACCTCGGTGACCCAGGGTGACTATCTGAGTGAGAGCAGTTTTGAAGTGGGGGTGGGGGCCGCCTTTACTTTCTAAGATGGGTTGAAGTGGCGGTGCAGCGCGGCTATAGTACCCGCCTGCCCCCGAGGGCAATGTAAGGAGGATGATATGCGTTTTGTCGTGCTTATGCTTGTGGGGCTGTTCGGGTTTTCTTGTGGGCCCGCATATATAGAAGGAACAGAGGTAAAGGATACCCCTGAAAACCGTGCTATATTGGAAGTGGTGGAAGCCTATCGGGTCGCTATAGAGAATCGTGACGTTGATGCTCTCGCCGAACTGGTATCACGGCAGTATTTCGATAATGCTGCTACCACTGGGGACAGCAAGGACGACTATGGCCACAAAGAGCTGCTTAAGAAAATACTGCCTATTCTGAGAGACAACATCAAGGCAGTTGTTTATAAGATACAGGTGGGGCGACTCGCAATTGCCGGGAATGAAGCCTCGGTGTTCGTTGAATACGAGCTGACCTTCCAACTGCAGGAGGCGGGGCAGGAGGCGTGGGCGACTTCCAAAGACAAGAACCGCCTGGACGTAATCAAGGAAGATGGGCGCTGGAAGGTGCTCAGCGGCCTTTAGGCCCTGCCTTGCCCCTGAAGAAGTGCCGCCAGCCGGGGCCCCAATGCGGCCACGGAGTTTCGCAGCAGGGCCTCAGCCACCAATTCCACCGGTTCCTGCCTGATTTCTGCTACTGCCAACGCCACAAGCTTTGCGTGACAAGGTTCGACATCCTCTCTGGGAACGTCCTCAAGGGCGATGGCCGGCGCATCGGTTTCAACCAGTAGTCGACTTAGTGGGACGCCCCTGATGAGCGACACCACCTTCTTTGCGTTGGACCTGGTTGCGGCGCCGCTTACGGAGAAGAAACAGTTCAGCTCCAGGAACGGTTGGGCCTGTTGGGCGTTGCCTGGAAAGCTGTGCAGAATCGTGGTTACGCCGGGGTGCCTTCGAAGAGCGTGGAGCACGGGCTCCACGGCAGATCGGGAGTGCACCGCCAGTGGCAAAGAGTGCCTGGACGCCATGTCGAGCTGATATTCGAACCATGCCTCCTGCAAGGGCATGGGGGTGTCGCACTTGCCGTCGAGCCCTGTCTCTCCCAGGGCAAGCACCAGAGGTGACACTGCCAGCTCTTCGAGCCAGCCACCTTCGGGGGGCCCTTCTATGAACCACGGGTGCATTCCTACGGCAGCGGGGAAGTTGGGATAAACCGATGCCACTTCAAGGGTGTGAAGGGAGCTGGCCCTGTCGTAGCCCGTTGCCACAGCGACGGTTACCCCCGCTGCTTGTGCCCTCGCCGAGAGGTCGCCAAGGTTCTTGTGGGCAGGGATATCGGCGGGATGCCAGTGCATGTCTACCACGGGAAAGTGCTTGTGGCAGGGGGCCGCCAGCGGTCTTCCTCCGGGGTTGGCCATGCTCTCCACCGTGCTACCTTAACTCATCTGGCCCGAACCGGCGCACATAGGCTGGCGGGATGCCCGGGCAAGTATCGACGTCGGGGCATAGAGCACAGCGTTCCAGTGCCTCACCCTGCTGGCGCCGAGGAAGAGGGTGCCCGTGCTGGCTATCCACAGCCAGAATGGAGACGTGCTCTTCGAAAGCGTGTGCTCTGAGGGGGCCGAGGAGACAGAGAGGGAATCCCTTCAAAAAGACCGGGAGTTCGCGTGACATCGCTTCCAGTGGTGACTGGATCTCGCGCAGAAGGTCAGAGAAGCGCCACGCCAGCGAATCGAATTGCGATTGGTCAAGATTGGGGTGGCGCAGAGGTGCCAGAATGACCGCCGGCTGATTGCGGAACGCATCGGAGGTGTGAAGCAGGAATTCGCCCAGCTTATCGAGCTTGCCGTCCAGCAGCTTAGTGCAGACGGTGTAGAACGAGGTGTTGATAGGACTTACGGCGAGGTTGTCCACCGCTGCCGTGATGAGTTCCGGCGTGTCCTCGCGGTTGGCCAGCAGCCTCTGCCCATGAGGTTCGAAGTGGTCAAGAGAGCAGACAACCGTGCCCACCCCGCTCTCTTCAAGTCGGGGCAGGTAGCGGGGATAAGCGAGCATCAGTCCGTTGGTATTAAGCACGGCCCGCTCCATTCGCCTCTTTCGCATGAAGGTCAGAGAGGCAAAGAGGTGTGGCCAGATCGTTGGTTCACCGCCCACGAAGGTGGCCCCGCTCAAGCCAAGCTCGGAGGCTGCTTCCAAAGTACCCTTTGCCTCCTCAAGGGTGGTCCTGAAGAGTCCGTCCCTGTCAAGAGAACAGTGGGGACACTGCTGATTGCAGCTGTTGCCCACGTTCACCTGCACAAGTCCCGAAAAACGGCCGACCCAAGGCTCAAGAAGCCCAGGCATTAGCGAGGAGGGGCGCTGTTGCTGGACCGTCAGTGAGTTGCACATGGCAAGAGTCAGAGCATCAAAATCTGAAGGCTGGTGCCCTGGTGGTTCCTTTGTCATACTGGCCTGTCGATACTCCAAATAGAGAGCCCTTGGGCTGAGAATGCCAATGTGCTGCTCCACCCAGCCCCATTCTACGAACAAAGCGGGGGGGCGCAAGCATCTTGAAGTATCATTGACGCCGTGGAGGAAAGGCCGGGCAGCGGCGGCGCCGCAGGCCCCAAACAGGGCCGTAATCGAACTGCCCAACCGCATAGGATTTTCCTTGACAGGGGCAGGGTCGGCGACTATGGTTCCCCGACCACGTGGAGTGGTGTTGTATGTGGAGGAACCCATGGCAGTGCGCATTCGACTTGCCCGATTTGGAACGAAAGACAGGCCCTTCTACCGTGTGGTAGCTATTGACTCGAAAGCGAAGAGAAACGGCCGCTCTCTGGAGCAGCTTGGAACCTATGATCCATTGGCCAACCCTGCTGCAGTGAAGCTTGACGCAGAGCGCATCAAGTATTGGATTGGCACTGGCGCTACGCCAAGCGATACGGTTCGCAGCCTCATCAATCGCTACATCAAGAAGTAGTCTGGAGCCTCCAGTTCCCTGTCAGCAGTCAAACCGTTTGGAGGGCGACTATGAAGGAATTGATCGAGTTCATCGCGAAATCTCTTGTTGACAACCCTGATGCTGTGCGTGTGAACGAACTGCAGGGCGAGCGGATGGCGATCTACGAACTCCGTGTCAATTCTGAGGACCTTGGTAAGGTCATTGGCAAGCAGGGCAGAACAGCGAGGGCCATCAGAACCTTGGTGAGTGCTGCTGCTACCAAGCAGAATAGACGCGCCATGGTAGAGATAATGGAGTAACCGGCTTGTCCGGCGGTTCTGTTTCCATGGACATGTTCTTTGAAAGTTGGCGAGTGTACGGAATTTGATAGGAGACTTGCCTTCATGCACTTTTCGATCCTGACAATTTTCCCGGAGTTCTTTCAGTCGCCCTTGGCGACGGGCCTCTTGGGAAAGGCCATAGAGCAGGGGATCCTGGGTGTAGAGCTACGCCAATTGAGGGAATTCACCAGTGACCGTCACCAGACTGTGGACGACACTCCTTATGGTGGTGGGCCCGGCATGGTGATGAAGGTGGAGCCTTTGGTTGATGCCATCGAGGCCATCATGGCCGGGGGCAAGGTTGAGAAGCGGGTGCTGCTGTCGCCGCGAGGGCGACGGTTTACGCAGGAAGTTGCTGCCGAGTATGTGCAGTGCGGCGGGGTTCTCCTGGTTTGCGGCAGATACGAAGGGGTCGATGAGCGGATACTCGAAGGGGGCTATATTACCGAGGAGCTCTCTTTGGGGGATTACGTTTTGAACGGGGGTGAGGCAGCGGCGCTATGCGTGGTCGAGGCCTGCTCCAGGCTGCTTCCGAATGCCATGGGCAATGCAGCGTCGGTGGTTCAGGACTCTTTTCAGAGTGGGCTGCTTGACTACCCCCACTACACAAAGCCTCGGGAGTACAGGGGATTGTCTGTACCTGATGTGCTACTCTCGGGTGACCACGGTCGAATCGAGCAGTGGCGGAGGAAGCGCTCCCTTGAGGTGACATTAGAGCGGCGCCCCGACCTTTTTCAGAAGGTGTTACTCTCGAAGCAGGACAGGAAGCTGCTGGGGGAATGAGATGCAACTATACGTGGCGTTGGTGCACTACCCGATTTATAACAAGAATCATCGGCTGGTAGCTACTGCTGTGACCAACGTGGATGTTCACGACATTTCCAGAGCCGCTGCCACTTATGGTGTTGCCGGTTTCTTCATTGTGACCCCGGTAGAGCAGCAGAGGCTGCTTGTTTCCGAGCTGCTCGAGCACTGGCGGGATGGTCCGGGTGCTGCCTACAACCCCAGGCGAAGCGCTGCCATAGCATTTGCCCGGGTGGTAAAGGATCTCGATGAGGCCAAGGCGGCCATCGAGGCTGACACAGGAGAGGCGCCGGTGACGCTGGGGACTGGGGCCGCATTGAGCGGTGATGTGATGTCGCACAGCGAGTGCAGGGAGATGTTGGCGGCCCGTGAGGGTTGCGCATTAATGGTGCTTGGCACTGGCTGGGGTTTGGAGAAGGGGTTTCTTGAGAGGATGGACTACCGTCTGGCTCCCATAAAGGGTCCGGGGGAGTACAACCACCTTTCCGTACGCTCGGCAGCTTCGATTTTGTTGGATCGGCTCCTGGGACGGGAGTTGAGTGATAAGTAGTTGATCTCTTGTGAAAGAGATGAGGAGAGAGAGATGGATATTATTCGTAACGTCAACAAAGTGCTCTTGGACAAAGACGTTCCTCGCTTCCAGCCTGGCGATACGATCCGAGTGTACGTGAAGATCGTTGAGAAGATTCCGCTGTCCAAGGCCAAGGCCAAGGCCAAGGTTAAGGTCGAGCAGGATAGGGTTCGTCCGCAGATGTTTGAGGGCGTCGTGATCCGTCGCCGGAATGCGGGCATCTCGTCGAGCTTTGCGGTAAGGAAGATCAGCTCGGGCGTGGGCGTAGAGAGGCTGTTCCCTCTGTACTCCGCCCGAATCGAGAAGATCGAAGTGATCCGTCAGGGCAAAGTTCGCCGCTGCAAGCTCTATTATCTTCGTGAGCTTCGTGGCAAGGCTGCACGGCTCAAGGAGATCCGAGAAGACCGCAGCGCCAATTGATGTCCCCCCCGACGCTCTTTCCGAGCGAGCGTACTTCCCCTGGAGAGATAGAGCGCTTCCTGCACAAGCAAGGTCTGACCATGCTTCTGGGCGTGGACGAGGCTGGTCGTGGTGCCTTGTTCGGGCCCGTGACGGCGGCAGCGGTGGTCTTTGGACCGCAAGGCTTGGTGCCTGACGGGGTGCGTGACAGCAAGGAACTTGACCAGCGCCAGCGCGAGGAGTTGGAGCAGGCGATAATGGGTTCCGCAGCGGCTTTCGGGGTTGGAATGGCGTCGGCGGAGGAGATAGACAGCAGCGACATTTTGAGGGCGACTTTTTTGGCCATGAGGCGTGCCATAGAGGGCTGTCTCTTGCAGTTGGGAGCTTCGGTACAGTTGGTTCTGGTGGACGGGCCCCTGCTCATTGAGGGGTTGGCGTTACCGCAGAAGCCGGTGGTCAAGGGCGACCAGCGCTCTCTGCACATCGCGGCTGCATCAATATTAGCGAAGGTGGCCAGGGACAGGCTTATCGTGGAGTTGGCGGGTCACTACCCTGGGTACGGCCTTGAGAGAAACAAGGGGTATGGCACTGCTGCGCATCAGGAGGCTATAGGTAGATTGGGGCTGTCGTCTTTGCACCGGCGCAGCTTCTGCAAGGGGTTCTTGCCAGCCGAGGGGTGAACGAAACCGGGTTGACGGCTTTGGCTGGCGTATTCGTGAGCTGTTCGTGCTCAAGAAAATCGAAAAATAGGTTTCTTGGAGAGGGGGGCTGGTGCGACACATGGCATCAGGAGGTGGTGCCATGACCAGGGACGAGTGGCGAAAGGAGTTGGGGCGTCGCAGCGAGGAGGTTGCTGCGGCGTTCTTGCAGAAGGCTGGCTATTGTGTTGTGGCCAGGAACTGCAACTTCAGGGTTGGGGAGTTGGACCTGGTGGTTTCATCGGGGGAGACTCTGGTTGTAGTTGAGGTGCGCAGCGCCTCAACAAGCTATCTTGCCACGCCGGGCATAACGGTGAACCGGACGAAGCAGAGGAAGATCGTGAGGGCTACGCAGGTTTTCCTGCGCCGGAGCGGTCTGGGGTACATGCGATTGCGGTTCGACGTTGTGGCGGTGCAGTGGAAGGGGGGTGAGGCCAGCGTTCAGTGGTTTCGTGACGCTTTTCGTCCCGAGTCGTCGGCCCAGGCAGTGTCGTTCAGGTAGGGCTATGTTGGTGCCGGTGGTTTGGTGGCTACTGGGGGTTGGTGCCCATGTCGGCTTCGGGCAGCACTGCGGCGTCCTCTTCTGTGGAGCCTGAGGGAAGCTGGGACGTTGCCGTGGGGCATACGCCACCTTTGATCCGGGAGCGCTCGATGCAGTATGAGGGGCATGTGCTGACGTCGGTGGGGTCTTCACAGCCAACGAGCATGGTGACGCAGCATCCTCTCTCGGGGCAGTCGCCGGAGTCTTTGCATGAGCTGGAGCAGAAGGAGTCACTGCCTTGCCACGTTACGCAGTAGCCCTCGGTGCACGTTGGGTGCTCGATGACGCAGTTGACTCCGGACTTCTCACAACCCTGCTGGATTGACTCGGGATAGCCGCAGGGTTCGTAGTTCTCATCGGGAAGGCAGGAGTTAGCGCCAAGCGCCAGTGCCACGACGAGTAGGGGCGCCAGGCCCAATTTTGAGGAACGATTCATGCAATTCACCTTCAACGAGCCTACACTTACGGACAATCTGCTACCACAGCAAGCCAAGGAACGTCAAGGATTTCGTGTAGAGGGCAGGGTGAGGGGAGCCAGAAGCTGGGAGACGGCTTGAAGGAACTGCCCTGGGGTGAAGGGTTTGGCGATTGTGAGCTTGAACGGTGGTGGACTAGTGGTGGGGGCTGCGCTTCTGGAGGCCATGCGCAGGGCCGGGGTGTTTCGGGAGGCTATGAGGGCCAGGACTTCCAAGGCCAGGGTGGACTCGGACAACTCCTCGGAGACTACTGCATCGATGTTGTGGTCGGGGGCGTTGAGGATTTCTTGAGCTTGGAGGAGGGAACTTGAGTGGAGGACCTTGTATCCGTGGCGCAGCAGGAGCCAGACGAGTAGGTTGGCGAGGTCAGGGTCTCTTTCGAGGAGGAGGAGGCGCTGGCCGTTGCCCATGAGGTCGGGCACGATTTCGGGGGCGGGGATGGACTCTTGGTCGGCGCTGGTTGAGACGGGGAGGTAGAGGGAGAACTGGGAGCCGGCGCCTGGGGTCGAGGTAACTCTAATGGTACCGCCCAGTTCTCGAAGGATACCCCAGACGGAGGAGAGGCCAAGGCCCGTGCCTCGTCCTGGGGCCTTGGTGGTGTAGTAGGGCTCGAAGATTCGAGTGAGGTCGCCTTGTGCTATACCGCAGCCGGTGTCCTGCACTGTGAGTTCGACGAGTTGACCTGTGGCGGTGATCTTAAGGGCGCAGTCTGGCGGGTAGGTGTCCACAAGGGCCGCCGAAATCCTGATGGTGCCGCTGGAGGGTAGGATGGCGTCTCGGGCGTTGAGGGCCAGGTTGAGAATGAGGTGTTCCAGCTTGTTACTACTGCCGCGGATGCGAACGCCGGGGAGTTCTGCTGAGCTCTCGACGGAAATCTCCGGTGGCAGTCCGCAGGAGAAGAGGGCTACGGCCTGAATGAAGGCCTTCTGGAAGTCACAAGAAGGGAGGTGGGCGTTACGTTCGCTGGTGAACCCCAGGAGGTTCTCCACGAGTTTGGCGCCGCTGAATGCTGCCTTCTCAATCATCTCCAGGGCGTGGGTTTGGCGGGAGGGCGGGAGGCCACCTGGTTTGCGTACCAGTGAGGAGTATCCAACCAGTGCGGTGAAGACGTTATTGAGGTCATGGGCCAGGGAGCCTGCCAGGAGTGACAGGCTCTCCATCTTGGATGTCTTTCTAAGCTGTTCTTGGGCGGCTCTGGCGTTGGAGATGTCGAGCAGTTGCAGGATTGCGCCGTTGCGGTTTTCGCTGACGGCAACGGGTCTGGCGTCGAGCTTCAGGAAGGAGTGTTTCCCATGCATGGAGATGTATTCGAACTCTGCGGAGAAGTGGCGGCCCGAATCCAGGGCTTCTCTGATTCCGCGTCGCACGTCATCAGGCATGGTGGGCAGTTGGCAGACGTTGAAGAGTCTTGTAGTTGCCTCTCCAGGGCTGCCAAGGATGGTCAGAGCAGCGGGGTTGCACCTCACCACCTGACCTTCGTGATCGATTGTTACGATTCCTACATCGCAGCTATCGAAGACCAGTGCTCCGATATCAGCATTGTTGTCCAGCCTTACACCATGCATGGTGTCGCCTCTCCTCCCGCCGCCTTGCAGTGTCAAGCAGCATGGGGCTATTGCCCCCGCCCAGTAACGCCAAGACGATGCCCCGCCTTCGCTGATTGTTGAGTCAACGTGGGTATGCTAGCAGAGGGATAGGGAGGCGATCAAGGACTATCTTGGGTAGGTGGACATTTCTTCAAGAATAGCGGCGGTGCGGATGGACTCTTCGGCTTGTGCGTTTCTGAGTGCCGGTGTCTGGCAGGCTTTTGCGAAGTGGCAGGCTTGCAGGAAGTATGGGTCATGGCCTTGGACTTGCAGGAGAGTGTCAGGTTGTCCATGGCGTCGGATGGTGACGGGGGAGTTGGCCCCGAGGCCTGCGACCCAGGGGTTTGCAAGCAGAATTGAGCCTGTGGTCCCATGGATTTCGGCGTAGTGGTGTTCTGCTGAGTTGATGCTGCAAGAAATGGAGGCGACGAAGCCGTTTTGGAAGGCGATGGTTCCTGCGAGGGTTCGGTCGACGCTGCGGATGTTGGCAGCGGCGGAGATTGAGACTGGGATGGAGGCGGCTAGCCAGGAGGCGAGGTTGACGGGGTAGCAGCCTACGTCCCAGAGGGCTCCACCGCCAAGCTCGGGGTTAGCGACGATGCTCTCTTCGTCGTCGAGCATGAAGCAGAAGGAGGCGTTGAGCCAGCGCAGTTCTCCGATGGCGCCATCCCGGACGGCTTTCTGGACCACCTCGTATTGTGGGTGGTGCCGATACATGAAAGCTTCCTGGAGGTGTTTTCCCGCTGCACCGGATGTTTCGAACATGGTTTTTGCGTTGGCGGCCGAGAGTGCCAGGGGTTTCTCGCACAGGACGTGAAGCCCGGCCTGGAGGGCTTTCATGGTCCAGGGGAAGTGCAGGGAGTTGGGGAGCGGGATGTAGAGGGCATCGAGCAGTTCTGGATTGAGGAGGGCGTCGTAGGAGCCGAAGGCTTGCGGAATGCCATAGGCGGCAGCGGCGTTTTGGGCCTTGGAAAGGCTTCGGCTGGCGATGGCCGCCAGTTGAATACTGTTGCACCGTTGCATTGCGGGCAGGACTTTTTCGCAGATTGAGGCGGTGCCCAGCACACCGAGTCTTATCACGTCGTTGGACATTTTTCACCCCTGAGGCGAGACGAGTGTTGACAATAAGAGTCCTGCGAAGCCGGCCACGAGGCAACTGAGCACGGTGGCAAGGAAGTAGGCAGCGGAGCGCAGGGGGCCGTGGTATTGGAGCAGGAGGAGCATCTCGTGGTTGAAGGTTGAGTAGGTGGTCAATCCTCCAAGGAGGCCGGTTGTGACAAGGAGACGAACCCCATCTGGGAGTCCGGTGCGGCTCATGAGCAGTGGTGCCAGGAGGCCCATGAGGAGGCATCCGGCGACGTTGACGATGAGGGTATGAACGGGGAACTTGCCTGGTTCACTGGGGGCCATGGCGAGGGAGACAAGGTAGCGCAGGGCGGAACCTGCTGCTCCACCGGCGGCGACGAACAGGATATTGGAGATTGTGGTTCTAAGCATGGGACTATTCACCAGCGACGAAGGGGGTGAAGCCGGTCATGCGGTCATTGCCCAGCGGGTTTTCTCCAAGTATGGCTCCTCCCAGGGCCAGGAAGGTTTGTTGGGCCCAGATGTGTGTGCCCAGTTCGCTGAGGTGGAGGGGGTCTGAGAGGCAGGCATCGATGTCGATATCCGGGGTAATGGCCAGGATGTCGATGATGACGAAGCCGGGGCGCGAGAAGTGTTTTCTGGTCTTTGAGAGTTCGTTGGTGAGGGCGGAGCTGACGAGATTGACATAGCTTCCGGCAATGTTATGCCAGTATGTGGAGGCCGCATAATTCGGATACACAAGAAACGCAAACTCAAGGTTGGGGTTTATTTCCAGCATTGCCGCAAAAATGATATCAAGATTTGTCCGAACCTTTTCCATGGCGACGGGGAACTCGGCTGCCAGTTGCATGGCTTCCTCGAAGGTAAGATCTCCATCATAGCCTACCCAATAGTTTAGATCATTACCTCCAAGCGATACAATCACAAGATCTGTTGTGGGCAGCAACGGCTCGACATGGTTCTTGAACCGATTAGTGGATGGCATCCAGTCATCGGTAGCGGTTCCGGGCACGGCTTTGTTTATGGAGTTGACGAGGGCGAAGTTAGCGAGGAGGTCTGCCAGTCTTTCGGGGAAGAAGGGTTGTGCGCCGAAGCTGGGGATACTGTCGCCGATGGTGAGGATGGAGACTTCTCCTTGGAAGATGGCTTGTGCGAAGCCAGAGGGTGAGTTGGCGGAGGATGGCCAGAGGTTGGTCGGGGGCGGTGTGACTGCGGTGAATATGGGGCCTTCGGGGAGGTTTCCGAAGGCATATCGACCATCGGGGCATGTAGTTCGTTGCAGGGTGGTGCCATCGGGCAGGAGGAGTGTGACTTCGACATCGGGAAGTGGCGAGTCGAAGGCTGGGGCGATGGACTGGTAGTTGTTGGATTTTGATGTACCGTCGGAATCGAGGTAGATGGTGCCCGAGGCGGAGTTTGCTTGCAGGTCTTCTGGGTCGGGGCAGGGTGGAGGTGTGACATCCGGTTCTGTGTCGGGGGTAAGGTCCTGGTCCAGGATCTCGAGGTCATGTGTCTCTGGGGCTGTATCTTCGAGGGAATCTTCGAGGGAATCTTCGAGGGAATCTTCTAGGGAATCCCAGGTCAGGTCCAGGTCGGGGGCATGGAGTTCGGGGTCTTGTGTGTCTATGGAGTCTGGGATGGTGGTTTCGTTGACTTCTGGGTGGGAGTCGTAATGGGTCTCAGGGGCGAGGTCGCTGTATTGGGTGTTGTCGAGAAGGTCGGTGCCGAGGTCGGTTGATTGAGGTGTGTCGAATTGGGCATCGGGATTGGCTGAAGAATCGAGTTGGGCGGCGTCGTAGGAGCTTGTGTCGTCTGGCGACTGACCGTATTTCGTGGCTGAGGGGTCACAAGCCCAGGTCAACAGGCAACATAACAAAATGGGTGTGGTTTGTTTGAACATGGGCTGGTCCTCAAAGATCTGAGTTATTGATTGGTATGAGTTTGCCATCGGTCATCTGAAACTGGCGGCCCATAGTGGAGGCCAGTTCCAGGGAGTGTGTAACGATGATGAGGGCCAGGCCGTCATCGTCGTTGAGTTGGCGAAGCAGGGTGTTGATTTCGGCCGAGGTAGCGTCGTCGAGGTTACCTGTGGGTTCGTCAGCGAAGACGACTTTGGGTTTCATCATGAGTGCTCGGGCGATAGCGACGCGTTGCTGCTCGCCGCCGGAGAGTTCGCTTGGGCGGTGGGTAGTTCTGTGGGCGAGACCTACGCGGTCGAGCAGTTCTTGAGCTCTCTTGGTGGAGTCCTTGCGGCTTTGCCTGGCGATGAGCGCCGGCATCATGACGTTTTCCAGGGCCGAGAACTCGGGGAGGAGGTGGTGGAACTGGAAGACGAAGCCGATGTTACGGTTTCGGAAGCGGGCCAGTTCATCGTCCGAGAGTTCGAAGACATCTCGTCCGCCGAAGATGACCTGGCCGCTGGTAGGTCTATCCAGGGCGCCTGCCACATGGAGGAAGGTGCTCTTGCCCACGCCGGATTTGCCCACGATTGAGACGAGGTCGGCGGGCAGAAGGGTGAAGTCGACATTGTTGAGGACTGCTACCTCGGTGCCTAGGTGAAAGTAGCTTTTCTTGAGGTTTTTTACTTCGATGATTGGTCTCATGCTATCGTTCATCTTTGAGTCCCTCAATGATCCCTACCTTGCCGGCTACCCTGCCGGGGTATATGGCCGCTATGGCTGTGACGAAGACTGATGCAAGGGCAATGGCAGCGACTTTCCAGGCTTGGATTTCAACGGGGATCTCGCGAACGTAGTACTCTTGGGGGAGGGTGAGCCCGATGCGTTCAACGACACCGCTGGTGAGCAGTCCCAGCAGGAGGCCGCTGAAGGTGCCGAAGAGGCCGGCCGAGAGTCCTATGAGGAGGAAGACCACCATTATTTGGCGTGGCCCTGCTCCAATGGTCCTGAGAATCGCAATGGCTGAAACACGTTTTCGTATAATCAACACAAGCGACGATGAGATGCTGAACGATGCTATTATTATAATGAAGCCAAGCACTATAAACATTACGAATTGCTCAAGTTTCAGAGCGGAGAACAAATTAGTATTCATCTGCTGCCATGTCAGTATTTCAAGAGGCTCTGCCTCAGCCAACTCTCTAATAGAAGCAGCTACAATATCAGTAAGATTGGTCGATTCAAGGCGAACATCGATATGTGTAATGTCGTTGCCAAAATTGAAGAAGCGCTGAGCTTCCGAAAGCAGGACAAAAGCAGTTTTCAGATCATAATCATACATCTCAGATTGAAATACTGCTGCAACACGGAATGGTCGTGCCCGGGGCTGGACGCCCATGGGTCCCACATCACCGTCGGGGGAGATGACCTGGACAACGGAGCCTGGGCGTGCGGAGAGGGCTCGGGCCAGTTCTCGGCCGATGACGATTGTAGGCAGCAGTGCAATCTCTTCGCCCGGCTCCACTTCCTGTCGCTGGAGGGGGGGGGCGTCGGGGTCCGGGTCGGGCATGACGAGGAGGCCATCAACCATCAGTGGTTCCTGGCCGTCGTCTTGGTCCTGGCCGCTGTCAAGTTGGGGTTCGTGGCCGTCGTTTTGGCCTTGGTTGCTCTCAGCGGGCTGGTCCTGCTCCAGCGTAAGGTCAGGAGCGGGCATCTCGGGCTGCTCCTCGGCCAGTTCCCCTTCCGCGAGCATCTCTTCCATGAGGCCGTTCTCATCCTTCTGGTGCTGCTCCTGGGCGAGTTCCCCTTCAGCGAGCATCTCTTCCATGAGGCTGATCTCATCGGGGGAGAAGAGTTCGGGGTCCAGGAGCATATCGGGGATGGGTTGGAAGCCGGGGAATGGGATGAGGCTTTCGGGGTGTAGCAAGCCGTCCAGGTATCCTGAGACTATCATGGGGGCGAGGAAGTCGAGGCCTTTGCGGGTGGGGTCAACGCCGCGGATGGTGACCGTGGGTGAGACGTTGATTTCGCCGGCCATCATGACTTCGCCATCGACGTAGGGGGATGCGGAGAGCACGCCGGGGATGGTTGTGATTTTGTCGGCAAGGCCCATGGGGTCTTTGAGTGAGTTACTGCCCAGGGGCACCTTGACCATGATGTGGTCTTTGGCGTTAGCGATACGATTTTGCAGTTCCGATTGGAAGCCTGTCATTACTGAGAGGACGAGTATAAGTGCCCATACGCCCACGGCGACGCCCACGAGGGAGAAGAAGACTGAGGGTCCTACGCCGTGAGCCAGGCGAGTGGTTGTGGGCGGGGCCAGGGCCGGGTCCAGGTGGGGTGGCAGACCTGTTGCGGCGATACGAGACATGACGAAGAGCGTGGCGCCTCGGAAGGCGATGATTAGGAGCGGGAGGGCCATGGCTGCAAGGGAGAGTGCCAGGAGGATTCGGTTGGATGCCAGGGGGCTGAAGAGGGCGCAGCGGGAGATCCAGGTTGCCAGGGCGATGGCCGTGATGAGTCTAGCGACGAGGCAAGTGATGTTGCAGCTTCGGAAGGAGAGTACTGCGACGAGGGCGAGGCCGAGGAGTGCGGAGGCCATTTGAACGACGGATGCCAGGGTAGGTTCGGCGAAGAGTGAGGCAGCGGGGATTCCTGCGGCCGCTATGAGGAGTGGGAGTGTGGTGTGAATCAGTGAGGAGAGCGAGAACGGGGCACGTGAGGAGAGTGTAGAGCGAAGAGCCAGGGTCCATCTGGTTTTCCAGGTGAGCACCTGTCTTTGGGAGCGTAGGAATTTCCAGGCGATGTTAGCAGCGAGGAGTCGGTTTGATGTTGTGCGCCCGAGGCGTGCCATGGTGAGTATGAGTGCCCAGGCTCCCAGGCATGTGAGTGCAGCGGCGAAGGCGGCGGTGGTGACGACGGAGTTTTGGGTTTCGGGGTAGTGGTCAAGTATGGCGTTAGCGGCGAGGAAGCCTGGTGCGGCGAGAATAGGAACGAGGAAGGCGAAGGAGCGGTGTGGATTAGCGGCCATATTTTCCAGGGCCTTAATGACCAGGAAGGTGACCAGGGCCGCCACGGCGATAGTGGCCACGATGACAGCCAGCAGGAAGGCCACGATGGTGATGTTGAACTGCGTAGATGGCGGCATGTGGTTCATGGCCGCCAGGAGTGCCGCTGCTGCGGCCCCTAGGACGGCCAGCGCTGTGGCCAGTTTGGGCAGCAGCAGGGTAATGCAACAGAGGGCCGCCAGGAGTGCGATTCCCAAGGCAGCGGCTGTTTGGATAAGGGCGATGAAGGGCCACTGTTCTATGAGGTGTGGAGCAGCGATGAACCAGAGTGAGAGGGTGAGGATAGAGGCTGCGGTGATGCGGGCTGGTTTCGAAGGCTTGGCCAACAGGGGTAGTGCGAGGAGGAAAGCGGCGGCGGGGAGGTAGGAGCCAGGGAGGAGGGGTTCGGCCAGAAGGATGAGTATTGCCAGAGTCGAGAGGATGGTTCTCCAGTTGGTCAGGATCCAGCGGGTGTTTGCAAGGGCAAGGGCCAGGAGCAGACCAGTCGCTGCGGCGGCGGGGGGCAGTGCTGTGGGGAGGGGGAGTTCGAGGAATAGGCTTGCTGCGGAGGTTGCAGCGGCCAGGAGGAAGAGCAGGGGGGAGAGGGCCCGGGTGAGGGGGGACTGGGGTTCCATGATAGCGGTTTACTCGTCGGCAACGGGGCGCAGGAGTGGGAACAGGATTACTTCTTTGATGTTGTCGACTCCGGCGGCGAGCATAACGAGGCGGTCGATGCCGATGCCTTCGCCAGCTGCGGGGGGCATACCGAATTCGAGGGCTCGGACGTAGTCGTCATCGATGTGCATGCCCTCTTCGTCTCCGGCTGCTCTGGCACGGGCCTGGTCTTCGAAGCGAGCGCGTTGGTCTCTGGGGTCGTTGAGTTCAGAGAAGGCGTTAGCGATTTCGCGACCGCCGATAATGAGTTCGAAGCGGTCGACCACGGCAGGGTTCTGGTCATTTCTGCGGGAGAGGGGGGAGGTCTCCACGGGGTGGCAGGTGATGAAGGTTGGCTCCATTAGTTGGCCTTCGACGGACTGGTCATAGACTTCGACCTGGAGTTTGCCCAGGCCCCAATCGGGTTTGACTTCCACGCCTTTGGAGCGGAGGTAGGCTGTGAGCTGTTCGGGGCTGTCGGCGGCCTCCTGGGTGAGTCCGGCCACTTCCACGAGTGAGTCTCGAAGGGTGAGTCTACGCCAGGGTTTGGCCATGGAGATCGACTGGCCGTTACATTCTATAGTTGTAGTGCCAATAATCTTTTCGAACATAGATGAGAGCATGTCTTCAGTAAGGTCCATGAGGTCCTGGTAGTTGGCATAGGACCAGTAGAACTCCAGCATGGTAAATTCGGGGTTGTGTTTATGTGAGAGGCCCTCATTGCGGAAGTTGCGGTTGATTTCGTAGACTCTTTCGAGGCCACCAACGAGGAGGCGTTTGAGGTAGAGTTCGGGGGCAATGCGGAGGTAGAGGTCGATATCGAGGGCGTTGTGGTGTGTGATGAAGGGGCGAGCGTTAGCGCCGCCGGGGATGGGCTGCATCATGGGGGTTTCTACTTCCAGGAAGTTGCGGTCATCGAGGAAGTGTCTGATGAACTGGACGATGCGGCTGCGCATGATGAAGAGTTCTTTGACCCAGTCATTCATGAAGAGGTCGACGTAGCGCTGGCGGAATCGGGCTTCGATGTCTTGCAGTCCGTGGAACTTCTCGGGCAGGGTTCTGATGGTTTTGGTGACCAGTTCGAGTTTTGCGGCAGCGACGGTGAGTTCGCCCGTGCGGGTTTTCATCATCTTCCCGGTGATGCCCACGAGGTCTCCAACTTCGATGAACTTCCTGAAGAGTTCGTAGTCCTGTTCGCCGACCACATCTTGTTTGAGGTAGACCTGAATGGTGCCGTAGCGGTCCTTGAGGTGTAAGAAGGTGGCTTTGCCCATGGCCCTGAGGGTCATGATTCGTCCGGCGACGCGGTGCTCTGCTGTGAGGGCTTCCAGCTGGCTATGTTCGAGGTGGGAGTATTTTTCTTTGAGCTCTGTCGATGTGACGTCGGGTCTGAAGGTATTGGGGAATCCTTTGAGCCCGGCGGCTTCGAACTGTTCGAGCTTCTGGATGCGGTTCAGGGTCAGTGAATCATAAGGCTTTGCCATGCGAAATTAATCTCCTGTTAAATATTAGAACAATTCTTCGTAATCGTCATCCGACTCATTCATATATCGTCTGGCGATGAATTCGAGTTCGACGTCATCAAGGACACGGTCGCTCTGTTTGGCGATATCCATGATTCGTCTGACGATGGATTTTCGAGGGGGGAAGCCGTGTTGTTCGAGCCAGAAGAGGACATTGGATTCACCGCTCATCTGTCCGATTTCGATTCTTTGTTTGAGGCCGAACATGGAGGCCGGGATACCGGAGTAGATGCGGTCAGCGAGCCAATCGGCGCCAATGCGGTGAGCTTTGCGAATAGCGGCGGCGTGGACGCCGGTGGAGGTTCGGAAGGCGTCTTCGCCGACGACGGGGTAGTTTTTGGGCACGGGCCAGTGCATGGCGAGTGCTGCCTGTTTGCAGTAGAGGACCATTTTTGAGAGGTCGTTATCTATTATTTCGAGGAGTTTCATATTGACCATAAGTTGGTCAATGGGGACATTACCGCAGCGTTCACCGATACCCAGGGCGGTGCCATGGACGCGGGTGACTCCGCATTCGACGGCGTGGAGTGCGTTGGTGAGGCCGAGGCCGCGGTCGTTGTGGCCATGCCAGTCGATGCCGATTTCTTTTCCCATGCCCTGGATGACGTTTTTGGTGAAGCGGACGAGGTTCCGGAGGCCGTCGGGGGTTGAGTGTGCGACGGTATCAGAGAGGCAGATTCGGCTGGCGCCTGCTTCGACGGCGACGTGGTAGAGGGGGAATAGGGTATCGGGTTTAGCCCTGGTGGTATCTTCGGTGACGAAGGTAACGGGGAGGTTGTAGCGTCGTGCGAGCTGAATGGATTCCCGGACGAGTTTGTACATGCGGTATGCTTCCCAGCCTTCGACGAATCGGCGGATGGGGCTGGTTCCTATGAAGGCCAGGACTTCGATGGCGATGCCGACCTTCTGGGAGATTTCGATGATGGGTTCCACGTCCCGGTCGAGGGTTCGGCAGGCGCAGGCGGGGCGGATGTGGAGTTTGGAGCGGACGATTTCCTGGCAGATTCCAGCCACGTCATCCACCGCTTTCTGGCCACTGCCAGGCAGTCCCACATCGGCGACGTCGATACCGAGTTCGTCCATGGTGTGGACGAGCATGAGTTTATCGGTGAGGTTGGGATTGACGACGGAGGGGCTTTGGAGGCCATCCCTGAGGGTTTCGTCGAGGACGTAGATTTTGTCCCGGGTGATGGGGCCGGTGCGTTCGACGGTGTTCCAGTCGTAGATGATCTCATCGGGCTTCATGCCATCGAGGTCAACTCTATCATGGGCATCGTTGGGCGCCATGCGGCTCTCCTCGCGCTCCATTCAGGAACCTCCTGCGGTTGGTGATTCACCCGGGGCCAGAGCTTCAGCCGTGGAGGTCTGTGCAAGGCACGCTGGGCAATGCAGAGAGACCACCGGCAGGTGGCGGATGATAGCCGAAGCGGTGTTTGTTCGCAACGAGTAATGACCTTGACTTGGGTGTTGTGGAGGGTAAGAATCGCTGCTCCCGGGGGGCGGTTTGTTGTTCGGGGCGGGTGTGGCCGGGAATGGCGGTCAGCGGAATTTCGGAGAGGTGCAATATGGCGAGGAAGGGGTTATTGAGGCCTGCGCCCATGCGGGCAGTTGCTGATGGCGAGACGAATTGGGGGCGGTTCCGCGGAGAGTATGCGGAGTTGAACCTGGAGGATGTTGGTGTTGGGGCGTGGCCCAGTTGGCTGACGGCGGGGATGGTTCGTGCCAGGCGTAAGTCGTGGCAGCACGTGGCGGTTTTCACGCCCGAGTTGTGTCTCAGCCTGGCTGCTGTGAACGCGGGGGTGTTGAATTCGGCCTTCGTGTGTGCTGTGGAGCGTGGGACGGGGAGTGTGGCAGACTTTTCGCTGGTGCGGCTGCCTGGGGTTGTTCACGTTCCGGGGCGGGTTTCGGGGGCCTCGTTCGGGTGGCGGACCAGGGAGTTGACCGTCGAGTATCGGCACAAGTCACCGCTGGAGGGTGAGATCTCGGTGGTGACGAAGCCAGGGGCTGGCAGGGCTGCGGTTGTTGCCGAGCTGAGCTTTGCACCGGCGGACGTTGACACGCCGGCCTTGTCTACTCTTCTGCCTTTCAGGTCGGGGTTGCCGTTTTACTCGCTGAAGGGACCGTGCAGGGTGAGCGGCAGTGTGCGAGTGGGCCATCGGGAGTACAAGGTGGATGGGGAGCGTGACCTGTTGCTGCTGGATTACCACAGGGCCAGCTATCCTTGGAAGACTCAGTGGAGGTGGGCGACGTTGGGTTGGAGGATGCCCGATGGTCGCTGTGCTACGTTGAATCTGACGAAGAACATTATTGATGACGAGCGGCACGGCAACGAGAACGTGTTGTGGTGCGGCGAGGTCTTGGAGGAGTTGGCCAACGCTCGGTTCGAGGTGCCTGCCGACCTTGGGGGCAACTGGCACGTGGGCACCGAGGACGGCTCGGTGAATCTGGAGTTCCGGCCCTTTGCTTCCCGCAGGGACTCTACGGGGGCCGGGCCTGTCTCATCGGCGTATGCGCAGCTGTTCGGGCGCTTCTACGGCAGCGTGGTCTCGGGCTCGGGAGAGCGGATACTGGTGGAAGATGTGGTTGGTGTTGTGGAAGATCATAATGTAAGATGGTAGTGTGGTGAATTGATGAAGGTCAAGGAAAAGAAGAGACTAGCGGCAGGGGAATTCCGGGCGTTATTCACTCCCGAGGAGCGGGAGTTACTGGCCTCGCTGAGCACCCCGAGGCTGATACAGGATTTTCTGGACCGTACTGAGTACAGCTCGGAGCCGGTGTACCGGTCGCCCAGGAGTGTCATCAGGGATATGAAGGCGCACTGTGTGGATGGGGCGTTGTTTGCTTCGGCCGCCATGCGTTTTCACGGTAGGCCTGCTCTGGTGATGGAGTTGGCGGCAGTGCGGGACGACGACCATTTTTTGGCTCTCTTTCGTGAGGGGGGCTATTGGGGGTGCATTGCCAAGAGCAACTTCGTGGGGTTGCGTTTCAGGGAGCCAATTCACCGGAGCTACCGGGAGGTTGCTCTGAGTTACTTCGAGTCTTACTACAACATGGAGGGGGAGAAGAGCTTGAGGGGGTTTGGTCGGGCGGTGGATATTGCACGTCTGGACTGGACGATGTGGCCCATTGAGGATGGGTTGATTGAGGAGCATATAGTAGAGGCGGTAGCCAGGGCTCCCCACTTCGCTCTGTTGCAGGGGTGGCAGGAGGAGGGGCTGTCGGCGGTAGACAAGCGGACCTTCGAGGCCGGCATGTTGGGGGCTAACGAGGCCGGGATATACAGGCTGGGCTCATGAAGTGGCTCTGGTTCAGGGGGGCGTGGCACCGGCTGCGGGGATTTGCCGGTTTGGTGTTCAATGTGGCCCGGGAGACGATCTCCGGCTACCGAGCTCTGGATTGTAACAGCAGGGCTGCTGCTATATCGTACTATGCATTGCTTTCCTTTATGCCATTTATGATTCTTACGCTTTCGATAATGGGTTTTGTCCTTGCGGCCATGGGGGCGCATGGGGACTCCAAGAGGGAGTTCCTGAATGCGTTGCTGGGGCCGGCTCACCACATAGCGCCGTTTTTGCGGACGGAGCTGCTTGACGAGCTGGTAGCCATCGTGGAGGTTCGAACGGTTTCGGGCATTGTGAGCTTTGTGGCGGTGCTCTTCTCTGCGAGTCTGGTCTTTGGGGCTTTGGAGAGCAGCCTGGACACAATCTTTCTGGTGCAGAAGAGGCGCCATTTTGTGGTTTCCAAGTTGCTGTTTATCGGGTTCATGGTTGCGCTGGTCTTTCTGATTCTGGCTGGGCACTACCTTATGGTGTTGGTGAACGGTTGGCTCACGGCGGTGGAGCAACCGACCCTCGAGGATGTGGTCAACTCTACCCACGCGGGGGGCATGGTGATTTCCATGGTTGGGACCATGGTGGCTTTCGTTGCCCTGGTGCGCTATTTCTGCAGGATGTCTGTGCCATTCAAGGCACTGCTTCTGGGAGCTCTGTTGTTTTTCTTCCTTTTTGAAGTCTCTAAACAGCTGTTTATGCTATTTCTGGAATATGTTGCGCAGTTCAATGTGGTCTATGGATCTCTTAGTACTTTGATGATCGTTATAGTCTGGGTGTATTATATTTCTTCGGTTTTCCTGCTTAGTGCTCTGGCTGTTCGAGTAGTGCTTGACGGTGGCCATCTTGGAGATCACATACGAACGCTATCGCACTACTATGCGGTAGACCTGAACGACCTGGTTGATGGGCCTTCGGCGCCGGCGGGTGGGCCGTCGGTAGCGGGGGAGCCTACTGTGGTGGAGCGTAACGGGTGCAGTAGCGAGGAAAATCCGTAGAGAGAGAATCAGCAAAAGGCGAGGAGGGGTCGCCCCACTGGTGAGCGAACATGAAGATGGCGTCCCAGGTGGCGCCATCCATGGGCACGGAGTGACCGAGGCTATGGTCGCAGAGGACCACGATGTGGCCATCGTCGTGGAGCTGCTGAGCGAAGGTCTTGGTGATGTTGTCGAACTTGACGATGCCGGCGTAGGTGTCGTCGACGCCACCGTGAGCCAGGAGGACGGGGAGCTTATTTCCCGGCGTGGAGTATTTGACGATGCTGCCTGTTCCTCCGGAGAAGATCCCTGCTGAGGCGAGGTATTCGCCACGATTCACGACGAGATGTGTGGACCAGAGGGCCCCGGCGCTGAAGCCGGTGGTGTAGACCCTGGTGTTGTCGATATCGGCTTGCTGGTCGATGCAGGCCAGGAGGTCGTCGAACATTACGAGGTCTGAGTCGGAGGCATAGCTTCCGATGCCCCAGACGTAGGGGGTAGCGCAGCAGTCTTTGTGACCTGAGGCGCAGCAGTCGTAGGGGGCCACGACCACGGCGCCCCGTTCCGTGGCGAGTTTCTGGGCCTGGAAGTAGGCCGCAATGTTCTTGGGGCTATCGCCAAGTCCATGCCAGATGAAGACGAGGGGGGCGCCTTTAGGTTTCTCGGGTATCCAGAGTTCGAACTGGCGTTTTCTGGGCCCAACCATGAATTCGTTCTTTCCAGCGGAGAAGGCGGGGCAGGTGCCGCCGGAGTATGCCTTTGGGGCAGGTGGAGATGGCGGTGGAGGCGTGAGGTCTGCGGTGGAGGTATCGGGCTGGGTGGGGACATCGCCGGAGGGGGTATCATGGGGCGATGCTTCATCTGGTGTGGCGCTGTCGGCGTTCTGGTCTGCGCCTTGGACATCGGCTACGTCTGCGGGGGCCTGGGTATCCTGGCTTGGGCTTGAGTCCTTCTGGGGAGCACTGCTGTCCGAACTGCAGGCAGCAAGGGTGAAGGCGATGGCGAGGACAAGAAGGCGGTGGCGCATGGGTCCCTCCCGGTGTTGGTTAGGATTGGAATATCACATGGTTCTAAGATAGGCACGCGAAACCCTGAACACCATCTCGGGCCACCTGCGGCGTTGCTCGGTCGCCGGCTCACTGCGACGTGGCTTAGGCCACGCCTCATTCGCCAGGCTCGGTCGCGCCTTGCATCTGGCGCCGATCTGGTGTCCAGGGAAGGCAGCTTCCTCGGGCCACCTGCGGCGTTGCTCGGTCGCCGGCTCACTGCGACCCTCCTTCGCCAAGGCTTCGGAGGGCAAGCTGTCAACCGGCCTTTGGCGGGACTACGGCCACGAAATGAGCCGGCGCCCGTGGGGCGTACACTTAATTTCTTACTAACCGCTTGTATTGAGCCGGAGGTTGACAAGGGGAGGGGGCGCTGGTAACCTTCGCCGTCGCTCTGGCAATCGTAATCTGACTTCTGTTTGAGAGGATCTTATGAAACATACAATTATTGCGCTGGTTGGAGTCCTTTGTTTTGGCATTGGAGAGGCTCAGGCACAGGCAAAGCTTTGGGGTTTGGTCACGGGGGACGCTGTCAATGTCCATGCTGACTTCATTGATGTCACATATGTGTTGCTTGAGCAGCATTTGAGTGAGAGCGGGGTTACGGTAGTTCGTGTGTCGGCCGAGGATGCGGCTAAGGGATCGTACGGCGATGGTGTGACGGCAGTGGTGAGATTTTCTATCGTTAGGATGGGCGAGACAGTGAAGATATCGGTGCAGAAGCTGGACCTGGATGGTACGGTTCAGGCCGCATCGAACATGACGGCCGCTTCACCGGACGATTTGGATTCGGTAACTGCGAGGCTGGCGAGGCATCTGGTTACGGGGGTTCGGCCCAACGAGGGTGAGACGATATATGAGGTGACGGACCGTGAGCGTGAGCGGCTGAAGAAGAAGCGTTCGACGACCTATTATGGTGTCAGAGTTATAGGTGCCCACAGTTTCTCTTCTGAGTTGAGTCAGCATCCTATGAAGTACGGTGCGGGGTTTTCGGTGCTGTACGACCCTCGCTCATTCCTGGCGGAGGTCTCTTTTGATATGTACGGTGGCTCCACGGGTGATTTCCAGGAGTTCTCGTGGGAGCTTGGGGTGGGTGGCTTCTATCCCTTGACGGACCTGAACTTCTCGCCCTACGTCGGTGGTATTCTCTCTTTGAGCAGCCGCTGGGCGGAGTGGAACGAGCGAGATTGGGACTCGGACACGGGTTTGACCGTAGCAGCGGCGTTGGGGATGCTGCTGGGGCGCACCAGCGACATCATATTGCGCTTCGAGGTGAGGTTCTTCGTGGATACCTACTCTATTGAGGGGGACTTCTCGTCGGGCATCGCCGGGTTCGGTTCTATCGGATTCTAGCGGCCTTCCGCCGGGCGGTGGGAGTGGGGATTGCAGGCCAGGTCAGCCATTGGAGAGTGAGATGAGAGTTCGTGCAACGGCGTCACTGCTGCTGGTGTTCGTGGTGGCCTTCGCTTGCGGGACCACGAGGATCGCTGTTTCGGATCCCAGGGCCCGCATCATAGTGGACGGTGAGGAGATAGGTGAGGGCGAGGGGAAGATCAAGCGAATGGGGTTCCCGGGAAGCGTCGACGTTGTAATCGAGCGGCAGGGGGCTCCGGTTCTGGCTACGAGCATCAAGCGGGAGTTTACGGCTGTGACGCTGCTGGCGGGGCTTTTCACTCTGTACACCGGTCTTCTCTGGGGCTGGCAGTATCCCGAGGAGCTGGTGTTGGAGCTGCCTGACGTTGAGAAGAAGAAGGTTAAGTCATCTTGGGGGGAGAGCGCATCGGAGAAACCCCCTTCACCTTGGGACAAGACAGAGTAGGGTCCCCCGGGCCCCCGGCTAGGAGGCTGTAGGGCATTGCGAATTCCGGCCGGCACATGTGTAGGTCGCAGCAAATTGGGACGAAGAATCGGCAAATTGTTTGCGGAG
>CAZQHM010000045.1:0-37651 GCA_964593355.1 uncultured Myxococcales bacterium
GCTGTGCTCTTAAGCTTACCCATCTTTTCCATTTAATCTCCCCACATGAATTCGGGCACTAATGCAGTGTATCAAATACGCAGCAATCGATAAAATCCATCTATTTCTTAAGGACCCGCATCAAATAGGCCGGCCCAATCAGCCCCACGGGCATGCTGGTCTCCGCCTTTCCCTTGAACTGAACATACTCCGGTAATCCCGCATCGCCCAGAGCCAATAAACGATTTCGCAAGGCAGGAACCAGCACCACACGAACCTCGTTCTTCCCGGCTACCAGTCGGTCCGAAACCTCCACCTCAAAGGGAGGCACCATCAACGTCCCCACACCCTGGCCGTTAACCTCGACAGCGGCAGCGCCGTGTACCCACGGGAAGCTCAACACGTGTCGCTCTCCCAAAGCCCCAGCCTCAAGTTCAAACTCGGTCAAGTAGACCCCCTGGCTGCTGCTCCACTGCAGTTCGGGCACCTCCCGCCAATCCCGCAGCAAGAACTCCTCAGCCTCAAACATGCCCTCGGCAACATCGTCGCCCTCAACACTCAAAGACCAGTTGCCTAGCTCCAGCACCGGCTCTCGCTTATGGAGCAGCCCAACCTCCCCCGATTCAGCCCACTTCATCCCGTCCACGTCCCCCTTGGACAGGCAGAAGAGAAATGCGCTGCCATACCCGGCCAATGTAATGGGAGTTGTAGACGTCGATCCGCCAGGCAACGGCATTGTCACGCCACGCCACGGATCGTACAGATATGCTACCTCGCAGTGGTTATCCCATGAGAGCACCGACTCTACAGTAGAGTCCGTACGGTTGCTGACAAAGGTCCAACGCTGTTGGCCCGTTTCATCCTCTCGATGGACCAACCGCAACGCACCCAGGCCCGCCCCACGCACGAACTGCGGCACCTTCCCCGAATTCTCCATCGTCCCGCCCAACTCCACGGGCGACTGGCCCGAAATAACCAGCCCCTGCAGCTCAACCCAACAATCCGACACCACGCTGTCCCCGCCCCCTGTTCCCGTGTGGCCGTGCGAAACCACCGGCGTCTCGTCCAGAACAAACACTGGCACCCCACCCTTGGCAGCAGTCAACAATGCCTTGGATGCCCGGGCTCCCATTGAACCCGTCCCCATCACCACTACGGCCTTGTATTTTCCGCTCCCCACGTGCAGCAGCCCCCCATCCACACTGGCACCCTCAAGAGCATGGTCGTTTACCCAATCCCAGGTGTATCCCGCGTTGCTCAACGACTCCAAGGCCGGCCGGTACTTGATGAGCCACCGCCCAGACTCCCCCGGGTCCATCTCCCCGAAGACGCTGTCGATAATGGCGAATAGCGGGTTCTTGCCGGCCTCGGCTTCCCACGTGCCGAACTTGCCCAGGAAGAGCGGCTCGTCCCAATCCTCAAGACGGGCCAGAGAGGCCGGAAAACCCAGGAAGGGGTAATAGACCAGAACGTCCGAAACCGAACGCCCTGCTTGCAGAAGATACTGCACCCTCGATATGTATTTGTTAAAATCCTTCATAAAAAACCAGAATGGATTCCCCTCGGATATGTTGGAAGAGTAGGTCCCCAGACCCGACCAGGGCGACGAAAAGGCCGACCACCCCTGCTGCCCGTATCCCTCCAGCTTCCGGTATGGAAAACCATGGAAAATCACGCTGTTCACCCCCGCCGCATAGAGCTTGTCCACCGCTGCCTTAATCTTCACCGGCGTCGTGAGATAGTCCCGGCCAGCCCACACCAGGGCCTCAGCCGTTACCAACAAACCGTTGTAAAGGTGAGATCCCGACGAGATCATCTTTACGAAAAGATCACTGCCGCCTGCATAAAGCTGCTCGGCCTCAGCGATGTCGGCCTCGCCCGCAGCACGAATCACGTCGATCCGCAACCCGTAGGGCTGAACCCTCGACTTCACCCCGTGCTCCTTGGCCCACTCCGCACACCCCTTCACAAACCGCTCGATGAAAAGATCCGACACGGTCAACTGATAGTCGTACCTGATCTTCTCCTCCCCCGCACACAGCTCAAAAGGAGTTCGGGCCGCAATACCCCCACCATCGAAGAGGTGGTTGTCTGCCCCAGGAGTCATCACCACAGGGAGCCAGGGCCGCAAATCGTACCCGCGGCGCTCCTCAAACTCCTTCAGAAAATCCGCAGCAAAGTGGCGCTCGGTCTTGAACTCAAAACTGTCGTTGAAAAAGGCCCTCCAAGCCTTGCCCGCATGGGCTGGCAGCCCCGTCTTCTCGCCAAGCAGTTCGTCCAGACTCTCCACCACTCTCTTGGCATCAAAATGGTCCGCAATGTAAGCATCCTGACCCTGGGAACTGAGGCTGACGAAACCTCCGTCAGGCATCGACCAGAACCCCACCACGGCCCACTCTCCCCAGGCAATATCCATGGTGTATCGCCCGTTCTTCACCTCGTTGGTGACAACCTTGATAGACTGCGGATCCAACTCTACCGCATCGTCCACCCGGAAGACGTTGCTGGCAAAAGACCCCGCCACAACCCTCCCCACTACCACCTCCTCCAACTTCGCAAACTCAGGCATGTATCGCGACAGTGGCTCCCCAAACCCAGCGGCCATCGCAGATACCTCATAGTAAGGTCCCTTGTCCGGACCCGACAAATCCACCGTCACCTTCCCGGTGCCACTCACCAGCGCCACGCTCGTCAGCAGAGTCTTGAGCGACTGCTCCGGCGCTACATGCGCCCCACCCATGGGCCACCCGGAACCCGCCGTTACATCGATTCCCACCCCCAACTCCCCTGCCCTATCCATTACCTCCATCAGCCTGGCGTAGAAACGCTCCGACCCGTACTCCCCACGAGCCGCCAACTCCTCCGCCGATGCGGTGGGATCCAACGCCGCACTGAAAGCCTGAATCTCCGCACCACCAAAACCGTTGGAGGCCAAAACCTGAACCTCCCTGAGCAACTCCTCCTTCTCCACATCCGCACCGGGCCACCACCACCTCACCCACGGCCCATACCCCGGCCCAGGCTCCCTTAAGACCGACCAGTCGAATTCTGGCCCCCATGCCACAGGCTCAGCGTCCACCGCATCGTCAGACCTGACGTCTGGGCCCCCCCTGGTATCCCCCCCTACATCCCCCGAAGCGTCGTTAGCCGTATCCGCACCACCAGAATCCGTGCCGCCACACCCCGAACCCGTGACCAAGAGTACCCCAAGTACCAGAATAGCCCTTCTACTCATCGCCACCCCTCACAATCGCTACTACCGCAGTTTGAGAACACACACGCTCCTACTTCCCCCAACGGGACACGTCAGACACTACCTCGCAATCCACAAACTCCACCCCCGCAGGATTCTTGAACGGAGACCAGCAGTACTCAAGCATCAATGCTATCTCCTCTACCCGCACCGCCTCGGAGACGTGCTTGGGATGGAACCCCTGCCGGAAATCGTATACCCCATCCGGGACCGACTGGTCCCACAAATCCCAATTGGGAAAATCCACGTACAGCTCCACCGCCCGCCCATAATACTGCTGCACCTGCCTCGCCTCCTCCCACGTCAATGGCAACCCCAACGTCGCTGCCTCTACAAGCAGCGTGGCTATGTCCCTCCCCCAACTCTCGTTCAAACACCCCTTCCCGCATTTCTCCGGGTTTCGGTACCGGTCAATGCGAATCGCCAACCCCTCAAGCAGCCGCTGGGCTACCTCCTTGTGGCCGAAGATCAGTGCGAGATGCAGAGCGTTCACATGAAATCCCCTGCCCCAGACCCGCCACCGGAACAAGCCAAAAGCCCAATCAGCGCACTCAGCGCCAGCCCCAAAAACGTCAACCCTCTCTTCATCTTGTTCCCCCAACGGATGGAGCCCCAAAGTACCCTACTTGCCCCCCGCCGATCAACTTGCTTTCGTATGGCTTCGCTCAGCTATTGCCAGTGGCCAGCAATTGGCTAGAATGGGGGCATGAAAAATCGCCTCCTCGCACTACACGGCCGCTTATTTCTCTCGAACAGCTTGGCGGCCCTCTTCGGCGAGCTGAGCGCCTGCAAAATCGATGGGTGGGGTCGGGAATGAAGATCACTGGTTTGGCTCTACTCATGTTGTTTTCTTTTGGCCTCTCGCCGGCCGTGGCCGCCGACTACACCAAAGACCCCGTGCTCCTCGTCCATGGATACTTCCTTGGTGACTTCCTCACCTGGGCATCCATCAAGAGCAAGCTCAAGGATGATGGCTGGCCCGAAGAGTTTCTCGTGGAGGTCGACTTCGCCAACGTCGTGGGATGCAACCCCCAACATGGCCAGGAAATCGCCGCCAAAGTCCAGCATCTTCTTGCCATCACCGGCCGTCAGAAAGTAGATATCGTCGCTCATAGCATGGGTGCAATTGATACTCGGTTCTATATCAAATTTCTGTGCGGATATAAGTATGTTAAGGATGTGGTAATGATTGCGGGTGCCAACAAAGGCACCACCGTAGCCTGCGTCGACCCCCTCACCTGCGCCGCAGACTCCATGTGCGTCGGGTTCGGTAAGGATGACTGGAAAGAGAACTCCTTCCTCGCAAACCTCAACGCCTGTGACATGACCCCCGGCGACGATATCAAGTACACAAGCGTCTGGACCGGCTGGGACGAAATAATCATCCCCCAGGAGAACTCCGAAATCCCCGGTGCCGTAAACCACAAAATCTCATCGTGGTTCGTTGGACACGGAGGCATCCTGCTCAATGGCGAGGCATACGACTGGGTCAAGAAGGGGCTGGACGGCGGTGGGTCCAACAACAACACCCCCGATGGAACCCTCCCCTGCCACACTATCTGCCTGGACCCCGTTATCCCCGACCCAGACCCGGAGCCCATGCCCGATGTGGTCGAAGAACCTGACATCGCCGAGCCCACGGAGATTATCGAGCAGGGAGAAATCATCGAGCAGGGAGAAGTCGTCGACCAATGGGAAGTCATCGAGCAGTGGGAAGTGGTCGAGTATTGGGAAGTCGGCGAGCAGTGGGACGCTGCAGGCCCCCAGGACTCCACCCAGCCCACCGAGGTCGTCGCCCCCGCTGATTCCTTCGAAATTGCCCCCTCCGACCTCGCCCAAGACAATTCCCCAGAAGCGGAACTCCTGACCGACATCCCCGCATCCGATACCCACCATGGCAAAGATGGCAGCGGGCTCACAGAGACGGCTCAGTCCTCAGATTCAACCCAGGGAGACGGGCCAATCGACGACCAGGATTCCTCCTCCCAGTCCACAAAAGGTGGCGGCTGCAGCGCCTCCCCCGTTGCCCCCTCCAAAGCCCCCCTACTGCTCCTGGCCCTGGCCCTGTTCGCACTCGCACTCCACTCCATGCGCCACAGATCACGCCAGTAGCTGGTCCGCGCAAGCCGCGTCACCTGGCACCCCGAACCACCCTGTACAGCCCCACCCTCATCTCCTCCTCAGGATATCCTATGCACAGAAACCCCGGCTCCTCCCTCTCAATAACCCGCTCCACCACGGGCTCAAGCCTGGCCCCCCTCTCATCTCCCCCCTTCAACACTTCATCAAGCTGCCCCTGGCAATGTGCGCTCAAAGGGCCCGGCCTCAGCCCACGCGCCCGCAGCGCCTCGGCCTCCGCAATGGATGGAACACACGCCAGCCCCACATACACGAAGTCGGGCCCCGCCCCCTCACCATACTCAGCCAAATCCCCCGTCACCCGCTGCCAACCGCTGCGCAGCCTCAGCCACTGCGCTGGCAGGGGCATTCGCTCGGTCTCCGGTGAACGCACGCCGTTTGCCACAAACAACGCCGAAGGCTCCATCCCCGAAAGCGCTGGAATAACTTCCTGGGTCAAGAAAGCGTATTCCGTGGTCCCGGGCGTCTCGAACGAGACTCTCTCCCAGGGCGACGTCCAGAAGAGCCCCCAGAGCAGCGCTGCCCGAACCGCCCAACCGGGCCAGGTGGAGCCCCCTTGCCTGAACAGAGCCCGAGATGCCCGCTCCAGCCATCGGCCGCTGCAGCCCGGCAGACCCAAGCGCCACACAGCCGTGGAGAGCCAACAAGAACCCCTTCCCACAACCTCGGGAGCCCACAACGCCCCGAAGGTCGCAAAGGCAGTGGCCAAGGCCACCAGAGGCAGCTCCATCACAAGATGAAGATGGCGGCAGGTGGCTATGGTAAGCGATGAGATCAACAGAAGCAGCAACGCCGCCAAAGACCAGCCCAACACCGCCACTCGCCCAGAAATGGCCAGCCACGCCAACCCCAGCACCCCAAAAGGAACCAGCAACGCCGAGGTCCAGTTGCTGTCCCACCAGACCCGCAACCCCCAGGAACGCAAGCTGACCACGTTTCCCAACTCGATGAAGCGATTGCCCTCTCGTGCCATGGCCGCATCGAATATCGACAGGGCCGCAGGAACCAGCCCAATGACAACCAACAGCGTCGCTGCCCCGACAACAGCCCACTGAACACCACCGAGCGACAACCAGGTTGCCCGACGCTGCGCTGCCAAACCTCCCGTAGCCCCCCGACCAGGCTCCGTGCGCCAGGCGGCCACCAATGCCAGTGCCAGAGGCAGCACCACCGGAGGTAGAAACATCGTGGCAACATGCGACTGACCGCAAACAACAGCGGCCGCTACCGCCCCAAGGGTGGCAATGACCCCAGCGACCCACCTCCCCTCCCCAACCCGGCGAATGCCCAAGGCAAGCAGCAGCGAGGCCCCAAAGAGCAACCCCAGCGACAATGTGAATAACGAATCCGTCGGCCCAAGCCGCAGGGCCAAGGGCCCCAATCCCCACAACGCTGCGGCTGTAACGCCAGCCCAGACTCGCCCCGAAGCAATGCCCGCCCACCAGCCCACCAGGACCGCGGATAACGCCATGAGAAGCGTGTTCAGGCCGAAAAACAAAGATTCCCCGCCCTCGGCCAACCCTTCGACGAGTTGAGCCAGGGCGAGATAAGAGGAAGCAATGGTATGGTCAGGATAAGAATCGCTCTGCACCTTCGTCAAGAAGGCATACCCGTGATTGTTGTCGTGAAACACCCCGTGCGGCGCCAAAAACCAGGAGGCAGAGAAAAAGAGCGCTATGCCGCCCAGTCCCAACGCCAGATAGCGCCACCGTATCCTCCTCAACTCCGCAAGAAACAGGGAAACAAGCCCCGCACCAAGCAGCAGAAAGGCCAGCCAAATCACCCAAAGCTGAAGATCCCCCGACCACCCTCTCTCCTCCCACACCGGTGCCACATCGGGCTCCTCCTGCCAACCCCAAAGCTCCTCCCCCATTCGCTCCGCCATCCTCTGGGCAACCCCCTCCTGCCCCACCTCATGACCAACCACACGAACAGCAAACTCGCCCCCTTGGACGTCCCCCTCTTCCAACTGCCTCGCCGAAACCAAACGAATGCAGAGCGGAGCCTGCTCACAGCTCACCCCCTCCAGACCCGGCGGCCCGAAAACGACCTCCACCTCCCTGGGCTGAACACGGGCGTTCAACCACTCCCATCCCGACGGCAGCTCGGAATTCAACCCATCCAGCATGGCAGAGAACCGCCCCTCCACCCCCTGTGGTATTACAAGCCCCCCACCACCAGCGCCCTGTTCGTTGCCGTTCAACTTCGCCCCCCAACAGTGTGCCCATCTCGGGTGCGGATCCGTTCACGGGGAGGGGGACGTCCAACGAGCACCCTTCGTGGCCGTAGTCCCACCGAAGCGACAGCGAAGGTGGGTTGACGTCGCCGTCGCCGTCGCCGAACTGTCCAGCAACGTGACTGAGCCCATTTGCTCCCCGGTTCGGGAACCGCACCCCCCATCTCGGCCCACCCTTGCGTTTTGCCCGCCTCCTGTCAAAATGGCCATGGATCCTATTGGCAGGCAGGTACTGGTCTATGATCACCATCAACGAACGGTTGTCGATACCTTTGGAAGAGCTGACCTTCCTCACGGGCCCCAGCAGCGGCCCCGGAGGCCAAAACGTCAACAAGGTCAGCACAAGAGTCACCCTCCACTTCAACGTTGCCCTCTCGCCATCGCTCAACGAACATCAGCGAGCCCTTCTCAGCGCAAAGCTCGCCAACAGAATCAACGACGAAGGGTTCCTTCGAGTGGTCTGCCAGGTTCACCGCACCCAGGGCGCCAACCGGGAAGAAGTGGTGGTTCGATTCGCCTCACTGCTCCGTTCGGCCCTCACAGAACGCAAACCCAGGCGGGAAACTAAACCCTCCAGAGGCGCCATAGAGCAGCGGCTGGAGCAGAAACGCAGACTCTCGGCCACAAAACGGGATAGGAGCAGCTCCAGAAACAAAAACATAGACTACGACTAATTAATACAAAATCAATAGACATGAGATCATACAATTATTTCGACAACCAAGGACACAATATGAAACCCTCTTCACGCCTTTTCTCCACGTCAATCGTTGCTCTCACCCTCGCCCTCTCAGCAGCATGCTCAGGCAGCGACGAGAGCGCCACCGACAGCCACACGCCCGATGGAACAGCGGAGGACACCCCAGACAGCTTCTCAGACACTGGCTCCCAAGACCTCGCCGCCGACCAACATGATGAGCTGACCAGCGACCTGGGCCAGGACGCTCAGGCCGACACCTACAGCCCCGATTCCGAACAATCGGACCAACTGGATGAGCAGGCCCAGCCCCCAGAGCAGCTGCCCTTCAAGGTTGCCTCATTCAACTTGCGCACCGGCCTCGCCGGCGATGGTGAGAACTCGTGGAAGAACCGAGAATCCATCGTTATCAACTACCTGAAAGAGGAGGCCGCTGACCTCTTCGGGGTACAAGAGGCCCTTTTCTTCCAAATGGATGCCATTACCGCTGCCCTGCCACACTATGCCTGGACGGGAGTGGGCCGAAACAACACCCAGTTCGAAGAGTATTGCGCCGTCTTCTACGACACAAGACGCTACGACCTGCTCGATAGCGGCACCTTCTGGCTCAGCGACACTCCCGACGAACCCGGCACCAAGTTCTCCGACAAACAGGGCTACCTTCGCATCGTGACCTGGGCCCGACTGCTGGACACGCAGTGGGGCAAAGAGATCTTCCACTTCAACACCCACTACGACCTCTCCGAAGAGGACAACATCACCGAGCGCTCCTCAGCCCTCATACTCCAGAAGATGGCCCAGTACGCTGCCGACAAACCAGTTGTGCTCACGGGCGACTTCAACGAACACATCGGTGAGCCCTGCTACCAGATCCTGGTCGGAGAGCTTGACTGGGAAGGCACCACAGGCTCCCTGCTGGACCCATGGGTTGAACTTGGGCTCCCCGACGAGGGAACCTTCCACGCCTTCAAAGGCACCACCACAGCTACCACCAGAATCGACTGGCTGCTGCACACCGACCACATAGTCGCCCTGGAAGCCGGCGTAAACCACTACAACGAGAATGGCTTCTACCCCTCGGACCACTTCCCCGTCTGGACTACCTTCGCATGGCCTGCTGAATAGTCTGAAATGTATGGGCGCTATTTGTCGAGAAACTCCGAACTTGTGGTCATGCAGAACCTCGACGCAAGGCGGCTCCCCTCCCATGCCTCGATAACCCGAGATGCGAACAGCCTGGAGGATTCGGCGTCCGTGGGATCCACCGGAAACCGTTCCAGACAGGTGAATACGAACTCGGACAGAACCTTGAAAGCCTTAAGCATGGGCACTCGGTCGTAACGAACACCTACCGCCCCAAACTGCTTATATGGGTTCGGTGCATCTGTCAAATTTGCAATCCTAAAGATATGTTGCGGTATTCTATTTTCAAGATCAGTAAACGATATTGTAAACTCTCTCTGCCTCCCCTGGTGCCCCCCTGCCAGCCCACTGCTCCCGTCAGCCTTCCCCCTGGACTGGAATGCTGTCCCGATAGAAATGCACTCCTGCCTCAGGCTCTCCAGTTCCAGGTGTCGGCTCAGGATATCGCCGCCGATATCCCCACAAAACCGTAAATGGAGACTATAACCATTGCCAATAAATACTGGCAAAAAGCCATCCGGTTCCTCGTACTCTGGCAGGGTCAGATCCACCATCTGCACAAGCAACTCCGTCCTGACGCCACCTTTCGACTGCAGGCGTAACACCAACCGCACAGCATCAATGCAACTGGAACCAATAACGTCCCACTCGCCAATTCGACCCGACCCAGGCCAAACATTGGCGCCAAGCATCGTCCATGCCAACCCCGCCAGGTTCAACGCTTCAGTCGCTCGAAGCCCCGGGAAACGGCCCCGCTGCCATGTCCCTACATCGACACGAGGAAGTAAGCGGGCCAGCACCTTCAGCAGACTCAACTCCACAGAATCGGCCGGAAAGGCGCTCAACCACTCCTCGGACAAACTCGAACGAACACTCACGGAGTATGGCCCAATCATGCTGCCTGCTTCGAAGCCAGGCCTGAGAAACCCCAAGTGCACCACAAATGCCGTCCCCTGGTACTCCACCTCCATCTCAAAAACCGGCTCGGCGCAGCAGTACACTTCCCTGACCCTAAGCCCCATCTGCTCTTGGTCCCCAAGCACATGGAGCAGCACCAACTCCGCCCAGTCTCTCTGTTTGAGGTCCTCTGAACGCTCCACAATAACCTGCCCCATTTCAGTTGATGCGCCCAGCCGCGCCAAGGCCTCGAAGGCCTCTTCCCTGCTGTAGGGCCTGGGCTTCTGATCCCTGTGGGGCAAGAAGTTCGGAGCGAACCAAGATGTCCTAACTGGAGAACATATGCGAGAAAGAGAACACTCTCTACAGAGCCAACGGTATGGATTCTCATCGTGAGAGGAATTGGCTACCCAATCGTTCCCAACGCTGTTTTTGTCTAAGAAATTGCTCGAGATCAGGACAGATGACATCGCCCCCCGGGCAGACCAGCCGTAGGCCTCCAGCCCGGAAAACACGCACAACGGCAAATCCAGTATCTTCAGGTTCCTCGTGCCGTCCCACGAAGCCACAAACTCCCAAAGCTCCGCCTGGCACTCCGAAATCGGAGCTAGGAGTCGCATGCCCGTGCGAGGCCCGCTCTCGGGGCATACCGGAGACGACCCCTTTATGGCCAGAGACCGGTAAGTGCTGCCAAGGTTCTCCCGCAGCAGTCTGTCAATATCCCCAAGCCTCCCGCTGTTCAACGATAGAAGCAGAACCTCACACTCCGCAACAATCGCCTCATCGGCATCACCTCGGGCCGCCACCGCATCGTTGAAATCCCGCAACGAGCGCAGGGCCGACAGATACTCTTCAAACTTCGATGGCTTGCTCCCAGTCCCAAGCGAAAATGACTCCCCGTCAGGGAAATGACACGAGATCACAAGAGAACGAAGCCCGGCCCTGGACAACTGCTCCACGAACCCCGGCTTCGCCAACGGTCTCCCATTGGTGAAGATGCTCAACGAAAGCCCCAGAGAACCGGCGAACTCAATCAAATGAGTTATGTCGCTGCGCAGCAACGCCTCTCCTCCCATGAGAATCGCCTCGGTCCCAACCTGTCGAGCGTCACTAATAAGCCTCTCCGCCTCCTTCGTTGTTGGCTCAAACCAAGAGGTTCTATCCCCTTCAAAACAAAACATGCACCTCTGATTGCAGCGTTTAGTAAGATTCAACAGCACATGACTACGCGGTGCGTCCCTCTCCTCGACGTGCCCCTTCATAGCCCCCCTCCTCTCCGCACCCCATCCGAAAGCGGAGGTAACTCCAAGGACTCCAGTATTGCCTGTTCGCCTTGACTCATGGGCTCCAGATACTTTCGTACGTTAGTCGCTACTTCAGCTCGATACTCAATAGGAACCACTTCGTGCTCGTGTCTAACATACCATTTTGCCAAAAAACCCAAATCCGGGGCGTCCTGAGCCCAATGTTGCAACTTCGCTAGCACTGGATGTCCACTCTTCACTCTCTGAAAAACATACATCCACACATGGTGAAAATCCATAAAACGTCTAGAGAACAATCCCGCCAGTGATGGCCTCGATAGGTAGTAATCAACCAAATCATCAGGGACATCCTGATCATCAAATATATGCTGTAAAAGCAGCTTTCTAAAGCACTTATCACATGCCAAACAGGCGGTATGCAGCGAACGTTGATGACATGAATAAGTAAGACCTCGCAAAGGACTGCGGTGCACAGCCAAAGCCGTGGCAACCTCCGACATCCCCGCCGAGGTAGCTCCGCTTCGCATCCCGAATAGTGACAGCAGCCCGGTCAGAGCCTCCTCAAAGTTCATCCCCGAGCGCGTGACAAACCGAGCCTTTGGACGACCCTCTCCCTGCTGGCCACGCCGACTCTCCTTCCGGAATCTCCACCCCCCAACCTCGGCCAGGGTGTACCCCTCGAAATAGAGATCGGCCAACACGGCACCGTACTCCATCAGCGTCAGCCCCAACGCCTCTGCCCGCAGCAACGGGGCAATAAGGGTCATGTTCGTGTTCGGAGAAGGATACGGCTCGAACAACTGCTCGTGCCCGTCCCTGTGCCGGTGAACCTCCCTCCCCATCCCCGCCAGCGTCTGGGCCAGCTTTCTCTGCTGGGCAAGGTGCACCAGCGCTGATGGAACCGCCCCCGCCACAGCACGAGGTATCCTGTCCTGAAAGATCAGGCGAACATCGTCGGGAAGAATCAAAGCAGCAGCAGCAGAATCCAGCCCGCCAGACAACAGCAGCGCAGGCCCCCCAAACCGAACATCGGGCGGGGCCAAACTCTGATCCACGGGACCTACCTCAACGCCGAAACTGTGGCGTAACACCTGGTTGAATTGCGGCGACACGGCCAGGGGTAACCTCAGTTCAGCCCCAACTACCGGATGCAACATCATCCACAATGCACCAGCCAGCAAATCCGGATGAATCTCCGCCGGCAGCGTCCCCCCATCCAAGTAGAATCGAGTATTTACCAGTCGGAATTCCCCCGCATCTCGTGGAAGAAAGCTCCTACCTGATAACTCATCTTCTTGTGGGTGTATGGTGAACTCCCACATTTTCGCCTTAATGGCGAGTTCAACTCGCATGGTCCGGCTCCCCCACGCTCATTCATCTATCGGGCATTGACCTCTGGCCATCAGCAACCACCGCCACCCAGTATCTTGCTTTCCACACCGCAGTCAAGCCTCACCGCCCCAAGGCCCAGGAAACCATCTCGGCCACCCCCCTGGCTCCCCCAAACCCTCTCACGAGTCCCTGGCTCACCTCTTGGCCAATGACAGCTTTTCCACCGCCAACAACTCGGCGAAGCACCCGTCGAAAAACTTTTGACGCGCTTGGCGTTACGGTATAGATAACCCATCGGACCCTTTCCGGCGGCCCCGTCGCTGCCCTACACGGCTGCTCAAATATCTCGATCCGCCCAGCAGCCGTTTACCCCGCCTTCGACGGCCCAGAGGGGGCCGAGAACGAAGGTCACCGGTTTAGTTTTCCCAAAGGAGTTTAGAAATGCGTATCTCATTTGTTGCATCCATTCTCGTCTTCGCAATTGTGGCAGTCGCTGCCTGTAGCAGCACCGATAGTGCGCGGGATGCCGCCAGCAACGATGCTTCGCCCCAGGACCAACTGACATCACAAGATGTTGCCTCGCCCGACGAGGATACCTCCGTGACCGATGCTCCAGCGGCCGATTCCACGCCCCTGGATGACTCCTCCGTCACCCAGGACACGGCCCCCCTCCAGGATCTCCTGGCCGATATCGATCAAAATCCCGACGTTCCCGCACTGCCCGACTACAACGTGCCCGAAATGGACGTTCCCGAATATGACGCCAACGCCGTGGCCGAAAAGGCCTACAGCAAGTGCGACACCGACGCCGACTGCCCCTACCCCCTCACTTGCGAAACAGGCCGCAACAACCCCCTCTATGGCCAATGCTCGCTCAAGTGCGCCACCAACGAGGAGTGCCCGGCCTCCCCCTTCGGCAACTCCTTCGGCTGCGTCTACGGCATGTGCGTCACCACGTGCGGCATCCACGGCGGCCAGTGCCCCGAGTGGCTTGAGTGCGTCAGCCAGGAGTTCTGCCTGGAACCCGTCTCCACCGTGGCCGACAAAGGCCCCGGGAAGTCATGCAGCGAGGCCGCAGAGTGCATCCAACCCGCAGAGTGCGTCGAGGGCGAAGCAACAAACCCCTACTGCGCCCCCCTCTGCCAGACCAACGAAGATTGCCTGGCCGCCGCACCCGAGTCGTTCGGTCAATGTGCCGCTGCGGGTGGATTTAATTTTTGCATGTTTTACTGTGGTATGATGGGACAAAACAAGCCGTGCCCTGGTGATATGAAGTGTGAAGTGGTTATTTGCAGATAATATCCCCCGGCCCACATCCGCCGGCTCACGCCCTCCATCCCCCTCCTGACCCACCCATGGCCCGCCATCGGTGCTCTTAATGATGCAGTGCGGCGTGAATCTGGCCCCAAGGGCCCATTTCTCCCGAAGTGGATGAGTCGTGGCAGAGCCACATCGATTCCGAGTGCGACACCAGGAACCGAGTGCCAATTCGGCCATCCGATGACCGTTCCTGGCATCCCCCTGAGCCACCTTTGCACTTGGTCCCACCACTATTGGCGCCTTGCCGAGGCCATGACGCGGGTTGGACCGATATTTGCGGACGACACTCACTCAATCTGAGTTGAGCGTGAACTCCGGTCTACCAAAAATGCCGCCGGGCAAATGCATGGCCGGAGCCTTCCTTAAGGTACCGCTCAAAGGCAGCGGCCTTGTCCGCGTCATCGAACCAGAGGCAGACCTTGAGTCTCCATGGTGGAAACTTGGAGGTATGGGGGGAGATGCCGGAATTGTGCTGGGAGAGACGCTGCTTGATATCGCTGGTTATACCGATATAGCGCTGGTTAGGGTGGGATTCTGATTGGATTAGGTAGACGTACATGCGATGTACCCATACGTCTGTGGCTCGGGGCTTTCCCTTCGAAGCTCGGCATACTCGACAGAGTTTGTCGAGCGACGTAGTGCCCTACTCCGCCCTCTACTTCGCACTGGCCTTTGGCCAGCGCTTCGAAGAGTGCTACGAAGGGCACCCTACTTCCCCTCCGGGTTCGAAGTACAATCCCTGTCGGGCTTGCCCTTCGAAGCCCTACGTCGCTCGCCCTTGGCGAGCTATGTAGGGCGAAGTAGGGTGGAGAGAGCGCGACTGGGCGCGAAAAATCTTAAGGTTGGTCGATGTGGAAGTGCCCGGAATCATTAGGAACCAGATTTGGGAGAAATCTCCGCTGCTTGCTGTTCGGGCAAGTTCCGGCGTCTTGCCACCCTTCGCGACTCCTCCTCGGCAGTCCTCACCCAGTCTGACCCATAGTCCCCAGTCGGGAGTATTGGCCCTCGTGGCCCTCGTCTGGCCTCCCAATCGCCAGCCACACGGCGGCCAGCAAGGCCGAGCCCACTTGGGCCTGGACAACCGGGGCGGGCAGAGGCATTGTGAACGGGTGGCCTTGGGCGACCATTGGGGTAGTGTATGAGCGTCAACATTCACAAGAACAGCGCGGCGGAAGAGGCGGACCGCAGACGCCTGGAAGTCAGCGGCCAGTTGCACTGGGAACGGCGGGCCGACCTCGGGCAGTACCTGACTCCCGTCGGCGTGGCCCGGTTCATGGCCGGCATGTTCGATGAGCTGCCTGCACGGGTGGCACTTCTGGATGCTGGTGCCGGGACAGGTACGCTGACCGCTGCGTTTGTTGAGGAAGCTTGCTCCCGGGAGAGTCGGCCCAGCGAGATTGTGGCTACCACGTTCGAAATCGACCCGCCGATGATTGCCCACCTTGGGGAGACCCTGAAGGAATGTGAGGCAGCAAGTAATACTGTAGGGGTGCGCTTTCGAGGAGAGGTCCGGGAGGCGGATTTTATAGAGGCAGCAACAGCGAATCTTGGTGGTGGGCTGTTTCGAGATAAGTCTGTATCTTTTGATGCTGCGATCCTAAATCCGCCATATCATAAAATAGCCATGTTCTCTATGGAACGGTGCCTTCTACAGACAGTGGGGCTGGATGCTACGAATTTGTATGCGGGCTTCGTGGCGCTGGCGATCCGGCTTCTGAAGCCCAATGGGCAGTTGGTGGTCATCATGCCGAGGAGTTTCTGCAACGGGCCCTACTTCCGGCCGTTCAGGGACCTGCTATTTTCGGAGACAACGATTCGTCGAATTCATGTGTTCGAATCTCGGAAGAAGGCATTCCGCGACGACGGAGTCCTTCAGGAAAACATCATCCTCCATCTCGTCAAGCGGAAGGCCCAGGGTGAGGCAATCAGGCTTTCGACGGGCGATGGCGACGGAGTCCCGCAAGTCAGGGAAGTGGACTTTGGCGATGTCGTCAAGGAAGCGAATGGGGACCACTTCATACACTTGCCTACCGGACAGGCCGATGCGGACGTTGCGGGCTGGATGGCGGCCTTGCCGATGACGCTCCCTGGGCTGCGCATTGATGTTTCCACGGGTCGGGTTGTTGAATTCCGCGCTCGGGAGTTCCTGCGCAAGGACCCTGAAGCCGGCGCTGTGCCACTGATCTACCCGTGCCATTTCTCCTCCGGGGAGGTGCTGTGGCCGCAGGTGCCGTCCAGGAAGCACAACGCCATCGCGGATGTTCCCGATTCCCAATCTCTCATGGTTCCGCGAGGTCATTATGTCCTTACCAAACGCTTCTCGTCGAAGGAGGAGAGGCGGCGGGTCGTAGCCGCTGTTTACGATCCAAGTCAACTGGACTACGAACGCGTTGGATTCGAGAATCATGTCAATTACTACCATGCCAGGGGAGCCGGTCTTGATAGGGAAATGGCTTTCGGTTTAATGGTCTTCTTGAACAGCACTCCCGTCGACTGCTATTTCCGACAGTTCAACGGTCACACACAGGTCAATGCAACGGACTTGCGAACTCTTCGATACCCCGATGGGCCAGCACTTAGGGCCATCGGGCGGGCCGCTCTCGAGGGCATGGCTGCTTCCCAAGAGCAAATCGATTCTCTGCTGGCTTCGCATTTGCCGGTGGTGCCCAGATATCAGGAAAGCTAAGACTTCTTCGGAATGAACGTCAGATGCACGTGTCCAGAAGTCTCGGGAAGGGCTTTCACAACGAACTCCCTCGAGGGATCTTCGAGAATCCACAAACAGGTGTCGGGTGCCAGGTTCTTGAATCTGCCTTGACGGGTGGCAACATCTCGCCATGTTCGGTAGACAGTCGTGAATCCGATTTGTGCTTCTCTTTGGCTTCGTTCGATGAGAGCGGTCACCTGAACGACCTTGTGGAAGTCGACTTCTCCGTCGCTGGTGACAGCCTCAATGACCCAAAACGAACCCGTCGTCGAATTCCACAGCAGGACATCGGGCATGGCGTCGCACAACTCGATGGCAATTCCGGCCCTCTTCAGGCGCACCTTGGCCTCGGCGGGGATCCGGTCGCCATCCCCGTCGTCGACGTACAGTACCTGGTAGCCTGGCAGGAAGCCGGGCGCATACTTGTCGACGGCAGCCCGGATCAGGTCCGAGTGCTTGGTGTCGACGCCAAGGAGCGCCTGCTGGGCGGCCTCAGCCTGCATCTCGAGTCGTTGCCGGACCGAATCTGCGGCGATCCACTGGCTGACACGCTCGGCCAGAACCTCCTCGGGAGCCATCAGAACCTCAACAAAGTCAGCGGCCAGCCTGTACCCGGAGTTCGACGACTTGGCGATCGGATGGCCTGCGATGAAGGCCCCGGTCTCCTTCAGGAGCATGACAGGTTCGATGGCTCCCACCTCGCGAAGCGGCTTTATCCAGTAGTCCCTGCCCTCCCGGTCGAGTTTGCGCCCGTCTCTCTGCAAGATGCCGACGTGACATGCGATGTGGGCGGTCGATGCACCGTCGCAGAAGCGAAGGCCGTTGCTGGCTCCACTAGGGAACCAACTTGGCGTCTGGTCATCAAGCAGCGCGTACACCGCGTCGACGATATCAGGGGAAGACCTGTCAATCATCGTCAAGACTCGTTTGACCCGGGCCTTGGCAACACCTTGGAACTGGTTCGGAACTGGCTCCCGCCCCGCCCGCACTGCTTCCTCCCGAATTGCCCGAACTCTCTCTTCAAGTGCCATCCGTCGACCTCCGACCACCCGGGATCTATCACACGGCGTCGGCAATGTACATCTTGATTGCCGCGTGAACTCGGGGTTGGTACCTGTGTGATCACGGGTCGCAGCCCGTCGCTCATGCCTCCTTGGCCCTGAAGGTGACCGTCCGAAATCCGGAACTCGGCCCACCATCATTCAACGAGACCGTGTCGAGTCCCCTGGAGGGAACGTGTCGAGACGACTCACTGCCAACCCCCGTCGCACCTGCGCGGGCCGGAACGTCATAGGTTGGACTCTTGAAGCAAGCGCAACACCTGGAGTGTTGAACCACTCCCAAAGGAAACGCTGAGAAACAATTGGGCCAGACCAACAGGTACGACGCCAGTCATCTAGCCTACCGCATGCCTGGACAACGCGTGAGACGGCGGCGCACGAGCACCAACACACAGGACACCAGCCAGGTCATCAACAGGGCCAAGTTGCCTGTGTTCGAAGGGCAGGCCCAGGAGGCGGAACACCCGCCAGCGGAAGCCTTGTTTGAGACAGACTCCTCTGAATCATCTCCGCGTGCATCAGGCTCGTCGGCGTTGCACGAGCCGTCCTGGCACTGTGATCCTTGGCCGCAGCTGCCGCAAGAACCACCGCAGCCGTCTTCTCCACACTGTCTCCAAAGGCAATCGGGCAGGCATTCGCAACGTCCAAGAGCACTACATCCAAAATGCTCCTGGCAAGTCCCGCACGAGCCGCCACAACCGTCATCGCCACATTCCGCCGTGCCACAATCGGGCAGGCATTCGACCTGGCACTTCCCGTGCTTGCAAATGGTCCCGTTGGGACAGAGACCACAGAGTCCGCCACAGCCATCATCACCACACTGGGCGTCTTCGCAGTGCGGCGTGCAAGTCGGCATGCACTTACCAATCAGGCAAGCGGAGCCATCGGGACATGTACCGCACGAACCGCCGCAGCCGTCATCGCCGCACTCAGCGTCGTTGCATACCGGGACACAGGGGACAACGCATTCATGGTCAATGCAAGTCGCATTGCCAGAGCACGTGCCGCACGAACCGCCGCAGCCGTCATCGCCGCACTCAGCGTCATTGCACACCGGCACACATGGGACAAGGCACTTGTGGTCAATGCAAGTGGCATTGCCAGAACAGGTGCCGCACGAACCCCCGCAGCCGTCATCGCCGCATTCGACGTCGTTGCATGCCGGGGCACATGGGACAATGCACTTATGGTCAGCGCAAATCGCATTGCCAGAACAGGTGCCGCACCAACCCCCGCAGCCGTCATCGCCGCATTCGGCGTCATTGCATGCCGGGGCACATGGGACAATGCACTTGTGGTCAATGCATGTAGCATTATCAGAGCACGTGCCGCAGGAACCGCCGCAGCCATCATCCCCGCACTCCGCGCCAGTGCATGCCTGGACACACGGGACAACACACTTACGGTCAGTGCATTGCGCGTTGTCAGAGCACGTGCCGCACGAACCGCCGCAGCCGTCATCACCGCAGTCCGCACCCGTGCAGTCGCTGTTGCAGATGACATCTCCACAACTGAGAGGATACAAACCCTGCGGATCATCGCCGAAACCGCCGCACCCGTAATAATCCGCGGGAGTCCCGTCGGAGCCAAATGGAACCCAGCCGCATGTTAGCTTTGATGGTTCTAGGGCCTTCCCACAATCAATACAATAGAGCTTCCCGTTAGGCCCGCACCACACGATGCGGCCCAATTCGTCGCAGCATCCAGCATAGGTAAGTCCAGGGTTGCATGTCGGAGCGCTCGGCTCGCTGGAACCCAGGCATGATTCCGGGTACGACCCAAGACATGTTCCTTCAACGCAGTGCTCGTCCGATGCACATGTTCCACATTGGCCACCGCAACCGTCGTCGCCGCATTCCTTCTGCTCGCATGACCGGATGCACACCGGGCAATTCCCCATGCATTCGCTGGAGGCGCATAGCGCCGCACAGATCGAGTCCCACTCGACCTCACAACAGAACGAGTCCTGGTTGCAGACGCAAGCTTCACAGGCACAACCGTCACATCCCGCGTGCTCGTCTTGACCGCAGCCTTTTGGGATGCAACTCCCAGACATGCACATGGCCCCGTCCTCGCAGGTGCCGCAACTCGCACCACATCCATCCTCGCCACATTCCTTGCCTCCACAGCCGCATGCCAAGCACTTCCGGCCTCCCACCGAACAGTACTCAGCATCGTCGCATGAACCACACGTGCCGCCGCATCCATCGTCACCACAGACCCTGTCGGAGCAGTCCGGGAAACAGAACCCAGAGCAATCCGGACCACCACACTTGCTGGCGCATTCCTTCACACAAATGTCGTCCCAACGCCCTTCTTCGGAGCAACAGTATTCCAGGCCGGAGCACACGCATGCTTCGCATTCGCAATTCAGACAGCCACTTGAATTGGATGTGATACACTCCGTGGGCGGTTCGACGCACTGCCCGTCGGTGCACGCAAGTCCGGGGGCGCATGTACCGCAAGGTTGCCCACAGTCGTCACTGCCGCACTGGCGATTACCACACGAGCATTCAAGGCACATCCCTTCCTGCCCGCACGCGAAACCTTCTGGGCACAATCCGCAAGTCCCCCCGCAGCCATCGTGCCCACAAGCCCGCCCCTCGCAATCTGGGCTGCAACAGTCATGGCTGGGAAGGCAGACTTCTCCAACTTCGCAGCTCCCGCATGACCCTCCGCACCCGTCATCGCCACATTCCTTTCCATCACAGGAAGGGACACATCCATTCAGTGGTGTGCCATAAATAAAGATAACGACGTCGGCTGTATCCGGATCAAAATCTTCACTATGTGTCAGAGAAGTCACATCAAACCAGGTTTGTGCATTACAACTAACGAAACTCCGACCAGGCTCACCGGTTGCATTCCAGAGAAACCCATCTAGGTTGTTCTCAATTGGCATTGGCCAATTGTATCCATCTGACTGCATTTTTATGATCACTGAATAAGTTGTATTCGCAGGGATATCGACAGGAGTTCCCTCGAGAGACAGGTACCAGTACGACCCGTACTCGGCCACACCGGAGCTTGTCCTAACCAGCGTACCACTGGTCGGTGAGCCATTCGCCGCATTGACATTAACAAAGATCGACACTTGGTACTGCGTAGTTGGGGTCAGTGCCATCGATGATACGCCAAATATCCTCATGGCATCCTGCGTATGATACATGCCGCCTATAAACCCTACTTCATTATTACATCCGACGCTATCGGTCGCACCAAAAGGCGAATTCGTTACAACCAAAGATGACTTAGAGGCTGCCACGACGTCAGTCCATACAATATTGCCCGTGAGAGCCATGCTGTCATAGTATGAAATATAGAAATAACCTGCTTCGCCCCAGCTAGGCCCCCAACTATTCCGTGCGATGAATGCTCCGTCACCAGGCGGAGGAACTGCGAATCTACTGGAAGGGAAGTCGTCATCGAAACCCACAAGTACTACAGAATGATCCAGGTCTGCTGAGCCTTGGTAATACAGTGCGTTTGTCGTCGGGTTGAAAGAAGCAGCATAATCAGGATCATCCTGCTGTATCATATAAAGATCAGTGCTTACGCCACCATACTGAATGATGGCGTTCTTCAAGACATCATTGTCCGCACTGGACGCACGGTTCGGAAGGAATAGCGTCTGTCTAACCCAGTAGTCGGGCGTCGCATCTGTGGGTGAAGCGACAAGACCCGTATCATCGTAAGGGTCGGTTGATTCAGCAATTGGGCCGAGGCGTCGCAAATAGTAAGAGGAAGCCTTGAATGCGTTTCCGCCATCACAAGGACCAGAACCGAAGGCATGGGAGTTGATCATGTGGTGTTCAGAGAAATCAAGCGTAACATCCGGTAATGCCTGGATCTCCGCGACGCCACAGGCCGGGAATGCCCAGCAAGAACCGCAATTGCCCTGGTCGTGGACTGGGGGCAGATGGCCTGGCACTTCGCGCCAGTCGAACGCTCGAGGCAGGGTTTCGAGAGACTCGAACTTCAAAGTCGAGGGCTGGCTCGCCACTGGCAATATCGGCGGAGGGATGTAGCCAGTTGGGCGGACATACCCGGACAGAGTGTGGCTTCCCCTCTGGGAGGCCACGTAGCGGATGAAGGCAGGGTTCCTCGGCGCAAGAGAAGGAAGGTGCAGAGACTCGGGTGGCACGTTCGTTTCCCCACTGTCGTTGAACGACGAAATGTCGGAAACAGGAGGTGGTGCCAGTGGTGCTGATGATTCGTTCGAGTCTTGCCCCCAGTTGTTGTTGCAAGCAGCAGTCGCGACAACAGCCCACATCAGCAGCGGGAAAATCCTTCGCAAGGTCATGTACACGTTCACCCTCCAGACATCAGAACAGGAATGCACAAAATGGTACGACCACTTCCCGTGCGTCACGGAGTGCGCCGCACGATTCGAAACCCAAGGGTGGCGTAGCGTCCCTCTGGAACGGTCCACGCCCGGTTCGCAAAGCGAACGTCTTCGGCATCCTCGTAGCAAGATCCTCCGCGAAGCACCCGGTATGTTCCGCCCTGGGCACCGAGAGGATCGGCTACTGGCGACACTGGGTAGTCCCCGTACCAGTCCTGACACCACTCAGAGACATTGCCGAGCATGTCAAAGGCACCCCAGGAGTTTGGGGAAAGCGAGGCAGTCTGGTGCATCATGCTCTGGGAATTAGAGTAGTACCAAGCTGAGGAAACCAAGTCCTCGACGGGGGTTGCTGCCTCACCAGCCCTGGCCAAATACTCCCATTCCGCTTCCGTTGGGAGTCGGTAACCGGTGCACGAAAGGCCCTTGAAATACGCACCAGTGCATGAGTACTCTGCTTCACCAGGGATGCCCGCACAGCCCCAAAGGACATAACAGCTTTCGAGCCCTTCCTTGGCCGAGAGAGCGTTACAGAAGGTGACGGCATCCCACCACGAAACACTGTCGACTGGACATGTGTCACCACACTCGTCGAAGAAGGAAGGACTATTCCCCATGGCATCCTGCCATTCCTTCTGCGTGACCTCTGTAGCTTTCGCCAGGAACGACTGACTCAACTCAACAAAATGCTGTGATTCGTCCATGAACCGCCCTACCTCATCAGAAGGCGAGCCCATCAGGAAGTGTCCGGGCGCAACAACAACGAACCCTTCGGGGGCACCCTGACAGGCCCCCTCCACACAGAAATGGCTGGCGTCGCAGACCCCACAATCCCAACAACCATTGGGAGAGGATCCACAGACCCTTGGACCGCAATCGTTCGGAATTGCCGTGAACTCGCACCCTGACTGTGAGTCGCAAGTATCCAATGTGCAGCCATCGTTGTCGTCACAACGTACCTGCTGCTTCAGGCATCCAGCGGAAGGGTCACAGGCATTGAGGGTACATGCATTGCCATCATCGCAGGACACTGGCGCATGGACGCACCCGACGGGCTTTTCACAGTAGTCAAGAGTGCAGAGGTTCGAGTCGTCGCAACCAAGGGGAGCAGCCACGCAGCCAACCAGTTCGTCGCACGAATCCGTCGTGCACGGATCGCCATCGTCGCATTTAATGGCTTTTTGCATACACTCACCCGTCGTCGGGTCGCACGTACCAACCATACAGGGATTCTCGTTTTGACAGTTAACAACCATCGATGTGTACACACATCCATTTGCCGGCTCGCAGGAATCCTGCGTACACGGGTCCTGGTCGTCGCAAGAACGCGCCGTGTAGACACAGCCGGATGCCGGATCACACGAATCCTGGGTGCACTTGTCGCCATCGTCGCAATTCGTCGGCGGATACAGGCACCCCAGCTTGGGGTCGCACGCGTCATCGGTGCAAACCAGTCCGTCTTCGCACGTTCTTGCGGCAAAAACGCACCCGGCCGACGGAATGCAAGAGTCGTCGGTGCAAAGGTCTTCGTCGTCGCAAGTAACTGCTGACCAGATGCAACCGACAAGCGAATCGCAGGTGCCAGTGAGGCACTTGTTGTCCGAGACACAGACTGAGGGCGTGAAGACGCAGCCAATCCCTTCGGAGCAGGTGCCGTCCGTACAGGGATCTCCGTCGTCACAAGACTCTGGTTCATGGACGCATCCCTCTTTAGACGCACAACGGTCGACCGTGCAGATATCCCCATCGTCGCAGCTGACAGGCGTGAACGTGCAGCCCTCTTGCAGATCACAATGGGCCTCGAAGCACGGGTCATCTGTTGCGCATGTTGAGCAATCTGGCTCGATGGTAACGTCCAGTGAGAACTCGCCGTAGGCTTCGGGCCCTTCGCCGTCTACCACCAAGAAGTAGGTGCCCGGCGCCACTTTCTTGGTAAGCGTTCCTCCAGTGGCTGCACAGGCCAAGTCGTCGCTACCAACATCATTAGCGCGAATATAGACTGTTCCTGTGAAGGTTGTGGTGTGAACGACCTTGATGTTCGCCTTGACGCCAACGTCCATTCGGAAGACGACGTCGCGGCCGTCTCCGCTAGTGCTGCAAGAGCCGCTGAAATGATCGACCGAGCAACTGGTGCTCCCTGTGAACAATCCGCCTTGCGTGATGTCGATGCCGTCATTGCTCCCAGTTCCAGCCATTTCCAGTGCTGAATAGTGTATGCTCAGAGCGCCCAAGCTGCTGCTCCAACTCCCTGCTGCCGCACTGACATTGCGGCACTCAGCCGTCGCTCGATCAAACCAGTCAACCGTGCATTCGTCGTTGTCGGAGCACACAGTTGTTGGTCCCGGCCCCAAACCGGGACTCCGTGTCTGCCCCATCTCCGAACCAATCATGTCGTAGGGAGTCCCGCCGGGACCATCCCCCGTCTGCAGCCCGCCGCAGCCGCACATGAAACCAATAGCCAGAAGGACCGGAATCCCGTACTTGCGCTGGAGCAAATCACCATCATAACCAGTCACGACAACCACCTCCACTGCATAACAGAAAAGACCCGATGTTCTTGCACCACAAATAGTAGTCAATCCCATACACCTAGAGCCGCCCAAAAGCAACAGTTCGCTCCATTAACACTTACAACCTAGTCAGAAGGGCACAAACTTCCCAGCATGCTGAGAAAATCTGTGCGTCGTCCCTTTTGGGGACACTTCGCATTGCCAAGAAGCAGATGTTAACGTTGTTGGCTTGCTTCCCATTGGGCCACCAATATGTCCATGCCGATACCTACCACTACCCCGGCGACAGGGTTGATAAGAGTAACACCAAGCACAACAAGGTCCTTTGACAAATTCATCGTATCCGTTTGAGGATCGAACCAAGGTCCGCCATGTGCACCTCTATACGCCATTCCCCCAAGGTCAACTGCAATATCCATCCAGGGCATGTTCGGTAGGACTTCACCTATAGCTCGTCGTGCAAATTTCTGGCCTTCCTTGGACATTTGCGATTGCGCAAACTTCCAAGCGGCATCGGATAATTCGCCACTTATATAGTCGCCTACTCTGTTTTTTACAGTATCCATTATCCTTCTTCGTGATTCACCGAATGGATCTTTGTATAAGAGAGGCATATTGGATGCATATGAATACAAGGATTGGGTCAAATCGGGTTTGGGGTCGACGCTGACGAAGACGCCTGCGGAGGCATCATACCAACGTGCTCGGAAGTAATAGAGCCCCATGGCTGGTTCCATCTCGCGTCCAGTGAAGCCGAATGGCGTATAAGTCGGGCCATTGGAATCATCGTAGCCATGACCAAACGAGTTATAGGTGTATCTTTGGACCATTGTGCCTTCTGAGTCCAGAACTGCAACCACAGTACCCAGACGATCCGCTATCAGGTATTGGCGCACAACTCCATCGCCCGTCGGGTGTTCAATGATTAATGGCTCATCAATCGCTGGGCCGAATATGTTAACCGCCTTCAGGGTACCGAACTCGTCGTAATCCGCCACGCGGTCGTTATTGTCGTAGACGAAACGAGTCGTCTCTGGCCAGACAGTGCTCTCGATTCGCCGACCGAGGGCATCATAGCGGAATGACGCCTGCTTAGTCGGGGCTCCAGAGCCGACGGGAGTCCACTCCGCAGAAAGCAACTGGTCCAGCGCATCCCAGCGGTATGACCAGGTACCCATTGGGTCGGAGCGACTCGTCATTCGCCCGGACGCATCGAATGTGTAGTGTGTCGTTCCGGCGGAGAGAAGCCGTCCAGCCGCATCATACGTGTAATTGGTGCCCCCGGCGGAAGTCAGGCGATTCCCGGCTGCGTCGTAAGTGTACGCTTCGTCTGGGACGGTGCTTTCTTCCCCGTGGGCCGCGGCAGTGAGACGCCAGGCTTTGTCGTAGCCGAATGTGTGGATTCCTGTTTCAGTGCGAAGTTCAATCGGGTTTCCTACGGCGTCCAGTGAATACTCAAAGCTTGCCAGCGGGCCGAGGGCGTCCCGGGTCACGACCGCCGTAGTCCGTGATGAAGCGTCGTAGCCATACTCGGTGCTGAGTGGCCCGCGATGGAGCGACGTCCGACGACCCGCTGCGTCCCAAGTAAGAGAGTAGAGCGAGTCAGGTCCCTGAAGCGCCTCCGTCAGACGGCCGACCCCATCAAACCGGTAGTCCAACGCTCTCCCATCCGGCAAGACCATGGCGCTACGTCGACCCGCTGCGTCGTACTCGTAGCGGATCTCTGTCACAGGCTGGGCGACCGACTCGTTGCCAACTTGTCCAGTTGTTGCGCCGACCAAGTGTCCCGCAGCGTCATACTCGAATCCGAGCCGACTGTCAGAGTCGTTCGCTTCCACCAGCCGAGAAGTACCGTCGTACCAGAACGTGGAGGTCCCGGCTCCAGTAGCGGAGCGCTGAACCAAGCGGCCAAGATGGTCCCATGTCAGCGTGACAGCCTCTCCAGTGGCCCGTTTCTGCGACACCATACGACCAGCCGCGTCCCAGGAATAGGTCTCCTCGTTGCCCAGGGGATCGACCTTGCCCAGCAGACGGCCCAACGGATCCCTGTTGTAGGTGATCTTGTGACCAATCGGATCGGTGACTGCTTCCAGGAAACCTGCGGCACTGTATGACAAAGTGATCTTTCCGCCATCAGGCATCGTCAATTGAACGAGTTGACCAGCAGCGTCGTATGAGCGGGTCTTGGTGGCGCCCCCAGGGTCTGTAGATGTCACGGGTCTGCGGGCCAAGTCCCATTTGGTGTGAGCCACGCCACCTGTGGGGTCAGTGGTAGCAAGCAGTTGGCCGATTTCGTTGTACTCAAATGAAGTTGTGTTGCCCAAGGCATCGGTCTGAGCAAGCAACAGACCAGCGTCCCCTGGGCTGCATGCCGAACACTCCCAAAAGGGGCCCCAGGTCCATTGGTTTGTGGTACCAAGGGCGTCGGTCGCAGAAATGAGGCGCCCGCCCTCGTCATATTCGAATGTAGTAATTGCACCCAGAGGATCTACTACCTGGACAATATTGCCGGCCGAGTCCCGCATGTATTCAGTCCGATTTCCAAGCGGATCGACTACAGCTGTCGCATTACCTGTGGCATCGTATTCATAGGACCAATCGGCAGTAGTCGGGTCAGTGCGCCTTGTCACGAGACCTCGGTCATCGCGTTCGTAGGTCCAGACTCCTCCTTCGGGATCGGTCATCCTTAGAAGCCGGCCCAAGTCGTCGTATTCGTACACCGTCATGCCACCTACCTCGTCGGTGACCGCAACGGGCAGATCGAACCGGGGGTGCCACTCAGTCGCCGACAGGGCATTTAGTGCCGGGATTTCGCGTGAACGGAGGTTCCCTCGTGCATCGTACGTCAGGTTCTGCTCCGTACCAGCCTCGTCGATTCTAACGACCGGCAGATCAAGATATCCATAAAGAGCTTCCGTCTTTCGCCCGAGCGGGTCAATCTTCGTATGGGTCTTGCTGGTCGAGTCGTATCCAAAGCGAGTCGTGTTTCCAAGACCATCCGTGTATGTTCCCTGTTGGGTAGGCAAGGTGGTCGGCCTTGGCAGCGGTTTCTCCAGAGATGTTTGCTTAGCCTCGTCCAGGGTCATCACTTCCGCAGCAGCCTGCGTTCGATACTTGCGGACCTCGCCAGTGGGGAGAACGACGGATTCAATGCGACCGGTCTTGTCATAGCTGTAGACGGTGGGGCTCTCAACTCCCGCCGGCTGCTTCGTCACTAGCAGGTGCCGTTCGTCGTATCCGAAAGTCGATGTTGTTTGGTCGGGCATGGTAATGGACACAAGGTTTCCATCGGCATCGACGACGAACGTGCTTGTTCGGCCAGCCGGATCGACGATCGAAGCGATGCGACCTTCGTCATAGGCAATAGTCCACTGTGTGCCATCCGGTAGGAGCATGGCTGTGAGAAGCCCATTCTCATCGTACTTGCGGACCCAGGAGTTCCCGCTGGCATCCCTCCGCTCAGTCTCACGCCCCGACGCATCGTAGAATACGCGTCCGCCCTCGCCAAGTAGTCGAACGTAGGTGTCATTGGTCTGACGCGACACCACCGAGTTGTCGGGATATCGCCACTCGCGGGTGCCATTTCCAATACGCCGGATCCGATTGCCATCGTTGAAGTATATGATACCGTCACTTGACACAGCAATTCCCGACAAGTTAGTTGTGTGTTTTGGCTCGAAGGCGAACTCACTGGCCGGGACCGTCAGGTCGCCCGGTGCAAGTGTGGGACTGGAACCGAGAACGACTTCCACCGTCTGACCAGCCCAATCGAGACGGGCGATTCCTTGGTCAGCGCTGGCAGGGTAGGCCCTGAAACAGCCGGAGACGAGGCGCCCGTCTGGGTCAACGGCGAGGGGGCCGGCGAAGCGCCATGGGCCCTGGTACGTGAATTCCTGATAGGTCCCGGATGGGTCGATGCGTCCCGGAACCGACGCCCCCGCAGCCGACAAGTACACTGTGCCGTCGGGGGCAACCGCTATCTCCCGCGCACAGGCCAGCTTGCGCTCACGTGCAATATGTGGCCGCCCCGGTTCTTCTCCTGTCAGCAGCCCAGCGATACGCTCAATCTGGTCGCCTGAAACCCGGTAGATGATGGCGCTGTCGCCCTCGCTGGCTATGTAGAGCGTGCCGTCACGGTCGACAGCCACGCTTTGCGGGCGACCGATACATACCGCCGTGGCTTTGCCCGAGGACGCTTGGCACGCGTCACCGTTGCCCGCCACGGTCTCGATAGTCCCGTCCGTCCGCACAGCTCGGACCCGGAAGTTGCCGGGGTCGGCAATGAATACAGATCCGTCCACTCCTATCGCCACACTTGATGGGCCTGACTCCGAACTGCCCAGCTCGGCCGAGATTGCCGGCGAGCCATCCCCGGAGAAGCCAGGCGTCCCTGTGCCTGCGAAACTGGAGATGGTCCCATCGACCGATACCCGCCTGACTCGGTAGTCTCCAGAATCGACGACATAGAGGGTTCCGTCTTCGGCCACCGCAAGACCTGATGGCTGGTTGAGCGTCGCATTCGCGGCAGGACCGCCGTCCCCAGTTCCCCCAATGAAACCCTGTCCAGAGATTGGGTCGACCAGCAACCCCAAGTCATTCCAGCCGACTCCCCCCTCCACCAACAGGGGCGCAGATCCAGTGGAGTCCAGAGCCAGATTGCTCACTTCTCCAATCATCCAGCCCGCTCCCAAAGGGCTGCCACGCAAGTTGACAAAGGCGAGACGACCTGCCAAGTCATCAAAGAAAGCGAGAGGCTCGGGTGCTGGTATGCCGGTCCCCTCCTCAGCACCCCCTCCGAACCAGGATGCAGTACCATACTGGGCTCCGAAGTAGTCGGAGAAACGCCAACGATAGGCGTGGCTACCCGTAGGCAGCCAATCGCCAAATACGTCGCGGAGCTCGAGTTGGACTGCGTACGTCCTTTCACGTTTGTCAGGTGCGAAGAACGCCACACGATGGGCACCTGCGAAATCGATCTCAAGTGACGTCGCCTGCATGGCTGGAGAAGCTTCCGTAATCTGGCGACGTGCTCCAAACAGCGCCGTCGGGTAGGCCGCTCGACTGTTGTAGGTGAGGGTGAGGGTCTGGGGGATACCAAGCACACTTACAGACGGAAGCCGTACCGCTTCGGCGAGACTACCATCGCCCAGTCCGATCTCGGAGCCACCCCGCTGCTTGCCCGACATCTCGTCAAGCGAGCCGCGACGGTATTCTGTCGTGTTGTTGGGAGAGGGCCTGGTGTCGCCTGCCGGCTCAACAGCCGGAAGGTAACAGGCAACTGTCTGGGCCCCCGTTAGCTGAAACTCAGCCCAGTTGCCGTCTTCGCTGATGGTGCCCACTCCCTCGGCGATCCACTCCCCTCGGTCGAAGTCGAAGTGGCCAACGGGCACGGAAGCGCCTGGTGCGAAACCCTGCCCATTCTTGATGCGGAGGGTGACTGCCTTTTCGAACGCCAGATTCGGTTCCAGAACCACCGAATAGGTGAACAGGCCTCTCCCGGGCAGAGCGCCCGGCAGACACCTGCCCGCCATGTACTGAGTCACGCGAAAAGGAACTGTCTCTGTCACGGCCCCAGCGGGCACCACGATCTCCACAGTGCCCGTCGAGTTGCGGTGCGTCCCTCCGTTAGGTCCAATCTGTGTGACTTCGGAGTCCACGGGGGTCAAATAGACCGACGGCGCAGTCGTTATGCCACCGGTTCCTTCGGGAACATCCACAATGCGAATGGATTTTGTCCAGCCCTCTCGAGCGATCTCAAGTCGATAGCGGCCCGGTCCTGCCACAGGCATCAAGTAGACCCCATCGTAGTGCGAGCGCACCGGGACTGTCCCCTCCGCTCCCTTGAGAGTCACAACGACCTCGCCCAACGGGTTCTCCGACACGGAGTCAAAGACCTCCCCACGGATGACAACTGTGGTCCCTGCGGGCAATGCCTGACAGGCAAGGGAGTCGGGCCCACTGCACTCGAGTCGCCCTCCTTCACACAACTGCCCAGGTGTTCCATTGAGGTCTCCGATCCCGCCACACGCGTTGACTGGGTCGGAAGTAGCATCTTGACTCAACGTGTCTGCGACGCCTGGATTTGATGGTCCCCCGCACGAGGTCAGAAAGCAGACAAGAAGAGACGCTACGACTGCACGTGTGGCGATGCTATGCAAGAATTGCCCCCGCGATGGCTTGCACTCCCGTCTGCCGGAAATTCGGTTGGGTCGGATAGCGCAAAGGGTTTCAATGAGGGCGACTTCTACGCCTATCGCTCTAACCTTGTCAAGTGCTCCGATGTCGATATATCGTCCTATTGTCGCTGAACACATCCGCCAAACGGCTCCTACCCTCCCAACCCAGGGCAATCGCATTGTCGTCACGCCTCCCGCCGAAGTCCGATGACCTTGAGTAGGTAGTCGTGGTCCCAGCCGCACCTCTTGCGCTTCGTGAGAACGCCCCGCTTTTTCGTCGTCTCCTGTTTGATGAGGTTCAGGGCCACATGCCGGATGATGGCGAAGTTCTCCCCGGCGTTGCCTGTACGGCAGCGGCTGTGGTCCTCATCAAATCCCATGTCCAACACCCAGTGCATTTCGTTCTCGACGCCCCAGTGGCGGCGGATGGCGTATCCGGCCCTGCACGCATCAGGTGCGGTGTAAGTACTGATGTAATATCGAGTTTCTATGGATGTCTTTCGGGTTGATAGGACCGTCCGCTTGGATGTGACTTTGGCAAAGCTAGCGAGGCCGGGCCAAATGTCTTTGTTCTGGAACCAGTTCACGTCCGTGGTGTGCGCATAAGTCCGCTCTTCGATTCGACCGTGGTCGCCGTCGACTGTGGCATGTGTCGAGATGAGGTTGAGGTGCTCTCCTCCCTTGTCGACGAATTCGAAATAGTCTGCGATATCCTTGTGCAGGGTCGGTTGGTTGTCCGTGACGTGCAGCATGTAGTCCCCTCCGCCTTCCACCACAACTCGTGCAATCTCCCGCTGGCATCCCATCGCGTCGGTCGTCACGGTGCATCCCCTTACATTCAACAGGCGCAGGAGTTCCGGCATCGCCGTGATTTCGTTGGACTTGGCTGCTGTCCGCAACGAGCCAAGAACCAGCCCCTCGTCGCACAGCCAGGCGTTTACCATGTGCACTCGCAACCCGCCGCGAGCGTTGTCAAGTGCCGCCCGAATGCTCTTGCCGTCAACGGCGATGATGCGTTCGGTCCCGTGTTCCCGTAACGACTCGGCCCACTCCACAAAACACCGACGGAACTCAGACGGATTGAGAGCGGCGAAGAACCGCAGGAATGTGTCCTGCGACGGTATCCCAAATGGCAACTCCAGAAATGTCTTGAACCAACTCTCTTTTGCGTCCCCGAACTCCTCCAATTCCTCAGCATTGTCGACGCCACATATTGCGCCGCAAAGCGCAATGACAATGACGTCCATCGCCTTGTGCCGCCGGCCTCGTGCCGACCTTGGATCAGGTAGTGACGTGAACGAGCGAAACGCATCAACTATGTCCCCTGGCACCGACATCCTGGCCCTCCGCTTTCGCGTCGGAGTCCCATCCCCCGACACTCACGTTAGATCAGAACGTGGATCCGCCGTCAAGAACGACCTGACTTTGCGATCCCCCTGTCCCTTCGAGGACTCCAGCGCCGCCGGATTCCTTGAGCAGCCGGGCAATGCCACGATAGCCATCCGATCGATGTCTCTCCTTGAGCATCTGGAAAGGGTTGGCGTCCACCATGCCGGTCTCAACCAGGTACTGGCAGAAACCAGCATTTATGATGGCGCTGGACTCGACGGTCCGGACCTCGGCCACCTGCGTTCGCTCCATCATCCAGTTTGTGACCGTGTCCACACTGAGGAGTGGGCGGCCGTTGGCTAGAAGCCACCGACGAAATGCGAAGATGTAGATGCGGTAGTCTCGCTGGCTCTTGTGGCTGCGAATCCTGTGGCCGTTGTCAACGATGTAGCCCGCCACGAGTTTCCGGAAAGCGTCGTCGTCAACGAAGAACGGACAATTTGTAGTCTTCATGCCAGATCCTCCCCGTCATTCAAGGCCACATCTCGGAGCGGATGGACGGTAATCTGCAGGTAGCCCAGCGTTGTGCGCAGGTCACTGTGGCCGAGCGCCCCGGCGATTTCCGGGAGTGGTGTATCCGCCTCGAAGAGGGCCTGTGCGTGTGAGTAGCGGAAGGTATGAGCACCAGCCCGGGCCACCTCGATTCCTGCCCTTCTCAAGGCCTGGCGTGCAGCCTGACCGACCGCCGAGTCGTGGATTGGTCGGTACGGGCGCCACTTCGTCAGGAAAACGTCGCGATGCACAGTCTCAGGCCGGACCCTGATGTAGTCAGCAAGCGCGCTTGCAGCAGCCGGAATAAGGGGCAGTTCGAGCGTGTCGTAGCACTTTCGGTGCCGGATACGCAGCGTCTCGCAGCGCCAAAGGACATCATCCAGACGGATTCGGGCCACTTCACACGACCGAAGCCCATAAACTGCCAGGAGAGTCAGAAGGGCCCTGTCTCTCCGACCCACGATGGTCTCGACCTTCATTGTTTCCAGCGTTGCAGCCACCTGGTGGCTCCGAAGGTACCGAGGATCCCGCTCCCCTCGAACGATTCGCGGACGCTCGACGAGGAGCGACATGTCGTCCGCAACAATCCCGACGGCCGCCAGGTACCGCAGGAAGCCTCGAAGGAAACTGGAGAGCGAGGCGACAGTCCTCTTCTCATAATACCGGCCCTGCTCCAGCAGGAACCTGTCGAAGGTACCCTTGCCAATCCTGTCCACGGGAATGCCCTGGGTTTCCAAGAATGCCAGGAAGCAGCGCACTGTGGCCAGTTGCCCTCGGGGACTTGCCACGCCTCGAACGTCCATCAGGTAGTGCTCGTAGTCGATGACGAGCTTTGGTGCCGGCTTCGGTGCCATGCTCTCGGCACAGCACGGGTAAGAGTAGTTCTTCATCTCGGCCTCCTTTGCATGAGTCGCATCGGCATCGACGAAACTGCCGATGCCCCCGAGACGCTACCAGAGGTCGGAGGGAACCCTCCGATATTATGCGACAATTTCCATGCGAAAGGCGCACCCAGCCGGCACGGGAGGACTACTGGTCACATAACGTAACTGATCACATAACACCTGCACCCCGGATGCCGCGGCGGCCCCACGACCTCCTCGATCCCAAACACCTTCCCATCCAACGGTCCACACACCGAACACGTCCTCTCATCATGCGCCGTCAGCCACTCGACCTTCGTGACCCCGACTTCCCGGTAGAACACCAATCGCCCCTCATTGTGAGCCCGGAGCGTCTCGGTCCGAGCGATGAGCGTGGCCCGCTGTTGGGCCGACTTGAACACGGTCTTGCCCGCCGTCCGAAATCCTTCCTTGTCCTCGACGGTCCGGCCGATTTCCCGGGCGACCTCGGGGATGGACTTTCCGGTGAGCACGCCGGCGGTGATGGTGCGGTGGATGCCCGAGGCCAGTTCCGTGGTCACGTCGCCGAGCAGTTGCACCTGGTAGTTGGCCAGGAAGTCGACGGCTGACCGGTCGATGGTGGCGAAGGTGCGCTTGACCAGGGCGTTGCGGCTGACGTCGGTGAGGTCTTTGAAGTTGGGCACCTGCATCACTTCGAGTTGGCCGACCCCGTCTTCGATGCCAAGGCGCAGTCCCCCTTCGACGTTGGCGCGGATGCCGACCTTCCAGGTGTCCCGGAGTTCGGTTGTCACCCCTTCGACTTCGGCCTGGAGATCTTTGAGGATGGCCAGGCGCATTTGTTGCCAGGGTTTCAACGTGAGCCTGTCCTGGAATCGCTGGATCTGCGCCGCCACGTCTTCGGCAGCCTTCGAGAGGGCAGCGGTCAATTGCTTGACTCGGTCTTCGGCGTAGCGGTCGCGACGCTTGCTGGCCTCGACCACCGCCTCTCGAATGCGCTTGGCTTGCGGGGTGTCAGCCATTGGCCGGCCCCTTCGCTGCCAGCTTCGCCCATGCCTTCTCGGCCTTCTCCCGGGTCGAGAAGTACTGGTAGGCCGGGTCGAAGTCGAGGTCGGACGGGCTGATGAAGCCGGTGAGGTAGGGCTCGTCCAGGTGGAAGACACGAGTTCCCACGCCGTCGCGCTTCTTGCCATCGGGGCCGATGGTCTTGTAGGAGTTGCCTTCAATGATGGTCAACTCCTTGCCATCGGGGCTCACGGCGTAGGCCATCATGACGTGGCCCTGCCAGGAGTTCCCGTTGTCGGCCCGATAGACCACGATGTCTCCGGGAGTGACGGGGCCGGGGACCTTCGAGACGGTTCGCAGCATCCCCAACCGCTGGTGCAACTCCTTGATGGGCTCGATGGCCCCGGTCCGAGTATCGAGGGCAAAGGCCGACGCACCGGGAAGGGCGCTGCTCCGGTACTTCCCGAACACGTCCATGGCCTTGCCCGGACTGGCCAGCGTCACGCCGGTGTTGAATCCCGCCGCCCGGTAGCAGCACTGGACGAAGTAGCCACACCAAGCGGTCTTGCCGTTCTTGTAGTCCTTCTCGGGGCGGCCCGTGGCCCCTCCGATGATTTCGACTCCAATGATTCGGTTGCCCTCCTGGGTGCCGTCCACGATGTTGCGGTCGTAGAACCCCTTGGCCACGGCCAGCACCTTCTCTCTCCACAGTCCCTGATTCTTGTTCTCGTTCATGACTTCTTCTCCTTGTTGGGTTGCCCATGGCGGGCGTAGATCCGTTCCACGTCCGCCTGTGCAGATGCCTCTTTTGCCTTGCCTGCCGGCGTGGCCAGCCCGAGTCGCTCCCGGGCCTCCTCCACCGTCAGCACTTCCAGAGCGACCAGTTGCGTGATGTCCTGGATGGACCAGTTCGAGTCGACCACGATTTCTTCGCCATCCCGTTGCTTGGTCTCGACCTCGGGGGAGAGCCCCATCTTCTGTTGCAACGTCTCCTTGGAGATGAGCCCCCGGTCGTAGAGTTCGACCAGCAGGCGCTTCTGGTCCACCTCGGCGTGCAGGTCGAGGTCCGAGAATTGGTAGTGCAGGGCTTCACCCTCGTACCCCTTCATCTCCATCCAGGCGTCGTACACCCAATCCAAAATCTCTCTTGCTGCCTGTTTTATCTCTTTGAGTTGTACGACCATCTTCTGCATCGAGACCGATGCCGTGGCAAAGTTGGGCCCGTCGCCCGTGACGATGGACCTGGCCATCCCGAGGGCGACCAGGATGTCTTCCTTCACTTCCCGCACCTTCGCTTCGGTGTTGAGCGTCACGCCCTCGGCCCCATATGTCTCGGCCTTGACGTAGAAGGGGACGACGAGCCCGGACTTCATGTCCATGCGGTCGAGCTCGTCCCGGATCCGCTCCAGCATCTTCTGGTCCGGCGTGACAATCTTCCCGCCGTAGGCCCCGCCCACCTGGATGAACCGCAACGGCGTGGCCCAGCGCTTGGCGATGGCCCGCTCGGCCCGGCGGTAATCCCGGAGAAGCTCAATCGCCTCGAAGGCGGGCAGCACCATGGAATTGCCGCGGGCTTCAAATTCCGGGGCGTTCCACTTGAGTTGGAGCATGCAATCGAGGTCCAGGGTGATGTCTTCGGCATAGGTACCGTCGAGGTTCTGGGGCCGCTGGATGGCCTCCACCAGAACGTCGTTCTCGAATCGCAGTCGCACCGAGACGGGGTTGACACAGATGACCCGGTCGATGTCGTCGCCGGACCTGGCCTTGACCAGGTAGCCGATGCAGTCGCCCTTGATGAGCAACTGGAGAATCATGTCCTTGACGAAGCGGTTCAGGTCCAGCCGGAAGAAGAGGTCGGTCACTTCGTCCTGGATGGCATCCTTCTCGCAGTTGACGGTAATGGAATCGCCCAGAGCAAACGTCCGCCAGGCGTTAATGCAGTTCGAGATGAGCGGCTCCTCCTGGTAGTACTCGACCGCTTTCCGGCCCCGGTCTTCCCATGTCCGGGGGATGGCGTTCTTCGCCGAGATTTCCGAGAAGGCAGAGCCCGAGATTGCCGCTGCGGCGCCCATGGTCTCGGGCGGCGAACCCACGGCCACATTGGCCCCCGCTTCCCCACGCTTCTTTGCAGTCTTGTTCTTCATGCGATTCTCCCTATTCAAATATTGGTTTGGTGCATACGGGTGACAGGCTCACGACCACTTCAATCGGATCGTAGAAGTCGCCTCGGTCCTGGGCTCGCCGGAGCAGCGCACAGCGCAGGGCATCCACGATGTGGTCGTTGCCCTTCGAGTAAACCACGCCATGGTCGGTGAGCACGTAGGTCTGGGTGCATAACTGGTCTTCGACTTCGTGGTCTTGCTTCGGGAACGCCAGACGCCTGGCATTGAGCGATTCGTTGATGAGCGCGGTCATGTGCTCTTTGACCCGCTTGCGGATGGCGTGACCGTGCTCGTCCTCGCCAACTGCGATAGTGCCTCCGAAGTCGTAGCCGACCAGACGGCCGATAAGGTGCAGGTCCCGATACTTGTCCAGGCCGAGCAGCTCCTGGACAACGGACATCCCGTTGCCTCCTCGGTCCACACCCAATCCCATGGGCGAGTAGAGTCGAGGCAGGAGCCGCGCACGGGTGATTTCGATTTTCGCGGAACAATTAACCCGAAAGGGGCTCAAACCCAGGCGCCAGGCCGATTCCCCCGACGAATCACCCGAGGAATCACCCGTGTTCACCCGACAATCACCCGAGCGCGCCCGACGTCACCCGAGAGCCGAGATGCGGATCCTCCCGAAATCATTGGACTTCACCCGTGCAACGCCCGAGGAAATGGCGAGCCATTAATGAGGC